>CALLKI010000025.1 GCA_938008415.1 uncultured Luteimonas sp. | reverse complement strand
CGGCTTCGCGCCTTACGACAAGCCCGAATATGCGATTGCCGTTCTTGCGCAGGGAGGAAGGTCCGGCGGTGGAGTCGCCGCGCCGCTGGCCGCGAACATCCTGCGGGAAATCACCACGCGCGATGCCCCGCCGCTTGCCGCGTTCTCAGCAGCGCCGGGAAGTTTTGAGCCGATCGATCAGATCGAGCAGGCCGCCCGTTGAGGGGCTTCCTTATTTAAGGCTCTGGAGCGCTGCGAGGACCTTGTCGAAATCCGGCATGTCCTTGTTGGTCGCGGTCTGCTCGCTGTGGACGATCATTCCCGACTTGTCGATGACGAACGCTGCACGCGCGGAAGCGTCTCCCACGCCGGCGAGGTTGGGGAACAGGACGTCGTATTTCCGCGTGACCTCCTTGTTCAGATCGCTGACGAGCGGGACGGTGATACCTTCCTTCTTTGCCCATTCCGCCTGGGCGAATGGCGTATCGACACTGATGCCGATGACTCTCGCGCTCAGTTCCTCGTAGCGCCACAGGTCGGCCGTCGTATCGCAGAATTCCTTCGTGCACACGCTCGTGAAGGCCGCCGGGAAGAACAGCAACACGGTGTTTGCCTTGCCGAACGCCTCGCTCAACGTCAGGTCGGCGAGGCCGTCGGATGTCATCGTCTTGAGGGTGAAGTCGGGCGCCTGGGTTCCTGGTGGGAGAGCCATGATATGATGAGCTAAAGAGGGAATGATTGGTCTCGCAAGGGCTTTTTGATTTGCTTGCGAAAATGAGGTGGACACGTTGCGGACCTCGAGCGGTGCTCTTCCAGGTGGACGGGCCGGATGAGGCTTCGACGCGCCTGCGAATGCGGGCGATCCAGCGATTTCTCGAATCGGCGGATGGCGTGCTCGATTTCTCGATCGCCTTCGACAAGGTGCTCGTGGAGTTTCCGCCCGGTGCCGCCTTCCATCCCGGGCAGTGGGCGGAACGATTTGCGGCGCTTCCGCTGTCGGAGGCGGGGGAATCCACCCTGCACGAGATTCCCGTTTATTACGACGGGCCGGACCTCGGCGAGTTGGCGGACCGGCATGGGCTGAGCATCAGCGAAGTAGTGGAGCGGCACGCGGCACCGATCTACGAGGTGGCGTTGCTGGGTTTTTCCCCGGGATTTCCCTACCTCACGGGACTCGATCCGAAATTGCACACGCCGCGTCGGGCGAATCCGCGCCCGCGGGTGCCGACGGGATCGGTGGCGATCGGTGGCGCCCACACGGGCATCTACAGTGTGGAGAGCCCCGGTGGCTGGAACATCATCGGGAATACGACGGTGCGGTTGTTCGACCTGAATCGGAGGGAGCCGGACGACATGGCGATGTTTCTTCTGCGACCCGGGGACCGCGTGAAATTCATCCCGGTGAAATGAGCGACGTCGTGGAGATTTTGCGAACCGGGCTGGGGGTGTCGGTCCAGGATCAGGGCCGCCATGGCTGGAAGCGCTTCGGCGTGCCACCGAGCGGCGTGATGGACCCGCACGCCGCAATGTGGGCGAACCGCCTCGTGGGAAATCCGGAAACGGCGCCCGTGCTCGAACTGCTCATGCAGGGCGCGGAGCTGCGGGTGCTGGAACCGCGGCGGTTTGCGGTCACCGGCGCGGAGGCGGGGGCGATGATTCCGGCATGGCATGCGCGTCGGCTCCGGCCGGGCGATGTGCTTCGTTTTCCGTATTCGCGAAACGGCCTCTGGACGTATGTCGCCGTCGAGGGTGGCTTTCAGGCGCCGGTGATTCTTGGCAGCGCGAGCACGTATGCGCGGGGAGGCATCGGCCGCGAGCTGCGCCCGGGAGACCGGCTGCAGGCCGGCGATGCGCCTCACGCGCGAGGACTGGATGAGGCGTGGGTGTATCCGGGAGATCGGCGGAGCTACGAGGAAATGCCGTTGATCCGCGTGTGGCGGGGGCCGCAATGGGACTGGTTCGAGCACGTCGAGCATGCAGGCTTTTTCGCGGCCGATTGGGAGGTTTCGAATCGCAGTGACCGTGTCGGCTATCGCCTCGAGGGGGCGCGCATGAATCCGCCTGCGGCCGAGATGCAGAGCGAGCCGGTGGTGGTCGGCTCGATCCAGGTGCCCGAGGCGCGCGCCCGCGGCTACTCGCCCGGCCGGTTCAGCTTCAACGTCCGCGGTGGCCGCTGCGAGGCCTGCCAGGGCGACGGCCTGATCAAGGTCGAGATGCACTTCCTGCCGGACGTGTACGTGCCCTGCGACGTCTGCCACGGCAAGCGCTACAACCGCGAGACGCTGGAGATCCTGTACAAGGGCTACAGCATCCACGACGTGCTGGAGATGACGGTCGAGGAGGCGTTGTCGCTGTTCGAGCCGATCCCGGCGGTCGCACGCAAGCTGGAGACGCTGATGGACGTGGGCCTCGGCTACATCCGGCTCGGCCAGAGCGCGACCACGCTCTCCGGCGGCGAGGCCCAGCGCGTGAAGCTGGCCAAGGAACTCTCGCGCCGCGATACCGGGCGCACGCTGTACATCCTCGACGAACCTACCACCGGCCTGCACTTCCACGACATCGACCACCTGCTCGCGGTGCTGCACCGGCTGCGCGACGAGGGCAACACCGTGGTCGTGATCGAGCACAACCTGGACGTGATCAAGACCGCCGACTGGGTGATCGACCTCGGCCCCGAGGGCGGCCACCGTGGTGGCCGCATCATCGCGGAGGGGCCGCCGGAACACGTGGCGACGGTACCGCACTCGTACACCGGGCAGTTCCTCGCGAAGATCCTCGGCGCCGGCCCTTCCCGGCCGAAGCGCCGGGCCGGCGCCTGAGCAATTGCTCGGCGCGAAGGCGGCAGACTTGCGATCCCCCACACGTCACGCCCACGCCATGGCCACAGACGACCGCAAGCCCGTGTTCCGCATGCCGATCGAGTTGCGCTGGCGCGACCTCGACGCGTTCAACCATGTCAACAACTCGAACTTCATGACCTACCTCGAGGAGGCCCGGATCCGCTGGTTCGAGTCCCTCGGGGAAGAATGGCTCACGGACCGGATCGCGCCGCTGCTGGCGGCGGTGCAGATGAACTACCGCGTGCCCATCCCGTACCCGGCGCGGGTCGCGGTGGAACTGTTCATCGACCGCGTCGGCACCACCAGCGTGACCATCGGCCACCGCATCGGCAGCGAGGACGGCAGCGTGCTGCACGCGGACGGGCACGTGGTCATGGTGTGGGTGGAACGCGCGACCGGGCGTCCCACGCCACTGCCGGACGCGGTCCGCAAGGTCGCGTCCGCGCACGCGGACTGACGTTATGATGGCCTTCCCTCCCGGCGGGGCATCACGATGAGCGCTCTGGTCGAAACCACGGTCCACGAAGGCGGCATCCACGAACTGCGGCTGTCGCGCCCGCCCGTCAACGCGCTGGACCTCGAGCTGTGCCTGGCCCTGCGCGACGCGGTCATGCATGCCCCTGCCGAAGGCGCGCAGGGCATCGTGCTCAGCGGCGGCCCGAAGGCGTTCACCGCTGGGCTCGACGTCCCCCGCCTGCTCTCGCTCGACGGGGACGGCGTGCGCGCCACCTGGGAGGCGTTCGCCGACGCCGCGCGCGCGCTCGCCGCATCCCCCGTGCCGGTGGCCGCCGCGATCAACGGCCACTCGCCCGCCGGCGGCTGCGTGCTCGCGTTGTGCTGCGACTACCGGGTGATGGCGGCGGGCCCGTACCGCATCGGCCTGAACGAGACCCAGGTCGGGCTGGTCGCGCCGGAAGGCATCCAGTACCTGATGCGGCGCGCGGTCGGCGAGCACCGGGCCGAGCGCCTGCTGGTCGGCGGCGAGCTGGTCGAGGCGCAGCGCGCGTACGAGATCGGGCTGGTGGACGAACTGGCGGAGATCGACGACGTGCCTGCGCGGGCACGCGCCTGGCTGCGCAACCTGCTGTCGCTGCCACGCCAGCCGGTGCTGCAGACGCGCGCCATCGCGCGCGCGGAGCTGGTGGCGGCGCTGCAGCCGGAACGCCTCCGCCTCGACCGCTTCATCGCGTCCTGGAACGATCCCGACACCCAGGCCGGCCTGCGCGCACTGGTCGCGAAGCTCGGGAAATAGCCTCCGGCCTCAGCCCACCGGCCGGCCGTCGGCGTCGAGCAGCAACTCGCCGTTCTCCTTGTGGAACGGCCCCTTGCACGGCGGCAGGATCTCCAGCGCCACCAGAGGGGACGGCCGGCACAGGCGCACGCCCAGCGGCGTGAACACGAAGGGGCGGTTGATCAGTACCGGCGTGGCCACCATCGCGTCCAGCAGCGCCTCGTCGTCCAGCGCCGGATCGTCCAGCCCGAGTTCCGCGTATTCGCGCTGTTTCGTGCGGATCGCGTCGCGCACGCGCAGGCCGGCGTCGGCGATGGCCCGGCGCAGGCGCTCCCTGTCCGGCGGGTTGCGCAGGTACTCGACGACCACAGGCTCGATGCCCGCGTGCCGGATCAGCGCCAGGGTGTTGCGCGAGGTACTGCAGGCCGGGTTGTGCCAGATCTCGGCGTGCATGTCATTTTCTCCCCACTCAGCCGCCGCGGGCCACTGGCCGCGACGGATCCTCGATCCATCCGCTCCAGGAACCGGTGTACAGGCGCGCGCCCGGCAGCCCCGCGTGCGCCATCGCCAGCAGGTGGTGGCAGGCGGTGACACCCGAGCCGCACATCACCACCACGTCGCGCGGTGCACGGCCTGCCAGCAGTGTCTGGAACTCCGCCCTCAGCTCCTCCGCGGGCCGGAAGCGGCCGTCGCGCAGGTTGGCGGCGTACGGCCGGTTGACCGCGCCCGGCACGTGGCCGGCGACGCGGTCGATCGGTTCGGCCTCGCCGCGGTAGCGCTCCGGCGCCCGCGCGTCGAGCAGCAGGCCGCCGGCATCGAGGTGGGCCTGCACGCCTGCGGCATCGCACAGGAGCGTTGCATCGAAGCACGCGTCGTAGTCCGCCCGGGCTTCCGCCGGCACGGTGGCGTCCTGCGGGCGCCCTTCGGCGCGCCAGCGGTCCCAGCCCCCGTCGAGCACGGCGACACTCGCGTGCCCGAGCACGCGCAGCAGGAACCACAGCCGCGCGGCGAACGCGCCGTCGCCATCGTCATAGGCCACCACCCGCGTCCGCGGCGAGATGCCCTGGCGGCGCAGCCAGGCGGTGAAACCGCGGGCATCCGGCCACGGATGGCGGCCGGCGCCCGGCGCGTGCGGGCCGGACAGGTCGCGGTCCAGGTGGGCATGGCGCGCGCCCGGGATGTGCGACTGCCGGTACGCGGCCTCGCCCGCCCGCGGATCGGCAAGCGAGAACCGGCAGTCCACGACCACCACGTCGCGGTCGCCGAGCGCGGCTTCCAGCTCGTCCGGTCGCACAAGCGTGGTCCAGCGTCCGTCCATCACGCCCCTCCGATGCGTTCGCGCAGGTTGGACAGTATGGAAGCCGTGGCGCCCCAGATGCGGCGCTCCGGCGGGTCGCCGGGGCGCGGGCGGATCTCGGCCACATGCCTCGTGCGCCCGGCCAGCTCGATCCCGGTCCACACCAGGTTGCCCGGTTCCAGCAGCCAGGCCAACGGCACCTCGAACACCTCGGCGACCTCGCCCGGATCGGGCCGCGGTACGAAGTCCGGCGCGACCAGCCCGACCACCGGCAACACGCGGTAACCGGTGATGGTGTCCAGGGGATCGAGCCAGCCCAGCGGTTCGACCATGGCCGGCGCCAGGCCGATCTCCTCGTGCGCCTCGCGCAATGCCGCATCGAGCGGCCCCGGGTCCGTCTCCTCGATGCGCCCGCCCGGGAAGCTGACCTGCCCGGCATGGTGGCGCATCAGTTCGGTGCGCCGAGTGAACAGCACGTGCGTTTCCGGGCCGCGCGGCACCAGCCCGACCAGCACCGCCGCCCTGCGGAACCGCACTCCCCCGGGAAGCAGACCCGCCAGTTCGGCGGCGTTCCACCCCGGGCCATCCGGCACCTGCGCCAGCGGATGCAGCGCGCGTCGCAGTTCGGGCAACCCCGGATCCGGCATCGTCACTCGGCCCGCCGCTCCCGTTGCGGGAGCACGTGTTCCATCAGGTGGAGACGTTCATCATCGCCCATCAGCGGCCAGCGCGCGATCTCGGCCGCGGTGCGGCGGCACCCCATGCACAACCCGTCATCGTCGAGCATGCAGACGCCGGTGCAGGGACTGAGCACGGCGCGGAAGGTGGAATCCATCTTGTCGATACTGCGTACTGCACCACACATCCGGACCGGGGGTCCGGGTGCGAAAACGCCGTGCCGGCCCTGGGGCCGGCACGGCGCGGAATGGACGCCAGGTTACTTCACGCTCAGGAGCTTGATGTCGAAGATCACGGCCTGGTTGGCCATGCGCCCTGCGCGGATGTCGGTGCCATAGGCCTTGTCGCCCGGCAGCACCACTTCCCAGCGCGAGCCGGCCGGCATCTGCAGCAGCGCCTCGCGCAGGCCCGGCAGCGGGATCTGGCTGACCTTCATCTTCACCGGGCCGGCCTGCTGGCCTTCCGGCGGCTGCGAGGTGTCGACCAGCACGGTGCCGTCAGGCAGCATGCCCTTGTAGTTCAGCTCGACCTCGCTGGCCTGGGTCGGCTTGGCGCCGTTGCCCGACTCGATCACGCGGTACTGCACCGTGCTGCCGGGCAGGACCTGCACGCCGGGCTTGCCGCGGTTCTGGGCGAGGAAGCTGTCGCTGGCTGCCTTGTTCGCCGCCGCGAGCTTGTTGAACTCCTCCTGCAGCTTGGCCTGCTGGCGCTGCTGCATGGCCTCGACCGCGGCGCGCAGCTGGTCGACCGGGACGGCCGGCTCCTTGCGGGCGTAGGCGTCCTGGATGGCCTTGATCACGGTGTTGACGTCCACCGACTCGCCGCGAGCGGACAGCTCGGCCAGCTCGACGCCGGTGTTGTAACCGATGGCATAGCTCAGCTTCCCCCGCTCGGACGTGAGGTCCTGGGCGGAAACGGCGCCGGACGCCAGGGTCAGGGCCGCGAGGCTGGCGGCGAGCAAACGCAACTTCATGTAGCGGTTCTCCGGTTTGGTTTCGATGGTTGTGGCCATCAAGGAATGGGGCGGCCCAGCCGCCCCATCCGAATGATCCGAACGACGCGGTAGGATAGCGGCGGCGGCACTGAACCGCCACTGACGCCCTTACCCCTGACCTTCGCCGGGCCCCGGAGTTCCCGCCAGGCGCCGCCCGTTTCCCTCCCGTTGCCAGCCATGACCGAGCCCAACCTGTTGATTTCCGACCAGGACGCCGTCCGGACCATCACCATCAACCGCCCCGACCGGCTGAATGCGCTGGACTCGGCCACCCTGGACGCCCTGCGCGACGCCTTCGAGGCCACGGCCGCGGACGACGCCGTCCGGGTCGTGGTCCTGACAGGCGCCGGCTCCAGGGCCTTCGTCGCCGGGGCCGACATCGCCGAGATGTCCACGCTCACGCCTGCGCAGGGACGCGACTTCTCGCTACGCGGCACCCGCATGATGCGCGGCATCGAGAAGATGCCCAAGCCGGTGATCGCCATGATCAACGGCTACGCGCTGGGCGGTGGCCTGGAACTGGCCATGAGCTGCCACCTGCGGATCGCGGCCGACACCGCGAAGATGGGACAGCCCGAGATCAACCTCGGCCTGATCCCGGGCTTCGGCGGCACCCAGCGCCTGGTGCGCCTGTGCGGTCGCGCCGCGGCGCTGGAGCTGTGCCTGACCGGCGCCCCGGTCGACGCGGCGCGCGCCCTGCAACTGGGTATCGTCAACCGCGTGGTCCCGGCCGCGGAACTGGAAGCCGAGACCATGAAGCTGGCCACGCAACTGGCCGGCGCCGCGCCGCTGGCGCTGCGCGGCATCCTCGACTGCATCGCCACCGGCAGCGAGATCGGCCTGGGCGAGGGGCTGGAATACGAATCCGCCCAGTTCGGCCTGGTGTTCTCCACCGAGGACATGCGCGAGGGCACCCGTGCCTTCCTCGAGAAGCGCAAGCCGGTGTTCCGCGGGCGCTGAGCGCGGCATGGCACCCCCGCCCGCCCGGCCGCACGACGCCGCCACACTCGCACTCGCGCGCCTGGCCGCGCTGCTGCGCGACGGCGACGTGGACGCCGCGATCGAGGCCGGGCTGATGGACGTGGACGCGGATGCGGCCGGCGACGCCCTGCCCGCCGCGGACCGCGCCCTGCTCGCGGCCACGCAGGCGCGGCTGCGCCGGGCGTGGCGGGCGCGCGAACGCCACCGCGCCCGCCAGGCGCGGCTGGCGCGCATCGCCGCGGAGCGGGAAGCCCGGCGCGCCGACACGCCATCCGCGGATGCCGCCGCGAAACCTCCCCTCCCGCCTGCCGCCGCGGCCGCGCTCGCCCGCGCGCTGGCGAAGGCCTCGCGACGAAGCAAGCCATGAGCAGGACCATGCGCAAGACCGCCCGCCGCGGCCAGCGGCTGTCGGCGGAGGAAGTCCGCGAGCTGTTCTCGCGGCTGGCGGAGCACGATCCCGACCCGACCACCGAGCTCGAATACTCCACACCGTTCGAACTGCTGGTCGCGGTGATCCTGTCGGCACAGGCGACCGACGTGGGCGTGAACAAGGCCACGCGCAGGCTGTTCCCCGTCGCCAACACGCCCCAGGCGATCCTCGGGCTGGGCGAGGAAGGCCTCAAGCGCTACATCTCCACCATCGGCCTGTTCAACGCCAAGGCGAAGAACATCATCGCCACCTGCCGCATCCTGCTCGAGCGGCACGGCGGCGAGGTCCCCCGCACCCGGGAGGAGCTCGAGGCCCTGCCCGGCGTCGGCCGCAAGACCGCGAACGTGATCCTCAACACCGTCTTCGGCCAGCCGACGATCGCGGTGGACACGCACATCTTCCGCGTCGCCAACCGCACCGGGCTGGCGCCCGGCAGGAGCGTGCGCGAGGTGGAGGACGCCCTTCTGGCGGTGGTGCCGCCCGAATACGCCATGGGCGCGCACCACTGGCTGATCCTGCACGGCCGCTACGTGTGCAAGGCGCGCAGGCCGGACTGCCCGCGCTGCATGATCCGCGACCTGTGCCGGTTCAAGGACAAGACGCCCGCCGCGGACGCCACCTGATCCCGCCAGACGGCGGGGAACCCGTCCCGGGAACGGGGGACGCCGGTTCCCGGGAGGAAACCGGCGTCGCCATGTCCATCTCCGCGGTCCCCGTCACTCGTCGCGGTCGCGGAAGGGCTTGCGCGGGAAGCGCCCCTCGCGGTTGGCCGCGTGCCAGGCGAACGAGGCGATGATGGCCGCCGCCTGCTTCAGGTCCTCCGGCACCACGTGGTCGTAGGTGTCCAGATGGCTGTGGTGGACCCGGGTCGAGTAGTCGGCCGGATCCTGCACGAACTGGAAGCCGGGCAGGCCGACGCGGTCGAACGGGATGTGGTCGGTGCTGCCGGTGTTGCGCGTGCTCACCACCTCGGCGCCGAGGTCGTGGAACGGCTCCAGCCACGCCCTGAAGATCGGCACCGCGGCATGGTTCTCCTGGGCATAGACGCCGCGGATCCGGCCGGTGCCGTTGTCGAAGTTGAAGTACACCGAGAAGCGGTCGTAGTCGCGCTTGCGCTGCAGCGGGCCGGTGCCGCGCTGGAACGCACGCGGCAGCGCCTTCTGCTCCGGATCGGTCGGCTCGGGCCAGTCGGCGAGGTATTTCGCCACGTAACCGGACGAACCGTTCAGGCCCTGCTCCTCGCCACCCCACAGCGCCAGGCGGATGGTGCGCTTGGGCCTGGCGCCGATCGCCTTGAGGATGCGCATCGCCTCCATCATCACCACCACGCCGGCGGCGTTGTCGCTGGCGCCGGTGCCGGTGTGCCACGAGTCGAGGTGCGCGCCGATGATCACCAGTTCGTCTGCCTTGCCGGAACCCGGCAGGTCGGCGAAGACGTTGGTCGCCGGCAGGTCCTCGTCGCTGGTGAAACGGGCATCCACGTCGAGACGCAGGCGCACGTCCTGCTTGTCCTCGACCGCGCGCACCAGCTGGTTGTAGTGCTCTGCGGCGACGACGAGGTCGGTCACGCCCACCGGCTCGCCGGCCTTGCGCGATCCCCCGCCGGTGACGCGGAGGATGCCGTTGTCCCAGGGGCTGATCGACAGCGTCGCCAGCACGCCTTCCTCCGCCAGGAAGGTGTTGAGCTCGCGGCTGAAGGCCTGGCGCTTGCGGAATTCCTCCAGGCGCTTCTCCTGCGCGCCGGGCGCGGCCTGCTCCGGCACCGGGAAGGTCTGCAGCTCGCCGAGCGTCTCTTCCGTGTGGCGGCGGAAATCGGGCCTGTCGGAGGGCTTGTACGGGCGCGCGTCATCCAGCAGCACGATCTTGCCGCGCAGCTTGCCCCGGTTCTTCTCGAGGTCCTCCTTCGTCTTCAGCGAGACCTTGACCACCTCGCCCTCGACCGGCCCCTGCGTGCCGGGCGTCCACGCCCTGGGCAGCGCGTGGATGGGCGTCTGCCGGGGCGACAGCATCTCCACGCGCGAAGCACGGAATTCCCAACCGCGGCCGTACGCCGGGTCGTAGACTTCCTCGCGCACGTTCGCCAGCCCGTAGCCCTGCAGCTTGTTGCGCGCCCACTCCGCCGCGCGCGAATAGTTCGGCGAATTGGTCAGCCGTGGGCCAATGTTCTCGGTCAGCTCCTTCAGGTTGGCCGCCACCTGCGACCGGGTGAAGGCCTCCTGCCGGATCCGGGCCACCATGTCCAGGTCCACCGGTTCGGCCCGCGCCCCGGCGATGCCGAACACCGCCACCAGGCCCGCCAACGCAATGCCGCGCATCATCTCCGCCACTTCAACGTTCTCCCCTGTCAGGACAAGCCCGTCATCCCGGCCGCGGCCGGGACGGGCTCCGTTCGCATTCGCATGGAGCGCGCCCGGCGACCCGCGCCGAAGCGCGGGCCATCCGGGCACCGGATCTATCCTAAGCACAGGCACGCCCGGTGCGCGCCTGACTTTCGGCACAGGGAAAGTGCGCAGGGGCCCCACGCATGATCCGCCGGGGGCGCGTGGACCGGGCCTACCAGGCGAACTGCGTGCGCAACGCGTACTGCGCGGTCCCGTCGCCGGTCACTTCGTTGTCACCCTGCGTGTAGTTGAACATGACCCGCAGGTTCGGGTTGACGTGGTAGTTCAGGCCGACGATCCAGCTGCGGACCCTGCGGTCGAGGTCACGGTTGCGGGCCGTGTCGTAGCGCGCGGTCAGCTCCCACAGCCCCTTGTCGGCGACGGGAGCGGATCCGAACACGCCGGAGCCTGGCTTGTACGGCTTGTGCCCGCCATTGAGATGCCAGCTGCCCTGCAGGTACCAGGCCCGCAGGTCCTGGTCCGGGCCGGCTGGCTGGCCGAACCTCGCGTTCGCGTACTCGCCCTGGAAGAACAGCGGTCCGAACGCGCCGGCAACCTCGACCGCGTAGGCGGTCACCTCGTCGCCGTCCGCGCCGGACACGGTGGCGATGTTCTGCGATGGGCCGCGTCGGCCGGCGTATGCAAACGACGCGGACAGGTCCGCCGATCCCCTGTTGGCGTTCTCGTGGCTGACCCAGGCCCCGAGGTGCAGGGTGCGGTCGGCGGTATCCACCGGTGCGAACGTCACACGCCCGGCATAGCCGACGCCTTCGTTGCGCGGCCCGCTGGCACCACGCAGGTTGAACACGCTGAAGCCGACGGTGTAACGGCCTGCCGCGCGCAGGTAGCCGATGCCCTGCTGGAACTGGCGCCCGCTGAACAGGCCGGTGGCCGAGGCAAACGGCCGCTCCATCATCAGGATCTCGTTGGAGCTGGTCAGTTCCTCCATCGCACGGTAGGGCTTGAAGTGGCCGATGGTGAACTTCCCGCCGAGCGCGGAGCGGGCGATGTACACGTCGCGGAATCCCTCCAGCCCTCCGCCCGCGGCAAAGTCATTCTCCATCTTGTAGTCCCAGCCGAATGCCTTGCCCTGCAGGGTCAGCCGCGCGCGACGGAACTCGCTCGTGCCGGTGACCCCGGCGAGGTCGCGGTCAAAGGCATAGGCATCGAAGTGGATGCGCCCGCCGACCGAGGCCTCGAACGCCCGGTCCGGGGACACGACCTTGATCCCCCCTTTCGTCGAAAGGGTGGGCGTCGCGGTCCCGATCCTGTCCAGGCTTTCCCGGGTGGCGATATTGATGTCCGACTGGGCGTCGGACCGCGACTCCAGCTCTGCGACCCTGGCCTGCAGGGCGGCGAGCCGTGCCTTCAGTTCCTCGATTTCACTTCCGTCGTTACCGGCGCTGGCGGAGAAGCCGGCCGTGCCAAGCACGAGCAGGAGCGCGGCCGTCAATGTGGAATGGTGCATGTCGAAGATTCCCCGGATTGGATGTCGTGGCCTTCCGGCGGCGGCCGCACGCACGTCCAATGCCCACGCTACGTTACACGCCTGCCGGATCGCGGCACAGCATCGGGCCGGCACTTGACGCCAGCGTGACCGGTACATGACGCCGGCATGACACCCCGGCCGCCACCGCAGGTGCTGTCATGGTTCCGTCATCCGGGTGACATCACGCCGTCATCTCCATCGGATGCAATGCCGCGCAGTGCGGGCCGGACCCGCGTTCATCGCAGGAATCCCATGTTTGACAGGATCAGGACCGTTTTCATCGCCGCCATCGCCTCGGCGATGGCTCTCCCCGCTGCCGCCAGCGACGCCACCGGCGCCGGCGCCTCGTTCGTCTATCCCGCCATGACCCGCTGGTCCGCGGACTACAGGCAAGCCACCGGCAAAGAGATCAACTACCAGTCCATCGGATCGGGCGGCGGCATCGCCCAGATCAGGGCCGGCACCGTGGATTTCGGTTCGTCCGACGCGCCGCTCCCGCCGGAGGAGCTTGAAAAGGCCGGACTGGTCCAGTTCCCTTCCGTGATCGGCGGAGTGGTGCCGATCATCAACCTCGAGGGCGTGCCTGCCGGCGCGATGAAGCTGGATGGCGAGACCCTGGCCCGCATCTTCCTCGGGAGGATCACGCACTGGAACGACCCGGCGATCGTCGCCCTCAACGGCGACCTGCAGCTGCCTGCCTCCCGGATCACCGTGGTCCACCGCTCGGACGGCTCCGGCACCACGTTCAACTTCACCAACTACCTGTCCAAGGTCAGCCGGGACTGGAAACAGGCCGTGGGCGAGGGCACCTCGGTGAAATGGCCGACCGGCATCGGGGGCAAGGGCAACGAGGGCGTGGCCGCCTATGTCCGGCAGATCCGGGGCAGCATCGGTTACGTCGAACTGTCGTACGCGACACAGAACCGGCTCGCCTGGTCGCGCCTGAAGAACGCCGCCGGGAATTTCGTGCAGCCGACCGAGGAAACCTTCTCGGCCGCCGCTTCGAACGCCGACTGGGGCAGCACGCGCGACTTCCACCTGGTGATCACCAACGCCCCCGGCGAGAACGCCTGGCCGATCACCGCGACCAACTTCATCCTGATGCGGAAGAAGCCCCGCAACGTCGAGGGTGCACGCAACGCCCGGGAGTTCTTCCGCTGGGTGTACGCCAACGGTGACCGGCAGGCACGGGAACTGGGCTACGTGCCCCTGCCCGACCCGCTGGTGCGGCAGATCGAGGCGTACTGGGCCGAACGGCTGCCCTACTGATCCGGCGGTTTTCTTCGCCTCTCTCCACTCCTTCCACGCGGGCCCGCGGGCCCGCGTGTTTCTTCCAATGGCGGGAAAACGCGAGGCGGGCTGTCACACGGATGTCACAAAAACATCATCCAATGTCGCCGTACAGCCACGTCACCGCGACCGCACAACGACCGATCGCACGCATGAACCCTCGGCCGGCATGCACGCTCCTCCCCCTGCTGGACGCCCCGATCTGCTGCCGGGCTCCCGCCCGCACCCGCGCCCGGAGCACCGATGAGCATTGACACCGCCCGGGCTGTCCATGTCGCACGCGGGCTGCGCGACACGCGCAACGACCGCCTCTTCCGCCGGGTCCTCGCCGCCACCGTCGTTTGCGTGCTGCTGGCACTGTCCGGCGCGGTACTGTCCATGCTCTGGGGCGGTCGCGACGCGCTTGCCTCCCAGAGCCTCGACTTCTTCCTCACGGCGGACTGGAATCCCGTGGAGGACCGCTACGGAGCGCTGGCACCGATCGCGGGCACGCTCGTCACCGCCACCATCGCCATGTTGCTCGCGGTGCCCGTGAGCTTCGGCATCGCCTTCTTCCTGACCGAAGTCGCGCCACGCTGGCTTCGCGGTCCCTTCGGCACCGCCATCGAACTGCTGGCCGCCATCCCCTCGATCATCTATGGCATGTGGGGCCTGTTCGTGCTCGTGCCGGTCATGACGGAACACGTCACCCCCTGGCTCAACGACCACCTCGGCGGGATTCCGGGCATCGGTATGCTGTTCCGCGGGCCACCCCTCGGCATCGGCCTGCTCACCGCCGGACTGGTGCTCGCTGTCATGGTGGTCCCGTTCATATCCTCGGTGATGCGCGAGGTCTTCCTGGCGGTACCTGCACTTCTGAAGGAATCGGCCTACGCGCTGGGGGCAACCAGGTGGGAGGTGGTCCGGGACGTCGTGCTGCCGTATACGCGCCATGCGGTGATCGGCGGCATCTTCCTCGGCCTGGGGCGGGCGCTCGGCGAGACCATGGCGGTCGCCTTCGTGGTCGGCAATTCGGTGCGGCTGACGCCCTCGCTGCTGGAGCCCGGGACGACCATCGCCGCCCTGATCGCAAATGACTTCGGCGAGGCGACCGAAACCTACCGGTCCGCGCTGCTGCTGCTGGGCTTCGTCCTGTTCGTGGTCACATTCGTGGTGCTCGCGATCGCCCGGCTCCTGCTGCTGCGTCTTTCCCGCAGGGAGGGGACGGCATGAGCGCCGCATCCACGCCCTCCATGCACATGGCCGGCGGGACGGACCGCCTGTACGCGCGTCGCCGGATCACCAACGCCGTGGCCACCTCCTTCGCCGTCGCCACCGCGCTTGCCGGCCTGTTCTTTCTCGGCTGGATCCTGTGGACGCTGGTTTCCCGGGCCGTCGCCGGACTCGACTGGCAGCTGTTCACCGGGATGACCCCGCCCCCCATGCAGGAAGGCGGCCTGCTCAACGCATTCTTCGGCAGCGCGGTGATGTGCGCTCTGGCCATCGCCATCGGCACGCCCCTGGGCATGGCGGCCGGCACCTGGCTGTCGGAGTATGGACATGCCCGCAAGGCCGCGATGGTCGTCCGGTTCGTCAACGACATCCTGCTCTCTGCGCCATCCATCGTGCTCGGCCTGTTCGTCTATTCCCTTGTCGTGATGGGGAGCGGTGGCCGCTTCTCGGCGCTGGCCGGCGCGATCGCGCTTGCCTTCATCGTCCTGCCGGTGGTCGTGCGTACCACGGACGAGATGCTGCGGCTGGTACCCGTGCAGATGCGCGAGGCGGCACTGTCCCTGGGCGTGCCGCAGTGGAAGGTGACCGTGCAGGTGCTCTACAGAAGCGCCGCAGGCGGCATCGTCACCGGCATCCTGCTGGCACTGGCCCGCATCTCAGGGGAAACCGCGCCGCTGCTGTTCACCGCCTTCGGCAACCAGTACTGGAACGCGAACCTGCTGGAACCGATGGCCAGTGTCCCGGTGGTCATATACCAGTACGCCGGCAGCCCCTACGAATCGTGGCAACAGCTGGCATGGGCCGGCGCCTTCGTCCTGACCTCGTTCGTGCTGCTGTGCAGCCTCGCGGCACGTGCCATTTTCCTGCGCAAGCGGATTTCCCAATGACCGGCCTGCCTCCGGGATCCCCGATGAACGATTCCATCGCCCTGACCATGCAACACGCCCCCGCTGCCACACGCCGGCGCAACCTGGCCGGGGAGATGCCGGGGAAAATCGTGGTCGACGGCCTGGACTTCCACTACGGAGGCTTCCACGCGCTCAAGGGCATCCGGCTGGCGATCCCGGAACGGCGCGTCACCGCGCTGATCGGCCCTTCCGGCTGCGGCAAGTCCACCCTGCTGCGCGTGTTCAACCGGATCTATGCGCTGTACCCGGGCCTGAAGGCCAGAGGCCGGGTCCTGCTCGACGGCGAGGACATCCTGTCCCCCCGGTACCCGATCAACCGGCTGCGCAGCAAAGTCGGCATGGTGTTCCAGAAGCCCGTCCCGTTCCCGATGTCGGTCTACGAGAACGTGGCCTACGCCATCCGCCACCACGAGAAACTCCCGAGGTCCCGGCTCGACGAACGCGTGGAGCAGGCCCTGCGCCAGGCCGCGCTGTGGGACGAGGTGAAGGACAAGCTCCGGCACTCCGCGCTGGGCCTGTCCGGTGGCCAGCAGCAGCGGCTGTGCATCGCTCGCGCGGTGGCGTTGCGCCCGGACGTACTGCTGCTGGACGAGCCGACATCGGCCCTGGACCCGGTCTCGACCAGCCGGATCGAGCAACTGATCGACGAGCTCCGCAACCAGTACACGATCGTCATCGTGACCCACAACATGCAGCAGGCCGCGCGCGTGTCCGATTACACCGCCTTCATGTACCTCGGCGAGCTTGTCGAGCATGGCCCCACCAGCGTGATTTTCTCCAAGCCCTCCAGGCGCCAGACCGAGGACTACATCACCGGAAGATTCGGATGAACGCACCCCGGCTCGGCGCCATGCCGCCGGCGCCTTCCCTTGACCGTGACCTGGAGCCGCACATGGATACCCGACCCCACGACCACATCGTCAGGAGCTACGACGAGGAACGCGAGCGACTGGCGGGCGAGATCCTGCGCATGGGCGCGATGGCCGCCTCGCAACTGGAAGCCGCGCTTGGTGCAGTGGACCTCCGCGACGGCCATGCGGCGGCACGCATCGCCGCCAACGACGATGCGATCGACGATCTGGAACGCGAAGTCAGCCACAACGTGATGCAGCTGGCGATGCGCGGTCCGCTGGCCAGGGACCTTCGCGAGATCCTCGCCGCCCTGCGCATCGCCTCGGACATCGAGCGTATCGGCGACTACGCCGCCAATGTCGCCAGGCGCGCCGCGACGCTGGCCGGGTCGCCCCCGCTGCCACATACCCGCACCCTGAACGCACTCGGGCAACTGGCGCTTTCACAGTTCCGCGCCGTGCTCCACGCCTATCAAGCCACCGATGCCGAAGCGGCACAACGCATCCGTACCCGGGACGCGGACCTGGACGCGCTTTATACCGGGCTGTTCCGGGAGCTGCTGACCTACATGATGGAGGACGCACGGGCGATCACGCCCTGCACCCACCTGCTGTTCATGGCCAAGAACCTCGAGCGCATCGGCGACCATGCCACCAACATCGCCGAGAACGTCTGGTTCCTGGTCCATGGGGAGGATTCGCTGCCCCCGCGGGAGAAGCGCGACGGCACCAGCGGTCCGGGCGGAGCACCGGCCCCGCCCTGATGCCCCCGTGCCCACCCGTCCGCCCCCGCACGCGACGCAGCCCTGCAGCGCGTCAACCGGAGCGGTGCCGACACTCCGGCCCTGTGGCGCCTTCCCGGCAGGCGCGCACGCAAGCACCGCGGCCCGGACGATCTTCGGCATGCCCCTGCGCTCTGGTACCCTTGGCTGATGGACGACGCTTCCTCCAGGGACACCCGGCAGCAACCCTCGCCGATGGCCAGGCGCTTCCGCGGCTACCTGCCCGTGGTGGTGGACGTGGAGACCGGCGGCTTCGACTGGAACCGGCACGCCCTGCTCGAGATCGCCGCCGTGCCGATCGACCTGGACGGGGAAGGGAACCTGGTGCCCGGCGAGGCCGCCAGCGTCCACGTCGAACCCGCGCCTGGCACCCAGATCGACCCGGAGTCGCTGGAAATCACCGGCATCGACCTCGACCATCCCTTCCGCTTCGCCAAGCCGGAGCGCGCCGCGCTCGACCACATCTTCGCGCCGGTGCGCGCAGCGGTGCGCAAGCACGGCTGCCAGCGCGCGATCCTGGTCGGCCACAACGCCCACTTCGACCTGAACTTCCTCAACGCCGCGGTGGCGCGCACCGGGCACAAGCGCAACCCGTTCCACCCGTTCAGCGTGTTCGACACGGTCACGCTGGCAGGCGTCGCCTACGGCCAGACCGTGCTGGCACGTGCGCTGCAGGCCGCCGGCTTCGAATGGGACAGCCGGGAGGCGCACTCGGCACTGTACGACGCGGAGCAGACCGCGCGCCTGTTCTGCACCATCGTCAACGACTGGCAGCGCGGCCGCGGTGCCTGACCGCGGCACGGTTCACTGCGAGGCCAGCTTCAGGCCGATGATGCCGGCGACGATCAGCGCCAGGCTGGCGAGCCGCCCCGCATTGGCGGGCTCGCCCAGCAGCGCGATGCCGAGCAGCGCGGTGCCCACCGCGCCCACGCCCACCCACACCGCGTAGGCGGTGCCCACCGGCAGCGACTTCATCGCCACGCCGAGCAGCCACAGGCTGAGCGCCATCGCGCCCACCGTCCACACGGTGGGCCAGAACTTCGTGAAGCCTTCGGTGTACTTCAGGCCGATCGCCCAGCCGACCTCGAACAGGCCGGCAAGCACGAGGATGAGCCAGGACATGGTGCGAATGCATCCGTTCCGGGGGATGCACCCTTATGAGGCCCGGCCCGGCCCGGATCAAGACCCGTCGCCGGAGTCCCGCCTCCGCCGCGCGGAGAAACCACGGGCGATGCCGTAGATGCTGATCAGGATCCAGGCCACCTGCAGGAAGAACACCGAGACATTGAATTTCCCGTACAGCGACACGAGCACCGCCATGGCGCCGAACAGGTTGAGCAGCTGGTAGACGATGCCTGTGCCCGACAGCATGCGCGCCTGGAGCATGAAGAACGCGCCAAGCACCATCAATGTTCCGGCCAGGCCGACCCAGTCGTACCACTCCAGGTTCAGGAACATCGTCGCCCTCCTTTGCGGTCATCCGGACATGCGCTGGCGGACGGCCTCGAACAGGACCACGCCCGCCGCGACGGACACGTTCAGGCTTTCCACGCCCTGTGCATTGCCCAGGCCTGGCATCGGGATGGACGCCAGCCGGTCGCAATGCTCGCGGGTCAGCCGGCGCAGCCCCTCGGCTTCGCCGCCGAGCACCAGCGCGACGTGGCCGCGCAGGTCCAGCGAATAGAACGGGGTTTCCGCCTCGCCGGCCAGCCCGTAGATCCACACGCCCAGCTTCTGCAGTTCCGCCAGGCAGCGCGCCAGGTTGGTCACGCGCACCACCGGGACGCTGTCCGCCGCGCCGGCGGATGTCTTGCGCACCGTGGCGGTAACCTGCACCGCCTTGTCCTTCGGGATCACCACCGCGGTGGCGCCCGCGGCCGCCGCGCTGCGCAGGCAGGCGCCCAGGTTGTGCGGGTCCTGCACGCCGTCGAGCACCAGCAGCAGCGCGTTGCCCCCGGCCTGCCCGACCAGCCCCGCCAGGTCGGATTCCTCCCAGGTCCGGGCCGCGGCATAGCGCGCGGCCACGCCCTGGTGGCGCAGGCCGCCGGCCACGCCGTCGAGCGCCTGCTTCGACACCCGGCGCACGTCGATGCCGCGCCGTCGCGCCGACTGTTCGATGTCGGCCAAGCGGGGATTCCTCGCGCCGGCCTCGACAAGCACCTCGCGCACGTGGTCGGCGTCGTGCCCGACCGCCGCGGCCACCGCGTTGATGCCGACGACCCACTGGTTCTGCCTGCTCATGGCCGCCATTGTAGGCGCCCCGCCGCCGCCGCGCCCGCCAGTTCCCTGCCGCAGGCGGGGCGGCGCTTCACTTCCGCCTGGCGCGCGCGGACCGCCCGGCCCGCGCCGCTGCCCGTTGCCCGTGTTCCTCGGCCAGCCCGAAGTCGATCTTGCGCTCCTCCAGGCTGGCCTTGAGCACCACGATCCGCACCCGGTCGCCGAGGCGGAACTCGCGGCCCGTGCGTTCGCCGGTCAGGGTCTTGCGCAGCGGGTCGAAGTGGTAGAAGTCCTTGGGCAGCTGGGTCACGTGCACCAGGCCGGTGACCTTGGACTGGTTCAGCTCGACGAACAGGCCGAAGCTGGTCACGCCGCTGATGGTGCCGTCGAACTCGCCGCCGACGTGCTGTTCCATCCACGCCGCGCGGTAACGCTCGTCCACCTCGCGCTCGGCCTCGTCGGCGCGCCGCTCGCGCTCGGAGCATTGCAGCGCCAGCGCGGCCATCTCGCTGGGCGTGTACGGGAAGGCCCTGCGGCGCCCCTTGCCCAGCGCGTGCTTGATCGCGCGATGCACCAGCAGGTCCGGGTAGCGCCGGATCGGCGAGGTGAAGTGGGCGTAGGCCGGCAGCGCCAGGCCGAAGTGGCCGATGTTCTCCGGCGAGTACACCGCCTGGCTCTGGCTGCGCAGCACCACCGACTCGATCAGGGTGGCGTCGGGACGGTCGCGCACCTTGCGCAGCAGGTTGGCGAAGTCCTTCGGCTTGACCCTCGCCCACGCCGGCATGCGCAGCGAGAACTCCTTCAGGAACTCCACCAGGTCCGCGTACTTGGACTCCGGCGGCTTGTCATGGATGCGGAACGGCGCGGGGACACCCGACTCCAGCAGGAAGCGTGCGGCCGCCACATTCGCGGCGATCATGCACTCCTCGATCAACCGGTGCGCGTCGTTGCGCTGGAGCATCCCGGCCTGGACCACCTCGCCGCGGTTGTCCAGCACGAAGCGCACCTCGGCGCTCTCGAACTCGATCGCGCCGCGCCGTGCCCGTGCCTTCGCCAGCACCCGGTACAGCTGGTGCAGCCGTTCGACGTGCGGCAGCAGGCCACCCAGGCTTTCCCGCGCCTCCCGGTCGCGCTCGCCCACCGCCTTCCACACCTGGGTGTAGGTCAGGCGCGCATGCGAGTGCATCACCGCCTCGTAGAACTCCGCCTCGACCACCTCGCCGTCGCGATCGATCCGCATGTCGCAGGCGAAGCACAGCCGGTCCACCTTCGGGTTCAGCGAGCAGATGCCGTTGGACAGGGTCTCCGGCAGCATCGGCACCACGTAGCCCGGGAAGTACACGCTGGTCGCGCGCAGCTTCGCCTCTTCGTCCAGCGCCGTGCCGGGACGCACATAGTGTGAGACGTCGGCGATGGCGACGATCAGCCGGATGCCGTCGCGGTCGGGCTCGCACCAGACCGCGTCGTCGAAGTCCTTGGCGTCCTCGCCGTCAATGGTGACCAGCGGCAGGTGACGCAGGTCCACCCGGCCGCGGGCCTCGCGCGGCGTGACCTCCAGCGGCACCGCCGAGGCCTCGGCCAGCACCGCGGGCGGGAACTCGTGCGGCAGTTCGTGGCCGTGGATCGCCGCCTCGACCACCAGCGACGGGGTCAGGGCGTCGCCCAGCACCGTGAGCACCCGGCCGATCGGCGGGCGGCGTTCGTCGGCGGGGGTGGTGATCTCGCAGACCACCAGCTGGCCGTGCTGCGCGCCCAGCCGGGCATCCGCGGGGATCTGCACGTTGCGCTGGATGCGCCGGTCGTCCGGCACCACGAAGCTGATGCCCGACTCGATGGTGAAGCGCCCGATCAGCCGGTTGAGGCGCCGCTCGAGCACCTCGACGATCGCGCCCTCGCGCCGGCCGCGGTAGTCCACGCCGGTGACGCTGGCCATGGCCCGGTCGCCGTGCATGACCTTGCGCATCTCCGACGGCGGCAGGAACAGGTCGTCGCCGACGCCGCTGTCCGGGCGCAGGAACCCGAAGCCGTCCGGATTGGCGATGACCGTGCCCGAAACCAGGTCCAGCCTGTTGACCGGGACGAAACCTCCACGGCGGTTCTGCAGCACCTGGCCGTCGCGCACCATCGCGCCAAGGCGCTTGCCCAGCGCCTCGCGCTGCGCGGGATCATGCAGTTCCAGCCGCTCGGCGATGGCCTCGGCGGTCAGCGGCCCGTCGGCCGAGGACAGCAGCTGCAGGATGGCCTCGCGGCTGGGGATTGGACGCGCATAACGGCTCGCCTCGCGCTCGGCATACGGATCGACGAACCCGCTCCTGCGCCGGCCCTGTGTGGACTGCGCCTTCTTCCCGCCCGCGGACGCGCGGGGCTTCTTCGCCGGCGTCGGCGGCGGCTCGGGCATCCAGGGCGGCAGGCGCCGGCTCCCGCCCGTTCCGTTCCGCTTTCCGCCCTCGCGGCCCGCGCCGCCCTGGGACCTGCCGCTGCGCGGCCTGCGGCCGCCGCCGCGCTTTCCATTGGCTCTTGACATGGCGCGATGTTACACGCCATCCGCTGAACCCGTTGCCGGACCGTTGACAACCGGCGCCCCGCATCGCAACATACGCGCCCCACCTGCCCAGGTGGCGGAATTGGTAGACGCACTAGTTTCAGGTACTAGCGGGTAAAACCGTGGAGGTTCGAGTCCT
>CALLKI010000024.1 GCA_938008415.1 uncultured Luteimonas sp. | reverse complement strand
CGCGCCGGGCGCTCGGATGATCCGCGCGGCAGTGCCGCGCAAGCGGATCATCCTCGCCCCCCGTAAACGGGGGAGGGAGCAGAACACCACCCCCGCTTGCCGCGCCGGACTCCTCCCCCCGCCTGCGGGGGGAGGCTGGGAGGGGGGGCGAAAACGCCTTCCCCCGCCTGCGGGGGGAGGCTGGGAGGGGGGGCGAAAACGCCTCCCCCCGCCTGCGGGGGGAGGTCGGGAGGGGGGCAGGCCTCCTGCTCAGTCGATCGTGACGCGGTTGATCTCGGCCAGGCTGGTGATGCCCTGCTTGACCTTCAGCAGCGCCGACTGGCGCAGGTCGCGCACGCCCGCGCGCCTGGCCACCTCGGCGATCTGCAGGGCGTTGCCGCCCTCGAGGACGATCTTGGCGATCTCGTCCGACATCGGCATCACCTGGTAGATGCCGACGCGGCCCTTGTAGCCGTCGTTGCACTCGTCGCAGCCGACCGCCTCGAACAGCTTGATGCCCTCGCGGATGTCGTCCTCGGTGAAGCCCTCGGCCAGCAGGGCGTGCTCCGGCAGGTCCACCGGCCGCTTGCACTTCTCGCACAGGCGCCGCGCCAGGCGCTGCGCGATCACCAGCGTCACCGCGCTGGTGATGTTGTACGGCGCGATGCCCATGTTCATCAGGCGGGCGATGGTCTGCGGGGCGTCGTTGGTGTGCAGGGTGGACAGCACCATGTGGCCGGTCTGCGCCGCCTTGATCGCGATCTCGGCGGTCTCCAGGTCGCGGATCTCGCCGACCATGATCACGTCCGGGTCCTGGCGCAGGAAGGCGCGCAGGGCGGCGGCGAAGGTCATGCCGCGCTTCTCGTTCTGCTGCACCTGGTTCACGCCCGGCAGGCGGATTTCCACCGGGTCCTCCACGGTGGAGATGTTGCGCTCCTCCTTGTTGAGGATGCCCAGCGCGGTGTACAGGCTGACCGTCTTGCCCGAGCCGGTGGGGCCGGTCACCAGCACCATGCCGTAGGGCTTGTGGATGGCGTCCAGGAACAGCTTCTGCTGGTCCGGCTCGTAGCCCAGCTTCTCGATGCCCAGCCTGGCGGCGCTGGCGTCCAGCACGCGCAGCACCACCTTCTCGCCGAACAGGGTGGGCAGGGTGCTGACGCGGAAGTCGATCTGCTTGGTCTTGCTGATGTTGAGCTTGATGCGGCCGTCCTGCGGGATGCGCTTCTCGGCGATGTCCAGCTGCGCCATCACCTTCAGGCGCGCGGTGATGCGCGAGTGCAGCTTCACCGGCATTTTGGCGGTCTGCTTGAGCATGCCGTCGATGCGCAGGCGCACCCGGTACTCGTTCTCGTACGGCTCGAAGTGGATGTCCGAGGCGCCGCGCTTGATCGCGTCGATCAGCACCTTGTTGACGAAGCGGACGATCGGCGCGTCGTCCTTGCCGTCGGCCGCCGCGTTGGCGTCGCCGCGCTCGTCGTCGGTGCCGCCCTCGACCTCCAGGTTCTCCAGCCCCTCGGCGTCGTCCAGGGAGTCGCCGAAGCCGTCGGCCGCCTGCAGCCACAGGTCCAGGCAGCGGCGGATGTGGTCCTCGTTGACCAGGATCGGCTCGACGACGAGGTTGGTGTGGAACTTGATCTCGTCCAGGGCGTGGGTGTTGGTGGGCTCGGCCGTGCCCACGAACAGCTTGCTGCCGCGCTTGAACAGCGGCAGCACCTGGTGCTTCTGCAGCAGCTCCTCGCTGACCAGCCTGATGGCGCTCTGCCCCGGGTCCATGACCGTGGGGTCGAACACCGGCATGCCGAACTCGGCCGAGTTGGCGGCCGCCATCTGCGCCGGGGTCACCAGCCTGTGCTCGCGCAGGTAGGCCGCGATCGGCCTGCGCTCCGCGGTGGCCTTGTTGAGCGCGTCCCGTGCGGTGGCCTCGTCCAGGGCCCCGTCCAGCACCAGCCTGCGGGCGATGCCCGTGATGCCGACCAGGTTGGCGGTATTGATGGCGTTCATTGCGAATGATTTCCCCGAGCCGGCCCGCAACTCTAGCGCAAGCCGGGGGACGGTCCCAGACCATGCCGGCAGCCGTCCCCGTGTTGGACGGGGCTTGCCGGGCAGGCAGGCCAGGCGGTGGCGGGCCTGTCCGCCGCCGGCAGGCTGGCGGGCCGCGGCTACTCCAGCCGGCAGGTCCCGGAGGTCATCTCGCACTCGGTCCTGCGCACGCCGGGCGACTGGGGCGTGCCGGCGATGTCCTCGCCGATGGCCGTGGCATCGTCCGCCTCCGCGCACGCCTGGCGCGGCGCCGCGCCGGGATCATCGCCATTGCGCAGCAGCGCCAGCGACACGTTGGCGTACTGCTTCATCTCCGCCAGGCAGGCATTCTCGGCGCTGCGGATACGGTAGTTGTTGTACGACGGCAACGCGATGGCGGCGAGGATGCCGATGATCGCCACCACCACCATCAGTTCGATCAGGGTCATTCCACGGGCCGCTTCGCGCATGGCTCGTCCTTCCACTCGGGTTCCCCCGTAGCATGCAGGCAGGCGTGGGCCAAGCCAAGCCGCCCGCGCTGCCGCCGGGGACATCCGCGACGGGTTTCACGCTCTGCCGGGGGCCGTGCAGGCACGGGTATCCGGCCCGGCGGGCTTCGGGCTACCCTACCGGCAGGGGAATGCCATGAAGATATCCGTCATCCTGCCGGCCAAGAACGAAGCCGAAGGCCTGCGCTCGGTCCTGCCGGCCCTGCGCGCCTGCCTGCCGGACGCCGAAGTCATCGTGGTGGACGACGGCTCCACCGACGACACCGCCGCCGTGGCCGCCGCGCACGGCGCCCGCGTGCTGTCCTCGCCGTACCCGATGGGCAACGGCGCGGCCATCAAGAGCGGCGCGCGCGCCGCCGGCGGCGACATCCTGGTGTTCATGGATGCCGACGGCCAGCACGACCCGGCCTGGATCCCGAAGCTGCTGGAGAAGCTGGAGGAGGGCTACGACATGGTGGTCGGTGCCCGCGACTGGGCCGGCCAGGCGGGCGTGTCCCGCGGCATGGCCAACGCCTTCTACAACTGGCTGGCCACGCGCATGACCGGCTACCCGGTGAAGGACCTGACCTCCGGCTTCCGCGCCGTGCGCGCCGAACGCTTCCGCGAGTTCCTGCACCTGCTGCCCAACGGGTTCAGCTACCCGACCACCAGCACCATGGCCTTTTTCCGCAGCGCCTACCCGGTGGCCTACGTGCCGATCCCGGTGGCCAGGCGGGTGGGCACCAACAGCCACATCCGCCCGCTGAAGGACGGCATCCGCTTCCTGCTGATCATCTTCAAGATCGCCACGCTGTACTCGCCGCTGAAGCTGTTCGCGCCGGCGGCGATGTGCTTCTTCCTGGCCGGCGCGGGCTACTACGCGTACACGTACGCCACCTACGGCCGCTTCACCAACATGAGCCTGCTGTTGCTCAGCGCCTCGGTGATCGTGTTCCTGATCGGACTGGTGTCGGAGCAGATCACCAGCCTGATGTATCGTCGTGAGGGCTGATGCGGAAGCCCCGCCTCCTGGTTGTCGCCTCGACCTATCCTCGCTGGCCGGGGGATGACAGCCCTGCCTTCGTGCACCAGCTTGCCTCGCGGCTGACCGGCCGCTTCGACGTGGCCGTGTCCACATCGCGTGCGCCTGGTGCCGTGCGGCACGAGACGATCGGCGACGTGGAGGTGTTCCGCTACGCCTACGCGCCGGCCCCACTCGAGACGCTGGTCCATGGCGGCGGGTTGGTCGGCAACCTGCGGGCGCAACCCTGGAAGCTGCTGCTTCTGCCGGGCTTCCTGCTTGGCTGGATCCTGCAGTTGCGAGCGCTGCACAGGCGGTTCCACTTCGACGCAGTCCACGCGCACTGGTTCATCCCGGGCGCCATCGTGGCCGCGTGCGCGATCCCGGGCGTGCCTCTGTGCGTGACCGCGCACGGGACCGACGTGCTGCGCCTGCGGGGCGGCGCCTGGACCTGGTTGAGGCGGCGCGTGGCCGCGCGCGCGCGGGTGGTGACCGCAGTCGGCACGGCGTTGCGCGACGCGCTGCAGGCGGAGGGCATTGCCCCGGTCGAGATCCTGCCGATGGGCGTGGACCTGTCCGGCACCTTCGTGCCGGGGGCGCGCCGCGGACCGGGTACGCGACTGCTGTTCGTCGGCAGGCTGGTCGCCGCCAAGCGTCCCGAGGTCGCGCTGCACGCGTTCCGTGACATCCTCCGTACACGGCCGGAAATGCGGCTCGACGTGGTGGGCGACGGGCCGGAGCGGGTAAGGCTGGAACGGCTTGCGTCTGAACTGGGTATCGGCGAAGCAGTGTCCTTCCACGGACGGCAAGGTCATGCCGCATTGGCCTGCATGTACCGGGAGGCGGCGGGCCTGCTTGTGCCTTCGGGAAGTCCGGATGCGCCGGAAGGCCTGGGCCTGGCCGCGATCGAGGCGCTCGGCTGCGGCTGCCCGGTGGTTTCCGTGCCCAACTCTTCCCTGCAATCACTGTTGCCGGAGGGAACGCCGATCCGCTACGCGCGCGATGCAAGCGCAGGGGCCATCGCGGCGGCCACGCTCGCCATGCTCGACGAAGCAGGCGCGCGCCCGTTCGATCCCCGCGGGCCATGGCGCGAAACGCTGGCTGGGCGTTTCGGCTGGAACGCGGTGGCGGCGCGCTACGGTGACCTGCTGGCATCGCTGGTGGCGCCGGGAGGATGAAGATGGCGTGGGCCCGGCACCTCGTCCTTTGGCTCGGCCTGCTGCTGTGCGGCTACGCGCTGTGGCGCCTGCGTGGCGAGGCAGGCGAGGCCCTCGCAGGCCTGGGGTGGCGCGGATGGCTGGCGATAGTGGCTTTGCTCGTGCTGTGCTGGGGCGGTTCGGTGGCGGCATGGCGCCGCTATCTGCTGGCCTATACCGCCCGTGACCCCGGCTGGCGCGTGGCCGCGCGCCAGTTGGGTCTGCTGCTGGTGGGCAAGTACGTGCCGGGTGGTGTGTTCGGTTTCCTCGCGCGTGTGTACGACCAGCCGGCGCCGGAACGTGCGGCAGCCGTATGGGCCGGCATTGCGGAACAGGCGGTGGGAATCGGCCTGACCGTTGCGCTCGGAGGTGTGCTGTTCCTCGGTGCCGAAAGCTCGGGCGTGTGGGGGGTGCTCGTCCTGCCGATGCCTTTCGTGGCGATGGCGGGCGTGTGGCTGCTGCACCGCTGCGCGGCATTCCTGCCGTGGTTGCGCGGGCAGGCGGACATTGCGCCACACTGGCCGGCGTTGCTGCATGCGCTATCCCTGCACCTGTTGCAGTTGCTGGCCTGGACCGCGTTGATCGCGGCGCTGGCGTTCGTGCTGTTCGGCATGGGGCCCCATGCGTCCATGGGTGTCGCTGGCGCCTTCCTCCTTGCGGTCGGCGCGGGCATGCTCGTGATGTTCATGCCCGGTGGCATCGGCGTGCGTGAGGCCGTGCTGGTCGCCCTCGCCGGACGGTGGCTGGACCTGCCGCAGGCGGTCATGCTGGCCACGCTCCTGCGGTTGCTGGCCTGCATGCTCGACGTTGGCGCGGGGGCACTGGCGGCCCTCATCGGCAACACGGCAAGGAGTCCGGGATGAACGCGCAGGATCGGAAACAGCGCGAAGCGATGCACGGGGAGAACTACGTCCACAGGTTCTCCCATGGCCGCCAGCATGCGCGCGTGGCCCGGCCTCGTGGACCGCATCGTGCTCCCGCCGCAGGCCCGGGTGCTGGATGCGGGCTGTGGCACGGGGCTGCTGGCGGAACTGCTGGCATCGCGCTGCGCCAGCTATACGGGCGTGGATTTTTCGCAGGCAATGATCGACCAGGCGCGGGAGCGTGCCGCACGCCTGGGCCTGCGCGGTTGCGAGTTCGTCCGCGCGGACCTGGTGGACCATATGCGCGCCAACGGCGATGCCTACGATGCCGTGTTCATGCTCGACATTTCCGGGCACGTGCCGGATGCGGAGTGGTCAGCCATCGTCGCCGCCGCCTGGCACGCGCTCCGGCCCGGTGGCAGGGTGTACCTGCACACCCCGAACCTGGACTTCGTGGTCGAGCGGCTGAAACAGGCAGGCTGGATGCGGCAGTTCCCCGAACACATCGCGGTGCGAGATGCCGAGAGCAATGCGCGCTTCTTCCGCCAGGCGGGGTTTTCCCGCGTCGAATGCAGCACGCTGCCGCATTACAACGTGCTGCGCTGGCTGCACCCGTTGTCCGCCATCCCGGGTATCGGCAGGTATTTCGCGGCGCGGCTTTGGATCGAAGCTGTCAGGTAAGGCTCGGTGCCGGGTGTGGTGCCCGTTTGGTTATCCGCGGTGTGCCTCATGCATGACAAGCCGAGGTCTGACAACGCCCCAGATTGACCCAGACGCCAGTCCAACCTTCTGGCAGTGGGCTGCGACAGGCCCGAAACCGGCGGTTCTGGAGAATGATTGATCCGGAACGACGTGCGCAGCTTCGGGCGTGCCTGCGAACCTGTTGACGACAGGTGGCTTGCTGGGTTGTTTATTCCCGGGAAGCCTGCTTTTCCAGCCGTTTGTTCTTCACGATCCCGGACAGGTCCGGTCTGCCGATCCCCATCAGCTCGTATTCGAGCAGCCCCGGGAAGGGGTCGTCGGCCCTGACGCGGTCGATCGCCCGCAGGAAGTGGGGCAATGCGTCGTCCGGCCTGCCGAGGTCGTTCATGACGAAATAGCCGACCTGTGCGTAGTTGAAGGCACCCAGGGCGTCCGTTTCCGAGAGCACCGACAGGGTCCGGACGAGTTCGTCGCCATCCAGTGGCACGCCCTTGCGGGCGTGGAAGACCAGGATCATGAAGATCCGGGCATTGTCGTGCGTCATCGGCACGGAACCGATCCGCTGGCGCAGGGATTCCCAGTCCTGACGGGTGATGCTGCCACGCAGTGTCTTCAGGACGATCAGCAGCGCATGGCTGTTGAGCGACTTCGGCGCGGAGGTGGTCCCTTTCTCGCAGGTCTCGATCGCGAGGTCGAGCATGGGATTGTCGGGGACGGCGCCACCGCCCTCATTGAAGTAGCTGGAGCACAACTGCACCCAGGCACGGCCCGAACCGGGTGCGCGCTCCGTGGCGAGTCTTGAGATGGACAGGGCACTGTTCCAGGTGTGCGCCCGGACCAGCGTGGCCGCACCCAGTGCGGCCAGCAGCACCACGCACAGCGCGATCCGGGCGGATGCGGGCAGGCGCAGCCGCACGGCGACCAGGCCCAGCAGGTCGCCGATGGCAAGGAGGGCGCCGGCAAGCGCGAAGTGGTTGCGGTGCTCGAATGCCAGCTCCAGGGCGATCACGTTGCTGGTCATGAAGTGCGCGGCGAAGAACAGCAGCACACCCAGCGAGAACAGCGGCCGGCGCGTGCGTTGCCACCACGCGAGCGCGGGCAGGGCCAGTACCACGGCGAGGGCCGGCAGGGTGGTCCATGGCTGCAGCCAGCCCCGCGATGGCTCCACCCAGTCGTAGTAGAACGGCATGTTCGAGGGCAGGGGCACGAGGACCTGCCACAGGTAAAGGCACAGCATCCGCGGCTGGGTCAGCAGCCTCTCGCCGGTGGTGAAGTCGCGGCCAATGTAGTCCCGGCCGTTCCAGTAATGCGGAACGACGGCCAGGAGATACAGGGCCGTCCCGGCGACGGCCGCGAGCAGCCAGAGTTTCCGGATGCGCCCGGCCAGCCTGGCGTCGGCGGCGCCGAATCGGAGCACCGTCAGTTCCAAGGCCAGGGCGTACAGCGGCAGCAGCGCGGAATCCTCCTTGCAGCCCAGCGCCAGGATCCACAGCAGGAACGTCAGCAGGAAATAGGGGCGGCCAGCGCGGCCCGCGATCTGCGCCTGCCGTGCCAGCAGGTACGCGGAGAGCGCGAGCACAAGGAACAGGGTGCCCATCGTCTGGATACGCTGGACGACGTACAGCACCGAGGACACCTGCAGCGGATGGATGGCCCATGCAAGTGCCAGCGCTGCCGCCAGCCAGGGGACGCGCGTTTCGGCCAGCCCCGCATCCTTCAGCAGGAGGCGGAAGAGCCATGCGAGCGCGATGGCGGTCAGGGCGTGGATGAGCAGGTTGGTCGCCTTGAAGGTCAGCGGATCCGGGCCGCCTGCCCGCCAGTAGTCGATGGCGAAGCTGAGCATGGGCAGCGACCGCGTGATCCCCGAAAGCTGCATGCCCGTCATCAGCCGGTACACCGATTCCAGGTCCAACTGCGTGAAGTGGACGGCGGGGTTGGTGGTGATGTTCGGGATGTCGTCGAAGATGAATTCCCCGGGCAGGCCGGGAAGGAACACGACCACCCCCAGCAGGGCGACGGCGAGGAAGAGGAACAGGAAGCGGGCTGTCGTTCGGTTGGGCATGTCGCTAGAGTGAAGGAGTCCTGTGGGACCGGGGAAGTCCCGGGGCGGAGCAACGCCAGGACAAAAGGACGGGCGGCCCGCATGCCGCCCGTCCACGTGCATGGGGCCCTGCCGTCAGTTGAGCGTGCAGGACGAGTTCGGCAGGCTGCAGGTCGTGGTGCGTACCCCGGGCGGCCTGGGCGTGCCGGTGATCGGAGTGGTCAGGTCCACGGCTGTGTCGATAGCCATGCATGCGGACGTGGTAGGCGCGGGAATGGACGACCCGCTGTAGATCGCCGCCACCGCAAATTCGGTGTAGTTCTTCATTTCCGCCTGGCAGGCGTTCTCCGCCGTGCGGACCCGGTACTGGTTGTAGGCCGGCAGCGCGATGGCGGCCAGCAAGGCGATGATCGCGACCACGATCATCAGCTCGATCAGGGTAAAGCCGCGATAGGTGCTTGGCATGTCGGTCCCCCTTTTCCCCGGTCGATCATCCCCCTCTCCGGGATGGCCGTTGGCGATCCACGGCCAGACAGTTATAGCATCGGGCGCGGGTGGAACTGTGATTGCCGTCGTGGCTTGGGCTGGCCACGCTCCATGGCCCAGGTGGCGTTCCCGGGTCCCTGAAAACAAACGAGCCCCTCTTCGGGAAGAGGGGCTCTGATGATGGACCGGCTGATACTGCTTACTGGATGGAGCAGGTAGCAGTATCCGGATCGCAATTGATCGTCGCGTTGCCCGGAGGAGCGGCCTGGGTTGAGCCAGACGACGGGCTGCTAGCCTGGGCATCGCAAGCGCTGGGCTGCCAAGTCGGGAGGGTCATGTTGGAAACCGAAGCCGACAGCCAAGAGTTCATGTAGGCCTTGGCCTCGCCCAGGCAGGCGTTGTTGGCCGAACGGATGCGGTAGTTGTTGTAGGCCGGCAGCGCGATGGCGGCCAGGATGGCGATGATCGCCACGACGATCATCAGTTCGATCAGAGTAAAGCCCTTCTGAGTCTTCATCTCGTTTGATCCCCTAGGTGGTCTCAGTCTTCACGTGCCCCGAAGCCCCGGCGGCGCCGGATCCTGTGGGCAGCCGTGCAACAGTGCACGCGCGCCAAATGATACGCAGAACGCGTGCCAAAACGTCCACCCCGGCGGGAAATTGCATGGAATGCGGTGTTTGTCACGGAATCGGCCCGTGCTGCGTTGCGCAAGATTGACACTTTTCGTCGGTTGTCTGTCAGGAACTGACGCTGGGCGTCCAGCGGGGTGCGCGGGATGCGCAGGGATGTGGAATGCGTCAACTTTTTGCGACGGGCATCCGGGGCGTGGTTTCCCCGACGGATTTTCCGATCTGTGAGGGGTTTCTCCGAACGGGCGTGCCGGACTCACGGGGGGATCGTGAGCCGTGCTCGAGGGGGCTGGTGGAAGGCGCCCGGCAGGCGGATCGGAAGGGAAGGAACGTCTCTTTCGTCAGGCGGCGGGAGGGAGACAACAGCACCTCCCTCCGCTTGCGGGGGGAGGGCGCAGAACACCTCCCCCCGCTTGCGGGGGGAGGTTGGGAGGGGGGGCGAAACGTCTGCGATGCGTGATCCGGTGCCGGGGCTGGATGTCTTTGCCCCCACCCCAGCCCGTCCGGCCCGGCGCAGCGCGCCGGGCGCTCGGATGATCCGCGCGGCAGTGCCGCGCATGCGGATCATCCTCGCCCCCCGCACGCGGGGGAGGGGGTCAACAGCACGCGGGGAGGGAGTGGGATCGGCGTCCGGCCCGGCGCAGCGCGCCGGGCGCCCGGAATGATCCGCGCGGCAGTGCCGCGCATGCGGATCATCCTCGCCCCCCGCACGCGGGGGAGGGAGTCAACAGCACACGGGGTAGGGAGTGGGATCGGCGCGCGGGGAATGCCGGCGCGGGAAGGCTGTTATTCGATGCCGAGCTTCTTGAGCTTGTAGCGCAGGGCGCGGAAGGTGATGCCCAGGGCGGCGGCGGTCTTGGTCTTGTTGTAGCGGTTCTCGCGCAGCGCCTGCTCGATGGCCTTGCGCTCGATTTCCTCGATGTAGGTGGGCAGGGCGCTGCTGGCGGTGTCGAAGGGGCTGATGGTGCCCGGGTCGGGTGCGGGCTGCTGCTGCGCGGACGGCTGCGCGGGCGCGGCGCTGGGCGTGACCGGGGCCGGTGCGGAGATCACGCCGTTGGACCTGCTGGTGGGCAGGTGCAGGTCGCTGGCGTGGATGGTGTTGCCGTCGGCCAGGGCCAGCGCGCGCTCGAGGATGTTCTCCAGCTCGCGGATGTTGCCCGGGAAGGGGTATTCCTCCAGGGCCGCCAGGGCATCCGGGGCCAGCGTGGGCGTGGGGATGCGCATGGCGCGGGCCAGGCGCTCGAGGATGGCGGCCGAGAGGACCGGCAGGTCGCCATCGCGCTCGCGCAGGGGCGGCACGTGCAGGCCGATGACGTTGATGCGGTAGTACAGGTCGTGGCGGAACTTGTTCTCGGCCACGAGCTGGCCCAGGTCCTTGTGGGTGGCCGAGAGGATGCGCACGTCCACCGGGATCTCGGCGTTGCCGCCCACCGGGCGCACGCTCTTTTCCTGGATGGCGCGCAGCAGCTTGACCTGCATCGGCAGCGGCAGCTCGGCCACCTCGTCGAGGAACAGCGTGCCGCCGTCGGCGGCCTGGAACAGGCCGGCCTTGTCGCTGGTGGCGCCGGTGAAGCTGCCCTTCTTGTGGCCGAAGAACTCGCTCTCCATCAGTTCGGACGGGATGGCGCCGCAGTTGACCGGCACGAACGGGCCGTTCGCGCGCGAGCTCTGCGCGTGGATGGTGCGGGCCACCAGTTCCTTGCCGGTGCCGGATTCGCCGCTGATGTGGACCGGGGCCTGGCTGCGGGCCACCTTGGCGATGGTCTGGCGCAGGGTGACCATCGCCGGGGAGTTGCCGATCAGGCGGCCCGGGTCGTCGGACAGGCTGGGGCGGCGGTTGTTGAGTTCCAGCGCCTGCCGCACCAGTCCGCGCAGCACGTTGATGTCCACCGGCTTGCTGACGAAGTCGAAGGCGCCGGCCTTCAGCGCCTCCACCGCCGCCTCCACGTTGCCGTAGGCGGTGATGACCGCCACCGGGATGTGCGGGAAGCGGGTGTTGATCTCGCTGACCAGCTCCAGGCCCGAGCCGTCCGGCAGGCGCATGTCGGTCAGGCAGAGGTCGTAGGCGGACTCGCCGAGCATCTGCCTGGCCGCGGCCAGGCTGGGGGCCGTGTCGGTCCGCAGTCCCATCCGGCCGAGCGTCAGCACCAGGAGCTCGCGGATGTCGTGTTCGTCGTCAACGATGAGGACGCAGCGGTTTTCGGTCATGGGTTCAGCGGAACAGGGGGAGGGGGACGATTACCCCTTTGGCGACTGTCCATGTGACCAATATTGACAGTTTTTGACCCTGCGGACGAGTAGGGTTGGGCCGGAAGGACCGTCGCCGCGGGTGCCGGACTGCCGGTCGGAGGGCCGATTATGGCGGTTTGCGTGACTTTCGTCACGGTTGCGGGCGGACCCGTGCGGCCGGCTGCGATGCCTCAGAGGGCCGGGTCCCCGGGGAACAGGGGCCGGGCCGGGATGTGGATGCGGAAGCAGGCGCCGCCGGCGGGGACGGGGACGTATTCGAGCCGGGCGTCGTTGGCCTTGCACAGCTCGCTGGCGATGTACAGGCCCAGGCCGGTGCCGGTGTCTGAGGTGGTGAAGAAGGGCCGGAACAGTTGCGGCGCCACCGCGTCCGGGATGCCGGGGCCGCGGTCGAGCACGCTGATGGCCGGGCCGTCCTCGCCCTGTTCGAGGTGGATGGCGATGCGGGCCGGTTCGCCGGGCATGCGGCCGTAGCGCACGGCGTTGTTGACCAGCACGGTCAGCACCTGCTGCAGGTGGCGCGGGTCGAACGCCCCCATCAGGGTGGCGATGTCGCCGGTGCGCTTGACCTGCGCGTTGTCCTCGGAGGTGATGAGCCGGTATTCCTCGACGAAGTTGTCCACGAACGGCACCAGGTCGATGTGCTGGGGCTGGGCGCGTTCGCGGCGGGCCAGGCTGAGCACGCTCTCGACGATGCCGTTGGTGCGCATGCACTGCTGGTGGATGATCTGCAGCAGGCGGCGGTCGCTCACCGAGAGGTCGGGGGATTCCTCCAGCAGCTGGGCGGCGTAGTTGATCGCGGCCAGCGGGTTGCGGATCTCGTGGGCGAGGCTGGCGGAGAACCGGCCCATCGCGGCGAGGGTGATGGACTCGGCGCGGCGCGAGAGCAGGGAGGTGTCGTCGAGGAACACCAGCACCGAGTCGCTGTTGGCCAGCAGGCGGACGAACCGGGGCGTGACCTCGATGCGCTCCGGGCCGCAGGTCAGCGGCGCGTCGAGGAGCCGGCCGTCGCGCAGCCAGGCCTGCAGGCGTTCGTGCAGTTCCGGCGCCACTTCCACCAGGGGCTGGCCGTGGACGTCGGACGGCGGCAGGGTGTCGTCGCTGTCGAGCAGGCTCATCGCCGCTTCGTTGGCCAGCCGGATCCGGCCCCGGGCGTCCACCAGCAGCACGCCGGTGCGCATGCGGCGGATGATCAGTTCGTTGATCTCGGCGAGGTTGGCGGCCTCGGCGCCGCGGCGGTTGGCCAGTGCCAGCGAGGCCCGCATCTGGCGGCCGACCTGGTAGGTCAGGGCGGTGGCGCCGCAGAAGCCGATGGCGAACATGAGCACCTCGGCCAGGGACCGCTGGCTGGCGCCGGTCTCGATGATGGCCCAGAGGTATTCGCCCATCAGGGCCACGGCCGCCAGGCCGGCGATCAGGAAGGACACGCGCGGGCGCAGGAACAGGGAGGCGCCGGCGATGTTGAACAGCAGCAGCAGGGCGATGCCGGCGCGCGCGTTGGGGACGGCGTGGGAGGCCAGCACCGCGACCAGGATGTCCACGCTGATGGCGGCCAGCACGTGACGGGCAAGGTCGATGTCCCAGTGCTGCACGCGCACCTGCATGGCCACGGCGAAGACGAGGTAGGCCACCGAGACGGTGGCGGCCAGCTTCGGGGAATGGACCCCGCCGAGCAGGCCCCCGACCGGGCTGAAGACCAGGAAGGCGAGCAGGAACGCCTCGAACAGGCGATACAGGAAGAAAAGCTGCAGTTCTCGCTGCCGCGGGCCGCTGCTGGCTTCGTCCAAGTCGGTGGCGTTTGGGGTCAAGTCGGCTTGGCGCGCGTTAGGCTGGCGCGAGTATAGACGTGATACCCGGGCACGGGCGGCCGTCCGGCGGCCAGCCTGCCGGCCCGGGGCGCGGGTTTTGCCCCGCCCGGACGCATGGGGGAGAATAGGGGGCTGCGTACCGTCCGGGGCCCAGGTCCGACCGCGGGCGCACCGAAACCCTTCCCACGCGGATTCCAGCATGAACTTCCACGAATATCAGGCCAAGCAGTTGTTTGCCGAATACGGCATCGCGGTGCCGGCGGGGCGCGTGGCGCGTTCGCCGGAGGAGGCGGTCGAGGCCGCCAAGTCCATCGGCGGTGATTTCTGGGTGGTCAAGGCCCAGATCCACGCGGGTGGCCGCGGCAAGGCGGGCGGCGTCAAGCTGGCGCGTTCGCTCGACGAGGTGCGCGACCACGCCAAGGCGATGCTGGGCACCCGGATGGCGACGTACCAGACGGCCGGCGTCGAGCTGCCGATCGACTGCGTGCTGGTCACCCAGGCCACCGACATCGCCAAGGAGCTCTACCTGTCGGTGCTGGTGGACCGCAGCTCCCAGTCGGTGACCTTCATCGCCTCGTCCGAGGGTGGCGTCGAGATCGAGAAGGTCGCGGCCGAGACCCCGGAGAAGATCCAGACCCTCCACGTCAACTACGTGCAGGGCCTGCAGCCGTACCAGTGCCGCGAGGTCGGCTTCGCGCTGGGCCTGGACGCCAAGCAGGTGAACCAGTTGACGAAGATCATGCTGGGCCTGTTCAAGCTGTTCCACGAGAAGGACCTGTCGCTGGTCGAGCTGAACCCGCTGGCGATCCTCACCGACGGCAACCTCGCGGTGCTCGACGGCAAGATCAATTCCGACGACAACGCCTCCTTCCGCCACCCCGAGCTGGTGGCGATGCGCGACATCCGCCAGGAGGACGAGACCGAGGTGCTGGCCAGCCAGCACGACCTCAACTACGTCACGATGGACGGCAACATCGGCTGCATGGTCAACGGCGCCGGCCTGGCGATGGCGACCATGGACGTGATCAAGCTCAACGGCGGCGAGCCGGCGAACTTCCTCGACGTCGGCGGCGGCGCCACCAAGGAGCGCGTGACCGAGGCGTTCAAGCTGATCCTGTCCAGCGACAAGGTGAAGGCGATCTTCGTCAACATCTTCGGCGGCATCGTCCGCTGCGACATGATCGCCGAGGGCATCATCGCCGCGGTCAGGGAAGTCGACGTCAAGGTGCCGGTGATCGTCCGCCTCGAGGGCACGAACGTCGAGGCGGGCAAGGCCCTGCTGCAGAACTCGGGCCTGGCCATCATCCCGGCCGACGACATCAATGACGGCGCGAAGAAGGCCGTCGAGGCCGTGAAGCGGGCCGCCTGACGACCCGGTGACAGCCCCCTCTCCCGCTCGCGGGGGGGATGGGTGGAACGGAAACGAATCTCCATCTCCCGCCTGCGGGGGAGAAAAAAACAAGACCCCCTCCCCGGCTGCGGGGGAGGGTTGGGGTGGGGGAACCGGATTCCCGCTCCATCCCGGCCCTCCCGCCAGGCGGGGGACGAACCGAAGGGACCAGACATGAGCGTTCTCGTCAACAAGAACACCAAGGTGATCGTGCAGGGCTTCACCGGCTCGCAGGGCACCTTCCACGCGCAGCAGATGCTGGACTACGGCACCCGGGTCGTCGGTGGCGTGACCCCGGGCAAGGGCGGCACCACCCACCTCGGCCTGCCGGTGTTCAACACCGTGCGCGAGGCGGTCGAGGCCACCGGCGCCGACGCCTCCGTGATCTACGTGCCGCCGCCGTTCGCGGCCGACGCCATCCTCGAGGCGGCCGACGCCGGCATCAAGGTGATCGTGGCGATCACCGAGGGCATCCCGGTGCTCGACATGCTGCGGGTCAAGAACACGCTGCGCATCACCTACCCGGACACCGTGCTGATCGGCCCGAACTGCCCCGGCATCATCACCCCGGGCGAGTGCAAGATCGGCATCATGCCGGGCCACATCCACAAGCCGGGCAAGGTCGGCATCGT
>CALLKI010000023.1 GCA_938008415.1 uncultured Luteimonas sp. | reverse complement strand
GACGCTCTGCCGATCTGTTGGGGTGGGGGTGAAGTGCCGCAGCGCATGGTGGGTTGCCCCCCTCCCAGCCTCCCCCCGCAAGTGGGGGGAGGGGCAATTCTTTCTGCGAGCGGAGGAGGGGCTTTACTTTCCCGGCAGGTGGGGGGGAGGAGCTTGCGCGGCCTACAATTTCCCGATGAAGAAGTCCGATTTCCATTACGACCTGCCGCCGGAGCTGATCGCCCAGGAGCCGCTGCCGGAGCGCTCGGCGAGCCGGATGCTGGTGGTGCCGCCGGGCGATGCCCCGTTCGTGGATGCGCACGTGCGCGACCTGCCAGAGTGGCTGCGCCCCGGCGACCTGCTGGTGTTCAATGACACACGGGTGATCCCGGCGCGCCTGTTCGGGCACAAGCAGAGCGGCGGCCGGGTGGAGATCCTGATTGAGCGCCTGCTGCCCGGCAACGAGGCGCGCGCGCAGGTGGGCGCGAGCAAGGCGCCGAAGCCGGGCTCGCGGATCCTGCTCGATGCCGGCGGCGAGGCCGAGGTGCTGGACCGCGACGGGGGCTTCTACCACCTGCGCTTCCACGTGGGCGACGTGCTCGAGTCCTGGCTGCTCAAGGCCGGGCGCCTGCCGTTGCCGCCGTACATCCGCCGCGAGCCGGGCGCGGACGACTTCGAGCGCTACCAGACCGTGTTCGCGCGCAGGGTGGGCGCGGTCGCGGCGCCCACGGCGGGCCTGCACTTCGACGATGCGCTGCTGCAGGCGCTGCGCGCGCGGGGCGTGTGCTTCGGGCACGTCACCCTGCACGTCGGCGCCGGCACCTTCCAGCCGGTGCGGGTGGAGGACGTGCACCAGCACACCATGCACAGCGAATGGCTGAACGTGGGCGCGGAGCTGGTGGCGCAGGTGCGGCGCACGCGCGAGCAGGGCGGGCGCGTGGTCGCGGTCGGCACCACGGTGGTGCGTGCGCTGGAGACGGCGATGCAGGACGGCGAACTGCGGCCGTTCTCGGGCGAGACGCGCATCTTCATCTTCCCCGGTTACCGGATCCGCAGCATCGACGCGCTGGTGACCAACTTCCACCTGCCCGAATCCACCCTGCTGATGCTGGTCTCGGCGTTCGCCGGCCGGGAACGGATCCTCGGGGCCTACCGGCACGCCGTGCGCGGGCGCTACCGGTTCTTCTCCTACGGCGACGCCATGCTGCTGTTCCCGGGGGAAGCCGCGGGCTGATGCGCGGGCGCGCAGGCGGTAGACTTGCCGCCCCCGCCGCACTCCGTCCCGTCCCGCCACCATGTCCCGCATGCAGTTCCAGTTGCTGGCCACCGACGGCGCCGCGCGCCGCGGGCGGCTGGCGTTCCCGCGGGGCACGGTGGAGACGCCGGCGTTCATGCCGGTGGGCACCTACGGCACGGTGAAGGGGATGCTGCCGGAGCAGGTCCGGGCGACCGGCGCGCAGATCATCCTCGGCAACACCTTCCACCTGTACCTGCGCCCGGGCCTGGAGGTGATCGAAGCCCACGGCGGCCTGCACGGCTTCACGCGCTGGGACGGCCCGATCCTCACCGACTCGGGCGGGTTCCAGGTGTTCTCGCTGGCGCACCGGCGGAAGATCACCGAGGCCGGCGTGACCTTCGCCGCGCCCACCGACGGCTCGAAGGTGTTCCTCGGGCCCGAGGAGTCCATGCGCATCCAGAAGGTGCTCGGCAGCGACATCGTGATGATCTTCGACGAGTGCCCGCCGGTGCAGGTGGACGGCCGGCCGGTGGACAGGCGCGTGGTCGAGCGCTCGATGGAGCTGTCGCTGCGCTGGGCGGAGCGCTCCAGGCGCGCCCACGAAGGCAACGACGCGGCGCTGTTCGGCATCGTCCAGGGCGGCGTGCACCCCGACCTGCGCACGCGCTCGGCGGATGGGCTGAAGGCGATCGGCTTCGACGGCTACGCCATCGGCGGCCTGGCCGTGGGCGAGACCGAGGCCGAGCGCAACGCCATGCTCGACCACACCTGCCCGCAGTTGCCGGCCGACCGGCCGCGCTACCTGATGGGCGTGGGCCGGCCGGAAGACCTGGTCGAGGCGGTCGCGCGCGGCGTGGACATGTTCGACTGCGTGATGCCGACCCGCAACGCGCGCAACGGCCACTTCTTCACCTCGACCGGGGTGGTGCGCATCCGCAACGCGAAGTACGAGAAGGACCTGCGCCCGATCGAGGAGGGCTGCGACTGCCCGGCCTGCGCCGGCGGCTACAGCCGCGCCTACCTGCGCCACCTGGACCGCTGCAACGAGATGCTGGGGCCGATCCTCGGCACCCTGCACAACCTCCGCTACTACCAGCGGCTGATGGCCGGGATGCGCGAGGCGATCGAACGGGGAACCTTCGCCGCCTTCCGGGAGTCCTTCCACGCCGCCCGCCGCGGGGACGCGGCCTGAACGCCCTGCGCCGGGTCCCCCCGGGGGCCGGCCGGGCCCGGCCGCCGGCCCGTGGCATAATGCCCTGCTGTTTTTCCGGAAACCGGATATCCCAAGATGAACCTGCTTGACCTCCTGATCGCCCCGGCCTACGCCCAGGCCGCCAGCCAGCAGGGCGCCCCGGGCCTGATGTCGACCCTGCTGTTCCCGATCATCCTGATCGCGATCATGTACTTCCTGATGATCCGGCCGCAGATGAAGCGGCAGAAGGAGCATCGGGCCATGCTCGAGAAGCTGGCCGTCGGCGACGAGGTCGTCACCGCGGGCGGCATCGCCGGCGTCGTGCGCGGCATCGGCGACAGCTTCGTCACCCTCGAGGTCGCCGACCGGGTCGAGATCCGCGTGCAGAAGGGCGCGATCGGCAACGTCCTGCCCAAGGGCACCCTGAAGTCGGCGTAAGCCGCGGCGGCGTTCCGGCCGGGCGCGGCGCAGCCGCGGCCGCGGCCGGGACCGGTTCCCGCGCCGGGCGCGCGGGGCAGGGCGGTGGCCGCCGGCCGCCGCCCGTCACCACCGACCAGAACGGTTCCTCCCATGCTCGAATTTCCCCGCTGGAAATACCTCGTCATCCTGCTCGTGGTGGTGTTGAGCACGCTGTACGCGCTGCCCAACCTCTACCAGAAGGATCCTTCCGTCCAGATCACGAAGAACCGCCCGGCGGTCGTGGTGGACGAGGCGCTGTCGCAGCGCGTGCGGTCGCTGTTGAAGGAGGCCGGGATCGAGCCGAAGTCGGTGGAGCTGCAGGACGGGCAGCTGCTGGTGCGCCTGGCCGACGCGCAGACCCAGACCCGGGCCGCCGACGTGCTGCGCCCGGCGCTGGGCGAGGACTACACCACCGCCCTGAACCTGGTGCCGACCACCCCGGGCTGGCTGGAGAAGATCGGGGCCAGGCCGATGTCGCTGGGCCTGGACCTGCAGGGTGGCGTGCACTTCACCATGCAGGTGGACCGCAACGCGGCGCTGGAGAAGCGGGTCGAGAGCTACGCCGACGCCATCCGCCAGTCGCTGCGCGAAGGCCGTGTCGGCTACACCGCGGTCAACCGCCGGCCGGACCACTCGATCGAGGTGGTGCTGACCCGGAACGCCAACCCGGATGATGCCCGCCGCGCCATCGTCACCGCCGTCACCGGCATCACCGGCGCAGGCGGCGCCGTCGGCGCGGCGCCGGTGATCGACGGCGATGGCAGCCGGCTGACGGTGCGGCTGCCGGAATCCGAGCTGGCGCGGATCGCGGTGGACGCCATCGAGCAGAACCGCAACGTCATCTCCAACCGGATCAACGCCATCGGCGTGGCCGAGCCGGTGCTGCAGCGCCAGGGCGAGGATCGCCTGGTGATCCAGCTGCCGGGCCTGCAGGACACCGCCGAGGCCAAGCGCCTGATCGGCGCCGCGGCCACGCTCGAGTTCCGCGCCGTTACCGGCGACGAGCTGCAGGCCGCCGCGGCACTGGCCGACGGCAACATCCCGGCCGACTCGCGGATCTACTACGACGACTACGGCCGCCCGCTGCTGCTGTCCAAGCGCCTGCTGGCGTCCGGCGAGGACCTGGTGAACGCGGTGCCCACGGTCGACCCGCAGACCGGCCTGCCTGCGGTGAGCGTCACCCTCAGCTCCGCGGCCGGCAAGCGCATGTTCGACCACACGGTCGAGAACATCGGCAACCGCCTCGGCATCGTCTACGTCGAGCGCATCCCGACGGTCACCATCGTCGATGGCAAGGAAGTGCACTCGTCGAGGACCACCGAGCGCGTGATCAGCTCGGCGACCATCCGCGGCGCCTTCGGCAAGGACTTCCAGACCACCGGCCTGAGCCGCGAGGAGGCCAACTCGCTGGCCAAGCAGCTCAAGGCCGGCGCCTTGGCCGCGCCGATGGACTTCGTCGAGGAAGGCGTGGTCGGCCCGTCGCTGGGCGCCGAGAACGTGGCCCGCGGCGTCAAGGCCGTGCAGTTCGCGTTCCTGTTCACGCTGCTGTTCTTCGCCATCTACTACCGCATGTTCGGCCTGATCACCTGCGCGGCGCTGCTGCTGAACCTGCTGATGGTGGTGGCGCTGATGTCGGTGTTCGGCGCGACGATGACCCTGCCGGGCTTCGCCGGCCTGGCGCTGTCGATCGGCATGTCGGTGGACGCCAACGTGCTGATCAACGAACGCATCCGCGAGGAGCTGCGCACGGGGCTTCCGCCGCGGGCCGCGATCGCCACCGGCTACGACAAGGCCTCCGGCACCATCTTCGACTCCAACATGACCGCGCTGCTGGCGGGCATCGCGCTGTACGCCTTCGGCACCGGCCCGCTGCGCGGCTTCGCCGTGACCATGGTGATCGGCATCCTGACCTCGGTGTTCACCGCGGTCACCGTGTCGCGCGGCATCGCCACCCTGATCTACGGCGGCAAGCGCAAGCTCAAGTCGATCGCCATCTGACCGCCGGGAGACCTGGACCATGGCACTTTTCCCCCTGCACCTGATCCCGAACAACACGCGCATTGACTTCATGCGCTGGCGGATGCTGACCGTCGGCTTCATGGCGGTGCTGATGCTGGCGTCGGTCGGGTTGATCGCGACCAAGGGTTTCAACTACGCGCTCGACTTCACCGGCGGCACCTCGGTCGAGCTGGTGTTCGAGAAGCCGGCCGACATCGACGCCGTGCGCGAGCGGCTCGAGGCGGCGGGCTACCCCGGCGCGCAGGTGCAGACCATGGGCACCGGTGCGGACCTGATGATCCGCCTGCAGCCGAAGGACGGCGGCAGCGACGCCGAGTCGATCAACCGCACCGCCGACGAGGTGCTGGCGGCGGCTTCGACGCCCGACAACAAGGCGACGATCAAGGGCCGCTCCTACGTCGGCCCGCAGGTCGGCCGCGACCTGGCGCGCAACGGCATCTATGCCGTGGTGTTCGTGCTGCTCGGCTTCCTGCTGTACATCGCGATGCGCTTCCAGCGCAAGTTCGCGATCGCCGCGATCCTGACCACCCTGGGCGACGTGATCATCGTCGCCGGCTGGTTCTCGTTCGCCTGGCGCGAGTTCGACCTGACCATGCTCGCCGGCCTGCTGACGGTGATGGGCTTCTCGATCAACGACACCATCGTGGTGTTCGACCGCGTCCGCGAGAACTTCCGCAGCATGCGCGCCGGCCCGGTCGAGATCCTGAACGTGTCGATCAACCAGACGCTCTCGCGCACCATCATCACTTCGGTGGCGGCGTTCCTGAGCGCGCTGGCGATCTACGTGTATGGCGGTGGCTCGCTGGAGGGCATGTCCGAGGCGATGATGATCGGCATCGTGATCGGCACGGCCTCGTCGATCCTGGTGGCCTGCCCGCTGCTGACCATCGGGCCGCTGAAGGTCAGCAAGCAGGACCTGATGCCCAAGGCGCGCGACGAGGAGGCGCTGGCGCGCCGCCCCTGAGGAGCCGGGGAACACGCGTCCGGATGTGGACGGGGCCGCGCATCGCGCGGCCCCGTCTGTTTTTCCCGTTCCCCCGCAACGCGGGGAAGCGGCGGGGCACCAGGGGATGCCGCGTTCAGTCGAACGCCTTCAGGTACCCGGAACCGGCGATCGTCCGCAGCAGCGGGTCCACGATCCTGACGTTGCCGGCGACCAGCTGCCGGCCCTGGGCGGCGCCGGCGACATTGAGCGGGCCCATCGGGGCGCCGCGGAAGTCGCACACCCGGCCGCCGGCCTCGCGCACCATCAGTGCGCCGGCCGCGACGTCCCAGGCCTGCACGCCGGCCTCGAAGTAGGCGTCCACGCGCCCGGCGGCGACCCAGGCCAGGTCGAGCGCGGCCGAGCCGGTGCGGCGGATGTCCTCGGCGGACACGAGCAGCTGGCGGACGCATTCGAGCTGGGCGTCGGCGCGCTTGCGCTCGCGCGGCGGGAAGCCGGTGACGATGACCGCGCCCTCCAGGTCTTTGCGCTCGGCCACCCGGATGCGCTTGCCGTTGAGCACGGCCCCGGAGCCGCGGCTGGCGATGAACAGCTCGTTGCGCAGCGGGTCGAAGACCACGCCGTGGACCGGCTCGGGGCCTTCGCACAGCGCGATCGAGACGCACCAGTGGGGCAGGCCGCGCAGGTAGTTGCTGGTGCCGTCGAGCGGATCGATCACCCAGGTGTAGCGGCTGGCGCCGCGCCGGCCCTTCCTCGCGCCGCCTTCCTCGCCGAGGATGGCGTAGTCGGGGTTGGCGCGGTGCAGCTCGCGGATGATGGCCTCCTCGGCCAGGGCGTCGACCTCGCTGGCGTAGTCCTGGCGGCCCTTCTCGACCACGTTCAGCGCCTCGAGCCGGGTCATGTGGCGGAGCAGGACATTGCCGCCGGCGCGGGCTGCCTTGACCATGACATTGACGGCAGGTTGGAGCATCGCGTCGGTCTCCGGGCGCTGGCGAAGGTCGGCAGGGAAAAGAACGGTCCGGCGCGATGGCCGGCTATACAGTTTAACATCGTGGGCATGGACCCGACCTTCCCCGTCGCCGGCCGGATCCGCGTGGTGCTGGTCGGCACGCAGCACCCGGGCAACATCGGCTCGGCGGCCCGCGCCATGAAGACCATGGGGCTGCACCGGCTGGTGCTGGTGGCGCCCCGCCATTTCCCGCACCCGGAGGCCGACGCCCTGGCCGCGGGCGCGCGCGACCTGCTGGAGACCGCCGAGGTCCACGGCTCGCTGGCCGGTGCCGTGGCCGATTGCGGCCTGGTGGTGGGCTGCACGGCGCGGCCGCGCCGGATCGCGATGGACGAACACGGGCCGCGCGATGCCGCCCTGCGCCTCGTCGGCGAAGCCCGGCGCGGGGTCGAGGTGGCGGTGGTCTTCGGCCGCGAGCGTACCGGGCTGGAGAACGGCGAGCTGCAGCTGTGCCATGCCGCGGTGACCATCCCCGCGAATCCGGGCTACAGCTCGCTCAACCTCGCCGCGGCGGTGCAGGTGCTGGCCTACGAGCTGCGCATGACGTTCCTGGCCGGCGGGGAGGCATCCACCGGGGAGCGGCCGGCTCCGCCGGACGACCTGCCGGCCAGCCACGCCGAGATGGAAGGGTTCTTCGGCCAGCTGGCCGAGGTCCTGGACGCCATCGACTTCCACAAGGGGCGTGCCCCGGAAGTGGCCATGCACAAGCTGCGGCGGGTGTTCCTGCGGGCCTCGCCCGACACGCGCGAGGTCAGGCTGCTGCGGGGAGTGCTTGCCGACATGCAGCGCGTGGCGCGCCTGGCGGGGCAGGCGGGCGACGGGGGCACCGTCGGTGGCGGGGAAAGGGAAACCTGATTCCCGGTCTGGAAACGCGCATGTTCCGGGAAGCTGATATTTCGGCTAGTCTCGCCCCGTCCGTGACCACGACCCGGCCCTCCAGCTTGAGAGCGATCCTTGCCTGCATCCACGCCGCCCTCGCCATCCTGGCGTGCTGCTGGATGACGCCCATGCAGGCCAGGGCTGCCGATGGCCAGGTCCTCGTCCTCGGGCGGATCAGCGACGACCCGAAGGAACATTACGAACAGCTCAAGCCGCTGCTCGACTACGTGGTGCCGCGGCTGGCCGACGTCGGCATCCGCGAGGGGCGGATCCTGATGGCGCGGGACGCCCAGCAGATGACGAGCTACCTGCGCCGCGGCCGCGTGGACTGGGTGACCGAGACCACGGCCGCGGCCGTGCTGCTGCAGCAGCGCGCCGGGGCCGAACCGCTGCTGCTGACCGAGCGTGACGGGGTCAGCTCCTACCACACGGTCTACCTCGTGCACCGCGACAGCGGCATCACCTCGCTGGCCGACCTGCGCGGCCGCAGCATCGCCTTCCAGAACCGCTCCTCGACCAGCGCCTACTACGTGCCGGCCACGGAACTGCTGGGGCTCGGCCTGTCGATGGAGATCCTGCTGTCGCCGATGGACCGCCCGGCGTCCGATTCGGTCGGATACGTGTTCGCGCGCTCCGGGCTGAACATCTCGTCCTGGGTGCACAAGCGGCTGGTCGACGCGGGCGCGATGAGCAACCTCGACTGGCAGGACGAGCGCAAGGTGCCCGGGTCGTACAGGCGCGACCTGGTCGTGATCCGGGAGTCGCCGCCCTATCCGCGGGCGCTGGAGCTGGTGCGGAAGGACCTCGATCCCAGGGTCAAGCAGCGCCTGCGCGAGGTGCTGCTCCAGGCGGCGGAGGATCCCGACGGGCGCGAGGCCTTGCTCAGTTTCTTCAGGACCACGCGGTTCCTGCCCCTGGACGGTGACAGCGCGCATTCGCTGGAGCAGCTGCGCAGGGGCGTGATGCAGGTCGTGGCGGAGCTGGAATGAACCTGCGCTACGGGCTACGGGCGAAGTTCGCGCTGCTGGCCGGGGTCGTGGTCCTGGTGTTGCTGGCGATCAGCGTGTCCCTGCTGCGGCGCGAGGATGCCACCCACCGCGAGGTGCAGGTGCTCAGCCGCGAGTCCATGCACGAGCTGGCCTTCAGGCGCCTGCAGTCCCACGGGCGCAGCTCGGTGATGCAGGCGGCCGACATCCTGGTCAACCCGCTGTACTACTTCGACCTGGAGGCGATCGGCGGCATCGTGCGCAACCACCTGCGCCAGCCGGACGTGGCGTACGCCATCGTCTACGACGCCGAGGGGCGGGTGGTCCACGATGGCAGCCGCGACATCGCCACCTACGGCCAGCCGATGAACGACCCGCTGGCCTACGAGGTGCTGCAGGCCAACGACGTGCACGTGCAGACCGACGAGGGCCTGCTCGACATCTCGGTCCCGATCCGGATCGGCGACGAGCGGCTGGGCGGGTTCCGGGTCGGTTATTCGCTGGCCACCGTGAAGGCGGACGAGGACCGCATCGGCACGGTGCTCGGCGAACGCCTCGACGACGTCAGCCGGCGCCACAAGGTCTGGGTCGGGACGCTGCTGGCGCTGATGGCCGGCATGGTCGCGGTTCTGGCGATGTACCTGCAGCGGTCCGTGGTCGGGCCGATCCGCGCGCTCGCGGACGCGGCGCGCAGGATCGAGGCCGGCGACTACGAGGCCGACGTCCCCGCCAGCGGCCGGCGCGACGAGATCGGCGACCTGGTCCGCTCCTTCGCGCACATGCGCGACAGCATCGCGCGGCACAGCCGCGAGGTGCGGCGCATGGCCTACACCGACACCCTGACCGGGCTGGCCAACCGGCTGTCCTTCCGCGAGACCCTGGACCAGCGGCTGTTCGAGGCCAGCGGCGCGGCGCGGCAGCTGGCGCTGCTGTTCGCCGACATCGACGACTTCAAGCGGGTCAACGACACCATCGGCCACGACGCCGGCGACGAGGTGCTGATGCAGTTCGCCGCGCGCATGCGCGACGTGCTCGACCGCCACGTCGGCAAGGACACGGTGCTGGCCCGGTTCGGCGGCGACGAGTTCGTGATCCTGCTGGAGGCGCCGGAGGACGGCACCGGCATGCGCGACGCGGCGGCGGAGCTCGCGGCCGCGCTGGTCGAGGAGCTCGGGCGGCCGATCATGGTGCACGGCCGCCACGTGTTCCTCGGCATCTCGATCGGCATCACCCTGTCCCCCGACGACGCCTCGAACGCCTCGGCGCTGATGAAGAACGGCGACATCGCCATGTACCAGGCGAAGGTGGCCGGCAAGAACTGCTACCGCTTCTACAGCCGGGCGATGGACCAGGCGGTGGAGCGCCGGGTGCGGATGGAGCAGGACCTGCGTGGCGCCTGGGAACGCGGCGAGCTCAGCCTGGCCTACCAGCCCGTGTTCCGCCTTTCCGACGGCAAGCTCGCAGGCGCCGAGGCGCTGCTGCGCTGGAACCATCCCCAGCAGGGCTACGTGTCGCCGTCGTTGTTCATCGACGTGGCCGAGCAGAGCGGCCTGATCGAGACCATCGGCCCGCAGGTGCTGCGCGCGGCCTGCTTCGACCTGCGCCGCTGGCAGCGCGACTTCCCGGCGGCGCGTGACCTGTTCGTCGCGGTCAACGTCTCGCCCCGGCAGCTGCGCGCGGGTGATCTGTCGGCGCAGGTGGAGTCGGTGCTGCGCGAGACCGGACTTGCGCCCCAGCACCTGCACATCGAGCTGACCGAGACCGCGGTGATCGGCGACGAGGCGCGGGTGAGCGCGTTGCTGTCGCGGCTGCGCGAGGCCGGGGTCAAGGTCTGGCTGGACGACTTCGGCACCGGCTTCTCCGGCCTGAGCCACCTGCGCCGCGTGCCGGTGGACGGCGTCAAGATCGACCGCAGCTTCGTCGCCGACGTGCTGCGCGACCCGGACGACCTGGCGCTGACCACCGCGATCATCGCGATGGCCCATTCGCTGGGCATCGAGGTGGTCGCGGAGGGCGTGGAGAAGGAAGGCCAGTACACGATCCTGCGCGAGCGCGGCTGCGACCTGGCGCAGGGCTTCTGGCTCGGTCACCCGATGGCCGCGCGCGACTTCGCCAGCCTGCTGGTGTAGGGGCGGCCCCTAGGACAGCAGCTGGCCGAGCCACTTCGTCGCGGCCGCGGCCAGCGCGCCGCTGAGCACGCCGAAGAAGACGATCGCGGCGATCCCGGCGATCCAGCTCAGCAGCATCAGCAGGCCGTCGCGTTCCAGCAGCGCCAGCGCGTAGGCGAGCAGCAGCACCCCGAAGACGTAGTTGGTGAACGGGATCGGCAGCGCCAGCAGGATGCCGAGCAGCACCAGCAGCAGCCCGGTGAACATGGCTGCGGCGCGGTTGTCGAGCAGGAAGGTCAGGCGCGGCCGCACCAGGTGCTCCAGGCGCGACAGCCACGGCGCCAGGACCCGGTCGAACGCCTGCATGGTCGCGCGCCGCGGGCCGCGCCGGGCGACGAAACGCGGCAGCCAGGGCTTGCGCAGGCCCAGCAGCAGCTGCACGCCGACCAGCACCGTCAGCGGCCCGCCGACCGCCCCGCCGACGCCGGGCACCGGGATGAAGGCGGGCAGGGTGGCGAGGAACAGCATCATGCCGAACACCTGCCGGCCGAGCCCGGCGAGGATATCGCCCAACTGGAGTACTTCCCCGGGGTCGCCTTCCGCGAGCCGGTCCAGCAGCGCGCGGGTGCCGGCCTCGCCGTCCCCGCGGCGGCGCAGGCGCCAGCGCGGCCGGGACCCGTCAGGCGTCGTCATCGGCGGCATCATCCTTCCTTGCCAGCCGTTGCAGCAGCAGCTTGTCCACACGCGGGCCGTCCAGGTCGACCACCTCGATCCGCCAGCCGTCCCAGTCGAAGTGCTCGCCCACCGCCGGGATCCGCCCGAAGTGCGCGATCACCATGCCGGCGGCGGTGTGGAATTCGTGTTCGTCCTCGCCGGGCAGGGCGCCGCCGCCCAGCAGCTCACGGGTGGTTTCCACGGAGATCCCGCCGTCCACCAGCAGCGAACCATCCTCGCGGGTGGTGACGAGCGGGATCGCGTCGTGCCCCTCGCTGCCCTGGTTGCGGCCGATCACCGCCTCCAGCACGTCGTTCACGGTGACCAGGCCGGTGACGTCACCGTATTCGTCCACCACCAGCGCCAGCGACTGCTGCTCCTCGCGCAGGATCTCCAGGAGCTTCAGCGCCGGGGTGGACTCGGACACGAACAGCGGCTCGCGCAGGTCCCTGAACAGGTCGAACCCGGGTTCGTGAAGCCTGTCGACCAGCGACTTGACCTCGAGCACGCCGACCACGTCGCTGTCGCTGCCGCGGTACACGGGGTAGCGCGAGAAGGGGGTCTCGCGCATGACCGCGAGGTTCTCCTCGAGGCTTTCGGACACGTCCAGCCAGGCGATGCGTACGCGCGGGGTCATCAGGCTGGCGGCGGTGCGGTCGCCCAGCCGCATCACCCGGTTCATCATGTTGAGTTCGTCGTCGTCGATCACGCCCTGCTCGTGGCTTTCGCTCACCAGCAGGCGGAGTTCTTCCTCGGTGACCCGGCCGGCCTCGGTCTGGTCCAGGCGCAGCAGCTTCAGCAGGCCGCGCACGGTGACGCTGAGCAGCCAGACCGCCGGGTAGGCGATCCGTGACAGCCAGTGCATGGGCAGGGCGATCAGGCTGGCCAGCCGCTCCGGCGCCAGCAGCGCCAGGCGCTTGGGCACCAGTTCGCCGAGCACGATGCTGAAGTAGGTGATCAGGCCCACGGCCAGCACCTTGCCCACGGTCGAGGCGTAGTCCCCGAGGAAGGGCAGGCGCTCGCCGAGGATGGCGCCGATCATCTCGCCCAGCGCGTCGCCGCCGAGCATGCCGGTGAGGATGGTGAGCAGGCTGATGCCCACCTGGACGGTGGACAGGAAGCGCTCGGGGTTGCGGGCCAGTTCCAGCGCCCTGGCCGAGGCCCGGCTGTCCCGTGCCATCCGCTTCAGGCGCGGCTTGCGCGCCGTGACCACCGACATCTCCGACAGGGCGAAGAAGGCGTTGCAGGCGATCAGGAGGAGGAGGACGGCAAAAAGCTCAAACACCGCGGCGTCCTCCGTTCAGGGGGCTGCCGACGGCGGTCGGCAGGCCGGGAGCGCGGGCGGGGGACGGGCGGGAGGGCGGTGGTCGGGAGTCGTCGTCCATGGGGCGGCGGCGCGTGGTTCCGGCGCGGGGGGCATGATAGCAGGTCGCCCCGGGCCCCCCCCCGATGGCCGCGTCCGGCGGGCCGGTTGGCGGTGAGGGGGGGCGAACCGTCATAATTTGCGCCGCGCCGCCGGTCCCGGGACGGCGAGGGTGACCCATGTTCTCTCTGCAGACCATCTTCGGCCAGGGCAACCAGTTCTACACGCTGCTGGAGGAGGCGGCCGAGGCCGCCTACGACAGCGCCAGGGCCCTGCATGCCATGCTCCGCGAGGCCGACCGCCAGCCGGCGCTGGACGCCTTCAAGCTCGCCCGCCAGCGCGAGCGCGAGGCCTCGGACAAGATCAGCCAGGCGCTGGTGGACAGCTTCATCACCCCGATCGAGCGGGAGGACATCGAGGCGCTGGGGTCGGCCCTTTACAAGATCCCCAAGCAGATCGAGAAGTTCGCCGACCGCTACGCGCTGGCCGTGCAGCACCTCGAGCACATCGACTTCGCGCCGCGCGCGGCCATGCTGGAGCAGGCCGCCGGTGTGGTCGTGGAGATGGTCCGCCAGCTCCGGCACATGAAGCTGGAGCCGATGAAGAAGCTCAACGACCAGCTGCGGGCGCTGGAGAACGAGGCCGACCGGCTGATGCTGGAGCTGTACCGCGACATCTACTCCGGCAAGCTCGACCCGCTGCAGATGTTCCTGCTCAAGGAGTTCTTCGAGATCCTCGAGAAGGCCATCGACCGCTGCCGCGAGGCCGGCGTGGTCGCCTACGAAATCGTGCTGAAGAACTCGTAAGAGGGCGGGGACGATGCTGACCCTCGTCCTGCTCGTGGTGGCCACCGCGCTGGTGTTCGAGTACATCAACGGCTTCCACGACACCGCCAACTCGATCGCGACCGTGGTCGCGACCAAGGTGCTGACGCCGGTGCAGGCGGTGGGGATGGCGGCGGCCATGAACCTGGTCGGCGCGCTGTCGGGGACCGCGGTCGCCAGGACCATCTCCTCGGGCCTGATCGATTCGGGCGCGGTCGAGGTCGGTTCCATGCTGATCCTGTGCGCGCTGCTCGGGGCGATCGTCTGGAACCTGATCACCTGGTGGCTGGGCCTGCCGTCCTCGTCCTCGCACGCGCTGATCGGCGGCCTGATCGGCGCCGCGCTCGCCGCGGCCAACGGCGACTTCGGCGTGGTGATCTGGTCCGAGCCCGCCGAGCCGCTCTTCCGCAGCGCGGGCGTGGTATGGAAGGTCCTCGTGCCCATGGTCAGCTCGCCGGTGCTGGGCTTCGTGGCCGGCTTCCTGATGATGGGCCTGCTGTTCTTCGTCATCTCGATGATGGCACGCGCCGGCGGCGTGCTGGCGCGGCTGGCCCGGCCGCGCTGGGTCAACAGCCTGTTCGGCAAGGCGCAGATCCTCAGTGCCGCCGGCATGGGCTTCGCCCACGGCATGAACGACGCGCAGAAGACCATGGGCATCGTCGCGCTGACCCTGGTCAGCGCCCAGGCCGCCGGCACCCTCGACGACCTTCCGTCGTGGCTGGCGTTCCTGCACCCGTCCGACGCCGCGCTGGCGCACGGCGATATCGACACCTGGATCAAGGTCACCTGCGCGCTGGTGATGGCGGCCGGCACCGCGGCCGGTGGCTGGCGGATCGTCAAGACCCTCGGCCACAAGCTGGTCAAGCTGCACCCGATCCACGGTTTCGCCGCCGAGACCAGCGCTGCCTCGGTGATCATGGCCGCCTCGCACCTGGGCATCCCGGTCTCGACCACCCACAACATCTCCTCGGCGATCATGGGCGTGGGCACGGCCAAGCGCCTGAACGCGATCAAGTGGAGCGTGGTGCACCGGATGGTCTGGGCCTGGATCCTGACCATCCCGATGTCGGGCCTGATCGCGTACCTGCTGTACCGCGCCGCCCGCGGCTTCGGCTGGGCGTGAGGAAGCGGGAACCGGCCTGGCGGCCTAGAGCAGGTCGCCGTCGGCGGTGAGCACGCGTTCGAGGCGGTCGCCCATGCCGCCGATCTCCAGGACCAGGCGGCCGACCTCGGCGGCGTCGAGGCTGTCGTAGGGGCGGTTCTCGCACAGCTGCAGGTAGGGCACGCCGTCCAGTTCGCCCACGGCGAGATAGCCCACCCGCGAGTTCCAGTTGAAGGCGAGGGCGCGCCGGGCGTCGATGCCGGTGATCGGCGCGACCACGGTGCTCACGCGCAGGTAGTTGCGGCCGTCGTCGCCCTGCAGCTCCGACAGGAAGATGGACTGGTGGCGGCGGCCGCCGTCGAACGACAGTTCCACGCAGACGACGTAGGGTTCCTGCATGGTGACCCGGAAGCCGCCGGTGGCGAGGAAACCGCGGAGCTGCTCGAAATTCTGCATGTGCCTGGGAACCGGAACCGCCCGGAGGGGTATCCTAGCCGTCGATGGCCGATCTGTCTGCCGAAGCCCGCATCCTGGCGGCGATCCGTGACGTGCCGCACGGCCAGGTGGCCGGCTATGGCCAGATCGCGCACCGCGCGGGGCTGCCCGGGCGGGCACGGCTGGTGGCGCGTATCCTGGCCCGCTCCGGCGACCCGGACCTGCCGTGGCACCGGATCCTGCGCAGCGACGGCCGCATCGCCTTCCCGCCGGGCTCGGAGGGCTTTTGCGAGCAGGTGTGCCGGTTGCGCGCGGAGGGCGTGGCGGTGGAGAACGGCCGGGTGCGGATGCGGCGCGCGGACGTCGATCTGGACGCCCTGCTGTGGGGGCCGGACGGTGGCTGAGCGGTCCGGCCGGGAAAGTCTGTCCTGTGCCGCGGGCGGGCCGCCGCGGCGCCGGCCGGTATGATGGGCGCCTGTGCAGGAGCGCCGATGTTCACCCATATCCCCCCCGTCACCAAGGGCCTGCTGATCGCCAACGGCTTCGTGTTCGTGCTGCAGGCCTTCATGGCCCCGCTGCTGCGCGGGCTGATGCTGTGGCCGGTGCTGCCGCCGGAACTGGCGCCTTACGCGCCGGGCTTCATGCCGTGGCAGCTGCTCACCTACGGCTTCATGCATGGCAACCTCACGCACCTGCTGTTCAACATGCTGGCGCTGTTCATGTTCGGCGCGCAGCTCGAATACGTGTGGGGGCAGCGCCGGTTCCTGGCCTACTACCTCGTCTGCGTGGTCGGCGCCGGCCTGTGCCAGCTGCTGGTGGTGTCATGGGGCGTGCGCAGCGGCGGCATGCCCTTCCCGACGGTGGGCGCTTCCGGCGGCGTGTTCGGCCTGCTGCTGGCCTACGGCATGCTGTTCCCGAACCAGCGGGTGATGCTGCTGATCCCGCCGGTGCCGATGAGGGCTCGGACCCTGGTGATCGTGTACGGCGTGATCGAGCTGGTGCTGGGCATCACCGGCACGCAGTCCGGCGTGGCGCACTTCGCGCACCTGGGCGGGATGCTGTTCGGCTGGCTGCTGATCCGCTACTGGCGCGGGCTGCCGCCGTTCGGCGGCGGCCGCCCGCGCGGGCCGCGCGTCATGCGCCTGTGAGCCCCGGCGCGCGGGCGCAGGGCGGTCAGCGCCAGATCGCGACCTGCTCCTCCGGCTTGCGCGCCATCGGTTCGCCGGCCTTGCAGCCGAAGGTCGCGGCGAACGCCGGATGGTTGGCCAGCGGGCCGTTGGTCCGCCACTGCCCCGGCGCGTGCACCGAGGTCGTCGCGTTGATGGCGGCCACGTCCGCCGACCATTGCTGGCGCCACAGCCCCGCCCAGCCGCGGAAGAAGGCCTGCCGGCCTTCGGCGGGCAGTTCCGGATGGGCCGTGACCAGCGCGTCCCAGGACAGTTCGATCGCGGCCAGGTCGGCGGCGTTCTCGTCGCGGGTGATGGTGCCGTTGACCCGGGTGCCGGGCAGGCCCGGGTAGTCGTAGGCGTCGTACTGCGCCACCAGCGGGTAGGTACGCTCCATCCACGCCGCCTCGTCGGTGTTGTTCCACCACGTGCGCACGGTGCCGGAGGCATCGACCAGCCTGCCCTTGGTGTCGATGCTGCGCGACAGCTCGTGCGCGACCAGGGCGCCGAAGGTGCCGTAGTGCATGGCCGGGTCGCCCGCCATGTCGAGCACCGGGGGCTGCAGCGCGGCCGCGGTGACGATCAGCCGGTTCTGGGCGATGTCGTAGGCCAGCGCCGGCTGCTGCGGCAGCACGTCCCAGCGGCGGCCGGCGTTGCCGCGGCCGATGCGCCTCATCTCCTCGCGGTGGTGCCAGGTCGAGGCGATCAGCATGTTGCTGCCGAAGCTGCCGCGGCCCATCGGCTGCACCGTGTAGTCGATGTTGCGGCGCGGCTCGCCGATCTCGATCTTCAGCTTGGCGAGCTTGGCCCGGGCTTCCTGCTTCGATTCCGGCGTCATCCAGTCGATGCGCTCGAGCGCGCGGGCCAGCGCGTCGCGCACGTTGGCGGCGATCTCTTCGGCGCGGGAGCGGGTGGCCCCGGGCAGGTAGCGGGCGACGTACTCGCGCGCCAGCATCGGGCCGGCGGCGCGGTTGATCGCCGCCAGCACCTGCACGTCGCGCGGCGGCGGCGCCTGTTCGCCGCGCAGCACGCGGCCGTGGAACTCGAACTCCGCGTCGCGGAAGCTCTTCGACAGGTACGGCGCCATCGCGTTGCCGATGTGGAAGCGCAGGTAGGCCTTCCACTGCTCCGGCTTGAGCGAGCCCACCAGCGTGTCGAGCTGCGCGAACAGTTCCGGGTTGGCCAGCGAGACCCGGTCGTCGCTCACGCCCTGGGCCTTGAGGAAATCGCCCAGCTGCAGTCGCTTGTAGCGCTTGGCAAGCTCGGCGACCGGGACCGGGGCGTAGTTCTGGCGCGGGTCGCGCAGCGTCTCGATCGGCCTGGAGGCACGGGCGATCCGCGTTTCCAGGTCGAACACGAACTGCGTTTCCGCCTCCAGGCGCTCCTGCGGGGTGCCGGTCAGGAGCAGGATCCTGCGCACGTAGTCCGCGTAGCGGGACAGCACCTCCCGGGTCCTGGCGTCGTCGCGCGTGTAGTACGCCGGGTCGGGCAGCGTCAGGCCGCCCTGCGAGAAGTAGCCGATGTGGCGCTCGAGCTCGTCGAGGTCGACGTCGGCGGTGAAGTTGAAGACGACCGGAATGCCGACCTGGTGCAGTGCGGCGATGGCCGGGGCGATGTCGCGGCTGCGCCGGATCGCGTCGATGCGGGACAGCAGCGGCGCGATCGGGTTGGCGCCGTCACGCTCGACCGCGGCCTCGTCGAGCCCGCTGGCCCAGAAGTCGCCGAGCAGGCGCTGCACGTCGTTCTGTGGCGCGCGCATCGCCCCGTCGAGCAGCTCGCGCTGCTGCTGGATGGCCAGCGTCTGCAGCCCGGCCAGCGCGCTCACCGAACCGGAACCGGAGACGGTGTTCGCGGCGAGCCAGTCCTTGTTGACGAAGCTGTAGAAGTCCGTGCAGGCGGTCGGGCCGGGCGGCGGCTTGGGCGCGGAGCGGCGGCGCTGGGCGCCGGCGTCCGTGGCGGTGAAGGTGAGGGCCAGGCCGAGGGCGAGGGCAATGACCAGCGGCTTCGCTTGCATCTTGGACTCCATGTCACGGGTCGCGGGATTCTAGCAACCGCGCCCGGGCCCCTGTCGCGATGACAGTCACGCCGGCGCGCCCCCCCGGCGACCCCGTTCATCTTCCGCGGAAAAGGAAAGGCCCGGCGCGTGGCCGGGCCTTTCCGGAAGGCGCGGGAGGCGCGGGGGGCTTACCAGATGACCACCTGGCGATCGCCGTCGCGCACCATCGCGTCCCCCGGCTTGCAGCTGAACGCGGCCGCGAACGCCGGCAGGTTCGAGGGCGCGCCGATCGCGCGGAACGGCGCCAGCGCGTGCTCGTCGGTGACCAGGCGCTTGCTCAGCTCCTCCGGCGTGAAGTTGCGGCGCCACACCGTGGCCCAGCTCAGGAAGAAGCGCTGGTCGCGGGTCAGGCCGTCGGTCATCGGGTCCGGGGTGCCTGCGGTGGCCTTCTTCATCGCGTCGTAGGCCGTGGCCAGGCCGCCCAGGTCGGCGATGTTCTCGCCCAGGGTGTGGCGG
>CALLKI010000022.1 GCA_938008415.1 uncultured Luteimonas sp. | reverse complement strand
CTGGGCGCGCTGTGGCGCGCGGGTGCCTGGGAGCTGGCCGCCAACGCCACCCGCTACGGCGAGTTCACCAGCCGCCACGCCAGCAACCCGGCGCAGGACCAGACCTACTCGGCCAAGTGGACCCTGGACACCGCGGTCAGCTTCCGCCCGGCGCAGGGCTGGACCCTCACCGTCGGCGCGGACAACGTGCTGGACGAGTACCCGGAGGAAACCATCTTCGTGAACTCGACCTCGGGCCTGATGCCGTACAGCCTGTACTCGCCGTTCGGCTTCAACGGCCGTTACGTGTACGGGCGCGTCGCCTACAGCTGGTAAGCGTCGTCCAACGCCTGCCCGTGCAGTGCCGGGCAGGCGTTGCCGGACGCCGGTGCGTTGCATGGCGCACCGGCGGGTCCCTTCGACGGATTGCCCCGGGATACGGAGGCCGACTACACTGCGCCTGCCTCCGCGCATCGGGCCCCGTCCGTGCTCGACAGACTCGACATCCCGCTTCCGATCATCCAGGCCCCGATGGCCGGCGTCTCGACGCCGGCGCTGGCCGCCGCGGTCTCCAATGCCGGAGGCCTGGGCTCCATCGCGATCGGGTCCGGCACGCTGGCGCAGGCCCGTGAGGCGATCGGGGCGACGCGCGCGCTGACCGCGCGGCCGTTCCAGGTCAACGTCTTCTGCCATGCTCCAGCGCGCCGCGATGCGGCGGTCGAGGCGGCCTGGATCCGGCACATGGCGCCGCTGTTCGCCGAGTTCGGGGCGAGCCCGCCCGCGGAGCTGCGCGAGATCTACCCCAGCTTCATCGCCGACGAGGCGATGCTGCGGCTGCTGCTGGAGACCCGGCCGGCGGTGGTGAGCTTCCACTTCGGCCTGCCGCCGCGCGAATGGATCGCCGCGCTGCGCGATGCCGGCATCGCCACCCTGGCGACCGCGACCCATGTCGACGAAGCCCTGGCGATCGAAGCGGCCGGCGTCGACGGGATCGTCGCGCAGGGCATCGAGGCCGGCGGCCACCGCGGCCTGTTCGATCCGCAGCGGCACGACGAAAGCCTGCCGATGTCGATCCTGGTCAGGCGCCTGTGCGCGAACACGCGGCTGCCGGTGATCGCCGCCGGCGGCATCATGGACGGGCACGGCATCCGCGCCGCCCTCGACCTGGGCGCGGTCGCCGCCCAGCTGGGCACGGCCTTCGTGCCTTGCCCGGAATCGGCGGCCAGCCCGGCGCACCGCGAAGCGTTGCTGGACGCACGCGGCGGCCGCACCCGCCTCACCACCGTGCTGTCGGGCCGCCCGGCGCGCGGCATCCCCAACCGCTACGTCGCGCACGGGGAGGCGCCGGGCAGCCCGCCGCCGCCGGCCTATCCGGTCGCCTATGACCTGGCCCGGCAACTCGCCGCGATCGCGAGCCGGCAGGGCCATCCGGAGTTCGCGGCCCACTGGGCGGGGCAAGGCGCCCCGCTGGCGCGCCCATTGCCGGCGGCGGAGCTGGTCGACCTGCTCGCCCGCGAACTGCGCGCGGAGACCTGAGCCGCTCCGCGCGGACTACGCCGCCTGTTCCGGGGCGGCCGGGCCGCCTTCGCCCTGCAACAATCTGCGAACCGGCCGGTCGCCGTGGCCCGCGCGGGTCATTCCGCGGATCGCCCTGTGGCGGGTTTTCCCGCTTGCAATGGCCCGACGACGATCCACGTTTGTTTACGCGACACGCCCCCATCAGCGAAACTCGGGAAGGCGGCGCACCGCCGTCCCCACCAGGCACCCCCTCTCCCCGATGCACCACGACACCAGCCTGATCGACATCGTCGCGGTCGGCCTCGGCCTGGCCTTCGTGCTGGGCGCCATCGCCAACAAGCTGCGGCTCTCGCCGCTGGTCGGCTACCTGCTGGCCGGCGTTTGCGTCGGCCCGTTCACCCCCGGGTTCGTCGCCGACCAGGAGCTGGCCAACCAGCTGTCGGAGATCGGCGTGATGCT
>CALLKI010000021.1 GCA_938008415.1 uncultured Luteimonas sp. | reverse complement strand
TGCTGTACGACGCGCCGCTGGCGCAGCGCTTCGCCGAGCGCCTGCTCGAGGAAGGCATCTACGCCATCGGCTTCTTCCACCCGGTGGTGCCCAAGGGTCAGGCCCGCATCCGCACCCAGATGAGCGCGGCGCACACGCGCGAGCACCTCGACCGCGCGATCGGGGCGTTCACGAAGATCGGCCGCGAACTGGGCGTGCTGGCTTCCTGAGGCCACATGACGCGGCGGCCGCCCCGGGCCGGACGGCCCGCCCGGCGATCAGGCGATCAGGGCTGTTCGGGGCCGTCTGCTTCGGCCTGCGCTTCCGCGGGCTGGGACTCGGCCGGCTTCTGCTGTGCGCCGCGCGCCACACGCACGCCTCGCGCCTTCATCCAGGCGTCGAACTCGTCGGCGGTCATGCGCCTGCCGCCCTGGCTCATGTCGAAGCGCCAGGGCGTGTTGTCGTAGGCGGTCTGCGGCTTGTACGCGGCCGGGTCGTTCGGGTCGATCGCGGAAGGCGCCGGCATCGCGTTCGCCAGGTTCTGGCACTTCTCGATCCGCAGCCGCAGCAGCACACGCTCGACGGACTGCGCTTCGTCGTACGCGTGCGAGAGCACCCCCCGCTGGGCACCAAGCTGGCTCGTGGTCGGCGTGAACTCGGCGGCGACCGGCGGCACCAGCGTCGGCCGCACCGGCATGGTCTTCGGCACGCCCGCACAATCCGCGGTCGCATGAGCGGCAAAGGGCGCGGCGAGGAACAGGCAACCGGTCAGGAGCTTGCGCATCGGGAATCCGTGAACAGGGGTTCGGAGGAACACTGCGCGCGAGTGTAGGCCCACCCGCCGTGACCGGCAAGGCACGGATGCGGTCATGTCGTCGCAGCCGCGATGCCCTTCACGTTGCACCGCGGCCGGCAGTGGTCGAACCGGGCGCGAAAAAAGCGAAACCCGGCGCGGGGCCGGGTTTCGCTGTTCAGCCTTGCGAGCGAAGTGCTCAGTTCTGCACGTTCAGCTCGGTACGGCGGTTGCGGGCGCGACCCTCCGGATTGTCCGAACCGTCGGGGTTCGTGTTCGGAGCGATCGGGCGGCTCTCGCCGTAGCCGTTCGGGCCGATCAGGCGGCTCGGATCGATGCCGTTGCTGACCAGGTAGTCGTACACGACCTTGGCGCGACGCTCGGACAGCTTCTGGTTGTAGGCGTCCGAACCCTTCGAGTCGGTGTGACCGGCCACCTCGACGCGCAGGTCGGGATAGCGCTTCAGGATCTCGACGGCCTCGTTCAGGATCGCGATCGCGTCAGGACGCAGGGTCGACTTGTCGAAGTCGAAGTTCACGCCCTTCAGGTCGATCGAGACCGGCACCGGGCAGCCGTCCGGACCGATGGTCTGGCCAGGCTGCGAATCCGGGCAGCGGTCGTCGCAGTTGTTCACGCCGTCGCCGTCGTCGTCCAGGTCGGCGCAGCTCGGGGCCGCCGGCTGCGGGGGCGGAGCGACCGGGGCGGTCGGGGCCGGGCCCAGCGGGATGACCACGCCGATCGAGGCCAGCAGGTCGGTGAAATAGCTCTCCTTCTGGTCGTGCGGATAGCCGTGCCAGTCGGGGCCGCCGGTGGCCGCGTAGCTCTGGTCATCGAAGTCGGCGCGCAAGGCCAGCTCGGTGCGGACCGCGACGCGCTTGGCGAAGGTGGTCTGCATACCGACGCCGATCTTGGCGGCCAGGTTGCCGTCCTTGCGCTTGGCCGGCGAGTCCGGGTTCGGCCAGTTGTCGTACTCCTCCTCCGCGCGCTGGTAACCCAGGCCGATCAGCGCATACGGGTTCCAGCTGCGGCCTTCGGCGATGAAGTGGCGGCGCAGGTCGAGCGAGACGCCGTACTGGCTCCAGCGCAGGTGGCGGTTGGCGGCCTCGACGCCGCTGTCGAACGCCGGGTTCTGGTAGTTCAGCTCGGCGTCGATCGACCAGTGAGGGCTGACGAACTTGCCCAGGCCCAAGGTGACGAACGGCGTGTCGTCGGTACGGCGGTCTTCATCCTGGAGGTTGTAACCGACCGAACCGGTGAGGTACCAGCGATCATCGAACTCCTGGGCGTTGGCAACTCCGGCCAGGCCCAGACCACCCAGCAGGGCGGCACACAGGAGTTTCTTTTTCATCTGTTCAGCTCCTTAAACGTGGAAAAGGGAATGCGGTACGGTGGCTTGGGACAGGCACCCGGCACGCACCCTCGGGCACACAGACTATAGCAGTGCTGTGAAGACCACGTTAACGCTAACATAACAAGATGAATGGAACCAGCCCCATGCCCTGCACGGAGTCTGCGGGAGGAACCTGACGGGAGGTTCGGCGCCATTCAGACTGTCCCCGGGATTGCAGCCGGCGCCGGTTTGCTGCTGAATGACGGCACCCCTCCATACGCAAGCGTATCCATGCCGTCCCCCATGCCTGCCCGGACGGGCAACGCCCCGGCCCCCTATCCCCATCTGTTCGCCCCCCTCGATCTCGGCTTCACCACGATCCGCAACCGGGTCCTGATGGGCTCCATGCACACGGGCCTGGAGGATCGGGCGCGCGACTTCCCGAAGCTCGCCGCCTACTTCGCCGAGCGTGCCGAGGGCGGCGTGGGCCTGATCGTCACCGGCGGCTTCGCGCCGAACATCGAGGGCTGGCTGAAGCCGTTCGCCAGCCGGCTGGGCTGGCCCTGGGAGGCCCGCAGGCACCAGCAGGTGACGGACGCAGTCCATGCCCATGGCGCCAGGATCTGCCTGCAACTGCTGCACGCGGGGCGCTATGCCTTCCACCCGCTGCTGGTCGCGCCCTCGCGGCTGAAGGCGCCGATCAACCCATTCACGCCCCGTGAGCTGTCGGCGCGTGGGGTCGAGCGCACCATCGCCGCCTTCGCCAACGCCGCCCGGCTCGCCCGCGAGGGCGGCTACGACGGCGTCGAGGTGATGGGCTCGGAAGGCTACCTGATCAACCAGTTCCTCAGTGCCCGCACCAATCGCCGGAACGACCGCTGGGGCGGCAGCCCGGAGAACCGCATGCGCTTCGCCGTGGAAATCGTGCGCCGGATCCGGGAAGCCTGCGGCCCGGACTTCATCATCATGTACCGGCTGTCGATGCTGGAACTGGTGCCGGACGGCCTGGCCTGGGGCGAGATCGGCGCCCAGGCCAAGGCGATCGAGGCCGCGGGCGCCACGATCATCAACACAGGCATCGGCTGGCACGAGTCGCGGGTGCCGACCATCGCCACCCCCGTCCCGCGCGCGGCCTTCGCCGAAGTCACTGCCCGGCTCCGGCCACACGTCTCGCTGCCACTGGTGGCGACCAACCGGATCAACATGCCGGACGTGGCCGAGCGCATCCTGGCCGACGGCAAGGCGGACATGGTGTCCATGGCTCGCCCCCTGCTGGCGGACCCCCACTGGGTGCGCAAGGCCGCCGCCGGCCGGCCAGAGGCCATCAACACCTGCATCGCCTGCAACCAGGCCTGCCTCGACCACGTGTTCAACAACACCCGCGCCAGCTGCCTGGTCAACCCCCGCGCCTGCCACGAGACCGAGCTGGTCTACGCGCCCGCTGCGGCGCCGAAGCGGATCGCCGTGGTCGGCGCCGGACCCGCCGGCCTGGCCTGCGCCACGGTTGCGGCCGAACGCGGCCACCGGGTGACCCTGTTCGAGGCCTCGGACGCGATCGGCGGCCAGTTCAACCTCGCCGCAAGGATCCCCGGCAAGGAGGAATTCCGCGAGACGCTGCGCTGGTTCCGCCACCGCATCGAGGAAACCGGCGTGGAACTGCGCCTGTCCACCACGCCGGAGCCGGACACCCTGCGCGGCTATGACGAGATCGTGCTGGCCACCGGCGTGCTGCCGAGGAAGGTGGACTTCCCGGGGCACGACCACCCGAAGGTCGTGGGCTACCTCGACGTCCTCGCCGGCCGCGTGGTCCCGGGCCGGCGGGTGGCCATCGTCGGCGCCGGCGGCATCGGCTTCGACGTGGCCGCCTTCCTCGTGCATGACGGCCCCTCGCCCAGCCTCGATCCCGCCCTGTGGATGCGGGAATGGGGCGTGGACCCGGCCTTCGCCGCGCCCGGCGGCCTCGTCCCCCCCGATCCCCTGCCCCCGGCCCGCGAGGTCTGGCTGCTGCAACGCTCGCCCGGCCGCCCCGGCGCCCGGCTCGGCAGGACCACCGGCTGGATCCACCGCGCCACACTGAAGCACAAGCGCGTGCACATGCACGGCGGCGTGGAGTACCTCGGCGTCGGGGACGACGGCTTCCGGGTACGGATCGAGGGCGAAGTACGGCTCCTGCCGGTCGATCACGTGGTGGTCTGCGCCGGCCAGGAACCCGACCGCCGCCTGTTCGATGCCCTGCAGGGACTGGACAGCCCGGTCCACCTCGTCGGCGGGGCCGACGTGGCCGCGGAACTGGATGCCAAGCGCGCCATCGCCCAGGCCAGCCGGCTCGCGGCACGGCTTTAGGAGTGGCCCGCAAGCGCCTATTCCACAAAGAACAGGCCGCTCCGATTGAACAAAAAGCACCAATCCGATCAAGGATTTCCATGCGCCCCGTTCAGGCGGGATTCGGGACCGGGCTCTTACCGTGCCGCCCGGATTTGATGCCCGCCCCCCCATCGGCGGGACACCGGCCCGGCCGCTGAACGCGGACATTCCGGAGCCCGGGCGAAGCGCCGCCAGAGTCGCCGCCCTCCCCAATACGCCATGTCCCGCAGCCGCCACGGGCTGCGTCCCCGCAGGGGGACGGCTCGTGGCCGGCGCGGACGCAACGCAGCAAGGAGACACGATGAAACTGGCCTGGATCCTGTGGCTGGCTTCGATCCTTCCCCCGCAAGCCGCCGACCCCCTCTGCCTCAGTGCCACCGTGTACCTCGAGGCCCGTGACCAGCCCGCCCGCGGCCAGCGGGCCGTGGCCGAAGTCGCCCTGCGCCGCGAGGAAAGCGGACTGTGGGGGAACTCGCTGTGCGAGGTCGTGACCGCCCGCAAGCAGTTCGCGCCGACCATCGTTTCGCCCAACACCCGCCTGACCAACCTGGATGCCTGGTCCCGGGCGGTCAGCATCGCCTTCGAATCCGAGCGCAACTGGGCGCTCCCGCCCGGGCAGCGCAGGGAAATCGTCCCGGGCGCCAGCCACTTCATGGCGCACGCCATCGCCTCGCCGAGCTGGGGCAACGCCTACCCGGTCGCGGTCATCGGCGACCACACCTTCCTCAAGGTCCAGCCGCTTCCGCCCCGCAAGGGCTGAGCGTCGCGGCAGGCGGCACGGTCCGTTCCGGCCAGCGCCATCGCCGGCAGCGGCGCCGCCGGCGCATGATGGAAGCTTCCGCCACAAGGGGAGCCTTGCCGCATGAGCCTGAAGCTGTACACCTCGCCCGGCGCCTGTTCGCTGGCCGACCACATCGCCCTGTCCTGGACCGCACAGCCGTTCGAGGTCGTCGTCGTCAGCCGCGAGCAGCGCCGGTCGCCGGAATTCCTCGCGCTCAACCCTGCCGGCGCGGTGCCGGTGCTCGAGCACGACGGCTGGGTGCTGACACAGAACATCGCGATCCTGAACTACATCGCCGACACGTTCCCGGAGGCGAAGCTGGGCGGTGACGGCACGCCGAAGGGCCGTGCCGAGGCCAACCGCTGGCTGGCCCTGCTCAACTCCGACGTGCACCCCACATTCCGCCCCCTCTTCGGGAGCATGGCCCACCTCGGTCCGGAAGCGGAGACGAAGGCGAAGGAGGCGGCCAGAACGAAACTGCGCGAATACTTCGAGCGGATCGACGCCCACCTGGCCGGCAGGTCATGGCTTGCGGGCGATGCGCGCACCATCGCCGACCCCTACCTCTACGTGGTCATGCGCTGGACGAGGCTCGTCGGCGTGGACCTCGACGGCCTGTCCAACCTCGCCGGGCACTTCGAGCGCATGTCCGCCGACCCGGGCGTGCAGGCCGCGCTCAAGGCCGAAGGCCTGTCCTGACCACCCGCCCGTACGGCTGCCACGGCGGGCCATGAAACGAACGCGGGGGGCGCCATCCGGTGCCCCCCGCTTCGCATCCGCCGCAAACCCCCGGCGCCTCAGCCCATCCACGGCCCTTCGGCCGGGACCCGCACCCAGCCTTCCATCAGCACCCGCGCGCTGCGGCTCATCACCGCCTTGCGCACGCGCCACTGCCCGTCCTCGTGCACGACCTCGGCGCCGACGCGCAGCGTGCCGCTCGGGTGGCCGAACCGCACCGCATCGCGCGTGCCACCTCCGGCGGCGAGGTTGACCAGCGTGCCTGGCACGGCCGCGGCCGCGGCGATGGCCACGGACGCCGTGCCCATCATCGCGTGGTGCAGCTTGCCCATGGACATCGCGCGCACGTTGAGGTCGATGTCGGTGGCGGACACCGGCTTGCCGCTGCTGGCCACGTAGCCCTCCGGTGGCGCCACGAACGCGACCTTCGGCGTGTGCTGGCGGGTGCGCGCCTCCTCCGGGGTGCGGATCAGGCCCATGCGCAGCGCGCCGGCGACGCGGATCGCCTCCAGCTTCTCCAGCGCCGCCCTGTCGCCGTTGATCGCCGGCTGCAGCTCGGTGCCGTCGCAGCCGATATCCGCGGCGTTGACGAACACGGTCGGGATGCCGGCCGTGATCAACGTCGCCTGCAGGGTGCCGACGCCCGGTACCTCCAGCGTGTCCACGACGTTGCCGGTGGGGAACAGCGCGCCGCCACCCTCGCCTTCGCCCTCGTCAGAAGGATCCATGAACTCGAGCACGATCTCGGCCGCCGGGAACGCCACCCCGTCCAGCTCGAAGTCGCCGGTCTCCTGCACCTGGCCGTCGCGCACCGGCACGTGCGCGATGATGGTCCTGCCGATGTTGGCCTGCCAGATGCGCACGGTGCAGATGCCGTCGCGGGGCACGCGGGACGGGTCCACCAGGCCGTTGGCGATCGCGAACGGCCCCACCGCCGCCGACAGGTTGCCGCAATTGCCGCTCCAGTCGACGAAGTCCTCCTCGATCGCCACCTGCCCGTAGAGGTAGTCCACGTCGTGGCCGGGCACCGTCGCCTTCGAGATGATCACGCACTTGCTGGTGGACGAGGTCGCCCCGCCCATGCCATCGGTGTGCTTGCCGTACGGGTCGGGCGAACCGATCACCCGCTGCAGCAGCGCGTCACGTGCCCGCCCGGGCATGCGCGCGGGTCCCGGCAGGTCCTCGAGGCGGAAGAACACGCCCTTGGACGTGCCTCCGCGCATGTAGGTGGCGGGGATGCGGAGCTGTGCGACGTGGGACATTGGAAAAGGCTCGGAAGTTTTCAGGTAAACATTCGCAAATGGCCGCGGATGCGACACGGGCGCAACGCCATCAAAGGAGGGCAGCCTCTAGGGCGGGCTCTCCTCCAGCCGGTTGTACTTCTTTGCCGTTCCCTTGGCTTTGTCGGCTGGATAGCGCTGCTTGTTTATCTCCAGCTTGCGAGCCACTGCCTGTTCGATGTCCACTCCCAAGTCATGGGACAGAAAGCTCAGCAGGATGGCGATATCGGCGATCTCGTGCTCGATCTCCTGCTTCCTCTCGTGGATGATCTCGGAAAGCTCTTCATCCTTGGCCCATTGCGAGAACTCGGCTAACTCAGCAGCCTCCAGGACAATGGACGTGGAAAGTGTCCTCAGATTGTGGAACTGCTCCCAGTCACGCTCGCGCCGGAAGTCGAGGAGCTTCTGAAGCAGGCCTTGGCTGATCATGATGCTACTCCACGAATCGGTGTTCGTTATGCCACTTTAGGAAGCTCGGATCGGGATGGTCCGAGGGATTGTCCGGCAACGTGACCAAGGTCTGTCCGTGCAGGCGGTAGTAGACCTTTCCATTGAAGTAATGGTCCTTGATGCGACCACTCACCCTGACCTTCAGGTTGGGCTCGATGGTTATCAATCCGGCATCGAACAGCTTGTGGAAGTCCGAGCGAAGCAGCAAACCATTCCGCACATCGTGAGGGCCATGTTCAGAAAAAGGCTGGATGTGCGCCGCTTCAAGGGCGGGCAGCGTGTGTTCGCCAGTGATCGCACAACGCCGTTTGTAGGCGTCGATAATCAGAGTCCGGAACGATCCTTGGCCCAAACGGGCGCGTTGCAGGAAGGGACGGCCGTAGCGCTCCTCGCCTGCTGGACGTGCTTCCATGACGCGAGTTCCGCTAGCGGTTCTCAGCTCCGAGAGGATGCTGGCACCAGCATCCGCTTCTGCCTCATAGCTCCTGCCAACCATGATGTTCTTTGCGAAGCGGTCACCGATCGGGATCCAGTTTTCTTCAGGCAGATAGAACACATCTGTCAGAACCGTGCATCCTATCTCGGCGTTGACGTTTGCAGGCTCGTTTCGCAAAGGGGCGATCATCTGAAGTAGCTCACTCAGGCTTGAGGCACCGTTCTGTTCTTCAAAGACCTCCCAGGCTGAGACCAACGGCAGGGCGCGTGTAACGAACGAAGCGTCCGCCGCCAGCGATGTGGTGGTGAGGCGACTTCAGCTTGAACAGGAACAGCGTGCCTTCGGGCATGTTGGCGATGGACGGTGCCCGCGTACCCGGCTGCCAAAAATTGACTTCTCTAAAACTCCTCCTGGAAACGAACTGGTACCACCGGTTGTCAGTGACTCCACACCAGAAGCGCATCTCTCCCCCTGATGTACTGTACTGGATGCATGTGGGCGGTATCTGCAGGTAGAAACACCAGGCGGCCCTCCCCCCCCAACACCCATTTTCGGCTATTGGAGATGATTCACCGGGTCAGACTGCCTTCGAGGCCTCCAGGAAATCCTGGGCGAAGCGCTGCAGCACGCCGCCGGCCTCGTAGATCGAGACCTCCTCGTCCGAATCGAGCCGGCAGGTGACGGGTACCTCGATGGTCCCGCCGTTGCGGCGGTGGATCACCAGGGTCAGGTCGGCACGCGGCCGGCGCTCGCCGACCACGTCGAAGGTCTCGGTGCCGTCGATGCCGAGCGTGATCCGGTTGGTGCCCGGCTTGAACTCCAGCGGCAGCACGCCCATCCCGATCAGGTTGGTGCGGTGGATGCGCTCGAAGCCTTCCGCCACGATGGCCTCCACCCCGGCCAGGCGCACGCCCTTGGCGGCCCAGTCGCGCGAGCTGCCCTGGCCGTAGTCGGCGCCGGCGATGATGATCAGCGGCTGGCGGCGCTGCATGTAGGTCTCGATCGCCTCCCACATGCGCATCACCCTGCCCTCCGGCTCCAGGCGCGCCAGCGAGCCCTGGATGATGTTGCCACCTGCGTCGCGCACCATCTCGTTGAGCAGTTTCGGGTTGGCGAAGGTGGCGCGCTGCGCGGTGAGGTGGTCGCCGCGGTGCGTGGCGTAGGAATTGAAGTCCTCCTCGGGCACGCCCATCTTCGCCAGGTACTCGCCGGCCGCACTGTCCGGCAGGATGGCGTTGGACGGGGAAATGTGGTCGGTGGTGATGTTGTCGCCGAACACCGCCAGCGGCCGCATGCCGCGCAGGGTGCGCTCGCCTGCGAGCGCGCCTTCCCAGTACGGCGGGCGGCGGATGTAGGTGCTCGCCGGGCGCCAGTCGTACAGCGGCTTCACCGGCCCGTCCTGCTCCACGTGCAGCTGGAACATCGGGCCGTACACCCTGCGGAAGTGCTCCGGCCGGACGCACTCGCGCACGATGGCGTCGATCTCCCCGTCGCTGGGCCAGATGTCCTTCAGGCGCACCTCGTTGCCCCCGGCATCCACGCCAAGCACGTCCTTCTCGATGTCGAAGCGGATGGTGCCGGCGATGGCGTATGCGATCACCAGCGGCGGGCTGGCCAGGAACGCCTGCCTGGCATACGGGTGGATGCGGCCGTCGAAGTTGCGGTTGCCCGAGAGCACCGCCACCGTGTAGAGGTCGCGGTCGATGACTTCCTGCTGGATCTTCGGGTCCAGCGCACCACTCATGCCGTTGCAGGTGGTGCAGGCGAAGCCGACGATGCCGAAGCCCAGCTTCTCCAGCTCGGGCAGCAGCCCGGCTTCCTCCAGATACAGCTGCACCGCACGCGAGCCGGGCGCCAGCGAGCTCTTGACCCACGGCTTGCGCGTGAGTCCCCGCGCATTGGCATTGCGCGCCAGCAGGCCCGCGGCGATCACGTTGCGCGGGTTGGAGGTGTTGGTGCAGGAGGTGATGGCGGCGATGATCACCGCGCCATCGGGCAGCAGGCCCTGCGCTTCCTGCTCGCGTGCGGCCTGCAGCAGCTGCGGGCCGGCAATGCCGCGCTCGCCCAGCGCCGTGGTCGGCAGGCGGCGGTGCGGGTTGGACGGGCCGGCCATGTTGCGCTCGACCGTGGACAGGTCGAAACGCAGCGTGCGCTCGTACTGTGCATCCTTCAGGTCGTCGGCCCACAGGCCGGCGGCCTTCGCATACGTCTCCACCAGCCGTACCTGCTCCTCGTCACGGCCGGTCAGGCGCAGGTAGTCCAGGGTGTTGTCGTCGATGAAGAACATCGCCGCGGTGGCGCCGTATTCCGGCGCCATGTTGGAGATGGTGGCGCGGTCGCCGATGGTCAGCGACGCGGCGCCCTCGCCACGGAACTCGAGGTAGGCGCCGACCACGCGCTCCCTGCGCAGGAACTCGGTCAGCGCCAGCACGATGTCGGTGGCGGTGATGCCCGGCCGGGGCCGGCCGGACAGCTCCACGGCCACGATTTCCGGCGTGCGCATCCACGAGGCGCGGCCCAGCATCACGTTCTCGGCCTCCAGGCCGCCGACGCCGATGGCGATCACGCCCAGCGCATCCACGTGTGGGGTGTGCGAGTCGGTGCCGACGCAGGTGTCGGGGAAGGCGACGCCGTCCTGCACGCAGACCACCGGCGACATCTTCTCCAGGTTGATCTGGTGCATGATGCCGTTGCCCGGCGGGATCACCTCGACGTTGCGGAAGGCGTGCCGGCACCATTCGATGAAATGGAAGCGGTCGGCGTTGCGGCGCTCCTCGATGGCGCGGTTCTTCTCGAACGCCCGCGGGTCGTCGCCGCCGCACTCGACCGCGAGCGAGTGGTCCACGATCAGCTGCACCGGCACCACCGGGTTCACTGCCGACGGATCGCCCCCCTGCTCCGCGATCGCGTCGCGCAGGCCCGCCAGGTCCACCAGCGCGGTCTGGCCCAGGATGTCGTGGCACACCACGCGCGCGGGATACCAGGGGAAATCCAGGTCGCGACGGCGGTCGATCAGCTGCAGCAGGTAGTCGTTGATCCGCTCCGGTTCGCCGCGGCGGACGATGTTCTCGGCATGCACGCGCGCGGTGTACGGCAGCGTGGACCAGGCACCCGGGCGGATGGCCTCGACGGCCTGGCGCGCGTCGTACCAGTCGTACTTCGTGCCGGGAAGCGGTTTGCGGTACTGGATGTTCATGTCTGCCCATGCTTCTGCAGCGGGACAGGCGCGGAGGACATCCGCGCCCGCCTGGTGTTCATGTGGGCGCCGGCGCGCGCCCCGTCACGGACGCCGGTCGATGGGCACGAACGGCAGGTTCTCCGGCCCGGTGTAGTTGGCGCTCGGGCGGATGATCTTGCCGTCGATGCGCTGCTCGATGATGTGCGCGCTCCAGCCGGCGGTGCGCGACATCACGAACAGCGGCGTGAACATGTCGGTGGGCACGCCCATCATGTGGTAGCTCACGGCGCTGAACCAGTCGAGGTTCGGGAACATCTTCTTGACCTCCCACATCACCGACTCCAGGCGCTCGGCGATGTTGAACATCTTCATGTTGCCCGCCTCCTCGGACAGTTCCTTCGCCACCTGCTTGATGATGCCGTTGCGCGGGTCGCCGATCGTGTACACCGGGTGGCCGAAGCCGATGATGACCTCCTTGCGCTCGACCCGGGCACGGATGTCGGCTTCGGCCTCGTCCGGCGTCTCGTAGCGCTTCTGCACCTCGAACGCGACCTCGTTGGCGCCGCCGTGCTTGGGCCCGCGCAGGGCGCCGATGGCGCCGGCGATGCAGGAATGGAAATCGCTGCCGGTGCCGGCGATCACGCGCGCGGTGAAGGTGGAGGCGTTGAACTCGTGCTCTGCATAGAGGATCAGTGAGGTGTGCATGGCGCGCACCCAGCTGGCCGGCGGCTCCTTGCCGTGCAGCAGGTGCAGGAAGTGCCCGCCGATACTGTCATCGTCGGTCTCCACCTCGATCCGGCGCCCGTTGTAGGCGTAGTGGTACCAGTACAGCAGCATCGAGCCCAGGCAGGCCAGCAGCCGGTCGGCGATGTCGCGCGCACCGGGATGGTTGTGGTCGGCCGCCTCCGGCTTGACGCAGCCCAGCACCGACACGCCGGTGCGCATCACGTCCATCGGGTGCGCCGAGGGCGGCAGCTGCTCCAGCGCCGCCTTCACCGCGGCCGGCAGGCCACGCAGCGCCTTCAGCTTCGCCTTGTAGGCGGCCAGCTCGGCGCGGTTGGGCAGCTTGCCGTGCACCAGCAGGTACGCCACCTCCTCGAACTCGCAGTGCGCGGCCAGGTCGTTGATGTCATAGCCACGGTAGTGCAGGTCGTTGCCGCTGCGGCCGACCGTGCACAGGGCCGTATTGCCGGCGACGGTGCCGCTGAGGGCGACGGACTTCTTGGGCTTGAACCCCGCGGCGGTGGTGGCTTCGGTCATGGATGCGTCTCCTGGTCTTGCGGATCTGTGGATCCGGCGGCACGCCGGGCGGCTGCCCGCCGGGGTTGGCCGCTGCCGCGGCCGCGATGCGTTGTCATGTCTGCAGCGGTGCCGGCACCGCGACGGAACGTGCCGGGGGGCACCGGGCGGGACGGGTGTCCCGTCCGGTCCCGCCGGCCGACCATCCCGTGGGTGCCCCGCGCGCCATCATGGCTGCTTCTTCGCGAACAGCGCGTCGAGCCGGCGTTCGAAGTCGTGGTAGCCGATGCGCTCGTACAGTTCCTCGCGCGTCTGCATCATGTCCACCACGTTGCGCTGGTGGCCATCGCGTCGGATCGCCCCGTACACGGCCTCCGCCGCCTTGTTGGCGGCGCGGAACGCCGACAGCGGGAACAGCTGGATGGCCACGCCGGCACTGGCCAGCTCCTCGCGCGAGAACAGCGGAGTCTTGCCGAATTCGGTGATGTTGGCCAGCACCGGCACTTTCACCGCCTCGACGAACCTGCGGTAGGTGTCCAGGTCGTACGCGGCCTCGGCGAAGATGCCGTCGGCACCGGCCTCCACGCAGGCCAGTGCGCGCTCGATCGCCGCGTCCACGCCCTCCACCGCGATCGCGTCGGTGCGCGCGATCAGGAAGAAGTCCGGGTCGGTCTTCGCGTCGGCGGCCGCCTTGATGCGGTCGACCATCTCCTCCTTCGGCACGATCTCCTTGCCCGGGCGGTGGCCGCAGCGCTTGGCGCCGACCTGGTCCTCGATGTGGCAGGCGGCGGCGCCGGCCTTGATCAGGCTCCTGATGGTGCGCTCGATGTTGAACGCGGACGGGCCGAAGCCGGTGTCGATGTCCACCAGCAGCGGCAGGTCGCACACGTCGGTGATGCGGCGCACGTCGACCAGCACGTCCTCGAGCGTGTTGATGCCGAGGTCCGGCAGCCCGAGCGAACCGGCGGCCACGCCACCACCGGACAGGTAGATCGCGCGGAAGCCGGCACGCTTGGCCAGCAGCGCGTGGTTGGCGTTGATCGCGCCGACCACCTGCAGCGGCGATTCGGCGGCGAGTGCGGCGCGGAAGGCCGCGCCAGCGGAATGCATGCCCATGTCGCTTCGTCTCCCTGCCAGGCCGGGGCCTGCCCGGGACGGCCGGCGGAACCCGTCTGGCGCACCGCTACTGTGGCACCGCGAGACCTGTTGATCAATCTTGATGGATTCAATCAATATGTCGCCATGGGCAACGACTTCATCCCGGCCCGCCAGGCCTGCGCGCTGCTCGGGATCACCCCGGCCACGCTCTACGCCTACGTCAGCCGCGGCCTGGTGCAGTCCCGGCCCGGCCCGGACCACCGCACCCGCGTGTACCGCAGGCTCGACGTGGAGAAGCTGGCGCAGCGCAAGCGCGCAGGCCGCGGTGCGGCACGCGGCGCGGCGCAGAGCCTCGACCGCGGGCTGCCGGTGATGGAAACGCGGATCTCGCTGATCCGCGCCGACGGTCCCTGGTACCGCGGCCGCTCCGCGGTCGCGCTGGCGCGCCAGGGCGCAACGCTCGAGGACACCGCGCGGCTGCTGTGGGACTGCGGCGACGAGGACCCGTTCGCCACCCCGGTCGCGGGGAACTGGCCGGAATCCGTCGCCACGCTGGCCGGCGACGCGCGGCTGCCGCCGGTCGCGCGGGCGATGGCCGCGATCCCGCTGCTCGCGCTTGACGTGCCGGATTCGTACAGCTCCTCGCCCGCCGTACGCCGCCGGATCGCGGCGACGCTGCTGCGCCAGAACGCCGCGCTGCTGGTCGGCACCACGCCATGCAACGCGCCGGTGCACGAGGTGCTCGCGCGCCGGTGGAGGCCACGCGACCACCGCTTCGCCGGGCTGGTGCGCGCGGCGCTGGTGCTGTGCGCCGAGCACGAGCTGAACGTGTCCGCGTTCGCGGCGCGCGTCGTGGCCTCGACCGGCGCGCACCTGCACGCCACGGCATGCGCGGGTCTGGCCGCGATGACCGGGCCGCGCCACGGCGGCGCCACCGCGCGCGCCTGGGCGCTGATCCGCGAGGCGCTGGATGCTCCCTCGCCACGCCGCCACGTCGCCGAACGCTGGCAGCGCGGGGACGACCTGCCCGGCTTCGGCCATGCGCTCTATCCCGACGGCGACCCGCGGGCGGCGGCGCTGCTGGACATGCTGCGCGAGGCGCGCGGCGGCGCGAAGCCGATGCGCGGCATCGAGGAGATCATCGCCGGCGCGGCCGAAAGCAGCGGCCAGAAGCCCAACGTCGATTTCCTGCTCGCGGCGCTGTGCCACGTGCACGACCTGCCTGCGCCGCATGCACTGGTCGTGTTCGCGGCGGGACGGCTCACCGGCTGGCTCGCGCACGCCATGGAACAGCAGGCCATGGGCCGCCTGATCAGGCCGCGGGCGAGCTACGTCGGCGCGGCCATCGACGCCCCGGCATGAAGTACCCTTGCCGTTCCACCGCACATTCCACCCGCCAGCGGATGGCACCCACCACCGGCAACGCCATGACCCGACGCATCGCCCGCCTCCTGACCATCCTGCTGCTGACCATGAGCCTCGCCACGCCCGCGACCGCCGCCGCGTCCCCCGGTACGGCGCAAACCATGCCCCCGCCCCCGCCCTGGCTGCAGGAGCTCGACGCGCTCTATGACGCCAGGCTGCGCGTCACCGGGCTGGAGCAGCGCGACTTCGCGCCGGAGCACTGGTGGGAAGTTGCCAGGCCGCTGCTGGCCCCGGAACGCGGGTTTGCGCTCGAGGAGATCGGCCGCAGCGTCGAGGGCCGGCCGCTGCGCCACGCGACCTGGGGCCACGGTGCCACGCGGGTGCTGCTGTGGTCGCAGATGCACGGCGACGAGAGCACCGGCTCGATGGCGCTGGCCGACCTGTTCCGCTTCCTCGGCGAGCACCCCGATCATCCCTTGGTGCGGCGTATCCGCGACGGCGCCACGCTGCACTTCTTCCCGATCGTCAACCCGGACGGTGCCGCGCGCTTCCAGCGCCGTAACGCGCAGGGCATCGACCTCAACCGCGACGCGCGCCGGCTGGCCTCACCCGAGGGCCGGGCCCTCAAGGCCCTGTACGACCGGGTGCGTCCGGACTTCGGCTTCAACCTGCACGACCAGCAGGCCGGCTACCGCGTGGGCGACACGCCGCAACAGACCGCGATCGCCCTGCTCGCCCCGCCCTACGACGCGGCCAACAGCGTCAATGCCACGCGCCGCCGCGCGATGGAGGTGGCCGCGGTGATCCGTACCACGCTCGAACCCTATCTCCACGGCCACATCGCGCGCTGGGACAACACCTTCAACCCGCGCGCCTTCGGCGACCTGACCGCGCAGTGGGGCTCGAGCACGGTGCTGATCGAGGCCGGCGGCATCGACGGCGACCCGCAGAAGCAGAAGCTGCGCAAGCTGTATTTCCTCGCGCTCGTCGCCGCGCTCGACAGCATCGCCACCGGCAGCCACGCCGGGGTCGATCCCGGGCTGTACAGCGGACTGCCCGAGAACGGCGAGGTCTGGCCGGACCTGCGCATCGACCGGGTGACGGTCGTGGCCCCGGGCCAGCCGCGCGCGCAGCTCGACCTGATGATCAGGTTCCACGACCCGCTGGCGTGGAAGGGCGGCACCATCTCGGACGCCGGCGATCTCGCCGAAGCCCACGCGCGCCACGTGATCGACGCCGAGGGCCTTTACCTGCTGCCGCTCGGCGACGCGCCGCCGGTCCCCGGCACCCCGGCGCGGTTCCGGCTCAGCCGCGACCCGGAAGGCCGCGACACGGTATGGATGATCGACCGGGACCTGGATCCGCTCGATCCCTTGCCCGGTTTGACCGGCAAATGACAGCCGGCAGGGCCTGGCTGCCGACAGGCCCGCATGCCCAAACGCGAAGGGCCCGGGAATACCCGGGCCCTTCGCTGTTCCTGCAACACCGGTGTCCGGCTGCCTTGCGGACGGCCGGGCCTCAGCCCAGCAGGTGCGCCACGCCGGCGCGCTCCTCCTCCAGCTCGGCGAGCGTCCTGTCCAGGGCCTTGCGGCTGAACTCGTCGATCGGCAGGTCCTTGATGATGGTGTATTCGCCGTTGGCGGTGGTCACCGGGAAGCCGAAGATGATCCCTTCGGGGATGCCGTAGGAACCGTCGGACGGCACGCCCATGGTCACCCACTTGCCGTTGCTGCCCAGCACCCAGTCGCGGATGTGGTCGATGGCGGC
>CALLKI010000020.1 GCA_938008415.1 uncultured Luteimonas sp. | reverse complement strand
GGCGGCGTGGTCGGCGACGAAGCCGGCGTCGGCCGAGACCCGGAACAGCAGTTCCGGTTCGCCGGCGTGCGCGGCGGCGGGCGATGCGGCGCCGGCGGCCAGGAGGAGGGCGAGCAGGGCGTGGCGGGTCTTCATCGGTTTTCCACTTGCGATGGATCGGAGGCGTCGGCGGTCGCACGACGGTAGGCGGTCACGGCGGCGGCGTGGGCCCGACGCCAGCGCGGCAGCTCCACCGCCAGCAGCTTTTCCGGCCAGGTGCCGTACCAGGCGTAACCGACGCGGCGCTCGTTGGGCATGCGGCCGAACTCGGCCACGCGCTCGCCTTCGCGGTTCACGAACAGCGGCTGCTGCCGTTCCAGGTCGTAGAAGCGCGCCCACAGCGAGGCCCCGGGCTGCGGCACCACCCGCACGTCGCGGCCGGTTTCCTCGTGCGGCGCTTCGATCCGGTGCAGGGCCAGGTCCCGCAGGCGGTGCGCCTCCAGCCAGGCGGCGGCCGACTCGACCGCGGCGACGATGCGCGCATCCGGAGCGGGCTGGCGCATCAGCAGTCGCACCACGCCCACCGACTCGGCCACCGCCAGCGAGGGCAATTCGTAGGCGCGCGCCTTGGCCGGCCGCAGGGTGGTCTCGTCGTACTGCGCCGCCCAGATCGTCGGCCTTCCGCCGATGCGGACCTGGGTGGCGAGGATGCATTCGATGCCGCGGTCCAGGGCCTGCCGCGCGCGCGCGCCGAACTCCGGGGTCAGCGCGGCCAGCGCACCGCGCGCCTCGGCGATGTCCTGCAGCAGGTGCAGGGCGCGCACCATCGCGTCGTCGTTGAAGGTGATCTGGTGCCGGTAGAAGGAACGGTCCGGGTAGTACTGGGGCCAGCCGCCATTGGGGTACTGCGCGCGCAGCAGCCATTCCACCCCGCGCCGGGCCGCGTCCAGGTAGGCGGGATTGCCGGTGCGTTCCCAGGCCTGGGCCAGGTGGGCGATCTCGCGGGTGGTGGCCTTGTTGTCCAGGGTCGCGTCGTCGACCCGGTCCGGCGCACCCAGGGCCTGGCGCTCGGCCTCGTCGAAGGGCCGCTCGTAGTCCACCGGACGGCCGCGCCAGTGCTTGGGCCAGCCGCCCGATGCGGTCTGCAGCAACAGCATGTTCTCGGCCACGGGATCCTGCGGCGGCGGCGCGGCGGCGGCCAGCGCCGGCAGCGCGAACAGCAGGGCCAGGAGCGGGCGCAGCAGGGCCGGTGCGGTCATTCGTACGGTCTCCAATCGCCGAGGATGGCTTGGCGCGAGTAGGCCGCGGCCTGCCGCGGACCGAGCCGGTGCGCCCAGGGCGCGCGCGCGCCGGCATCGGCGCCGGGACCGGTATTGCCGGCCTCGGCGAAATGCGCGGTGGCGCGCCGCTCCGGCCGGTCCCAGTCGTGCCAGCCGGCCGGCAGCACGTGCGCGCCTAGGACGCTGTCCAGGAAGGCCACCCGGGCATGATCGCGCCATGGCCGGCCCAGGTACACCGCACGCACGCCGGGCGCGGCGGTCAGCCGGCAGTCGCGGAACACCAGGCCGAAGCGCCGGCCATGGGGCGTGGCGGCGGCGGTGACATAGCCGTCGCCGAGGGAGTGGATGCGGCAGCGCTCGAACAGCGCGGTGCCCGCGCCGAAGATAAAGTCCACCGTACCCTCCACCGCGCAGTCTCCGAACCAGGCCAGGCTGTCGCGTCCCTGCAGGTAGAGCGTGTCCTGGTGGCCGCGCAGGTGCACGTGGCGGAACGCGGCGCGGGTGCCGCTCAACCGCAGCGCCACGGCCTGCCCGACCGGGCCGGCGTCGTTGGCGATAGTCAGGTCGCGGGCGCGGAAGTCGTCCGCGTCCACCGCCACCGTGGCCGAGCCGAAGGTGCCGAACGGCCGGCCGCTGGCCGGGTCGAGCAGCGCGGCGTGGTTGCCGAACACGATGACGGTGCGTTCCGGCCCGTCGCCGGCCAGCTCCATCGGCGGCGCTCCGGCCGGGATCCGGACCGTTTCGCGGTAGGTCCCGGCATGGATGCGGACCGTGGCCGGCGCCCCGGCCGCGACCGCGGCATTGACCGCGGCCTGCACCGACGTGAACTGCGCGCTGCCGTCGGCGGCCACGTCGAATGCGACCGCCGGCGCGGCATTGACCGCGGCCGCCGCCGAGGTGGCGGAAAGCGTCAGGAGAAGAAGCCCGGCCGGTCTCCGCCGGCGCCGGGGCGACGGCGGGAGGTCCGGTCGGGCCGCCCGGTCCCGCCCACGGGAGAGGAAGGGGAATGGGCGGGGCCGGAGCGACACGTCAGAAGCGATAGCGGACACCGAGGTAGTACTGGCGTCCGTTGACGGTGTAGCGATCGGGCATCTGCAGCGCCGAGTCGACGTAGCGCCGGTCGGGGGTGTCGAGCAGGTTGATCGCCTCTAAGGTCATCGTCAGCTTCTTGTTGAGGCGGTAGGACATGTTGAAGTCCACGTTGCGCACGTCGTGCTTTCCGGTCACGTCGGCGGTGGCCAGCTCGTTGCCGTCCAGGTCCCACACGTTCTCGCGGCTGAGTACCTCGCTGATGTAGCCGTCGCGGTAGCTGGTGGACACGCGCGCGCTGAACTTGCCGTCGTCGTAGTACAAGGTGGCGTTGTACGAGTTCGGTGACAGGTTGACCAGGTCGTTCTCGGTGTACGTGGTCACCACGGTCCGGTTGTTGTTGGCCGCGGTGCTGAACATGTACTGGATGCTGGATTCGACGTGGGTGTAGTTGAGCTGCACGCCGAACCTGCTCCAGAAGCCGGGCAGGAAGGTGAAGGGCTGCTGGTAGGTCAGCTCGTAGCCCTTCAGCGGGCCGCCCGGGGTGTTGTAGTAGCTCTGCACGTTGAACAGCGTGTCGGCGGTGAACCCGGCCGGCAGCAGGTCCAGCGAGTAGCCCATGTCGCGCCAGGTGGTCAGCAGGCGGGTGCGCTGCACGTAGCTGTCGATGTCCTTGTAGAACAGCGCGGCCGACAGCAGTGCGCCCTCCTGGAAGTACCACTCCAGGCTCAGGTCGTAGTTGGTCGAGCGGAACGGATCCAGCTTGGGGTTGCCGAGGTTGATCGAGAACACGCGGCCGTCGTCGAAGTACTGCGTCGGTCCACCGCTGACGCTGGGCGACAGGTAGCCCAGCGTGGGCCGGGCCATGGTCTTGGCCGCGCCGAAGCGCAGCACCAGCTCGTCGCTCAAGTCCCAGGCCAGGTTCAGCGACGGCAGCACGTCGCGGTAGCGGTGGTCGACCACGCTGCGCACCAGGTAGCGGTCGCCCGGCGCGGAGGTGGCGTTGGCCACGCCGAAGAAGGCCTGGCAGTTGGCCGAGTTGTTGGCGGCGTTGCTGGCGGTGCAGGGCGCCCAGCCGCTGGCGGTGATCTGGGTCTCGACCACGCGCACGCCGATGTTGCCGCGCAGGGCGCGGTCCAGCAGGTCGGTGTTGAAGTCCAGCTGCAGGTAGCTGCCCAGGCTGCGTTCGTTGACCTCGAAGTTGTTGTTGGAGGCGCCGAAGTGGCCGACGCTGGAGAGGCGGTAGTCGCCGCCCTGCGCGCCGTTGTCGCAGTTGCAGTAGATGTCCAGCAACTCGGCGATCTTGCCGAAGTCGGGCACCAGCCAGCCGTTCGGGACGTGGCCCGGCAGGTTCTTGCCGAAGCCGTCCAGGCGCGTGCTCAGGTCGGCCACGGTCAGCCCGTCGGGCAGCGCCTGGGCCAGGCGCCCGTAGCTGATGTGCCGGTACTCCTCCGTGCTCATGTCGTAGTCCTTGTAGGCAAGGCCGGCACGGAAGGTGAAGGTCGGGTTGAGGATGAATTGCAGGTCGACCTTGGCGGTGTCGAAGGCGTTGTCCACGTACTGCGGGTTCAGCCGCACCTCGCTGATGTTGGCGCCGCGGGCGGTGCCGTTGCTGTTGACCGGCACCGCGCCATAGCCTCGCCAGGACCAGGACGCCGGGTCGCTCGGGTCGAACGGGAAGGTCATGGCCGGCACGTCGCGGTCGCCGCGCAGGTCCAGCACGAAGCCGTCGAGGTTGGCGTTGTCGAAGCTCACCATCGAGAACACCGGGCGCTCGTACCTGGAGCTGGAATGGCCCAGCTGCGCGTCCACCCGCACCGCATCGTTGACGTGGTGCTCCAGCGACAGGCTGTACTGCTGGAACTCGGTGGTCTCCTCGATGGCGGTGGACTCGGTGCGGAAGTCGACGTTGTCGAACACGCCGTAGACCAGGCGGTTCATCGCGTCCACCTCGGCCTCGCGAACCACGATCTGGGTCTTGCCGCCGAGGTTGGCCGCGCGGTGCAGGTTGGCGCCCAGCGAGTCCTCGCGCTGGTCCTTGGACAGGCGCGAGTACATGGCGTCGAAGCTGAGCAGGGTGTCGTCGGAAGCGCGCCACTGCAGCGCGCCGGTCACGCCCAGGCGCTCGATCTCGTGCGCGGTGCGGATGTAGCGCGGGTAGCGCGGGTGCCAGGCGTTGGTCGCGGTCTCGTAGGCGGCGATGTTCTCCGGGGTGGCCGCCGGGCGCGGCAGCCCGGTGCCGCAGTGGGTCGGGCTGATGCCGTAGCTGCCCCAGCCGTTGTTGCGGTCCTGGTTGGCCTGGCTGCCGGTGCCGGCCGGAGTCTCGTTGGACAGCGGGTTGCGCGGGGTCTGCGGGGTGTAGCCCACCGGCGAGCAGAAGCCGTAGGTGCCGTTGTTGTTGGCGTTGCTCTGGTTGGAGTTGCGGTGGTTGCCATGTTCCCAGCGCACCGGGTTGTAGCCTTCCTCGAACACGTTGCGCTTGCTGTAGGAGGCCGACAGCAAGGCGCCGAAGCGACCGTCGGCCCAGGTGTTGGACAGCAGCCCGGACACGCGCGGGTCGTATTCCTCGGCCATCTCGCCGTAGCCGACCTGGGCGCTGGCCGAGGCGCGGAAGCCGTCGAAGTCGAACGGGCGCGAGCCGCGCAGGTCCACGGTCGAACCGAGCGAGCCCTCGTCCATCTGCGCCGACTGGGTCTTGTTGACCTTGACCTGACTGAACAGCTCGGAGGCGAAGGTGTTGAAATCGAAGCCGCGGCTGCGGTTGACGCCGGCGCTGCCGGTGCCGGCCGTGGCCAGCGCCTCCAGCCCGTTCAGGCGCACCCGGGTGAAGTCCGAGCCCAGCCCGCGGATGGAGATGCGCTGGCCCTCGCCGCCCTCGCGGTCGATGGACACGCCGGCGATGCGCTGCATCGACTCGGCCAGGTTCTGGTCCGGGAACTTGCCGATGTCCTCGGCGAAGATCGCGTCGACCTGCTCGGTGGAGTAGCGCTTCTCCTCCAGCGACTTCTGCAGGCTCTGCCGGTAGCCGGTGACCACCACTTGGTCCAGGTCGGTGACGGACTGGCCGGGAGCGTCCGCTTCCTGGGCCGCGACCGGGGCCGACAGGGCGGCCGCGATCGCGGCGGCGAGCAGGGTAACCGGTGTCTTCCGGCGGCGGTTGGCGTGCTGCATGCGTCCCCCTCCCAGGGTGCGGAAAGCGTCATCCGGGGCGCGGGGGCGTTGCAGGCCACGGCTGGATGACACCGATGGTCAAAGCAAAAGCTAGCAGGGCCGGGCACGTGCGGCATCTTGCAGCGCAGCAGCCCCGCTGCCCGGCCGGCGACGCCGCCGCCTGCACGGCGGCGGGCGCCCCGGTACGGTCCCTGCGCTGCCGGTCAGAACCGGTAGCGCAGGCCCAGCAGGTAATGGCGGCCGGTCTCGCTGTAGTCCAGCGGCAGCTGCCAGGCCGAGCCGACCCAGG
>CALLKI010000019.1 GCA_938008415.1 uncultured Luteimonas sp. | reverse complement strand
AGCTCCAGCAGCTCGGCGTCGTCCACCATGTCCGCCTTGTTCAGGAAGACCACGATGTACGGCACGCCCACCTGGCGCGCCAGCAGGATGTGCTCGCGGGTCTGCGGCATCGGGCCGTCAGCCGCCGACACCACCAGGATCGCGCCGTCCATCTGCGCGGCACCGGTGATCATGTTCTTCACGTAGTCGGCGTGACCCGGGCAGTCCACGTGCGCGTAGTGACGGGTCGGCGACTCGTACTCCACGTGCGCCGTCGAGATCGTGATGCCGCGCGCCTTCTCCTCCGGCGCCGCGTCGATCTGGTCGTACGCCTTGAACTCGCCACCGAAACGCTCGGCGCCGATCTTGGTCAGCGCGGCCGTCAGCGTGGTCTTGCCGTGGTCCACGTGGCCAATCGTGCCCACGTTCACGTGGGGCTTGGTGCGCTCGAACTTACCCTTGGACATGGCTGCCTTTCTCGCTGACGGTTGTGGTTACGACTGTCTTCCTTAAGGGAACCCGGCCCACCTGGGGCCGGGCCTTGCGGGAGACCCCGCTAGAAAAAGTGGTGCTCACGAATGGAATCGAACCATCGACCTCCTCCTTACCAAGGAGGTGCTCTACCGACTGAGCTACGTGAGCACGTGAAACCTGTTGTGGCCGGAACACCGCGGGCAGCGCAATGGAGCGGGAGACGGGAATCGAACCCGCACCATCAGCTTGGAAGGCTGAGGTTCTACCATTGAACTACTCCCGCAAGGGGAACCGCTTTTCCCGGTCTACCGCTCCGGGCCTTGCCTCGTTGTTCCGTACCTCTTCAAAACTGGTGGAGGGAGGTGGATTCGAACCACCGAAGGCGTAAGCCAGCAGATTTACAGTCTGCCCCCGTTGGCCGCTTGGGTATCCCTCCGTATCGCCTCAAACTCGCGAAACAGCCCGTAATTCTGAAGGCTGGCGTGCGCCCTGTCAACGCATTTCGATGCGCCCGGACAGGCCCGCGCGGGACTCAGACGTTGAACCGGAAATGCAGGATGTCCCCCTCCTGCACGCGGTACTCCTTGCCCTCCAGCCGCAGCCGCCCCGCCTCGCGGGCGCCGGCCTCGCCGCCGTACTTGACGAAGTCCTCGTAGGCGATGGTCTCGGCGCGGATGAACCCCTTCTCGAAGTCGCTGTGGATCACCCCCGCCGCCTGCGGCGCGGTGGCCCCGGCCCTGACCGTCCAGGCGCGCACCTCCTTCACGCCGGCGGTGAAGAAGGTCAGCAGGCCGAGCAGCCGGTAGGCCGCCCGGATCAGCCGGTTCAGGCCCGGCTCGTCCAGGCCCATGTCGGCCAGGAAGACGTTGCGGTCGGCATCGTCGAGCTGGACCAGCTCCTCCTCGATCGCGGCCGACACCGGCACCACCTCCGCCCCCTCTTCCGCCGCCCGGGCACGCACCGCCTCCAGGTGGGGGTTGCCGGTGAACCCGTCCTCCAGGACGTTGGCCACGTACAGCACCGGCTTCATGGTCAGCAGGAACAGTTCCCGGACCATGGCGCGCTCCTCGTCCGACAGCGGGACCGTCCGGGCCGGCCGGCCGGCGTCCAGCGCCTCGCGCAGCCGCTGCAGCACCTCGATCCTGGCCCAGGCGTCCTTGTCGCCGCTCTTGGCCACGCGCTCCCAGCGGGTGATGGCCTTGTCCACGGTCTCCAGGTCGGCCAGCGCCAGCTCGGTATTGATCGTGTCGATGTCGGCCACCGGGTCGACCCGGCCGGCGACGTGGACGATGTCCGGGTGCTCGAAGCAGCGCACCACGTGGGCGATGGCGTCCACCTCGCGGATATGGGCCAGGAATTTGTTGCCCAGACCCTCGCCGGAGGCGGCGCCGGCGACCAGCCCGGCGATGTCCACGAACTCGACCGAGGTCGGCACCACCCGCTCCGGCCTGACGATCCTGGCCAGCTCGTCGAGGCGCGGGTCGGGGACCGGCACCACGCCCACGTTGGGCTCGATCGTGCAGAACGGGAAGTTGGCCGCGGCGATGCCCGCCCTGGTCAACGCATTGAAGAGGGTCGACTTGCCCACGTTCGGCAGGCCGACGATGCCACATTGGATGCCCATGCTCGGAACCCGGAAATGGGAGTGGAGGGGGACGGGAACAACGGGACCGCGGCGCGTGCGGTCACCGCCCGTTCTTCGGGGTGTGCAGGCGCTTCATGGCCTCGGCGAAGTCGCCCTGGACCGCCAGCGGCAGCACCTCGAGCGCATCGTCGACGGCACGCCCGATCAGGATCTCGTCGTCGTTGCCGGGGCGCCCCAGCACCCAGGGGGTGACGCGGTCCTTGTGCCCGGGGTGGCCGATGCCGATCCGCAGGCGGTGGAAGCGGCCGTGGCCCAGGTGCTGCATGATGTCGCGCAGGCCGTTCTGGCCGCCATGGCCGCCGTCGAACTTCAGCCGTGCGGTGCCCGGCGGCAGGTCGAGCTCGTCGTGCGCCACCAGCGCCTGCTCCGGCTCGATCTTCCAGTAGCGCAGCACCGCGGCCACCGACTTGCCACTGTGGTTCATGAACGTCGCCGGCTTGAGCAGCCAGAGCGTGCGCCCGGCGAAATCGATCCTGGCGGTCTCGCCGAACAGCTTGCCCTCCAGGCCGAAGCGGCCGCCCGCCTTCTCCGCGAGCGCGTCAACGAAACGGAACCCGGCGTTGTGCCGGGTCCGCGCGTATTCCTGGCCCGGGTTGCCCAGGCCGACGATGAGCCGCAATCCTTCCATCGTGCAGCCGCAGGGCCGCGGCCCCTCGGCGGGGCCGCGCCCAGGAGCGGATTACTCCTTCTTCTCGCCCGCTTCCCCGGAGCCTTCGCCGGCCGCCGGCTCCTCCTCGGTGCGGGCGGCCTTGGCGATGACCACCGCGAGGTCGTGCTCCTTGCCCAGCTTCAGGTCGGGCAGCTCGACGCCCGCCGGCAGCTTGAGGTCGGACAGGTGGATCACCTGGCCGACGGCCAGCTCGGACAGGTCGACCTCGATGTACTCCGGCAGGTCCTTCGGCAGGCACTCCACGGTCACTTCGTTCAGCTCGTGGGTCACCACCACCTCGGACGACTTGCCGGCCGGGGACTTGTCCTCGTTCACGAAGTGCAGCGGCACGGAGGTGCGCAGCTTCTCGTCCTCGCTCACGCGCTGGAAGTCCAGGTGCAGGATCAGCTGCTTGTACGGGTGGCGCTGGATGTCGCGCAGCAGCACCTTCTGGATGTCGCCGTTGAGGTTCAGGTCCAGGATCGAGGAGTAGAACCACTCGTTCTGGCTCGCCACCCAGACGGGCGCGTGGTCGATCTGGATGCTGACCGGCGGCAGGTTGCCACCGTAGACGATGGCCGGGACCTTGCCCGCGCGGCGAAGGCGGCGGCTCGCACCCTTCCCTTCGTCCGTGCGGCGTTCGACCTTGATTTCGTGAGTCGTTGCCATGTTTGCTTCTCTTCTTCAGATGGTGAATCCGCCTCGCGGCGGTGTGGATCGCTCGCCCGCGACCAGGCGAGCGGTGTTCGTCAGTCCAGGTACAGCGAACTGACGGATTCGCCGAAGGAAATCCGGCGGATGGTTTCGGCCAGCAGCTCCGCGACGCTCAACTGGCGGATGCGGCTGCAGGCCCGGGCCGCCTCCGACAGCGGGATGGTGTCGGTCACCACCAGCTCGTCGAGCTGCGACCGGTTGATGTTGTCGATGGCCGGGCCGGACAGCACCGGGTGCGTGCAGTACGCGACCACCTTGTTGGCGCCCTGGGCCTTGAGCGCCGCCGCCGCCGCGCACAGCGTGCCCGCGGTGTCCACGATGTCGTCCACCAGCACGCAGGTCTTGCCGGCGACGTCGCCGATGATGTTCATCACCGTGGCCACGTTGGCCTTCGGGCGGCGCTTGTCGATGATCGCCAGATCGGCGTCGTCCAGGCGCTTGGCGATGGCCCGCGCGCGCACCACGCCACCCACGTCGGGCGAGACCACGATCAGGTTGTCGGTGCCGTACACGCGCCAGATGTCGGCCAGCAGCAGCGGCGAGGCGTAGACGTTGTCGACCGGGATGTCGAAGAAGCCCTGGATCTGGTCGGCATGCAGGTCGACGGTCAGCAGGCCGTCGGTCCCGACCGCCTCGAACATCCTGGCCGCCACCTTGGCGGTGATCGGCACGCGCGAGGAACGCAGGCGCCGGTCCTGGCGCGCGTAGCCGAAGTACGGCACCACGGCGGTGACGCTGGCCGCGGACGCGCGCTTGAGCGCGTCGATCAGCGCCATCAGCTCCATGAAGTTCTCGGCGGTGGGCGCGCAGGTCGGCTGGACCACGAAGACGTCCTGCCGGCGCACGTTCTCCTCGATCTCGATCTGGACCTCGCCGTCCGAGAACCGGGAGACCAGCGCCTTGCCCAGGCGCACCCCGAGCTCCCGGCAGATCGACTGCGCCAGGGGCCTGTTCGCGTTGCCCGAGAAGATCAACAGGTTCCGATCTTCCTTCATGTCGTCACAGCCGATGCCGGAGGGGGTTGGGAAGCGGATCCGGCCCGGTGCGACGGCGGGCCGGCCTGCCGCTGCCGTTCCCGGTGCCGGATCCTCGTTTGTGGGTGGCAGGGGCGGAAGGATTCGAACCTACGAATGCCGGGATCAAAACCCGGTGCCTTAGACCACTTGGCGACGCCCCTGTCGTTCTGGAACCGTGGCCGTGAGCACCGGCAAGGCGGCGGCGTTACACCGCGCCATCACCGGACAGTTCCCGGCCCTGCGTTTCCGGCCGCCTCGAGCGCGTCCAGCAGCGGCGAGCGCGCCGCCCCCGCGGCCACCCACGCGTGCAGCGGGGAAGGCAGCGCGGCGAGCGCGGCTTCGGCCGATTCGCGCGTGGCGAACTCGACGAAGCAGCCGCTGCCCGTCCCGGTCAACCGCGGCGTGCCGATGCGCGCCAGCGCGGCGAAGGCGGCCTCGACGGCCGGTTCGCGGCTGCGCAGCACAGGCTCGAACGCATTGCCGAGCGGAGCACCCGAAACGAAGTCCGGTATTGTCGCGGGCGCGGCATTCCTCGTCAATTCAGGCGCTTGGAACAGCACCGCGGTCGGGACGTGGACGCCCGGGCTGGCGAGCACGTACCAGGCCCCGGGCAGGTCGAGCGGCGTCAGCAACTCGCCCACCCCTTCCGCCCAGGCGTTGCGGCCGCGCACGAACACCGGCACGTCCGCACCGAGCGACAGCCCGAGCCCGGCCAGCCGGTCCTCGCCCAGCCGGCAGCCCCAGAGCAGGTCCAGCGCGCGCAACACGGTGGCCGCGTCCGAGGAACCACCGCCGAAGCCGCCCCCCGCCGGGATGCGCTTTTCGACGGCGATGTCAGCACCCTTGGCGACATTGGCTTCCTTTTGCAGCAGTTTCGCCGCGCGGACCATCAGGTCGCGATCCTCGTCCACGCCCGGGACGGAGGTGCCGACGCGACGGATCCGGCCATCGTCCCGCAGGCGGATGTGGACGGTGTCGCCCCAGTCCAGGATCCGGAACACGGTCTGCAGGGTGTGGTAGCCGTCGGGGCGGCGGCCGGTGATGCGCAGGAACAGGTTCAGCTTGGCCGGGGCAGGCCAGGCGCTCCATCCCTCCCCGGCCGGGAACTCCAGGCTCATGGCATCAGCGCTTCCCAGCGGTCCACGACCAGGCGCACCTTCGCGTCGCCGCGGACGGCCTCGATCCGGCGCGGCAGCGCCGGCAGGGGGCCGTCCTCCGGATGCCAGTCGCGGTACTCGATGCGCCAGCCCAGCTGCCCGATGCTCGCCGGCAACCCTCCTTCGCCGTAGACGACTTCCGCCCGCCCCGCACCGGAGGCGGCGATGCCACGCACCCAGTCCACCAGCGCCCGCACCGGGATGTCCCAGCCGGTGGCCTCGAACAGCATCCGCTCCACCTGCGCGTCCTCGCGCGGGCCGCCCCCGATGCCCTCCAGCCTGGCGCCCGCGGCATCGCCGGAGAGCCGCCAGCCCTGGCGCGTGACCGGGGCGCGCAGGACGATGTCGTAGCGCCCGCCCTGCTGGGTCCATTCGAGGCGGCCGCTGCCGCCCTGCCCGTGCCCGGACACCGCCACCCGCCCCTCGATCCGCCAGCCGGAAAGGCGCGCGCGCGCTTCCTCCCTGGCCACGGCCAGCGCCGGATCGGCGGTGGTGGGCACGCGCGCGGGCCGGGTGGCGCAGGCCGACAGCAACAGCAGCAGGGCCGCGAGGCAGGCGGCGGTGGCGCGCGACAGGCTCATGCCCCGGTGTTCGCCAGCGCCCGTTGCAGCGCGCGGTTGTCGGGATCGAGCCGGCGCGCCTCGTCGAAGTAGCGCCGCGCCTCGTCGCGGCGGCCCAGCATCCACAGCACCTCGGCCACGTGCGCGGCGATCTCCGCGTCCTTCTGCATGGTGTAGGCGCGGCGCAGCTCGACCAGAGCCTCCTCGAGACGGCCGAGGCGGTACAGCACCCAGCCGTAGCTGTCGATGATCGCGGCGTTGTCCGGCTCGGCGATGCGGGCGCGCTCGATCAGCTCGAGCGCCTCCTCGTAGCGGCTGGTACGGTCGGCCAGGGTGTAGCCGAGCGCGTTGAGCGCGGCGACGTTGTCCGGGTCCACCACCAGGATCCGGCGCAGGTCGGCCTCGGCGCGGGCGATGTCGTCGCGGCGCTCCCACATCAGGCCGCGCGCGTAGAGCAGCATCGCCGAATCCGGATACGCGGCCAGCCCGCGCGCGAGCGCATCGGCCTCGCCCTCGGCATCTCCGTCCTTCTCGCGCAGCTCGGCCTCGAGCAGATAGGCCGACTGGCGCAGCTCGTCATCCGCCGTGGCATCGTTCTGCAGTTCGCGCAGGGCCTCGTAGGCCTCGCCGGCACTCCCGAGCTTGTGCAGCACGCTGGCCGCGCGCAGCCGCGCCTGCCAGCGCTGGCCGCCGCCGGGCACGCTCCGGTACCAGTCCAACGCCTCGGCGTGGTGCCCGAGGTATTCGGCGACCTGCCCGAGCAGCAGGCGCTGCGACGGATCGGGATGGTTGCTTTCGCGCTTGAGCTCCCCGTAGAGCCCCTCGAGCGCCTCCCGGTCCTCCGCACGGGCCAGCAGCGAGGCGCGCATGGCCTGGACGCGCACGTCCTGCGGCCCCTGCGCGAGGATGCGCTCGGCGGCGCGGGGATCCCCGAGTGCGTCGTACTCGGTGGCGATGGCCAGGCGCAGTTCCGGCGCATGGCTGGCGGCGTCCTCGGCTTCCCGCAACGCCGCGCGCGCGGCTTCGGTGTCGCCCGCCTCGCGCAGCCGGCTGGCACGCAGCAGAGCCACGCGCGGCTCGCCCGGGAAGCGCCGCACGATCCGATCCAGGATGTCGTCGGCCAGCGCCTCCTGGTCGAGCCGGTACGCCAGGTCGCCGAACACCAGCCAGGCCGGCAGCGCGTCGGGCATGGCGTCGCCGGCGACCAGCCGGCGCAGCAGCTTCGCCGCCAGCCGCTGGTCACGCGAGCCGCCCAGGACCTGCACCACGTAGCGCCAGCCCCGGCCGGAGGCATCACGCAGCATCGCGTCCAGCTCGCGGTACGCGGCCTGCTGCTTCCCCCTGCGGATCGCGAGCGTGGCTTCGGCGGCACGCATCTCCAGGGTCCGCGGGGCCCGCGCGCGCCACAGCGCCAGGGCCTCGGCCGCACGGCGGTCGTCGTTGCCCAGCAGGGCCAGGCGGGCGGCGCGTTCGGCCAGCCCGGCATCGCCCTCGGCCGCCTTCGCCGCGTCCAGGTACCAGCCGATGGCCTCGTCGAGCCGGCCGGCCTGCAGGGCGTACTCGCCGGCCATGGTCGCGCCGAGCACGTCGTCGCGCAGCGGGTCGCGCGGCTCCGCGGCCAGCCCCCCCGCACCCGCGGCGGCCAGCACGCAGGCCAGCAGCAGGCGCCGGAACGTTTTCTGGTGGCGGGCGGGCATCGGCGGCAACCGGGGCGTAAAATGGCGAAAACGCCCGGAAGCTTATCGCAAGCGCCTGAACGTGCCGGAAGCGGCGGGACACCGCGACCGGCCCACCAGGCGGCCAGCCACCCAGCGCATGACCCTGCTCGCCATCGGCATCAACCACCAGACCGCGCCGGTCGCCCTGCGCGAGCAGGTGGCGTTCGCCGAAAGCACGGTCCCGGCCGCGCTCGCGCAGCTGCGCGCGCTGCCCGGCGTGCGCGAGGTCGTACTGCTGTCCACCTGCAACCGCACCGAGCTGTACGCGGCCGTCGAAGGCGACGGCGACGCGCTGGCCGACTGGCTCGCCACCCAGCCGGAAGGCCGCGGCGACCTGCACGCCTACCTCTACCGCCACCGCGACGAGGCGGCGGTGCGCCATCTGTTCCGGGTTGCCAGCGGGCTGGACTCGCTGGTGCTGGGCGAGCCGCAGATCCTGGGCCAGGTCAAGCATGCCTGGGCGCTCGCGCGCGAGGCCGGCACCCTTGGCGGCGAGCTCGACCGCCTGTTCCAGCACGCCTTCGTCACCGCCAAGCGCGCACGCACCGAGACCCGCATCGGCAACAGCCCGGTCTCGGTCGCCTCGCTCGCGGTGCGGCTGGCCCAGGAATCGTTCGCCCGCCCGGAGGACTCGGTGGTGCTGCTGATCGGCGCCGGCGAGACCATCGAGCTGGCCGCGCGCCACCTGACACAGGCGAAGGTGAAGCGCCTGCTGGTCGCCAACCGTACCTATGTGCACGCGCAGGAGCTGGCATCGCGCCACGGCGCGGTCGCGCTGCCGCTGGACGAACTGGACCGTCACCTGTTCCTCGCCGACGTGGTGTTCAGCGCCACCGCGAGCCGCGACCCGGTCCTCACCCGCGCGCAGATCGCCGCGGCGATGGCCGCGCGCCGGCACCGTCCGATGCTGCTGATGGACCTGGCGGTGCCGCGCGACATCGAGCCGGAAGTCGCCACCGTCGAGGACGTGTTCCTCTACACCATCGACGACCTGCAGCGGCTGGTCGAGCGCAACCGCCGCGACCGCCACGAGGCCGCGGCCGACGCCGAGGCCATCGTCGACCTGCAGGTCGCGCGCTATGCCCAGGCCCTGGCCGCGGGCGCGCGCAACGAGCCGCTCAAGCGCCTGCGCGCGCACGGCGAGGCGGTGCGCGCCGAACTGCTGGCGAAGGCGAAGCAGCAGCTCGCCACGGGGCAGGATCCCGGATCCGTGCTCGAGCACCTGGCGCACGCGCTGACCAACCGCCTGCTGCACGCGCCCACCGCGGCCCTGCGGGAGGCCGCCCTCGCCGGCGGCGACGACACCTTCGCCCGCTGCCTGGACCGTGTGCTCTCCGCGGAACCGCGCGGATCGGCGCCGGGCCGGAACGGGACGGGCGCCTAGCGGCGGCACGCCCGCCACCGCCCGCCCGTCCACGCCCCCGCCGGAGCCGCCATGCACCCCACCCTGCGCCGCAAGCTCGAAGCCCTCGCCGAACGCCGCGACGAACTGGAGCGGCTGCTCGCCGATCCCGCCATCGCCGCCGATGCCGCGAAGTTCCGCTCGCTCTCGCGCGAGTTCGCGCGGCTTGCACCGCTGGCGGACGCGCTTGCCGGGGAACGCCGCGCGCGCGAGGACCTGGCCACGGCAGAGGCGATGCGCGAGGACCCCGAGTTGCGCGAGCTCGCCGAGGAGGAGATCGCCCAGGCGAAGGCGCGCCTGGAGCAGATCGAGGACCGGCTGATGACGCTGCTGGTGCCGCGCGACGTGCGCGACGACGGCGGCCTGTACCTCGAGATCCGCGCCGGCACCGGCGGCGACGAGGCCGCGATCTTCGCCGGCGACCTGCTGCGCATGTACACGCGCTACGCCGAGCGCCAGGGCTGGCGGGTGGAGATCGAGTCGGCCAACCCCGGCGAGCACGGCGGCTTCCGCGAGGTCATCGCCAGGGTCGAAGGCGAAGGCGCGTACGCGAAGCTCAAGTTCGAATCGGGCACCCACCGCGTCCAGCGCGTGCCGGAGACCGAGTCGCAGGGCCGCATCCACACCTCCGCGGCGACGGTGGCGATCATCCCGATCGAGGAGGAAGGCGAGCCGGTGGAGATCAACCCGGCGGACCTGCGGATCGACACTTTCCGTTCCTCCGGCGCCGGCGGCCAGCACGTCAACAAGACCGACTCGGCGGTACGCATCACCCACCTGCCCACCGGGATCGTGGTCGAGTCCCAGTCCGAGCGCAGCCAGCACGCCAACCGCGAGAAGGCGATGAAACGCCTGCGCGCCACCATCGCCGAGATGGAGGCCGCGCGCCGCGCCGCGGAAACCGCGGCCAGCCGCAGGCTGCAGGTCGGCAGCGGCGACCGCAGCCAGCGCATCCGCACCTACAACTTCCCGCAGGGCCGGGTCACCGACCACCGCGTCGAGGGCCTGACCCTGTACGACCTGCAGAACATCCTCGACGGCGACCTCGACGTGCTGATCGAGCGGCTGGCACGCGAGCACCGCGCCGACGAACTGGCCCGCCTCACCGGGGAATCCTGACCATGCCCGTCACCATCGCCCACGCCAGCCCGGCCGACCTCGACGCGCTCGCCGGGCTGTTCGATGCCTACCGCCGGTTCTACGGCCAGCCGTCGGACCTGGACGCCGCGCGGGAATGGCTGCGCCGGCGCCTGCGTTTCGGCGAGTCGCGTGCGCTGCTGGCGCGCCTCGACGGCGAACCGGCGGGTTTCGCCCAGCTCTACCCGATGTTCTCGTCCGTGCGGCTGGCGCGGATCTGGATCCTGAACGACCTGTTCGTGCAGCCGGCGATGCGCCGCCGTGGCGTGGCACGCCGGCTGCTGGACGCGGCGGCCGGTTTCGCACGCGGGGACGGCGCCGTCGGCATCCAGCTGGAGACCGCGCGCGACAACGAAGCCGCCCGCGCCGCCTACCGCGCCGCCGGCTGGCACGAGGACGCGACCCAGTGGTACTCGCTGGCGTTGCGCTAACCACCTGCCACGGATGCCGCCGGCGCCACGCCTGCGCTACGCTCACGCCATGAGCGCCTCGAACGAATTCATCCCCCTGTCCATCTGCATCCTCACCGTCTCCGACACGCGCACGCTGGCGGAGGACAGCTCCGGCGACTACCTGGCCTCCGCGCTGCAGGCCGAAGGCCACGGCCTGCACGAGCGCGCGCTGCTGCCGGACGACCGCTACGCGCTGCGGGCGCTGGTGTCGAAGTGGATCGCCGACCCCGCGGTGGACGGCATCCTGGTCACCGGCGGCACCGGCTTCACCGGCCGCGATTCCACCCCCGAGGCGCTGCTGCCGCTGCTGGACAAGGAGATGCCAGGCTTCGGGGAACTGTTCCGCGCGATCTCGTTCGAGGAGATCGGCACCTCCGCGCTGCAGTCGCGCGCGTTCGCGGGACTGGCCAACGGCACCTTCCTGTTCGCCCTGCCGGGCTCGACCTCGGCCTGCCGCACGGCATGGGAGCAGATCATCCGCGCACAGCTCGACGCGCGCACCCGGCCCTGCAACCTCGCCACGCTCCGGCCGCGGCTGAAGGAACCTGCGTGACGCCGGGCACCGGGCCTGGCGGACGGCAGTGGGGCAGCCGCAGCCGGGCGGGGACATGGCCGCGCGCGGCACGCGTGCAGCCCGAACCGCACCCCGGCGGCGGACCTCCGGCCGGCGGCCGGGCGCTCAGCGCACCTCGAAGGAAACGTCCTCCGGCACCGCCGGCACGTCCGGCTCGCGCACGACCTCGTCCACGCGCGCCTGTGGCGGCCCTTCCTCCAGCCATTGCGCCAGCACCTCGATGGCGTGCGCGTCGCCGCAGGCGACCACCTCGACGCTGCCGTCCGGCAGGTTCCTCGCCCAGCCGCGCAGGCCCAGCGCCTGCGCCTGGGCGCGTGTGCCGGCGCGGAAGAACACACCCTGCACCTTGCCACGGATGGTGAAGCGCGCTGTGGCCATCACGCGCCTCCCGCCACCGGGCCACCGGCGCCGGCGATGGTGTCCTCGATCTCCTTCGCCGTCACCGGCCCGAGGAACTGGCGCGCGACGCGGCCGTCGGGCGCGATCAGGTAGGTCATCGGCAGCCCGCGCGGCGTGTCGAAGTCGGCCGGCGGGTCGTACACGTCGATGATGGCGACCGGGTAGGCCACGGGGTGTTCCTGGAGGAACGCACGCATCTCCTCCGGCGAGATCTCCTCGTAGGCCAGGCCCACGACCTCGATGTGCTCGCGCATCACGTCGAGCGCCGACAGCTCCGGCATCTCCTTCAGGCAGGGCGAGCACCACGTCGCCCAGAAGTTGACCACCACCCATTTGCCGCGGTGCTCGGCCAGGTCGTACTCCGTGCCGTCGATGGTGGTGACCCGCAGCGTCGGCACCTCGGGCTTGCCGGTCCCTTCCCCTTCCCCGGCCACGATGTCGGGCAGCGGCGGATCGGCGGCCGCGGGCTGCGGCGCCGGGGCCTGTTCCTCAGGCCTGTCCCCCGACCCGCAGGCGGACAGCGTCAGCAGCGAAAGGCAGCACATCAGGACGGTCGGCAGGTGCTTCATTGCAACGTTCCTTCGGGGAAGAGGCTGGCGACCCTGCGCCTGAGCAGGTCGCGCAGCGGGACGCGGAGTTCGTCGAGGGTACCCGCGGCGGCGGCGCCCAGGGCATCGTCCCGGCACGGCAGGTGGGCCTCGGCCACGGGGATGCGCAGGTTGCAGGCCTCGTAGAGTTCGCCCAGGGTCACGTCTCCGAGGTCGCGCGACAGCAGCCATTCACCGGACTCGGCGCGTGCCACCAGGCCGATGCCGGACAGCTGCGCGAGCAGCTCCTGCAGCAGGCTGTCGGTCAGCATCGGCTCCAGCTCCAGGATCCGCGCGGTGTGCAGCCCCCGGCCCTGCCGGCGCGCCTGCGCGAACCTCCCGAGCAGGCGCAGCAGGCCGTAGATCTCGTAGCCCTCCGGCAGGCGCATCGAGGCCGGCTGGTAACGGAACGCGGACAGGGCCGAGGCGAACGAGGCACCCAGCAGCACCGCCGTCCAGCACAGGTAGATCCACATCAGCAGGATCGGGAACGCCGCCAGCGCGCCGTACAGCCGCTGGTAGCCGTCGAAGCCGGCCAGGTAGATCCCCAGCCCCCACTTGATGCACTCCAGCAGCAGGGCCGCGACCAGCGCCCCGGCGAACGCGTGGCGCCATTCCACGCCGCGGTGCGGGACCACGCGGTAGACCGCGGTGATCGCGCCGAGTTCGATCAGGAACGGCGCGCATCGGACCCAGAGGTTCGACACCCAGCGGCCTTCCTCGGTGCTGAACAGCGGCAGCGCGAAGATCCAGGCCGAGAACGCAAGCGAGGCCGCCGCCAGCAGCGACCCGAGCGTCAGCACCGTCCAGTACACCAGGAAGCGGCTCAGCCGCGGGCGCGCCGCCGGCACGCGCCAGATGCGGTTGAAGGTGGATTCGACGCTGTTGAGCGTCACCAGCAGCGACAGCACCAGCGCCACCACGCCGGCCACGGTCAACTGGCCGGTATTCTCCGTGAGCCGCAGCAACAGGTCGCGGAGCCGGCTGGCGGCACCCGGGACGAAGTTGCGGAACACGAAGTCGGTCAGCGCCTCGCGCCACTCCGAGAACACCGGGAAGACCGAGAGGATGCCGAACACGACCACCGCCAGCGGCACCAGCGCGAAGATCGTGGTGTAGGCCAGGGACGCCGCGGCCTGGAACAGGTTGTCGTCGAGGAACCGCCTGGCGAGGAAGCGGGCGAAGGACTCCATCCGCGCACGGTCGCGGAGGCGCCCGGCCCAGCGGTTGGCGGTGTCCAGCGGCTCCATGCGCGAAGCGTAGCAGACGCACTTCACGGCGGACGCCCCCGCTGTCAAACTGCCGCGCGCATGCGTGCCGTCCCGCGTCACCGTGGCGGACGGCCGGGAGGAACAGATGGCCGACATCCTGGTGCTCTACTACAGCCGCAACGGTTCGGTCGCCGCGCTGGCACGGCAGATCGCGCGCGGGGTCGGCGAGGTCGCGGGCATGGCCGCGCGCCTGCGCACGGTCCCGCCTGTGGCGCCGGTGACCGAGGCCGCGGCACCGCCGGTGCCGGAGCACGGCGCGCCCTACGTCACCCGCGAGGACCTGGCCGAATGCACCGGCCTGCTGGTCGGCAGCCCCACCCGTTTCGGCAACATGGCCGCGCCGATGAAGCATTTCTTCGACACCCTCGGCGCGGAGTGGGCCAGCGGCACGCTCGCCGGCAAGCCGGCCGGGGTGTTCACCTCCACCGCCACCCAGCACGGCGGCCAGGAATCGACCCTGCTGTCGATGATGCTGCCGCTTCTGCACCACGGCTGCGTGCTGGTCGGCCTGCCCTACACCCTGCCGGCGCTGTCGTCCACCCGCGGCGGCGGCACACCGTACGGCGCCAGCCACGTCGCCGGCCCGCAGGACGACCCGGAACTGACCGCGGACGAGGCCCTGCTGGCGCGCGCCCATGGGCGGCGCGTCGCGGAGCTGGCCGCGCGGCTGTCGCCGTGAGCACCGCCAGGACCCGCCCCGCTTCCAGGCACGTGCTCGCCGCGCTGCTGGCGGCACTCGCGGGCGTCTACGCCCTGCGCTTCGCGCACGATGCGCACCGGGCCGCGGCCTGGGTGCTGTTCTGCCTGCCGCCGCTGCTGCTGGTCCCGGGCGCATGGCGCGGGCGCAGGCTGCCCTCGTTCTGGGCCTCGGTGCTGGCGCTGCTGTGGTTCGCGCACGGGGTGATGGAGGCATGGTCCGTCCCCGCCGTCCGCGGCCACGCGCTGGCGGTGACGGCACTGTCGCTGGGCATCGTGTTCGCCGCGTCCTGGCCGGCGCTGTCGGCGCGCTTCGCGCGGCGCCGGTAGAATGCGCGTCCCGCAACGCCACCCCGGAGGCCGGGCATGGAAGAGCTGCTGATCGTCACCACCGGCGGCACCATCGACAAGGTCTATTTCGACGACAAGTCCGACTACCAGGTCGGCGACCCGCAGATCGGCCGGATCCTCGAGGAACTCGGCGTCGCCTTCCGCTTCCGGGTGATCCCGATCCTGCGCAAGGACTCGCTGCACATCACCGACGCCGACCGCGAGCTGGTGCGCGCCACCATCGCCGCGCAGCCGGCGCGGCACGTGCTGGTCACCCACGGCACCGACACCATGATCGCGACCGCGAAGGTGCTGGCCTCCATCCCGGACAAGACCATCGTGCTCACCGGCGCGCTCAATCCCGCGCGCTTCCGCGGCTCCGACGCGGAGTTCAACATCGGCACCGCCGTCGGTGCCGTGCAGTCGCTGCCGCCGGGCGTCTACATCGCGATGAACGGGCGGATCTGGAACCCCGGAAAGGTCCGCAAGAACGTCGAGGCCAACCGCTTCGAGGCGGTGGACTGAGGCCTGCCCCTCAGTCGGTCCCGCGGCCCGGGAACCCGGGCCGGACCGGGCCGATCCCCATCCTTGCGTCGGGCTCGATGTACTCCACGTCCGGGTCCCCGCGGAAGCGCCGCATCAGCGCCTCCGCCTCGGCCGGATCGAGCGGGCGGCTGGCGATGAACAGGTCGGCGCCGACGGCAAGGCGGCGCTTCCAGGCGAGCATCACGCCTTCCGGCGCCAGGGCGTCGAGCCGGCGCTGCAATTCGGATGGGTCGCCCGCGGGCGCGCTGCCTTCGCGGAACTTCACGATGAAGCGGTCGCCGGCCGTGGCCGTCGGGTTGGATGCCTGCATGCCCATCTGACCGCTGCCTCCCGCAGTCGCCGCGCACCCCGCCAGCGGGAGTGCCATGGCGAGGCAGGCTACCAGCACCGGCGTCATGGTGGGTCCCGGCATGGCTCGGTCTCCTGCCGCATTCGGGCCTGCCCGCATTGGACCGCACGGCGCATGAACGCCAGGCAAGCCGTCGCCCCGGGGCGGGCGCCGGCGCGACGGCGGCCCCCCGCGGGGGGCCGCCGCTCGGGCGCGTGCCGCGCCTTCAGAAGGTGATGCTCCACGAATTGATGTAACCCGTGTCGCCGCTGGCGTAGTCCGTCACCCGCAGCTTCCAGGTGCCGTTCTTCGGCTCGCTGGACAGGTTCACGGTGTAAGTGCCGATGACGTTGTCCGCGCTGCCGCCGGTGCGGTTGTGCAGCACGTACACGCTGCCGTCCGGCGCGACCAGGTCCACCTTCAGGTCGCCGCGCCAGGTGTGGCGGATGTCCACCGCGACCGGGGTGTTGCTCGGGGCGTTGCCGGTACGGCCGCTGACCGTGATGGGACTCTCGACCGTGGCGTTGTCGTAGATCGGGTAGTCGGTGTCGTTGGTGTAGGTCTGCGGCGTGTTGCCGCCGCCACCGGCCGTCCAGTCGGCAAGCAGGCTGACGCCCGAGTAGCTGGTGTAGCCGCGCAGCATCACGTGCCAGGTCCCGGCCTGCGGCGAGGCGAAGGTACAGGTCTCGTTGTTGCCGCTCAGGTACGGGCGGCAGTCGTAGGTGCCGGTGGTCGGCTGTGAACCGTGGCGGACGTACAGGTCCACGTCACCGGTGCCGCCGGACGTCTTGATGACGAGGTTGCTGGCACCGGCCGGCACGTTGACGGTCCAGTATTGCGTGCTGCCACTGGCGCCGGACAGGCCGGTCACCGGCACGCCCTTCTGCAGCACGTTGCCGCCACCGCCGTTGTTGCCGCCGAGCACGGCATCCACCGCGGCCTTGGCATCGACGATGCCGGCGCCGATCGGCTGCGAGGGCGTGGCCGGGAAGGGACGCGCGGTGTTCTTCAGCAGCGTCTCCACCTGCGCCGGGGTCAGCGGCGTCGGCGCGACGGACTGCACCAGCGCGACCACGCCGGCCACGTGCGGCGTCGCCATCGAGGTGCCGCTGTACGAGGCGTAGGTCTCCGAACCCGGCGAGGTGCTGCCGCTGTTGAGCGTGGACACGATCGACGAGCCGGGCGCTGCGATGTCGATCAGGGAACCGTAGTTGGAGAAGCTGGAACGCGCGCCGGTGTTGGTCACCGAGGCTACCGCGATCACGTTGTTGCAGTTGGCCGGCGAATAGCCGGACACGTTGGCGTTGTCGTTGCCGGCTGCAATCACCACGGTCGTGCCGCGCGAGACCGCGCTGTTGATCGCGTTCTGCATCGTGGTGCCGCAGGAGCCCTGGCCACCGAGGCTGAGGTTGATCACCTCCGCCGGGTTGGCGTTGGCGGGAACGCCGCCGACCGTGCCTCCGGAAGCCCAGATGATGGCGTCGGCGATGTCGGAATCGTAGCCGCCGCACCTGCCGAGCACGCGCACCGGCACGACCTTGGCGTTGAACGCGGTGCCGGCGACGCCCTTGCCGTTGTTGGTCACCGCGGCGACCGTGCCGGCGACATGGGTACCGTGCCAGCTCGAGCTTTGCGCGGAATGCGGGAAGCCGCACTGGTTGGCGCTGACCCAGTCGCCCGGGTCGCTCGGGTCGGGATCGCGGCCATTGCCGTCGTTGGCGACGAAGGAATCGCTGATGAAGTCGTAGCCCGGCAGGATGTTGGCGTTGAGGTCGCTGTGGCTGGTGATGCCGGTGTCGAGCACCGCGACCACCACCCCCGCGCCGGTCGCCCTGTCCCAGGCCTCGGTCGCGCGGATGCCGCCGGCGCCGGCGCCGAAGCCGTACTGCTGGCTGAAGTAGGTATCGTTCGGGGTGAGGAACAGGCGGTTGAGCTTGTCGACCTCGACGTACTCGACGTCCGGATTGGCCGCGAGCTGGCGCATCAGCGACTCGGCCTCGGCGCGGTCCAGCTTGCGATCGGTGCGGATCACCTCCGCGCCCGTGGCCGTGCGGCGCAGGCGCTGGATGCCTGGCGCGCGGCGCGAGGCATCGGCGGGCAACGCCCTCGCCGCCCTTGCCAGTGCCTTCTCCAGGCTGGCGTCGTCGGTGCGCGTGGCGCTGCCTTCCCGGTACTTCACGATGAAGCGGTCATGCAGCTCCGCGGACCGCAGGCCGTCGAGGTTCAGCCGCTCGGCCGCCACGGCGCCGGTGGCACACAGGGCCGTGGCCGTGGCCAGCGCCAGGGCATGCAGGCGGATGCGTCCGATCGAGACATCTGACTTCGACATCGACAATACCCCCAGAAAGTAGGAAAAAGCCGCATTGCACGGCGGAACTCCGGACCGGGGACGGGTCAGGAACGGTGGGGGGAGAACGGGCGTCCCTGTCGCCGCCGGGAACCGGCGTGGCTGCGGGCAGGCCCGGACGGCGCCCGCGGAAACGACGCTAAGGGACCGCCGCGTGAAGGCTCAAGGGGGCGGGGACGATGCAGTTCCGGGGGAAAGCGCGGCTGCCGTCACGGATCCGCGCATTGGCCGGCCGCAGGCCCGGGCATCACAGCATGCCGGTCTCGAGGCGGGCGGCCTCCGACATCATCGAGCGGTTCCACGGCGGGTCGAACACCAGCTCGACGTCGGCCTCCTCGACGGTCGGGATCATCTCCAGCTTGCTGCGCACGTCGTCGACGAGGATCTCGCCCATGCCGCAGCCGGGCGCGGTCAGGGTCATCTTCACCTCGACCGCGCGACGGCCCTCGCCACGCGGCACGACGTTGGCCTCGTACACCAGGCCAAGGTCGACCACGTTGATCGGGATCTCGGGGTCGTAGCAGGTGCGCAACTGCTGCCAGACCAGACGCTCGACCGCGGCGTCATCGGCGTCCTCGGGCAGTTCCAGCGGCGGCGGCGGTTCCTTGCCGATGGCGTCGGCATCCTTGCCGGCGACGCGGAACAGGTTGCCCTCCACGAACACCGTCCAGCTGCCGCCCAGCGCCTGGGTGATGTAGCCCACGCTGCCCGCGGGCAGGGTCACGGTCTCGCCCTGGGGGACCATGACGACTTCGCAATCGCGCTCGAAGCGCACCGGTTCGCTGCTGCGGGAGTACATGGGGACGGGATGGGGGCGGCGGCGCGCCGCTCAAGTCCTTCCATTGTACCGGCGTCGAACGGGTATCCTGCCGCAACAGCCTGTTCCCCCGCCGCGCATGCCCAGTCCCTTTCCCGTCCGCACGGCCCTGTCCGCCCTCCTCCTGCTGGCGCTGTCCAGCCTCGGTTTCGCCGCCGCCTGGGTCCTGCTGGCCGCCTGGACGGGCCGGGGCTGCAGCGCCATGGCCGTGTTCGCCGGGCTGGACATGGCGCTGATGCTGCGCATGGCCCGGGTACGGCCCGGCACGCGGCGCGCGGCCACCGCCGTGCTCGCCACGGCGTTCACCATCTTCCTGGCCTGCTGGGGTATCGCCGCGGCACGGATCGGGGGGCCGCTCGGGCTGATGCCCTGGGAATCGCTGCTGCGCATGGGCACCGAATTCGGCTGGCTTCTGGTGCGGCTGGGCACCACCGCCGGCGACCTGGCCTGGTTCGCCGCCGGGCTGCTGGCCGCCCTGCTCGCCTCACGCTGAGGATGCCGCCGGGAACAGTTCGTCCAGGCAGCCGGCGAAGATCGCGATGGCCTCGCCGATCTCGCGCACGGACAGCCCGCAATAGCCCATCAGCAGCCCGGCACGGTCGGGCGGATCGCCGGCGTAGTACGGCGAGATCGGGTACAGGCCCAGCCCGCGGGAACGCGCCAGCGCGATGAGGGCGTCACCCTCGGCACGGCTGCGGTCGCTCAACCCCGCGATCAGGGTGGCGCGCCTCTCCTTCAACGTGCGCGCGCTGCGCCTGAGGTGGCGCTCGAAACTGCCATCGCGCATGAAGTTGGCCAGCGCCACCTGCTCGACCGCCGGCGAGCCGAAATCCTCCGCCCACTTCGCGGCGGTGAAATCACGGCGCAGGGCCGGCGGCACCAGCAGGTAGCCCAGCCGCAAGGCCGGGAAGATCGCCTTGGAGAAGGTCCCCACGTAGATCACCCTGCCCTGCCGGTCCAGCGAGCGCAGCGCCGCCAGCGGCCGGCCGTCGTACCGGAACTCGCCGTCGTAGTCGTCCTCGAAGATCCAGCTGCCGTGGCGCGCGGCGTACTCCAGCAGCTCCACGCGCCGGGCGAGCGACATCACCGCGCCCGTGGGGAACTGGTGCGACGGCGTCACGCAGACCAGCTTCGGCGCAGGCTCCGGCAACAGGTCTGCGCGCAGCCCATCGTCGTCGACCGGCACCCTATGGACCCGCGCGCCATGGATCTGGAGGCCCATGCGGATCGCAAAGTAGTGCGGCTCCTCGATCGCCGCCGCATCGCCGGGATCGAGCAGCACCCGCATGGTCACCGCCAGCGCCTGCTGGGTCCCCGCGACCACCAGCACGTCATCCGGGTCGGCGTGGATCCCGCGCCGGCGGGCCAGGTAGTCGCAGATCGCCTCGCGCAGCTCACGCACTCCCTGGATCGCGGGGTAGGCGGGCCGCGTGTAACCGGCCGCGTGCGACAGCGCGCGCGCCCATGCCGTTGTCAGTAGCGGATTGGTCAGGGGCACGCCGTACTGGAACGAGTACCGCACCCCCGGGATCGCGCGCCCTGGCATGTCATCGCACCTGAAGGTCTCTCTCGCGCGCGCGGCATAACGCGACTGGGCGGCGAGAGCTTCCTCCGCCGGCCCGGACGGGGAACCGGCGGACGCGGGCCAATGCCGCGACACGTAGCTGCCCGATCCGACGCGCCCCTCGATGAATCCTTCGGCGCGCAATTGCTCGTAGGCCGCCAGCACGGTGTTGCGGGACACGCCGAGTTCCTCGGCCAGCCACCGGGTCGGGGGCAGCCTGCTGCCGGCCGCGAACCTGCCCTGCAGGATCCCGGCCCTCAGCGCACGCGTCAGTTGCGCGTGCAAAGGCCCATGTCCGTCGAGAATCATGGCATGGCCTCGCGCGTGAACATTGGCACCATTCGATGACGCGCGATTGACCCTTGATAGTACCAATTGCATGGGGCCTGATGGGGCCATTCCCCACGCCGCCCCACGACCATGCCCATCCTCCTGATCCGCATCGCTGGTTCGTGCAACGCGTGCCTTCGCGTCCCGCATGCCGCCATCTCCTGCGGCCTGGCCCTGGCCATGCTCGGCACCAGCCTGGCCATCGCCTGGTGGGCCGGGGGGAGCACATCGCCAACGCGTGTGCTGCGACTTCCCGCAGGAACGGCCGGGACAGTCTCCATCACATCCTGCTACGTGCTTTTCGTCGCGGTGATGTGCGTGCTCGCCGCGGCCTACCGGGGCCTTGCGCGCATATTCCCCGTGCTGATGCGCGACAACGTGGCCTGTGGTGCTGCCTACGGTCTGGTGATGTGCATGCTGCTGTCCGGCGCGATCCTCCCGGCCCTCACGGGACACCCCCTGCATGACCCGCCGGCCTGGACCGCCACATGCATGTCAGCCCACCTCTCTCCGGCATGTTTCTGAACGTCCCCGCGGAGCGGCATCCGGCCCCATCCATACCGCCAGAAAAGGCTCTGGTCCGGCAGTCCCGGGCCACTTTCCAATTCACGCGGATCCATTGACAGGCACCGGAGCAATGTCTCTTCCCTCCCCTCTCCGCCATGTCCTCGCCGGCGGACTGGTCGCCGGCACGCTCGACCTCATCTACATCTGCACGCTGTGGGGCGCGAAAGGCATCGGCCCCGTCCGCATCCTGCACAGCATCGCCGCCGGATGGGTGGGACGCGAGGGGGCGGTGGCCGGGGGGTGGCAGACCGCGGTGCTCGGCCTGGTTTCGCACTATTTCATCGCCACCTGCATGGCCGCAGCCTTCTGGCTCGCCGCACGCAGGCTGCCCGTACTGGCAAGGCATCCCTTCGTGTCCGGCCCCCTCTACGGCGTCGTGCTCTACGTCGTGATGAACCACGTGGTCGTGCCCCTGTCCGCGATCGGTGCCGCGATCCCCACCCCGGCATGGATGGTCGCCTCGCACCTTGCCGCGCACATGTTCCTGGTCGGCACCACCTGCGCGCTGTTCGCGCGCCGGGCGCTTTTCCCCACGCCGGAAGCGCCCCCGGCCACCACGTCGTGACCCCGCCTGCGGCGGCGCTGCCGCTCCGCGATCCGGCGACTGTGCCCCCGGGGCAGCCGGGCACGCCGCCACCGGGCGGGACCGGCCAGCGACGCAGGCTGCGGCAGGCTCAATGCCCGCCGCCGTCCAGCGCCTTCAGCTCGGCGACCAGTGCGTTCGCCACCTCCGCGCCGTCGCCATAGAGCATGCGCGTGTTGTCGGCGTAGAACAGCGCGTTCTCGATGCCGGCGAAGCCCGTGCCCCTGCCGCGCTTGATCACGATGACGTTCCGCGCCGACGCCACGTCGAGGATCGGCATGCCGTAGATGGGCGAGGACGGGTCGGTCTTCGCCACCGGGTTGACCACGTCGTTGGCGCCGATCACCAGCGCCACGTCGGTCGTGGGGAACTCGGGGTTGATGTCGTCCATGTCGGCGATCAGGTCATACGGCACACCGGCCTCGGCCAGCAGCACGTTCATGTGCCCGGGCATGCGCCCGGCGACCGGGTGGATCGCGAACCTCACCCTGACCCCGCGGTCGATCAGGCGCTGCGCCAGCTCCCAGATCTTGTGCTGCGCCTGGGCCACCGCCATGCCATAGCCGGGGACGATCACCACGCGCTCGGCGAAGGCCATCATCGCCGCCGCATCCGCCGCCTCGATCGGCTTCTGCGCGCCGGCGATGGCCTGCCCACCCGCGCCCGTGCCCCCGAAACTGCCGAACAGCACGTTGCCAAGCGGCCGGTTCATCGCCTTCGCCATCAGCCGGGTGAGCAGGATGCCCGCCGCGCCGACCATCATGCCTGCGATGAGCAGCGACTCGTTGCCGAGCACGTAGCCCTCGAACGCGACCGCAAGCCCGGTCAGCGCGTTGTACAGCGAGATCACCACCGGCATGTCGGCGCCGCCGATGGGCAGGGTCATCAGCACGCCAAGCGCGAGCGCGGCGGTGAAGAAGGCGATGATCCACGGGGCGCCGAGCGACCACGCCGCCACCGCGCCGAGCACGACCGTGGCCAGCGCCAGCAGGGCGTTGAACGCCTGCTGCCCCGGGAAGGTGTAGCGGCGGTCCATGTGCCCGTCGAGCTTGGCCCAGGCGATCACCGAACCCGACAGCGACACCGCGCCGATCAGCGCACCGGCCACCGCCAGCACCAGCGGCACCGTGCCGGAGGCCCGGCCGGCCGCCGACCAGCGCAGCAGTTCCACCGCGCCGATCGCCGCGGCCGAACCGCCGCCCATGCCGTTGAACAGCGCCACCATCTGCGGCATGTCGGTGATCGCCACCTTCCTGCCCCAGATCCACGCCGCGACCGTGCCAAGCAGTGCCGCCACCAGGATCAGCCCGAGGTTGTGCAGCCCGGGCAGGAACAACGTGGCGGCGGTGGCGACCAGCATGCCCAGCCCGGCCCAGCGGATGCCGCTGCGCGCGGTCACCGGCGAGGCCATGCGCTGCAGACCGAGCAGGAACAGCGTCGCCGCGACCAGGTAGCTGGCCTTGATCGCGACCCCGAGGGCCTGCGCCAGCGCCGGGCTCATGCGCCACCCCCTCCGGCCGGCCTGTGGCTGGAGCGGAACATCTCCAGCATCCGCTCGGTCACCACGTAACCGCCGGCGGCGTTGCCCGCCCCGAGGAACACGGCGGCGAAGCCGATGGCCTTCTCCAGCGGCGTCCCGGCATGGCCCAGCACGACCATCGCGCCGATCAGCACGATGCCGTGGATGAAGTTCGAACCGGACATGAGCGGGGTGTGCAGGATCACCGGCACCCGCGAGATGATCACGTGGCCGGCGATCGCCGCCAGCATGATGATGTACAGCGCCACGAAACCGTCCATCGGCCAGTCTCCATCGCGGTGTCCTCCGCATCATAACCGCCGGTGAACGGCCGGCCAGCCTGTCAACCGCCCCCGCCCGGGCGCGTTGATGCCCATGGACACCCCGGAGGACGCGGACGGCCGGAATGGACGGCGGACGGGACACCTGGCAGGCGGCACGGCATGCGGAGGCGGCAGCGGGTACGCTGGCGCCCATGCACGGCGCCTCCGCCAACGCCACCCCGCAGACGCTGGAACAGTTCCTGGCCGGCGTCTCCGCCCGCGCCTTCCGGTTCGCGGAGCTGGGCCTGCGCCACCGGGACGACGCCCTGGACGCGGTGCAGGATGCGATGGCCCGGATGCTGGGCTACCGCGACCGCCCGCCGGAGGAATGGGCCCCGCTGTTCTGGACCGTGCTGCGCAGCCGGGTCATCGACATCCAGCGCCGGCGCACGTTCCGGCTCGGCTGGCTGACCGACGCGCGGACCGCCGACGGCGGCGAGATCGACTGGGCCGACCCCGATGCGGCCGACCCGTCCCGCGCCCACGACGGGCGCGAGGCCTGGGCGCAGCTGGCCGGGGCCCTGCGCGAGCTCCCGGCGCGCCAGCGCGAGGCGTTCACGCTGCGGGTGCTCGAGGAACTCGACGTCGAGACCACCGCCCGGATCATGGGTTGCAGCGAGGGATCGGTGAAGACGCACCTGTTCCGCGCCCGCGAGGCATTGCAGAAACGACTGGAGGACTTCCGATGACCACCGACGACCGCTTCGACCGTGCCGCGCGCGCCGTGTACGCGCAGGCGGTGTCGCACGTCTCCGCGGCCACCACCGCGGAACTGCACCGTCGGCGGCACGCCGCCCTGCAGGCCACGGAACGCCCCCGGCTCCTGTCCGGCTGGCTGCGCGCCGGCTTCGCCACGGCCGCCGTCGCGGCGGTCGCGCTGATGGCGGGGCAAGGCCTGCTGCGCGACGAACCGGTGCCCGCCCCGGCACAGGCCACCGTGGCGACCGTGCCGGCCGACGACGTCGACGACGGCTACACCGCGCTCGACGAGAATCCGGAGTTCTACCTGTGGCTCGCCTCCAGCGACGCCACCCTGCTGGCGATGGAGTAAGCCCCATGCGCAAGATCCTGCCCGTCCTCCTCCCCGTGCTCCTGTCGGTGCCCGTGGCCGCTTTCGCCCGGCAGGCGGAGGCGCCGCTGCCGGACTGGGACCGGCTGACGCCGCAGCAGCGCGAGCTGCTGATCGCCCCGGTCCGCGACCGCTGGAACGAAAGCACGCCCGAACAGCGCCAGCGCATGCTCGACCACGCCAGGCGCTGGGAGACGATGACGCCCGAACAACGCGAGCGCGCGCGCCGCGGCCACGAGCGCTGGCGGCACATGTCGCCCGAGGGCCGCGAGCAGGCCCGCGTCCTGTTCCACCACATGCGCAACCTGCCGGAAGCCGAGCGCAAGGCCCTGGTCGAACGCTGGAAGGCGATGACGCCGGAACAGCGCAAGGCCTGGATCGAGGAACACGCCCCGCGCGGGCAGCGCGGGCCTTCGACGCCCTGACCGGCCCGCCCCGCGGGCTCAGGCCGGGCGTTCCGGCCAGACCGTCTTCGCCAGCAGCTCGTCGTCCCAGTCGGGCGCGAGGGCGCCGTCCTTCAGCAGCAGCATCACGAAGTTGCAGACGTTGCGCGCGAACATCTCGCTCGCGTGCACCGCGCCCATGCCCGGCAGGTTCAGCGGCCCGGCGATGGTCACGCCGCCGTGCTCGACCGTCCGGCCGGGACGGGTCAGTTCGCAGTTGCCGCCGGTCTCGGCGGCCAGGTCCACGATCACGCTGCCGGGCCGCATGCCCTCGACCATCGCCGCGGTGATGATCCTCGGCGCCGGCCGCCCCGGCACGGCCGCGGTGCAGACCACCACGTCGATGCCCTTGAGGTGGTCCGACAGGCGCTGCTGCTGCAGCGCGCGCTCCTCGTCGGTCAGTGGACGCGCGTAGCCGCCCTCGCCCGCCGCGACCACGCCCAGGTCGAGGAAGCGCCCGCCCAGCGATTCGATCTGCTCGCGCGTCTCCGGGCGCACGTCGAAGCCCTCCACCTGCGCGCCCAGCCGGCGGGCGGTGGCGATGGCCTGCAGGCCGGCGACGCCGGCGCCGACCACCAGCACCTTCGACGGGCGGATGGTGCCCGCTGCGGTGGTGAGCATGGGGAAGAAGCGTGGCGCCAGCTGCGCCGCGATCAGCATCGCCTTGTAGCCGGCCATGCCGGCCTGCGAGCTGAGGATGTCCATCGCCTGCGCGCGCGTGGTGCGCGGCAGGCGCTCGAGCGGGAAGGCGAGGATGCCACGCGCGCGGATCGCCTCCGCCCGTGCCGCGTCGGCCTGCGGCTGCAGCATGCCGACCAGCACCGCGCCCTGCTTCATCGCGGCGATGACCGTGGCCGGCGGCGGCTGCACGCACAGCACGACATCGGCCTCCGGGCGCGGGTCGCCGTCCACCAGTTCCGCGCCGGCATCCGCGTAGGCCTGGTCGGGGAAATACGCGTGCGTGCCGAGCCCGCGCTGCACGAGCACCTTCGCGCCGGCAGCGGCGAGCTTGCGCGTGGTTTCGGGCGTCAACGCGACCCGGCGCTCGCCTTCGGCGGACTCCCGGGCAACCGCGATCGTCACCATGCTCCGCTCCTGCGATGGGACCACCCCCATCCTAGCGAATGGGCCCGGAGCTGGCGATCGGCCGCAGGCTCAGGTGCCGGCGCGTTTGCGCGCGGACGGTTCCGCGTCCGCGGAGTTGATCCGCTGCCACAGCTGGCGCATGGCCTCGTCGAAGGGCGAGTCCATCGGCCGCAGCACCGCGCGGCCGGCGTCGACCAGCGCCGCCAGCTCCTCGGGCGAGGCCACCAGCTTGCGCACGCCGCGGCGGTTGACGATCAGGAAGCGCGAGGTGAGCGGGCTGATCCAGGCGATGCGGCAGGCGGTCTCGCGCCCGTCCTCGTCGATCAGGCGCAGCCCCTGGCCGACCCGCAGCCGCCGCATCCGCGCGGCCGTGGCCGGATCGAACTTGAGCGTGTCGGTGCCGCCGGCCAGGCGCAGGCCACGCAGCATCTCGTCCGGGGAATCGGCCTCGTCGTGGTCCATCGCCTGCGGCTGGTGCACGCGCCGCGGGGTGTCGGGCAACGCCAGCGCTGCGATGATGCGGGCCATCGCGTCGCGCGCCGCGGACGCGTCCATGCCGCAGCTCGAATAGCACTCGGCCAGCGGCACCTGCAGCGCGAGCAACTGCTGTGCCACCACAGCGCCGCGCACCTCGGCGGCATCGGCATCGACCTGGATCATCGCGTCGCCAAGCCCGATCGCGGCGCGGTGGCGCGCGGAATCGGGGCCGTCGCGCAGCCAGGTCTGGATCAGGTGGTGGCGCCAGTGGCGGTCGAGGAAATGCGCGACCGCGGCTGTCAGCGGCCGGTCGGCCATGCGCGAGGCGACGATGCTGTCGGCGTCGCGCCGCGCCTGCGCCAGGCGTTCGCGGCCATGGATCGCCTCGGCGGCGCGCTTCTCGGCCAGTTCGGCGCGCTTGCGCTGCTGGTCGAGCAGGTCGCGCAGCTCGGACGCGGCGAGCTCGAAGATCGCCTGGTCGTCCTGGTATTCCTCGACGACGCGGTCGACCACCTGCCCGGCGCGGCGCAGGATCTCGCGGTCCAGCGGAGTCTCGCCGGCGTTGCCGTCGCAGGCCTCGGTCAGCGCGTCCAGCATCCGGCGCGCCGGATGCGTGCGGCGGTTGAACATCGAGTCGTCGGTCAGCGCGACCTTCAGGTACGGAACGACCAGGCGCCCGAACAGGTCACGCGCCTGGTCCATCAGGTTGTTGGCCTCGAACAGCGACTGGAACAGGATGCCAACCAGGTCGATCGCATCCTCCTCGTCGCTGCTGAGGCGGGTCTTCTCGGGATCGAAGCCGATCTGGCGCAGGCTGCTGAGGATGCGGTGGCGGATCACGTCGGCCAGCGGCCGGTCGCCCTCGCCGGACAGGGCGCGGGCGTAGGGTTCGGGATCCTCGCCCTGCAGCAGGCTGGCCAGACTCAGCAGCTCGGACGTCCCGAGGACGCGGCCGCCGTCCACGCCGTCCATGCCTTCCAGGCCCTCCACCGCGGAAGCCCCGGCCGCCAGGGCCGTGGCGGCGGCATGGCCAGCCGCGACCGCCGCAGGGGCCGGCGGCACCGCCTGGGCCATGGCGGCCATTGCGGCGGCGGTGCGCTGCCGCCAGGCGTGCAGATGCTCGCGGACCAGGTCGCGATAGCGCAGCGGCCTGCCGCTGGCCAGCGCCTCGGCCACCACCTGCTCGCGGATCAGCCGCGTCGAGGGCGACTCGCCGTACGGGTCGGCATAGCCCCCCGCGTATGCCGCCGGATCCGGGACCGGGACGGACACGGGCGCGGCGATGCCGGCATGGCCGTCGTAGGGCGTGTGCTCGACGATGCCGCCGTCGGGGATCCACTCCCCGGCCTCCTGGGCCGTGGCCGCGGGCCGGCGCTGCGGGATGGGAGGCAGGGGTTGCGACACCGGCCGCCGCGCGGGGGCCGGCTGCACGTGGAACGAGGCGGCCTCCAGCGTCCTGTTCGCCTTCTCGTACAGGTCGCCCAGCACCTTCGGCAGGCGCTTGTCGAATTCATGGAAGACCATCGAGCGCAGGTTGGGCGTCAGGTCGTCCGCGCCGAACAGCGACACGAAGGCGCTGACAGCCACCTCGGGACGCAGCGGGTTGGGCCGGCCGCGGCGCAGCCCCAGCGACTCGGCCAGCAGCCCGAGGCGCTCGTCCAGCTGCCGCAGCGGATGCAGGAACTGGTGGTCGAGCAGCTCGGTGATCTGCTGCCCGGCCAGGTGGATCTCCAGCTCGCTTTCCGACATCAGGCTCAGCGACTTGGGCTTGTCGTCCTCCGCATCGCCGCCTGGCCGCTCCCAGCGGTCGAACTCGGCCTCGATCGCGGCGCGGAACTTCGTGGCCAGCTCCAGCGCGCGCTGGCTCAGGGCCATCACCGCCATGCGGTCTTCCTGCGCGGTGGCGAAATCGTGCGAGGCCAGCGACTCCAGCCGGACCTGCTCCTCGATCGTGCTCCAGAACCCCGAGAGCACCCCGCCCAGCTCGGTCACGGCGTCCCGGCGCAGCGTCTCCAGCACCCTGGGCGTGGGCGCCCGGCCGGATGGCCTGCCTGACAGCAGGGAATCTGGATCGCGATCGAGCGTCATTTCGGAGGACAATGCGCCGGGCTGGAAAAGCCGTACAGCATCCTCTCCCAACAGGATCTTCATGTCTGTGACTGCATCCGCAGAACCCCAACCGAATCAGGCACTTTCCGTCCTCGATGCGCGTCGCAGCGTGCCCGCCCGGCAGCTCGGCGAGCCGGGCCCCGACGATGCCACCCTGCTGCGCATGCTGCGCTCGGCCGTGCGCGTCCCCGACCACGGCCGCCGGGTGCCGTTCCGGTTCCTGCGGATCCGCGGCGAGGCCCGCCATGCCCTGGGCGAGGCGCTGGCGGCGCGGTCGCGGGCCCGGGACCCGGATGCCGGGGACGCGGTCGTCGAGAAGGACCGGCAGCGGTTCTCCCACGCCCCGGTCGTGATCGCCGTGATCGCGGTACTCGACCCGCAGGACACGAAGATCCCGGAGACAGAGCGCCTGCTCACCGCGGGCTGCGTCTGCTTCGCGCTGCTGCAGGCGGCGCAGGCGATGGGCTTCGGCGCGAACTGGCTGACCGGCTGGCCGGCCTACGACCCGGAAGTGCTGCGCCTGCTCGGCGTGGGTGGACACGAACGCGTCGCGGGTTTCATCCACATCGGCACCCCGCGGCAGGAGGTGCCCGAGCGCGAGCGTCCCGACCCCGCCGCGCTGCTGACCGACCTGGTCCTGCGGGCGCCGGCGCCATGACCCGGCCGCCGCTCTACCTGGTGGATGCCAGCCTGTACGTGTTCCGGGCCTGGCACTCGATGCCCGACGGCTTCCGGGATGCCGAAGGCTGGCCGGCCAACGCCGTGCACGGCTTCGCGCGCTTCCTGCTCGACCTGCTCGAGCGCGAGCGCCCGCGGCACATCGCCATCGCCTTCGACGAGGCGCTGGACACCTGCTTCCGCAACGAGATCTACCCGCCGTACAAGGCCAACCGCCCGCCGGCACCGGAGGAACTCAAGCGCCAGTTCGCCCACTGCAAGGCCCTGTGCGGCGCGCTCGGGCTGCCGGTGCTCGCACACGAGCGCTACGAGGCCGACGACCTGATCGGCAGCGCCCTGCACCGCGCGCGCCCCAGGGGCATGCGCGGGGTGATCGTGTCCGCCGACAAGGACCTGTCGCAACTGCTGCGCGAGCACGACGAGCAATGGGATTTCGCCCGCGGCCTGCGCTGGGGCATGGCCGGTGTGAAGGCGCGGCACGGCGTGGAGGCCCCGCAGATCCCGGACTTCCTCGCGCTGTGCGGCGACCCCATCGACAACATCCCCGGGGTGCCGGGCATCGGCGCGCGGACCGCGTCCGTGCTGCTGTCGCACTTCGGCTCGCTCGACGCCCTGCTCGCGCGCGTCGAAGAGGTCCCGTTCCTGCGGTTCCGCGGCGCGGCGCAGGCAGCCGCGCGCCTGCGCGAACACCGCGAGACGGCCCTGCTCTGCCGCAGGCTGGCGACCATCTCGGTGGAGGCGCCGCTGGGTGGCCATCCGCCGGAGATGCCGCGCGGGCCGGCCAACCCCGACGCACTGCAGGCGCTGGCCGAGGCGCTGCGCTTCGGGCCGCTGAGCAGGCGCCGGCTGCTCGAGGCCGCGGGCCCCGGCACCCCGCCAGGCTGGGCCGCGCCAGCGGCGCCCGGCGTGCGCTAGCATCGCCGGATGAACCGCAACGAAGACGTCGAAGTCCTGTACGAGGGCGAATGGCTGCGCATGGTCCGGCGCGGCCACTGGGAATACTGCGAGCGCAAGCACAGCCGGGACGGGCTGGCGGTGCTGGTGATCGCAGTGACGCCCGACGACCGCGTGCTGTTCGTCGAGCAGTACCGCGTGCCGCTGGGGGCCCCGACCATCGAGATGCCCGCGGGCCTGGTCGGCGACGGCCGCCATGACACCGACACCCTGGAGGAAGCCGCGCGGCGCGAACTGGTCGAGGAAACGGGCTGGGAACCCGGGCGGGTCGAGGTGCTGCTGGTCGGCCCCACCACCTCCGGCATGAGCAACGAGCGCATCGCCTTCGTCCGCGCGCGCGATCTGCGCAGGGTCGGCGAGGGCGGCGGCGTGGACGACGAGAACATCATCGTCCACGCGATCCCCCGCGCCGAGGCGCCGGCGTGGCTGATGCGCAAGTACCGCGAGGGCTGCGAGCTCGACCTCAAGCTCTGGGCCGGGCTGTGGATGATCGAATACAACCCGGACGGGACCCGCGCCGGGTAGGCGCGGGCCGCGCCCGGCTTCATGCGGCGAAGCCGTCGGTCGCGCGCACCAGGGCGTCCACGTTCTCCGGCTCGAACGCCGAATGCCCGGACGTCGGCGTGATCACCAGCTCCGCCTTCGGCCAGACCTTGTGCAGGTCCCAGGCGTTCTGCAGCGGGCAGACCACGTCGTAGCGGCCATGCACGATCACGCCGGGGATGCCGGCGATGCGGTAGGCGTCACGCAGCAGCTGGTCCTCGACCTCGAAGAAACCGCCATTGACGAAGTAGTGGTTCTCGATCCGAGCGAAGGCCAAGGCGAAACGCGGGTCCTCGTGGCTGTTGATGAAATCCGGGTCCATGCGCAGGAAGCTGGTCGCACCCTCCCACACGCTCCACGCGCGCGCGGCGGCCAGGCGGGTTTCCTCGTCGTCGCTGGTCAGGCGGCGGTGGTAGGCCGCGATCATGTCGCCACGTTCCTCCTCGGGGATGGCGGCGAGGTAATGCTCCCACGCGTCCGGGAACAGCCGCGACGCGCCTTCCTGGTAGAACCACGCCAGCTCCCAGCGGCGCAGCATGAAGATGCCGCGCAGCACCAGCTCGGTCACGTGCAGGGGATGGGTCTCGGCATAGGCCAGCGCCAGGGTCGAGCCCCAGCTGCCGCCGAACACCTGCCAGCGCTCGATGCCCAGGGTCTCGCGCAGCTTCTCGATGTCGGCCACGAGGTGCCAGGTGGTGTTGTCCACCAGCTCGGCGTGCGGCGTCGAGCGGCCCGCGCCACGCTGGTCGAACAGCACGATGCGGTACTTCGACGGGTCGTGGAAGCGGCGCATCTTCGCGTTGCAGCCGCCACCCGGGCCGCCGTGCAGGATCACCACCGGCTTGCCCTTCGGGTTGCCGCACTGCTCGTAGTACAGCACGTGGCGGTCGTCCACCTTCAGCGTGCCGGTGTCGAAGGGTTCGATTTCCGGGTACAGCGTGCGCATCGTGCTTCCCTGGCTGGTCCGATGGCGGAAGTCTAACCCCTGCCCGCCCCCGGCCAGCGGCCGAGCCCGACCCGGTCGCGTCCTTCCAGGTCCTGCAGCGTGGCCACCTCCACGAATCCCGCCGCCCCGAGCAGCGCGCGCACGGCCGCCCCCTGGTCGTACCCGTGCTCGAGCAGCAGCCAGCCGCCGGGGCGCAGGTGCGCAGGCGCCCCGGCCACCAGGATCCGGATCGCATCGAGGCCGTCGCCGCCCGGCGTCAACGCCCCGCGAGGCTCGTAGCGCAGGTCGCCCTGCGCCAGGTGCGGGTCGTCCCCGGCAACGTACGGCGGGTTGCTGGCGACGAGGTCGAAAGGCCCGTCCCCGCCGCCGAGCGCGGCATACCAGTCGCCCTCGCGGAACGCCACGTTGCGGATGCCCAGCATGCGGGCGTTGGCGCGCGCGACCGCCAGCGCCGCGGCACTGCGGTCGGTGGCGACCACGCGCGCGTGCGGACGCTCGCCGGCGATGGCCAACGCGATCGCGCCGCTGCCGGTCCCGAGGTCCGCCACGCACGCGTGCGCATCCGCCGGCAGCCGCGCCAGCGCCGCTTCCACCAGGGTCTCGGTCTCCGGACGCGGCACCAGGGTGTCCGGGGTGACCGCCAGCTCGAAGGTCCAGAAGCCGCGGCGCCCGGTGAGGTAGGCCACGGGTTCGCCGCGCTCCCTCCGTGCCACCAGGGCCCGGAACCGCGCCGCGTCGGCCTCTTCCACCGCGACTTCCGCGTATGCGTACAGCCAGCCGCGCGGCCGGTCCAGCACGTGCGCCAGCAGCAGCTCGGCATCGGCCGCGTCGATCACCGCGCGCGCCTCGCGCAGCAGTGCGTCCAGCCGTGCCCCAGCGGTCTTCGTCATGCGGGGATCCTGCCCGTTGCCCGCCCCCGAACGCAAAAAAGAAGGCGGCCGGAGCCGCCTTCAAGGATTCCGTATCGCGTGTGGGAGGGAGGAAAACGTGATACGGAACTTCGGGCCGGGGAACCCGGCACGGGACAGATTTTGCTGCGCCGCAAAAAGGATTGCAAGTCCGGCAGGCGCCGCCCGCACCAATAGGCCCTGCATATCAATAGAATTGCTATAATCAATTTGGCTTATTAATAGCCCATCCCTATCCTTTGCGGCGGGATGTTCCATCTCGCCTTCCACCCCCCTGACCTAAGGATGACGCACATGTCGCTGATCAATACCCAGATCCCCCAGTTCAAGGCCAACGCCTACCACAACGGCAAGTTCGTCGAGGTCACCGACGAGACGCTGAAGGGCAAGTGGTCGGTCCTGATCTTCATGCCGGCCGCCTTCACCTTCAACTGCCCGACCGAGGTCGAGGACGCCGCCGAGCACTACGAGGAGTTCAAGAAGCTGGGCGCCGAGGTGTACGTCGTCACCACCGACACCCACTTCTCGCACAAGGTGTGGCATGAGACCTCGCCGGCCGTCGGCAAGGCCCAGTTCCCGCTGATCGGCGACCCGACCCACCAGCTGACCCGCGCCTTCGGCGTGCACATCGAGGAAGAGGGCCTGGCCCTGCGCGGCACCTTCATCATCAACCCGGAAGGCGTGATCAAGACGATGGAGGTCCACGACAACGCCATCGCCCGCGACGTCAACGAGACGCTGCGCAAGCTGAAGGCCGCCAAGTACGTCGCCGAGCACCCGGGCGAGGTCTGCCCGGCCAAGTGGAACGAAGGCGCCAAGACCATCACCCCGTCGCTGGATCTGGTCGGCAAGATCTGACCCGTCCACCGCGGCGTTTCCGGTTCCGCCCCGCTCCGCCCCGCGCGGCGCGGGAGCGGACCGGAGCCGATGCCGGCCGGTACCCCTCCCCCTCTCTCCACGACCGGCGTCGGCTCCGTTCCGTTCCTGCCCAGCCTCCTTCCCCGGAGCCGTCCCCATGCTCGACGCCAACCTCAAGGCACAGCTCAAGGCCTACCTCGAACGGCTGCAGCGCCCGGTCACGATCATTGCCTCGGTCGATGACGGCGACGCGTCGCGCGAGCTGCTCGAGCTGCTCGAGGACATCCGCGCGCAGTCCGGCCTGATCTCGGTCGAGGTCCGCCGCGACGACGCCGAACGCAAGCCTTCGTTCGCGCTGACGTCGCCCGGGCACGACATCTCGCTGCGCTTCGCGGGAATCCCGCTGGGCCATGAATTCACCTCGCTCGTGCTTGCGCTGCTGCAGGTCGGCGGCCACCCGCCGAAGGTGTCGCCCGAGCTGGCCGAACAGATCCGCGCGCTCGAAGGCGAGTACAGCTTCGAGACCTGGTTCTCGCTGTCGTGCCAGAACTGCCCGGACGTGGTCCAGGCGCTGAACCTGATGGCGGTGCTCAACCCGAGGATCCGCCACGTCGCGATCGACGGCGCGCTGTTCCAGCAGGAGGCGGAAAGCCGCCAGGTGATGGCGGTGCCGGCGGTGTTCCTCAACGGCGAGCTGTTCGCCTCCGGCCGCATGGGCCTGGAGGAGATCGTCGCCAGGCTCGACAGCGGCGCGGCCAGGCGCGAGGCGGAGAAGATCGCCGCGAAGGATGCCTTCGACGTGCTGGTGGTCGGCGGCGGCCCGGCCGGCGCCGCGGCCGCGGTGTACGCCGCCCGCAAGGGCATCCGTACCGGCGTCGTGGCCGAGCGTTTCGGCGGCCAGGTGCTGGACACGCTGGCGATCGAGAACTTCATTTCCGTGCCGTATACCGAGGGCCCGAAGCTGGCCGCGGCGCTGGAGCAGCACGTGCACGGATACGACGTGGACGTGATGAACCTGCAGCGCGCGGTGGAGCTCGTGCCCGCGGGCGATGACGGCCTGGTCACGGTGAAGCTGGAGAACGGCGCCGCGGTGCGCGCCAAGACGGTGGTGCTGGCCACCGGCGCGCGCTGGCGCCAGCTCGGGGTGCCCGGCGAGGACCGGTACCGCAACCGGGGCGTGGCCTACTGCCCGCACTGCGACGGCCCGCTGTTCAAGGGCAAGCGGGTGGCGGTCATCGGAGGCGGCAATTCCGGCGTCGAGGCGGCCATCGACCTGGCCGGCATCGTCGGCCACGTCACCCTGTTCGAGTACGAGGCGAAGCTGCGCGCCGACGAGGTGCTGCAACGCAAGCTGCGCAGCCTGCCCAACGTCCGCATCATCACCTCGGCGCAGACCACCGAGGTGCTGGGCGACGGCGCGAAGGTCACCGGGCTGGCCTGGCGCGACCGCAACACCGGGGATGCGCACCGGATCGAGCTGGAGGGCGTGTTCGTGCAGATCGGCCTGCTGCCCAACACCGACTGGCTGCGCGGCACCGTCGCGCTTTCGCCGCGCGGCGAGATCGTGGTCGACGACCGCGGCCAGACCAGCCTGCCGGGCGTGTTCGCGGCTGGCGACTGCACCACCGTGCCGTACAAGCAGATCGTGATCGCGATGGGCGAAGGCGCGAAGGCGGCGCTGGCCGCGTTCGACCACCTCATCCGCACCTCCTCGCCCGCTGAGACACAGCCGGCCGAGGCGAGCGTGGCCTGACCCGGCGGAGAACGAAGCCGTGAACCTGCGCGACCTCAAGTACCTGATCGCGCTGGCCGACCACAGGCACTTCGGCCGCGCAGCGGCGGCTTCGTTCGTCAGCCAGCCCACCCTGTCCACGCAGATCCGCAAGCTGGAAGAGGAGCTTGGCGTGGCGCTGGTCGAGCGCGCGCCGCGCAAGGTGATGCTCACGCCGATCGGCCAGGAGATCGCCGAGCGCGCGCGCCGGATCGTGGCCGACGTCGAGCAGATGAAGGAGGCCGCCCGCCGCAGCCGCCGCCCGGAGGCCGGCACCGTGCGCCTGGGCGTCTTCCCGACGCTCGCGCCCTACCTGCTGCCGCACGTCATCCCGGGGATACGCGACCGCTTCCCCGAGCTGAAGCTGCTGCTGGTCGAGGAGAAGAGCGAGCTGCTGCTGTCACACCTGCGCGACGGCCGCCTCGACGCCGCGCTGCTCGCCGAGCCCGTACAGGACGACCAGCTGCACTCGGAATTCCTGTTCGAGGAGCCCTTCCTGCTCGCGGTGCCGGACCAGCACAAATTCGCCGGCCACCGCTCGCTGTCGCTCTCGGAGCTTGCCGGCGAGGACCTGCTGCTGCTGGAGGACGGCCACTGCCTGCGCCAGCAGGCGCTGGACGTGTGCCACCTCTCGGGGGCCAACGAGCAACCCGCGTTCCGCGCCACCAGCCTGGAGACGCTGCGCCAGATGGTGGCTGCGAACGTCGGCATCACCCTGCTGCCGGTGCTGGCGGTGCAGCCGCCGGTGGCCCGCTCGCCGAGCATCCGGCTGCTGGCATTCCGCGATTCGCGGCCCAGCCGCCGCATCGCCATGTTCTGGCGCAGGAGCACGGCCATGGCCGGCTTCCTGGTCCAGCTGGCCGAAAGCTTCCGCGCGCTCCCGGAGGGCCTGCTCGAGCCGGCCACGGCCATCGAGGCTGAACGGGGAGACGCCCCGCCGGACCTGCTCTGAACGGCTTGCCCGCGGGCGCTTGAACACGCCGCCCCGGGGCGATACGGTATCGGGACCAAGCGGGCGACGCGCCGGACGTGTCGCCCGTTTTTCTTCGTGCCTCCGGCCTGCCGCCGGACCAGTAAAGCCAGTAAAGGAAGACACCGATGAGCAACAACCCAAGTGGCCTGCCGCCCTCGATCGTCATCTCCAGCCGCGACGCCACCCGCCTCGAGGCGATCCTGGAATCCCCGCAGTGGCAGAACAACCCCGCGGCCGAATCGCTGATGGCCGAGCTGGCGCGGGCCGAGATCGTCGACGACGCCGACCTGCCCGCGGACGTGGTGGGCATGCATTCGCGCGTGGAATGCGTGGATGAAGCCAGCGGCGAGCGCCACTCGCTGACCCTCGTCTATCCGCACGAGGCGGATGCCGACGCCGGCAGGGTTTCCGTGCTGGCCCCCGTCGGCAGCGCCCTGCTTGGCCTGTCGGTCGGGCAGAGCATCGACTGGGATGCCCCGGGGGGCCGCAGGCTCCGCCTGCGCGTCACCGGCGTCCAGCATCCCCGGGACTGAGCCGGGACGCCCGGCCGGCCGCACGGAACCTGCCGGCTCCCTCCCCTCCTCAGCCGGCCGGCCGGATGCCGATCCGGCACCCGACGCCGGTCCCGGCCAGGCCGCAGTACCCGTCCGGATGCTTCGACAGGTACTGCTGGTGTTCGTCTTCCGCGTAGTAGAACGCCGGCGCGGGGTACACGATCTCCGTCGTGATGTCGCCGAAGCCGGCCGCGCGCAGGCTTTCCGCGTATGCCTCCCGGCTGGCCAGCGCGGCTTCGTGCTGCGCCTGCGTCGTGCAATGGATCACGGAGCGGTACTGGGTACCGACGTCGTTGCCCTGGCGCATGCCCTGGGTGGGGTCGTGGTTCTCCCAGAAGGCCCGCAGCAGCTCCCCGAACGGCAGCCGGGCGGCGTCGTACACCACCAGCACCACCTCGGCGTGCCCGGTAAGCCCGGAACAGACCTCCGGGTAGGAGGGATTGGGCGTGTACCCGCCGGCATAGCCCACGGCGGTGGTCACCACGCCAGGCAGCGGCCAGAACAGGCGCTCGGCACCCCAGAAGCAGCCCATCCCGAACCGCACCTGCGCCAGGCCCCCGAACGCGTCCCGCAGGGGCGTGCCGAGCACGTGGTGCCGGTTATCGCGCAACGGCATCGGGGTGGGCCGGCCCAGCAGCGCGTCCTCCGGACGCGGCATGCGCTGCTTCCAGGCGCCGATTCCGATCATGCCGTGCCTCCGCGCGGTGTTCCCGCAAGATCTGCGGGCCGGGCGCGGCCACTTCAAGGCGCCGTCACACGGGCTGTTCCGGCAACCGGCTCCGGCCCTTCAGGCTCGCAAGGAAGATCCCGGCCAGGCTGAACGCAAGGCCCCACCACTCGCGCCCGCTGGTGGCGCGGTCGAGCAGCAGCACGTCGAGCAGGAACGCGACGATCGGCTGGAGCAGCAGCAGCAGGCCCACCATCGCCACGCCCAGGTGCGCCATCGCCCGCGAGATCAGCGCCCAGCTCAGGCAGTGCCCTGCCCCGGCCAGCACCAGCAGCGCCAGCAGCGGCTGCCAGCCCGGGATCGCGAAGGACACGCCCTCGGCCAGGCCCGCCAGGCCGAGCGGCACCGCGCTGCCCAGCGAGACCAGGGCCAGCACCTGCGCGATCGGCGCCGTCCCGCCACCGGCGGACACGGCATCGAACGCCTCGCGCTGCGCGCGCTTGAGGCCGATGTTGTAGACCGCATACGACAGGCCGGTGGCCAGGCCCAGCCACACGCCCCAGCGGTAGCCCTCGGGCAGCGAGGCCCAGTTGCCGCCGAGCAGCAGCCACAGCCCGAGGAAGGCCAGCACGATGCCGGCGAGGAAACGCGGGCCGATGCGCTCGTGGAAGAAGAGCGCGCCCGCCAGCGCCATGAAGAACACCTGCGCGTTCGCCAGCAGCGTCGCAAGGCCGGGCCCGACCAGGAGGATGCTGCGGTGCCAGAGCCACAGGTCCGTGGCGAAGGCGGCTGCGGGCAGCAGCGCCCACAGCCAGACCCGGCGCGGCAGCGGCCGCCATTGCCCGGTGGCCAGCACGAACACGAGCAGCATCACCCCGCCGAACGCCATCCGCCAGAACGCGGAGACCGTGGGCGGCGTTCCCGCCCAGCGCACCATCAGGCCGTTGGTGCCGATCAACGCGGCGCCCAGCAGCATCCACGCCAGCGCGCGTGGCTCGGACCGGGGAACGGACATGTCTGCGACCGGTGGGAGAAAGCGCGATTATCCGGCCGCGCCACCGCGCGCGGCAACGCGCCTTCAACTGAAGACCGCGGGCGCCACCTGCACGCGGTTGCGGCCCTGGCGCTTGGCCGCGTACAGCGCCTTGTCGGCGCGCTCCAGCGTGGTCGCCGGGGTGTCCTCGCCGTCGCGACGCGTGGCCACGCCGACGCTCACCGTCAACTCCAGGGGCTGCCCCGACCACTCGAGCCGCATGTCATGGACCGCCGCGCGCAACTGTTCGGCGATCACCCGTGCCGCCGCGCCGCCGCGGCCGGGCAGCACGGCAATGAACTCCTCTCCGCCATAGCGCCCGAGCAGGTCGCCCTCCGGCAGCGCGCCACGCAACGCGGAAGCGACGTTGCGCAGGCAGTAGTCGCCGCATGCATGCCCGTACCGGTCGTTGATCGGCTTGAAGTGGTCCAGGTCGATGAACAGCACCGACACCGGCTGGCCGTCGCGCTCGGCCTCGTTGAACGCGCGCTGCAGCCACTGGTCGATGGTGCGCCGGTTGAAGCAGCCGGTCAGCGCGTCCACCTCGGCCGACCGGCGGAGCTGGATCGCCGCGATCGCCTGGTCCACCTGGATCAGCGTCAACCGTGCCAGTTCCCCCGCCAGCGCGATCTCCTCGGTGCTGAATCCGTCCGCGCCCTTGCGGTACAGGAGCAGGCCACCCCAGGCCGGCGACCGGACCCGCAGCGGCACCACCGCCTCGGTGCCCACCACCGCCTGCACGTCCTGCGGGATCACGGGCTGCTGCAGCGGGATGCCGTTGGCGCACTGCCGCTTGAGCACGAGCTGGCGCCGCTCGGCCTGTTCCTGCAGCGGGGCCTTGGCCGCCATCGGCTCGGCCACGAGGAGGTCCTGCCCGTGGTAGCCACGCACGACCACGGCCGCCGTCTCCACTGGAATCACGCGGACGATGTGGTCGAGCAGCAGCCGGAAGGCGGTCCACACGACGTCACCGGCGGCCAGCGAACGCAACTCGGTCTGCAGTTCCGCGGTGAGGTTGGAGCGGGCCGCCTCGCACTGCATGCGCCGTTCGGTATCGGCCCTGGCGAGCAGTTCCCGGTCGCGCTGGTAGCGGTATTCGCTGATCCGCCCGACCAGGCCGACGGCCAGGAGGGCGACACTGACCACGATGCAGACCTGGTAGCCGTGCCGGACCGCGAGCATGTCCTGGATCCGGCCGCGCGCCGACAGCTCCATCAGCACGGCCCCGGCGAAGGTCAGCAGCGACATCAGTGCCAGCGTCCACGCCATCGACACGCGCCTGCGGCCGGCGTCGACCAGTATCCCGAGCCCCGCGACCACCGACAGCGCCCAGGCCGAGGTCGCGACCGGCTGCATCCACGGCGCCAGCGGCGCGATGTCGAGCAGGCACAGCGCCGCCAGCGCGACCAGGACGACGCAATAGGCGTCCACGACCCGTCTGGCCCGGGCCGCGACCCCGGCCAGGCCGACGTACTGCACCAGCATCTGCAGCCATGCCACGGCATACAGCATCGCCAAGGCCCACAGCCCCATGTCGCCCCACAGCGCGAAGGCGCGCAGCCCGGGCACGCTGTACAGGTGGCCGTTGAACGCCGCCATGGTCAGCAGCGTCAGCACCGAGAACGAACAGAACGCCAGGAACATGCGGTCGCGCGCGGCCGAGTACAGCGCCAGCGCCAGCAGCGCCAGGGTGAACAGCGAGGCGTAGACCATCGCCACGACCGCGGTGCCGTACTGCTCCAGGCGCATGGCCTGCGTTTCCGTCAGCAGCCTGGGCACCAGGGCGGTGCGCACCCTGCTGTCGACCTCCAGCCGCAGTTCGCGCTCCCCCTGCCAGTCCGTGGGCAGCGGGAACATGAATCCCACCGGCAGCAGGCCTTCCTCCGGCGCGGGCGTGTAGAACCCCAGCGGGCCGCCGCGCCAGTCACCGCCATCCAGTTCGATGCGCCCGACCGGATCCCGCGGCATCCACAGGACCCAGCGCCCGCCATCCTCCGGCGCCGGCGGCAGCGACACCCGCAGCCGCACCTGGGCGCGGCTGTCACGGCCGCCACCCAGCAGCAGCGCCTTCCCCGCGGCCGGACCATCCTGCCCGGCCCCGCCGGACAGGACAGCCACGCCCGGCCGGCCGGGAAAATCCGGCACGGCGCCGGTCACCGCCACCGCGCACAGCGACAGCAGCAGCGCCATGCACGTGGCGAGCAGCCTCTCGTGCCTCCCGGCCTCGGATGGACGGAACGCGTTCAGACCTTCCCCCCTGTCGTGTCGTGATCCCCGGCGGCCCGGCCCCGGTCCATCCGGGCCCGTATTGAGCCACCTTGTACCAGCAAGATCCGTGCCAGAAAAGAAGAACCAACATCACGGATACGGAAAATCGCCCGCTCCGGCGGCCACTTGCCCGGCCAGGCCTTGGGGCTCGGATAAACTGGTATTTTTCCGTCGGTTCCTCCCCCCAGAATGACCACGACGCCCATTCCGCCCGGACCGGAAGGAACGGCCGAAGCCCCGGCCGCCGGCACCACCCCACCCCGCCAGGACTTCATCCGCCAGATCGTCCGCGAGGACCTGGCCAGCGGGAAGCACACCAGCATCCGCACCCGTTTCCCGCCCGAGCCGAACGGCTACCTGCACATCGGCCACGCCAAGGCGATCTGCCTGGACTTCGGCATCGCCCGGGAGTTCGGCGGCCGCTGCAACCTGCGCTTCGACGACACCAACCCGGCCAGGGAGGACCCCGAGTTCGTCCGCGCCATCCAGGAGGACGTGCGCTGGCTGGGGTTCGAGTGGGACAGCCTGCGCCACGCCTCGGACTACTTCGAGGTCTACTACCTGGCGGCCGAGAAGCTGATCCGGGACGGCAAGGCCTACGTCTGCGACCTGACGCCGGAGCAGGTGCGCGAGTACCGCGGCACCCTGACAGAACCTGGCCGCGAATCGCCCTGGCGCAACCGCAGCGTCGAGGAGAACCTGGACCTGTTCCGGCGCATGCGCGCCGGCGAGTTCCCGGAAGGCAGCCGCACCCTGCGCGCGAAGATCGACATGGCCAGCGGCAACATCAACATGCGCGACCCGGCCCTGTACCGGATCAAGCACATGCCGCACCCGATCGCCGGCGATGGCTGGTGCATCTATCCGATGTACGACTTCGCCCACGCGCTGGGCGACGCGATCGAGGGCATCACCCACTCGCTGTGCACGCTCGAGTTCGAGGACCACCGGCCGCTGTACGACTGGTGCGTCGAGAACGTCGCCCTGCACGAGCACCCCGAGCTGCTCAAGCCGCTGCTGGACAAGGGCTATCCGCTGGAGGCGGGCAGGCCGCGCCAGATCGAGTTCTCGCGCCTGAACATCAGCTACACGGTGATGAGCAAGCGCAAGCTCACCGCCCTGGTCAACGAGGGCCTGGTGGACGGCTGGGACGACCCGCGCATGCCGACCCTGCAGGGCCTGCGCCGGCGCGGCTACACGCCGTCCTCGCTGCGCCTGTTCGTGGACCGCATCGGCATCAGCAAGCAGAACTCGGTCATCGACTACTCGGTGCTGGAAGGCTGCCTGCGCGAGGACCTCGACGCGCGCGCGCCTCGGCGCATGGCGGTGGTCGACCCGCTGAAGCTGGTGATCACGAACCTGCCCGAAGGACACGAGGAGATGCTCGTCTTCCCGAACCACCCGAAGGACGAATCCTTCGGCACGCGCCAGGTGCCGTTCTCGCGCGAACTGTGGATCGAGCGCGACGACTTCGCCGAGGTGCCACCGAAGGGCTGGAAGCGCCTGGTCCCCGGCGGCGAGGTGCGCCTGCGTGGCGCGGGCATCGTCCGCTGCGACGAGGTGGTCAAGGACGCGGCCGGCAACGTGGTCGGGCTGCGCGGCTGGCTCGACCCGGATTCGCGCCCCGGCATGGATGGCGCCAACCGCAAGGTCAAGGGCACGATCCACTGGGTGAGCGCGAAGCACGCGGTCGCCGCCGAGATCCGGCTCTACGACCGCCTGTTCACCGTGCCGGACCCGGACGACGACGAGGGCGGCAGGACCTACCGCGACTGCATCAACCCCGACTCGCGGCGCGTCGCGCGCGGCTGGGTCGAGCCTGCCGCCGCGGAAGCCCGCCCGGAGGAACCGTTCCAGTTCGAGCGGCTGGGCTATTTCGTCGCCGACCGGCACGACCACCGCCCGGGCGCCCCCGTGTTCAACCGCAGCGTGACGCTGCGCGACACCTGGTCCGACAGGAACTGACCCTCCATGCCACGCGCCGCCCACATCGCGACGCTGCTCGCATCCCTGCTGGCGCTGGCCGCCTGCGCGGCGCCGGAGCCGCCCCCTGCCGCCCCACCGCCAGGCGTCGCGGCAGGGCCGGCCGCGCCCGACCTGTCCTGCCGGGTCGCCGACGACTGCGAGGTGAAGAACGTCGGCAACTGCTGCGGGTACTATCCCGCCTGCGTGAACCGCAACAGCCGGGTCGACCCGGAGGCGGTGCGCGCCGAGTGCGCGCGCACGGGCACCAGTTCGGTCTGCGGCTTCCCGGACATCCAGGCCTGCGACTGCGTGGAAGGACAATGCCGGGCCGTGACCGGCCCGCTGAGGGGGGACGAGCGATGATGCTGTACGCACAGGTGCACCTCACCCTTCCTGCCTGGGTGCACGAGGTCATCGATCCGACGATCGTCTACACCAGCGACGAGGACAAGGTGGCCCTCGCGGTCGAACTGTCCCGCCGCAACGTGCTGGCACGCAGCGGCGGCCCGTTCGGCGCGGTGGTGTTCGGCCCGGACGACCGCGTGGTCGCGGCCGGCGTCAACCGCGTGCTGCCACAGAACTGCTCGGTCGCGCACGCCGAGACCATGGCCTGCATGCTCGCCCAGCAGCGCCTGCAGCGGCCTCGCCTCAACCGCGACGCCGATGGCACCCACGTCGGCCCCTACACACTGGCGACCTCGGCGCAGCCGTGCTGCCAGTGCTACGGCGCCACGGTCTGGGCCGGCATCGACCGCCTGCTGATCGGCGCGCGCAGCGAGGACGTGGAAACGCTCGCCGGGTTCGACGAAGGTCCGCTGCCCGCGGACTGGACCGGCGAGCTGGAACGCCGCGGCATCGCCGTGGTGCGCGACATCCACCGCGACGCCGCCCGTGAGGTCCTGCGCGCCTACGGCGAGATGGACGGCACGCGCTACTGATCGCCCCGCGCCACCTCCGACGATGCCACGATGCCTGCGAACGGACTGCTCTGCTACTGCCGGGCCGGCTTCGAGTCCGACCTCGCCGCGGAACTGACCGAACGCGCCGCCGCGGCAGGGGTCGCCGGCCACGCCCGCGCACAGCGCGACAGCGGCTTCGTCGAGTTCCTGTCCCACGACGGCGAAGCGCTCTGCCGTGCCCTTCCGTTCGACGCGCTGGTGTTCGCGCGGCAGAAGCTGGAACTGCTCGCCGAGCTGCGCGGGCTCGACCCGAAGGACAGGATCACGCCGATGCTCGAAGCGCTGTCTGCCACCGGAGGCGGGGCCTTGCGGGACCCGCCGTACGGCGGGCTGGTGGTCGAGCACCCGGATTCCGAAGCCGGCAAGCCGCTGTCGGGACTGGCGCGCAGCTTCGCCAACGCGCTGCGCCCGGCCCTGCGCCGGCACGGCCTGCTCGCCACGTCGCCGGATCCGCTGTTGCCGCGCCTGCACGTCTGCTTCACCGCCGGCGACCACGCCTTCCTCGCCCGCGGCATGCCGGGAGACTCGTCGCCGTGGCCGCTGGGCATCCCGCGGCTGAAGCTGCACGCCGACGCCCCCTCGCGCTCGGCGCTGAAGCTTGAGGAAGCGTTCCTGGTCCTGCTCGACGATGCGCAACGCGCCAGCTGGCTTCGCGCCGGGATGACCGCCGCCGACCTCGGCGCCGCGCCCGGGGGCTGGTCGTGGGTGCTGGCGCGCCGCGGCGTGTACGTGGCCGCGATCGACAACGGCCCGATGCGCCGCCAGGTAATCGACACCGGCCTGGTCGACCACCAGCGCGCCGACGGCTTCCTGTGGCGCCCGCGGCGGACGCTGGACTGGCTGGTCTGCGACATGGTCGAACAGCCGTCCCGGGTGGCCCGGCGCATGGGCGAATGGTTCCGCGAGGGCTGGTGCCGCCGCGCGATCTTCAACCTCAAGCTGCCGATGAAGAAACGCTGGCAGGAAACCCGGCTGTGCCTGGACCTGTTCCTCGAAACCGCCGGCGTGCCGCTCGCCACGCGCGCGCGCCAGCTCTACCACGACCGCGAGGAGGTCACCGTCCTCGCCCACCCGCCCGCCTGAGGATCGCCATGGCCGCCAACTGGTTCAGCGCAGTCGCCCCCTACCTGCCCGAGATCATCCGCCTGGCGCGGCCGATGTTCACGCGCAGGCCACCGGCGCCGGACGACAGCCTGCAACGCCGCCTCGAGCTGGTGGACACCCAGATCGTGGAACTGCAGAACGCCGCCGGCCAGAACGCCGACGCCATCGCCAAGCTGGCCAGCGACATGCAGAAGACGGTCGACGCCCTGCAGCTGGCCGCGCAGCGCGCGGAACGGCAACTGGCCGTGGCCACGCGGCTGGCGGTGGCCGCGTGCACGGCCGCGGCGCTGGCGTTCGCGCTCGCGGCCTTCGCCCTCGCCCGCTGGGCGTGACGCGACGGGCATAATCCCGCACGACCATCCGCCGGAACCGCCCATGGCCTCCAGCCTGCTCGTCCTGCTCGACGACATCGCCAGCGTGCTCGACGACGTGGCGGCGATGACCAAGGTCGCGACCAGGAAGACCGCCGGCGTGCTCGGCGACGACCTCGCGCTCAACGCCGAGCAGGTCGGCGGCGTGCGCGCCGACCGCGAGCTGCCCGTGGTCTGGGCGGTGGCGAAGGGCTCGCTGCGCAACAAGGCCATCCTCGTGCCGTCGGCGCTGGCGATCAGCACGCTGCTGCCCTGGATGGTCACGCCGCTGCTGATGCTCGGCGGCCTGTACCTGTGCTACGAGGGTTTCGAGAAGGTCTGGCACAAGCTGTTCGGCCGGCATGCCGACGCCGCCGAGCGCGCCGCGCACGTCGCCGCGGTGCGCGACGGCAACGTGGACCTGCTGGCGCTGGAGAAGCGCAAGATCCGCGGCGCGATCCGCACCGACTTCATCCTCTCTGCGGAAATCATCGTGATCGCGCTGGGCACCGTCGCCGGCGAGGGCTTCGTGGTCCGGTTCGGCGTGCTCGCCGCCGTCGCCCTGCTGATGACCGTGGGCGTGTACGGCCTGGTCGCCGGCATCGTCAAGCTCGACGATGCCGGCCTGGCGCTCGGCCGCATGCCCGGCACGGTGCCGAAGGCGCTGGGCCGCGGCATCCTGCGCGCCGCACCCTGGCTGATGAAGGGCCTGGCCATCGCCGGCACCGCGGCGATGTTCCTGGTCGGCGGCGGCATCCTCGCCCACGGCATCCACGCCATCGACGGCTGGATCGGCCACGCCGCGACCGGCGCCGCCGCGATCCCGGGCATCGGGGCCGTGCTCGGCGCGATGACGCGGATGGCCGGCAACGCCCTGCTCGGCGTCGCCGCGGGCGGCCTCGCGGTGGCGATGGTGTGGCTGGCCGGACGCCTGCGCGGCAGGCCCGCAGTGCACTGAAGCGCCAGGGCCATCCGCAAGGCTGCCCGCCGGGTCACAGGCCCGCGGCGCGCCTCCACAGCAGGTGCGGCACCGGCGGCAGACGGCCCGCGAGCCCGAGCAGGTGCCCGCGCAGCAGCGTCGCGGCCAGATTGTCGTTCGAGAACAGCCGGTTGATGCCGCCGAAGGCATATGCCGCCAGCGCGTTCCTGCTGCGCTGCTGGCGCGCCCAGCGCGCGAGCCGGTGCGGCGAATGCCAGTCGGCGCGGCGCGCGCGCGCGGCGAGGATGGCATCGCGCAGCGCGGAGACGTCGCGCAGGCCGAGGTTCACGCCCTGCCCGGCAAGCGGATGCACCGCGTGCGCGGCATCGCCGACCACGAGCACGCCGCCGGCGTACTGGGTCACGCCCAGCTGCCTGCGCAGCGGGAAGGCGACGCGCTTCGACACCACGCGCATCCCGCCCAGGCGCGCGCCGAAGGCGGTGGTCAGCTCGCGCGAGAAGGCGTCGTCGTCCAGCGCCAGCATGCGGCGGGCCTCGTCCTCCGGCAGCGTCCACACGATCGAGCTGCGCCCGCCCGCGAACGGCAGCACCGCCAGCGGCCCCGTGGGCAGGAAGCGCTGCCATGCCGTGCATTCGTGGCCGCGTTCCGTTTCGATGTAGCACACCACGCCGCTCTGGCCGTAGTCGTGGCCCCCGACGGCGATGCCGGCGAGCCGGCGCAGCGTGGACGCCGCGCCGTCCGCGGCGATGGCCACGCGCGCGGCCACGCTGCCGCCGTCGTCCAGGCGCAGGCGCACGCCGCCGTCCTCGCGCTCGAGCGCCTCGACCCGCGCCGGGCAGCGCAGTTCGACCGGGCCGCGGCGCAGCTCCGACCACAGCCGGTCCACGAGCAGGGCGTTCTCGACGATCCAGCCCAGTTCCGTGCGCCCGAAGGCATCGGCGTCGAACACCAGCGGATCGCCCGCGGCCGCATCCCAGACGTGCATCCGGCGGTACGGCTGCACGCGCGCGCCGCGGACCGGCTCCCATGCCCCGAGCGCGTCCAGCAGCGCGGCATTGTCGGCGGCGAAGGCGTACACGCGCAGGTCGGGGCGTTCCGCCGACCAGGCGGCGGGCTCGCCGGCCTCGACCAGCACCACGTCGAGGCCCAGGCGCGAAAGCATCAGCGCGCAGGCGGCGCCGACCACGCCGCCGCCCACGACCACCGCATCCGAACGCTGGCGCCGGCTCATGCCGCGCCTCCTCCCCGGCACAGCGCCGGCACGTCGCCGCGGTAGCCCATGGCGCCGCCGGCGAACCGCGCCTGCAGCGCGGGCACCTGGTCGAGCGCGAGCAGGCCGAGGCTGCGCAGCGGACGCAGCCACGGCGCCGGATTGGCGGTGAGCCGCGCCAGCCCGTCGGAGAAGTCCAGGGTGCGCCCGCGGTCCTCGCGGCGGCGCGCGGCGTACGCATCGAGCACGGCGTCGCTGCCCGGGTCCTCCGCCTGCGCCACCAGCTCCGCCAGGGTCAGCGCGTCGCGCAGGCCGAGGTTGAAGCCCTGGGCACCAACCGGATGCAGGGTCTGCGCCGCGTTGCCGACCAGCACCGCGCGCGCGGCCACCGTCGCGCGCGCGACCACGCGCACCGCCGGATAGCGGCTGCGCTCGCCCACCGCGAGGAATCGCCCCGCGCGCCAGCCGAACGCATCCTGCACGCGCGCGAGGAAACCGGCGTCGTCAAGCGCGGCCACCGCGTCGGCATCGGCGTCCGCCACCGCATGCACGAGGCCGTAGTGGCCGTCGCCGCGCGGCAGCAGCGCGGTGGGGCCGTCGTCGCGCAGGCGCTCCCAGGCGGTGCCGTCGGGCGCGCGCCGGGCGCGCACGCGCGCGACGAACAGCGCCTGGCCGTAATCGTGCACGTCGGCGGCGATGCCCAGCGCCTCGCGCACCCCGCTGCGGGTGCCGTCCGCGGCCACCACCAGGCGCGCGCGCAGCACCCGTTCGCCGGAAGCGTCGGCGATGCGCACGCCGCGGGTGCCGCCTCCGACCTCCTCCAGCCCGGTGACCCGCGCCGGGCGCAGCCGGGTGACGCGCGTCAGCGAGGACAGCCTCGCTTCCAGCGCCTCGCCGAAATCGCGGGCCACCACCACCATGCCGAAGCAGTCGCGGCCATAGTCGGCCGCATCCAGTTCCACGCTGCCGAAATCGCCGGCGCGGCTGACATGGATCCGGCGGATCGGGCCCGGCGGGCCGCGCAGCTCGCGCATCACCCCGAGCGCCGTCAGCGCGTTGACGGTGGCATCGGCGAAGCTCAGGTTGCGCTGGTCGAACACCGGCGGCATCGCGCCGGGGGGCGCGGCCTCGACCAGCACGGTGTCCAGCCCCGCACGGTCCAGGGCGATGGCCAGGCTCGCGCCCACCAGTCCGCCCCCCACGATGATCACGTCATGCGCGCCGGCCATCGGCGAATGATACCGCCCCGTCCCGGGACGGCGCCGGCGCGCCCCGGCGGCGGGACCGGAGGTAGAATGCCAACGGTTTCCCGGATTCCGATGCGATGCCTGCCATGACCCGACCCGCTTCCGACACCCCGTTCGCCCCCGGCCCGCTGGTGCTCGCGGCGATGATCGCGCTGGCCGCGCTGTCGCGGCTGCTGCCGCTGCCGCCGAACTTCGCGCCGATCGAGGCGATGGCCCTGTTCGGTGGCGCGTACTTCGCGCGCCGGCACCTGGCCTTCCTGGTGCCGCTGCTGGCGCTGCTGGCGTCGGATCTGGCGCTCGGCGCGCTGCGTGGCGGCACCTACCTGGCCTACTTCACCGACGCCGGCTACCTGCCCAGCCTGGCGGCCAACTACCTGTGCACCGCGCTGACGGTCGGGCTGGCCTTCGGCCTGCGCGGCCGCGTGAACGGCACCCGCGTGCTCGGCTATTCGCTGGCCGGCTCGGTGCTGTTCTTCGTCGTCAGCAACTTCGCGGTCTGGGTGACGGCGTTCGTGGTGCCGGGCTATCCGGCCTGCAGCACCGGCCTGCTGCCGTGCTACGTCGCCGCGATCCCGTTCTTCAAGAACACCCTGCTCGGCACGCTGTTCTACTCGGCGGTGCTGTTCGGCGGCTTTGCGCTGCTGCGCAGCAGGCTGCCGGCGCTGCGGGCGCAGACGGTCTGACCGCACCGTGGGCAACCGCCTGTCGAAGATCTACACCCGGACCGGCGACGACGGCAGCACCGGGCTGGGCGACGGCACGCGGGTGCCCAAGGACTCGGCGCGGGTCGCCGCCTACGGCACGGTGGACGAGGCCAACTCCTGCATCGGCCTGCTGCTGGCCACCGACCTGCCGGACGACGTCCGCGAACTGCTCACATCGATCCAGCACCAGCTGTTCGACCTTGGCGGCGAGCTGTGCATCCCGGGCCACGCCGCGATCGGCGACGGGGACGTGGAGCGGCTGGAACGGCACCTCGACCACTACAACGAAGGCCTGCCGCCGCTGAAGGACTTCATCCTGCCCGGCGGCGGCGAGGCCGCGGCACGCTGCCACGTGGCCCGCACCGTGGTGCGCAGGGCCGAGCGCGAGACGGTGGCGCTGGCGCGCCTGGAACCGGTCCGGCCGCAGGTGGTCCGCTACCTCAACCGCCTGTCCGACCTGCTGTTCGTCCTCGCCCGCGTGCTCGCCCGGGCCGGGGGCCACGGCGAGGTCCTGTGGAACCACTCGCGCCGTTCACGCTGACCGGGGCAGGATCGGGGCCATGAACCGGCGCACCTCGATCTACACCCATCCCGCCTGCCTCGCCCACGACACCGGCCCCGGCCATCCGGAGAGCCCGCGGCGGCTCCAGGCCGTGACCGCAGCGCTGCGCGAGGCCTTCCCGTCCGCGGAATGGCTGGAGGCCCCGCGCGCCACGCGCGGCCAGCTGGCCCGGGTCCACGCCCCGTCACTGGTCGCGCGCGTGCTGCACGCGCCGGAGGAAAGCATCCACCTCGATCCCGACACCGTGCTGTCGCCGGATTCGCCGGAAGCGGCCCTGCGCGCGGCGGGCGCGGCCGTGGCCGCCACCGACGCGGTGCTCAACGGCGAGATCGACGCGGCGTTCTGCGCGGTACGGCCGCCGGGCCACCACGCCACCTCCGACCGGGCGATGGGCTTCTGCCTGCTCGACAACGTCGCCGTCGCCGCCGCGCACGCGCTCGACCGCCACGGCCTGTCGCGCGTGGCGATCGTGGATTTCGACGTCCACCACGGCAACGGCGTCCAGGAGATCTTCCAGGCCGAGCCGCGCGTGCACTACTTCAGCGCCCACCAGTCGTCCCTGTACCCGTGGACCGGCCTCGAGGACGAGCGCGGCTGCGGCAACATCCACAACGTGCTGCTCCCGGCGGGTACCGGCAGCACGGGGTTCCGCGCGGCGTGGTCGCAACGGCTGCTGCCGCAGATGGACGCCTTCGCCCCGGAGCTGGTGCTGGTCTGCGCCGGCTTCGACGCGCATGCCCGCGACCCGCTGGCGCAGCTGGAGCTCGAAGCCGCGGACTACGCCTGGCTGACCTCCGGACTGCTGGCGCTGGCGCGCCGCCACGCCGGCGGGCGCATCGTGTCCGCACTGGAAGGCGGCTACGACCTGCAGGCCCTGCGGGAATCGGTCGTGGCCCACGTCGGCGCCCTCTTCGCACGCCCCTGACCCCGCGCCCGCGGTACGCCCCGGCGGGCTCCCGCCGGTCATGAACCGTACGCCAACAGCCGCGTTGCCGCTCCCGGCACCATGCGGCAAGCTAACCGCCTTTCCGCTGGTATGGATGCCCGAGTGCGACCCGTATTCCGCCTCCTGCCCCTGCCGTTCTGCATCGCCCTCTCGCTGTCAGCCCAGGCCGACGACGACCGCCCGATCGACTGGTCCATGTGTCCGGTCGAGGACGCCGTGCCGGCATTCGAGGACGCGCAGCCGCCGGTCGGCTCCATCGCCGACCGGGAGAACCAGCCGACCGACATCGACGGCGACGAGGTCAGCGGCATCGACGGCGAGAACATCGTCGTCCAGGGGAGCGTCCGGCTGCGCCGCGGCGACCAGTTCCTGGGGACCGACAACCTCGAGTACCACCAGGACGAAGGCACCTACGTGGCGACCGGCAATGTCCGCTACCAGGACTCGTCGCTGCGGATCGTCGCCGACCGCCTGGAGGGCAACCAGGACACCGAGACGCACCGCATCGACAACGTGCGCTACCAGCTGCTCAGCCGCCGCGGCAACGGCGGTGCCGAGCGCGTGGACATGGTCGGCCCGAAGGGGCGGATGATGCGCTCGACCTACTCGACCTGCCCGCCGAGCCAGCGCATGTGGGAGCTGCGCGCATCCCGGATCGACGTGGACCTCGACACCGGCATGGGCACCGCGCGCAGCGCCACCGTCCACATCGGCAGCGTCCCGGTGCTGTACGTGCCGTGGCTGGCATTCCCGATCGACGACCGCCGCCGCACCGGCCTGCTCTACCCCGACATCGGCTATTCCGGCCGCAATGGCTTCGACTGGGCGCAGCCGATCTACCTCAACCTGGCGCCGAACTACGACATGACCCTGGAGCCACGCTGGATGTCGCGCCGCGGCGTCCAGTTCGGCACCGAGTTCCGTTACCTCACCGAACGCGGCCGCGGCCTGATGCGGGTCGATGTCCTGCCCTCCGACCGCCTCACCCGCTACGGGCGGCAGGACGAGATCGACCAGGGTATCCCGCAGGACAATTGGCGCCGGGACGACCGCGGCCGTTTCCATTTCAGCGGCCGGCACAACATCAACCACACCTGGCAGGCCCGCGCGAACCTGAACTGGATCAGCGACCCGCGCTGGATCGAGGACGACAGCAGCGGCCTGGACGGCATCTCCAGCATCTCGATCGGGAGCAACATCGGCCTGTACGGCCGCGGCCGGTTCTGGAACGCGGCGCTGTCGGCCAACTACTGGATGCTGTCCGACTACACCCTGCGCGAGACCAGCCTGGCCTACAACCGGCTGCCACGGGCCTACTTCCGCTGGGAGCAGCCGTTCGCGCGCTGGCTGGTGGCCGGCGCGGACACCGAGGCGGTGCGCTTCGCGCATACCTCGGAGACCAGGCACGGCGGCAGCCGCCTGTTCCTCAAGCCCTACGTCACCCTGCCGTTCGAGGGCGCCAGCTGGTTCGTGAGGCCCACCTTCGCCTGGCGCTACGCGGGCTACCAGCTCGACGACGAACTGGCCGACAGCATCGCGGTCACCCGCGCCAGGCAGGAACTGGGGTTGCCGTCGAACGCGACCCCGCGCGCGGACGTGGTCGCGCGGCTGCGCGACGAAACCCCGACCACCAGCATGCCGGTCACCTCGGTCGACGCCGGACTGTTCTTCGACCGCGACACCGTCTTCCGCGGCGAGAAGTTCCTGCACACGCTCGAGCCACGGCTGTTCTACCTGCACGTGCCCTACCGCAACCAGGACGGCATGCCGCTGTTCGACACGCGGCCGCTGACGTTCAGCTGGGGCCAGCTGTTCCGCGACAACCGGTATTCCGGCGCCGACCGCCAGTCCGACGCCAACCAGCTGACCATGGCGCTGACCACGCGCCTGATCCGCGAATCCGACGGACGCGAGAAGCTCTCGGCCAGCATCGGCCAGATCCACTACTTCGACGATTCGCGGATCGTGGTCGGCAATGAAGTGCCGGTCGAGGCCGGCCGGTCCGCCTGGATCACGGACGCGAACTACGCGATCAACGACCGCTGGACGGTCGGCATGAGCTACCAGTGGAACCCGACCAGCCGGCGCGAGGACCTGGCCAGCTTCCGCACCCGCTACCTGGTCGGCGACAGGGGCATCGTCAACCTGTCATACCGCTACCGCCGCAACCCGGTCACCCAGGCCGACCTGCTCGAGCAGGGCGACCTGTCCTTCCTGTACCCGATCAACAATGCCTGGAGCCTGGTCGGCCGCTACTACTATTCGTTCGACCAGAGCAAGCTGCTCGAGGGCATCTTCGGCGTCCAGTGGGAAAGCTGCTGCCTGGCGGCCCGGCTGGTGGCCCGCCGCTACGTGCGCAACCGCAGCGGCGACATGAACGACGCCATCCAGCTCGAGATCGAGCTCAAGGGCCTGGGCTCGGCCGGCCCGCGGACGACCGAGCGCCTGCGCCGTGCTATCCTCGGCTACTATCGGGACGACCTGTACCTTGTCCCCCCGTCCGAGGTCAGCAGCAGCCTCGACGACGACGCCCCCCTCCTCGACCCCGTGCCATGAAGACCCTGATCGCCTGCCTGATCCTCGCCCTCGCGACGCTGGGCGTCCTCCCCGCCCACGCGCAGCAGTTGCAGCCGCTGGAGAGCATCGCGGCGGTCGTGGACGAGGACATCATCCTGCGCAGCGAGCTCGACCGCGCGGTCGCCAACATCGTCGCGCAGTACGCCGGCCGCGAGGACCAGCTGCCGCCGCGCCACATCCTTGAACGCCAGGTGCTCGAGCGCCTGATCCTGGTCAAGCTCCAGACCGCCTACGCCGCCAGCACCGGCCTGCGCGTGAGCGACCAGGAGCTCGACGCGGCGATCAACGCGATCGCCCAGCAGAACAACTTCTCGCCCGAGCAGCTGCGCCAGCAGCTCGCCCGCGACGGCATGTCGTTCGAGGACTTCCGCGCCTCGATCCGGGAGGAGCTGCTGATCCAGCGCCTGCGCCAGCGCTTCGCGCAGACCCGCATCAGCGTCAGCGACGCCGAGGTCGACGCCGCGCTCGCGGCGCAGAGCGGCAACACCCAGTACCGGCTGGCGCACATCCTCGTCGCCCTGCCCGAAGGCGCCACGCCGGAGCAGATCGAGCTCGGCCAGACCAAGATCAACGGCATCAAGGGCCTGATCGACCGCAACGAGATGGACTTCGCCGCGGCCGCGGTGCGCTACTCCGACAGCCCGAACGCGCTGGAAGGCGGCGACCTCGGCTGGCGTACCCTCGACGAGATCCCGGCGGCGTTCGCCAACATCATCCGCAACATGAAGCCGGGTGATGTCTACGGGCCGGTGCGCGGCCCCAGCGGCTTCCAGCTGCTGAAGCTGGTCGAGGTGCGCGACGGCTCGGCCGACGCCGGCAAGGTCACCCAGTTCCACGCGCGCCACATCCTGATCCGCCCCGGCAAGGGCCAGAACGGCGACGCCGAGGCCAGGGCCCGCATCGACACCCTGCGCGCGCGCATCGCCGGCGGCGCCGACTTCGCCGAGGTCGCCCGCGAAGCCTCCGACGACACCGTCAGCCGCGACAGCGGCGGCGACCTGGGCTGGTTCACCCTGGACGAGTTCGGCCCCGAATTCGGCAACCAGGTCGCGGGCCTGCAGGACGGCGAGGTTTCCGCCCCGTTCCGCACCCAGGCCGGCTGGCACATCGTGCAGCGGCTCGCCACCCGCCAGGTCGACGTCGACGACGAGAACCGTCGCGCCCGGGTCCGGGAGGCGATCGGCATGCGCAAGCTGGAGGACGAGTGGGACCGCTTCCTCCGCCAGCTGCGCGGCGAGGCCTTCGTCGAAATCCGCACCGGGGGCTGACATGCGCCGCCCGCGGCTGGCGCTGGTCCCGGGCGAGCCGGCCGGCGTTGGTCCGGAGCTCTGCGTCCGCGCCGCGCACCGGGAATGGGGCGCGGACCTCGTGGCCTTCGGCGACCGCGGCAACCTGCTCCGCGCCGCGCGTGCCATCGGCCTCGGCCTCGACTTCGCCGCTCCCGACGCCCCCGCCGTCCCGCCCGGCACCCTGCGCATCAGCGATGTGCCGCTCGAGGCGGCCGTCGAGCCCGGCCGGCCCGACCCGCGCAACGCGCGCGCGGTGGTCGAATCGCTGGCCCGTGCCGCGTCCGGTTGCCTTGCCGGCACGTTCGACGGCATCGTCACCGGGCCGGTGCACAAGGCCACCGTCAACGCCGGCGGCATCGCCTACACCGGCACCACCGAACTGCTGGCCGCGCAGGCCGGCCGCGACGTGGTGATGATGCTCGCCAACGACGTCATGCGCGTGGCGCTGGCCACCACCCACCTGCCGCTGCGCGGGGTGCCGGATGCGATCACCCGTGACGGGCTCGCGCGCGCACTGCGCATCGTGCATGCGGCCCTGCGCGACGACTTCGGCATCACCGACCCCGTGGTCGCGGTGCTGGGGCTGAACCCGCACGCCGGCGAGGACGGCCACCTCGGGCGCGAGGAGATCGAGGTGATCGGCCCGGTGCTGGAGGCGCTGCGCGGCCAGGGCATGCGGCTCGAGGGCCCGCTGCCGGCGGACACCGCGTTCCTGCCGGCGAAACTGCGCCGGTTCGACGCGATCCTGGCGATGTACCACGACCAGGGCCTGCCGGTGCTCAAGCACAGCGGCTTCGAGCACGCCGTCAACCTGACCCTGGGCCTGCCCTACCCGCGAGTGGCCGTGGACCACGGCACGGCCTTCGACCTGGCCGGGACCGGCCGGGCCGATCCCTCCAGCCTGTTCGCGGCGATCGACACCTGTACCCGGCTCGCCCTGCAGCGGATGCAACATGCATGAATGACGCCATGCAACAGATCCAGTGGGAGGACTTCCTCAGGGTCGAACTGCGCGTCGGCCGCGTGCTCTCCGCGCGCCCGTTCCCCGAGGCGCGCAAGCCTGCCTACATGCTCGAGGTCGATTTCGGCCCGGAGATCGGCGTGCGCAAGTCCAGCTGCCCAGCTCACCGTGCGCTACCGGCCGGAGGACCTCGTGGCCGGCTGGTGGTCGGCGTGGTCAACTTCCCGAAGAAGCAGATCGGCCCGCTGATGTCGGAGTGCCTGGTGACCGGCTTCCATGACGCCGATGGCGGCGTGGTGCTGTGCGTGCCCGACGGCGAGGTTCCTCCGGGGACAAGGCTGCTGTGAACGGCGGGCGCGATATGGCGGGATTCCACGAACGGGCCAAGAAGGCGCTGGGCCAGCATTTCCTGCACGAGCGCGGGGTGGTCGCGAAGATCGTCCAGGCGATCGATCCACGGCCTGGCGACCACATCGTCGAGATCGGCCCCGGCCAGGGCGCGCTGACCTTCCCGCTGCTCGACCGCATCGGCAGGCTCACCGCCATCGAGTTCGACCGCGACCTGCTCGAACCGCTGGCCCGGGCCGCCCGCGCGCACGGCGAGCTGACCCTGGTGCACTCCGACGTGCTCGACGTGGACTTCACCGCGCTGGCGGCGGGCACGCCGATCCGTCTGGTCGGCAACCTGCCCTACAACCTGTCCTCTCCGATCCTGTTCCACGCCCTGGACCACGCCGCGGCGATCCGCGACATGCACTTCATGCTGCAGAAGGAGGTGGTGGACCGCATGGCCGCCGGGCCCGGCAGCAAGACCTACGGCCGGCTGGGCGTGATGCTGCAGGCATGGTGCCGGGTCACGGCACTGTTCGACGTCGGTCCGGGCGCGTTCCGGCCGCCGCCCAGGGTGGATTCGGCGGTGGTCCGGCTGGTCCCGCGCCCGCCGGAGGAAGTCGGCATCGCCGACCCGGCGCGCTTTGCCGCCATCGTCCGCGACGCCTTCGGACAACGCCGCAAGACCCTGCGCAACTCCCTGGCGCGGCTGTGCGACGAGGCCACGATCCGCGCCGCCGGCATCGACCCGCAGGCCCGGGCGGAACAGCTGGCGGTGGAGGATTTCGTGCGCTTGGCCAACCAGCCGCCGGCCGCGTAGGCGTCGGCCCTGCCGGCCGGGCTACACTGTGCGCATGAGCACGTGGCCCGACCACAGCCTGGACATCCGGACCGGAGAGCGGTTCCCCGCCGGGGAAGCGTCGCCGCCGAAGCGCGACGCCTCCGCTGGCACGCCATGGATGCGCATCCGGGAATGGTGCCCTGCGCCACTTCCGGCACGCTGCCGGCCAGGCGCCTGCGGCGGCATGCGCCTCCATGCGACGGCCCCGGTATCGGCGCCGCCCGTCCCCCGCACGCTGCACTGACGACGGAGCACGGATGGCGGTCTGGGCGATCGGTGACCTGCAGGGCTGCTACGGACCGACGCAGCGCCTGCTGGAGAAACTGAAGTTCGATCCCGCGCGGGACCGGCTGTGGTTCTGCGGTGACCTCGTCAACCGCGGCGGGGAATCGCTGCAGACCCTGCGCCTGGTGCACTCGCTGCGCGACTGCGCGGTGACCGTGCTCGGCAACCACGACCTGTCGTTGCTGTCCATCGCCGGGCGCAGCGAGGCGGAGCAGCGCAAGGTCAACCCCGACCTGCAGGGCGTGCTCTTCGCCGAGGACCGCGACGTGCTGCTGGGCTGGCTGCGCAACCAGCCGCTGCTGCACGTGGACCGTGGACTGGGCTGGATGATGGTGCACGCCGGGCTGGCGCCGAAATGGGACACGCGGACCGCGGAGCGCCTCGCCCGGGGGGTGGAACGCAAGCTGCGCGGCGACGGCGCGCACAAGCTGCTGCGCAACATGTACGGCGACAAGCCGGCGTGGTCGCCACGCCTGACCGGCACCGACCGCGACCGTGCGATCATCAACGTGTTCACCCGCATGCGCTATTGCACGCCGCGCGGGCGGATCGCGTTCGAGGAAAAGGGCCCACCCGGCACCCAGCAGCCGGGGCTGTACCCGTGGTACGAGGTACCGGGCCGCGTGGAGCGCGACCTGAGGATCGTCTGCGGCCACTGGTCCACCCTGGGCCTGTTCATCGGCCACGGCGTGCACGCGCTCGACACCGGGGCGGTCTGGGGCGGCAAGCTCACCGCGCTGCAACTCGACGCGGAAGGGATCAACATCGTCCAGGTGCCCGGGCGCGACGTCCCGCCGCCCGCCCGGCACGGCCGCTGAGCACGGTCCGCGTCAACCGGCCGGGCCTTGCGGCGGGCCGGCCCGCTCGTAGTCGGTGAACTCGAACGCATACGCATGCCGCGCGTCCGCCGGATGCGGCTCGCGCGCCACGACGCGCCACTGCGCCGGATCGAACGCCGGGAAGAACGCGTCGGCGCCGTCCACGGCGGTGTCCACGTGGGTCAGGTGCATGTGCGTGGCCAGGGGCATGGCCAGCGCATAGACCTGGGCACCGCCGATCACGCACAATTCCCCGGCCCCCTGCTCCTGCGCGATGCGCACCGCCTCGTCCAGGCCGCCGACCGCGCGCATGCCTTCGAACGGCGCCCGGCCGCCGCGGGTGAGCACGAGGTTGGCCCGCCCGGGAAGCGCGCGCCCCAGCGACTCCGCGGTACGGCGCCCCATCAGCACAGGCCTGCCCAGGGTCAGCGCCCTGAACCGCTTCAGGTCGTCGGGCAGGCGCCACGGCAGGGCGTTGCCGCGGCCGATGGCACGGTTGCGGTCGAGCGCGGCGAGCAGCGTGATCCGCATGGATGCCTAGACCGCGACCGGCGCCTTGATCGCCGGGTGCGGGTCGTACCCGGTGATGCGGATGTCGTCGAACGTGAACGCGAACAGGTCGCGCACCTCCGGGTTGAGCTCCAGCCGTGGCAGGGGCCGGGGCTCGCGGGAGAGCTGCTCGCGCGCCTGCTCGAAATGGTTCGAGTACAGGTGCGCATCGCCCAGCGTGTGCACGAAATCGCCGGCCTCCAGCCCGCAGACCTGCGCCACCATGTGGGTCAGCAGCGCGTAGCTGGCGATGTTGAACGGCACGCCGAGGAAGATGTCGCCGCTGCGCTGGTACAGCTGGCAGCTCAGCCTGCCATCGGCGACGTAGAACTGGAACAGGGTGTGGCACGGCATCAGCGCCATCTTCGGCAGGTCGGCCACGTTCCAGGCGCTGACCACCAGCCGCCTGGAGTCGGGATTGCGGCGGATTTCGTCCACCACCCAGGAGATCTGGTCGATGGTGCGGCCGTCGGCGCCTTCCCAGGCGCGCCACTGCTTGCCGTACACCGGCCCGAGCTCGCCGTCCCCGTCGGCCCACTCGTCCCAGATCGTGACCCTGTTCTCCCGCAGGTAGGCGATGTTGGTCTCGCCCTTCAGGAACCACAGCAGCTCGTGGATGATCGAGCGCAGGTGCAGCTTCTTGGTGGTGACCAGCGGGAAGCCCTCGCGCAGGTCGAAGCGCATCTGCCAGCCGAACACGCTGCGGGTGCCGGTCCCGGTGCGGTCGGACTTGTCCGTGCCATGCTCCAGCACGTGGCGCAACAGGTCGAGGTACTGCCTCATGCCCGGTCTCCGGCCGGCGCTGGCTGAACGGTCGGCGCGCGCCGCGACTTCAGCAGAAGGTAGACGCCCAGCACGATCAACGGCGTCGACAGCAACTGCCCCATCGTCAGCCAGCCAAACGCGATGTAGCCGATGTCGGCGTCGGGCATGCGCACGAATTCGACCATGAAGCGGAACACGCCGTACAGCAGCGCGAACAGGCCGCTGACCGCGTAACGCGGCCGCGGTCCCGACGAGAACCACCACAGCACCACGAACATCACCAGCCCCTCGAGGAAGGCCTCGTACAACTGCGAAGGATGCCGGGCGTAGGCGTCGAGCGCGCCGGAAGCAAAGGCCTGGCGCAGCTGCTCCGGGGCCATGCCGGCAAGCTCCGGGTCGGTCGGGAACACCACGCCCCAACCCGCGTGCGTGTACTTGCCCCACAGCTCGGCGCCGATGAAGTTGCCGATGCGCCCGAAGCCCAGGCCGGGCGGCACCATCGGCGCGACGAAGTCCAGGGTGTCGAACAGGTTGCGGCGGTGCCTGCGGGACCAGTACCAGACCGCCACCAGCACGCCGATCAGGCCGCCGTGGAAGCTCATCCCGCCTTCCCAGACCTTGATCACCCGGATCGGGTCGCGGAGGTAGTCCTCGAAACCGTAGAACAGGACCGAGCCGAGCCTGCCTCCGAGGATCACACCCAGCAGGCCGTAGAACATCAGGTCGCCGAAGGCATTGGCATCCACGCCCGGCAGCCTGCCCTCGCGGATCCGGCGCGAACCCAGCCACCAGAACACCGCGAACCCGAGCAGGTACATCAGCCCGTACCAGTGGATCTCCGGCTGGAAGGTGCGGCCGAACAGCTCGAACGCCGGGAACCGGATCGCGACCGGGTCGATCTGGTGCAGGTGGATCATCGCTGCGTGCCGTCCTCCACGGGAATGGCGGCTATTGTGCGCCCGGGAGGGCGCCCGCTACCACTCGCCCGCACCCGGAACCTTCGCCCTTGCGGCATGGCGCCGCATCAGCAGGTTCAGCCACTCCACCACCACGGCGAAGCCCATGGCGAAGTAGATGTAGGGCTTCGGCACGTGCATGTCCACGCCCTCGAGCACCAGCACGGCGCCGATCAGCAGGATGAAGGCCAGCGCCAGCATCTTCACCGTCGGGTTGTTGTCGATGAAGTTGCCCAGCGGGTCGGCGGCCAGCAGCATGACCGCCACCGCGAGCAGGATCGCGAACACCATGATCGGGATGTGCTCGGCAATGCCCACGGCGGTGATCACCGAGTCGAGCGAGAACACGATGTCGATGATCGCGATCTGCACGATCACCATCCAGAACTTCGAGGAGGCCCTTGTGGTGCGCGGGTCGGCGTCCTCGCCGCCGGTGATCAGGTCGCGGATCTCGAGCACGCCCTTCACCAGCAGGAAGATGCCGCCCAGTATCAGCACCAGGTCGCGGATCGAGATGCCCATGCCGAGCACCGAGAACAGGTCCTGGTGCATGCGCGCCAGGAAGGCGAGCGTCACCAGCAGCATGATCCGGGTGGTGCAGGCCACGGCGATGCCGATCTTGCGCGCGGTCGAACGCCTGTGCTCGGGCAGCCTACCGACCGCGATCGAAATGAACACGAGGTTGTCGATGCCCAGCACGATCTCGAGCGTGCTCAGGGTGATGAGCGTCAGCCAGGCGTCGGGGGAACTCAGGAAACTCAGGTCCATTTCAATCCAGGTCGGTCAGGGGAAAAGGCGGGGCACGAGGATCAGGCCCCAGACCACAAGCACGTTCATCATCGCCACGAACACGGCCGCGGAGCCCATGTCCTTGGCACGCCCGGCAAGCTCGTGGGGCTCGTCGCCGTAGCGCCCGATCACGGCCTCGATGGCCGAATTGAGCAGCTCCAGGGCCAGCACCAGCAGGCAGCTGCCCAGCAGCAGCGCCCGCTCCACCCCGTCCCGGCCCAGCCACAGCGCCAGCGGCCCCATCACCGCCAGCAGGTAGGCCTCCAGGCGGAAGGAGGACTCGTGCAGCCAGGCCGCGCGCAGGCCCTGCAGCGACCAGATGGCCGCCTTCAGGATGCGCGCCGGGCGCCTGGGCAGGTGTCCGGTCTCGTCCGCCATGGCCACCATTCAGCCGGCCACGGCCAGGGACGGGTGGCGCGGGACGCCGGGCAGCGAGCCGGACGGGACCTGGAACGGGAATGACTGCATGAAGGCGAAGGCTCGCTGTTTCCGGGAGCGGGCGTGGGGCAATTTTGCCACACCCGCGGCCCCGGCCCGGTTGCCGCCCCCGCCGGGGCTCTGGTTCACTGGTGGCCGGACCACGTGGAAACACGGAAAATGCGCCCTGGAGCCATCCCTGCACCGCTGCTCGCCGCCCTGCTGGCCCTGGCGTCGCTGCTTGGCGCCTGCCGCAGCCCCGGGCCCGCGCCGGACCTGCCTCCGCTCGACCCGGTCTCGTCGCCTGAATGGCAGGCCGACATGGCCCGATTCGCCGCGGAGGACGCGGCCAGCCCGCCGCCCGAACGCCCCGTCGTGTTCACCGGCAGCTCCTCGGTCCGGATGTGGTCCACGCTGGCGGAGGACTTCCCCGGCGTGCCGGTGCTCAACCGCGGCTTCGGCGGCTCGCAGGTGCGCGATGCGGTCTGGTACGCCGACGAGGTCGCGGTGCGTTACCGCCCGCGCCAGGTGCTGCTGTACGCCGGCGACAACGACATCAACGCAGGGCGCACGCCGGAGCAGGTGCTCCACGACGTGCAGGCCTTCGTCGCGCGCCTGCGCCGCGACCTGCCCGGCGTGCGCATCGGCTTCCTTTCGATCAAGCCCAGCCCCTCGCGTGAAGCACAGCTGCCGCTGCAACAGGCCGCCAACCGCCTCGTGCGCGAATGGATCGCGACCCAGCGGGGCATCGACTACATCGACGTGGCCACGCCCCTGCTCGACGCCGGCGGCCGCCCCGACCCGCGCTATTTCCTCGGGGACCGGCTGCACCTCAACGCGCAGGGCTACGCGCTGTGGCGCGAGGCCGTGGCGCCGTACCTGCTGCGCGATCCCTGAATCCGTGCGGCCCGGCGCTCACTCGCCGCGGAAGATCGCGGTGCCCCGGCTGCCGTCCGGGCTGATCCAGCCGCGGTACATGCCGGAGGTGTTGAACGGCATGGCGATGTTGCCGTCGCGGTCGAGCGCGATCACGCCGCCGTCGCCGCCCATCCCGGGCACCAGCCTCATGACCACCTCGTCGGCCGCGGCCTGGAGGCTGTCGCCGCGGTAGGCCACGCGTGCGCAGATGTCGTGCGCGACCGCGTTGCGGATGAAGAACTCGCCCCAGCCGGTCGCGGACACCCCGCATCGCCCGTCCGCCCAGGTGCCCGCGCCGATGACAGGTGAATCGCCGACGCGGCCCCATTTCTTGTTGGTCATGCCGCCGGTCGAGGTGGCCGCGGCGATATGCCCGTGGACATCCAGCGCCACCGCGCCGACCGTGCCGAAGTAGCGGCCCTTCGCGTCCGCCGCGTCCGCGGCCCTGCCCTGTTCGCGCTCCTGCGCCCGCCGCAGCTGCTCGCGGCGGACGTCGGTGTCGAACCATTCGTTGGGCACCCGTTCGAGCCCGGGCAGGCTGTCGGCGAACTTCTCCGCGCCCTGGCCGACCAGCATCACGTGCGGCGAATGCTCCATCACCGCGCGAGCCAGGCGGATCGGATTGCGCACCGTGGCCACGCCCGCCACGGCACCCGCGCGGCGGGTATGCCCCTCCATGATCGAGGCGTCGAGCTCGTGCCGGCCCTCGGCGTTGAACACGGCGCCCTTCCCGGCGTTGAAGTGCGGCGACTCCTCCAGCGCGACCACCGCCGCCTCGACCGCGTCCAGCGCGCTGCCGCCGCGCGACAGCACCGCGTAACCGGCATCCAGCGCGGCATCGAGTGCGGCACGGATGCGGTGCTCAGCGTCCCGGTCGAGGGATTCGCGCTCGATCACGCCCGCCCCGCCGTGGATCACCAGGGCATAGCGCCCGGTCCCGGGCTCCTGTCCGCCCGCGTTCATCGCCATCGCCGCCAGCAACAGACCGATCAGGATGCGCATGGAAACACCACCTCGCATGGGAAAGCCCCGAAGCATACCCGCACGGGCGCCGCGGCGGCCGTGCGCGTGGCACGCGGGGCCCGCGCCGCGGGCCCCGCCTACTGCTGGCGCAGGGCCTCGATCGGGTCGAGCTGGCTGGCCTTGCTCGCCGGGTAGTAGCCGAAGAACAGGCCGGTCGCGACCGAGAACCCGGCCGCCAGCGCGATGACCTTGCCGTTGAGCTGGATCGGCAGGTCGGCGTTGAGCTGGCCGGCCACGAAGGCGCCGATGATGCCGACGAGGATGCCGATCACGCCGCCGCCCAGCGACAGCAGCATGGCCTCGGCCAGGAACTGCCGGCGGATGTCCGACGGCCCGGCGCCAACCGCCATGCGCAGGCCGATCTCGCGGATGCGCTCGGTCACCGACACCAGCATGATGTTCATGATGCCGATGCCGCCCACGACCAGCGAGATGGTCGCAACCGCGCCGAGCAGCCACGACATCAGCCGCGTGGTCGCGGTGCGGGTGGCCACGATCTCGGACATGTTGCGCACGCGGAAGTCGTCGTCGGCGCCGGGCGCGATGCGGTGGCGCTGGCGCAGCAGCGACTCGATCTCGCCCTGCACGTAGGACAGGTCGTCGGGATCGGCCACGGCCAGCGAGATCTCCATGACCGCCCCCGGGGGCAGGCCGGCCGAGCCCATCAGGCGCTTGCGCGCGGTGTCCAGCGGCACCATCACGATCTCGTCCTGGTCCCGGCCCCAGCTGCTCTGGCCCTTGGGCGCGAGCACGCCGATCACGGTCAGCGGCACGCGGCCGACGCGGATGGTCTCGCCGATGCCGCTCTCGTCGCCGAACAGCTCTCGGCGGATGGTCTCGCCGATCAGCGCGCTCTTCTCGTCGCCGCTGGCCTCGAAACCGCGTCCCTCGGCGATGGTCCATCCATTGATGACCAGGTAGTCCGGCTCGATCCCCTGCCAGCTGCTGTTCCAGTTGCGCTCGGCGTAGACCACCTGGCTGCTGCCGCGCAGGGTGCCGGAGATGTACTGCACCTCCGGGATCTCGCTGCGGATCGCCTCGACGTCGCCCTCGGTCAGGGTGTAGAAGCTGCTCGCCGCCATGCGCACGCCGCCCATGGCTCGCGCGACGTTGGGCGAGATGTCCAGGCGCTGCGAACCCAGGCCCGAGACCATCTTGTCGATCTCAGCCTGGGTGCCCTGGCCCACGGACACCATCACGATCACCGAGGCGATGCCGATGATCACGCCCAGCGAGGTCAGGACGCTGCGCATCCAGTTGCCGCGCAGGGCGAACAGCGCCGTGCGCAGGACGTCGATGAAGTTCATGCCCGGGCCTCCTCGTGCAGCCTGCCGTCGCGCATCACGCAGATGCGGTCGGCATGCGCGGCCACGTTGGGGTCATGGGTGATCAGGACCACGGTGTGGCCCTCCTCGCGCAGGCGCTTGAACAGCGCCAGGATCTCCTCGCCGGTCTTCGAGTCGAGCGCGCCGGTCGGCTCGTCGGCGAGGACGATCGGCGGGTTGTTGATCAGTGCCCGCGCGATCGCCACGCGCTGCTGCTGGCCGCCGGACAGCTCGTTCGGCCGGTGCGAGGCACGTCCGGCCAGGCCGACCGCGGCCAGCGCCTCCGCGGCGCGGCGCGCGCGCTCGGCCGGCGGCACGCCGGCGTAGCCCAGCGGCATGGCCACATTGTCCAGCGCGGTCATCCGCGGCAGCAGGTGGAAGCCCTGGAACACGAAGCCGATCTTGTCGCGGCGCAGTGCGGCCAGCTGTTCGCGGTCGAGCGTGGACACGTCGACGCCGTCGCACAGGTAGGTGCCCGAGCTCGGCGTGTCGAGGCAGCCGAGCAGGTTCATCAGCGTGGACTTGCCCGAGCCCGACGGCCCCATGATCGCCACGAACTCGCCGTGGTCGATGTGCAGGTCGATGCCTTCCAGGGCGACGACCTCGGCCTCGGTGCCCTCCGCGTAGACCTTGCGCAGCCCGCGGGTCTCGATCACCGGCGGCCGCGCTGGCGTTCCCGGTGTCATTTCGGCGCGCGCTCCCCGGTGATGATCTCGTCGCCCTCGCGGATGTCGCCGGAGATCTCCGTGCTGGTGCCGTCGCTGGCACCGACCCGCACCGGCACGGCCTCGCGCCTGCCATTGGCCAGCCGGTAGATCGTGGTCCGGGTGGCGCTGAGCGAGGAAGCCAGCGCCGCATCCCACTTCCTGCGCTGTTGCTCGTCCAGCAGGCGGGTGAAGCCCGCGAAGTTCTCCTGCATGCGCTCGAGCATGCGCTGGCGGATCTGCGCCTGCAGCTTCGGGTCCGGCGCCCCGCCGGACGCCATCCATGGCGGCGCCATTCCGCCGCCCTGGGACCGCGCCGCGGCATTGCGGCGCATGGCCTCGGCCCGCTCGCGCTGGGCGGCGATGGCGGCGTCGAAGGCGGCGCGCTGCTCGGCATTGAGGTCCAGTTCCCCGGCAATGCGCTCCAGGTCCTCGATCATGCCGGCGCCGCGGCCGGGGCCCGGTGCGGCCATGGCGATCTCGCCCACGGGCTTGTAGCGCAGCGCCGCGTTGGACACCTTGAGCACGCCCTGGCGGTTGCTGACCTCGATCTCGGCGTTGACCGTCAGGCCCGGCAGCAGGGTGCCGTCGCTGTTGTCCACGCTCACCACGACCGGGTAGGTGACGACGTTGTTGTTGGTGGTGGCGGCCAGCCGGACCTGTTCGACCACGCCGCGGAACTGGCGGTCCGGGAAGGCGTCGGCGGTGAAGGTGACGGTCTGGCCGGGCCTGACCTGGCCGATGTCGGCCTCGTCCACCGCCAGCTCGATCTTCATCTTCGACAGGTCCTCGGCGATGGTGAACAGCTCGGGAGCCTGCAGGCTGGCGGCCACGGTCTGGCCGGGCTCGACCGCGCGGGTCAGGACCACGCCGTCCACCGGCGAGCGGATCACCGTGCGGTCCAGGTTGACCCGGGTGGTCTGGGTCGAGGCGATCTGCTGGCGGATCTGCGCCTCGGTGGCCTCGACCTGGGCGCGGGCCTGCTCGTACGCGGCACGGGCCTGGTCGACGTCGGCCTGCGACACCAGCTTGCGCTCGCCCAGCTCGGCCTTGCGCCGGTAATCCAGCTCGGCGTTGCGCAGCGTCGCCCTCGCCTGCTCCAGCGAGGCGCGTGCGGCGGCGATCTGGGCGTTGCCCTGCTCGATCTGGGCCTCGTAGGTACTCGGGTCGATCCGCGCCAGCACGTCGCCCTTCTTCACCTGGCTGTTGAAGTCCGCCAGCACCTCGATGATCTGGCCCGAGATCTGGCTGCCCACGGTCACCGTCGAGGTGGCACTGAGGGTGCCGGTGGCCGAGATCGCCACGCGGATGTCGCCGCGCTCGACTTTCACGGTCCGGTACTGGCTTTCCCCGCCGGATGTGTCACGCCGGGCCCAGAGCCACACGCCGGCGGCGACGAGCGCCACCACGACCGCGGCGACGGCGATCCGCCGGGCCAGTCCGCTGCGTCCATTGGCCTTCCGGCCCGGGAGGGGGGATTTGCTGCTCATGGGATCCTTGGCACGGGAAGAGGGTTCTCGACGCAGGCTAACGTACCCGCGTGCGCGCGGTTGACACGACGAAGGGGACTTGCGGACCGACGTGACCTGCGCTTCAGGAAATCAGAAAACCGGCGCGTGGCCGAACCGGATGGTCGCGACCGTACCCTGGCCCGGCGTGCTCTCCAGCTCGACCGGCCAGCCGAAGCGGTCGCCCAGCCGGCGCACGATGGTCAGGCCGATGCCCTTGCCGGCCGGGTTGAAGCGGTCGGCGCGGAAGAACGGGTCGCTGGCCTGGCGGAGGGTCTCGGCGGACATGCCGATCCCGGTGTCGCGGACGCGGACCTCGCCCTGGCCCAGTTCGACCTCCACGCTGCCGCTTTCGGTGAACGTGCAGGCGTTGCTCAGCAGCTGTCCCAGCATCACCGCGAATACCCGCGGCGGGGCATACAGCCGCGGCGAGACGTCACCGGTGATGCGCAGCTCCACCGGTTTGCCCGCCAGCAGCGGCCTGGCCTTTTCCACCTCCTCCTCGACCAGCGCGCGGACCTCGAATTCCTCGCTCTGTGGAGCGACGCCGCGCTCGCGGGCAAGGATCAGGAAGGCGTCCACCAGCACCTCCATGTCCCGGACCGCACGCTGGATCCGCTGCAGCGTGCGCTGCGCGTGCGCCGGGATGGTCGGGTCGCCCTGCAGCAGGTCGGTGGCCACGCGGACCACGGTCAGCGGCGTGCGCAGCTCGTGGCTGGCGTCGCGGGTGAAGTCGCGTTCACGCTGCACGAAGGAAGCGATCCGCCCGGCCAGCCCGCGCAGGGCCGTGGACAGGGCGCGCACCTCACGGCTGGGATCGACGGTCAGCGGGTACGGCAGCACGACCGGCACGGCCTCGTCCCATGACCCGGGATCCCATTGCGACACCACCTCGGCAAGGCGGTTGACCGGCAGCACCATGCGCCTGGAGCGGCGGTAGGTGATCCAGGTGATCAGCAGCGTCGTCGCAAGCCCGTAGGCGAGCAGCCCGGCCGTGGCCAGCAGCAGGACCCTGTCGACGGGGCCGGTGGACGCGACCAGGAACAGTTCCCCCTGCGGCGTCTGCCGGCGCAGGGAACTGCTCCCCCTGGCCATCGAAGTCGAAAAGCCCTCGGACAGGTCGAGCACGTGCCGCGGAATCGCGGCGGGATCGCCACCGGGCGGCAGCACCCAGCGCCGCACGAGCGCGGCCCCCTCCGCTGTCTGCGCCTGGACGGCCTCCGCCTCCAGCCAGTAGCGGACCACGGCGTAACGGGCACAGGCCATGGCCACCACCACGCCCACCACCACGGCGAGCGCGGCCAGGACCGCCTGGGTCATGAACGCGAAGCGGATCCGCCTCGGAAGTCCCTGTGGCATGGGATCGGCTCCGTTCCGGCCGGGTCAGCGGCAGCGCCGGGGGCTCATGCCGGCGACTGGTCGATGTCGGCGATCCGGTAGCCCGCGCTCTGCACGGTGTGCAGCAGGGGCTTGCCGTACGGCTTGTCGATCACCTTGCGCAGGTTGTAGAGGTGGCTGCGCAGCGTGTCCGAATCGGGCAGGCTGTTGCCCCAGATCTCGCGCTCGATCTCCTGCCGGTTCACCACGCGCGGCGACTCGCGCATCAGGATGGTCAGCAGCTTCATCCCGATCGGCGACAGCTGCAGTTCGTCGCCGTTGCGGGTGACGCGCATGCTCGCCGGATCGAGCACCAGGTCGGCCACCCGCAGCACCTCGCCCCCCACCTGCCTGCGCTCGCGCCGGATCAGCGCGCGCAGGCGCGCCTCCAGCTCCTGGATCGCGAAGGGCTTGGTCAGGTAGTCGTCCGCGCCGGACGACAGCCCGGTGAGCTTGTCGTCGAGCGTGTCGCGCGCGGTCAGCATCAGCACCGGCGTGGACTTGCGCGCCTCCTGCCGCAGCCGCTTGCAGACCTCGATGCCATCGAGCCGCGGCAGCATCAGGTCCAGCACGATCACGTCATAGCTGTTCTCGCAGGCCAGCCGGTAGCCGTCCAGGCCGTCCTGGGCGAAGTCCACCTCGAAGCCGCGGCTCTCGAGGTACTCGCCCACCATCTCGGAAATGTTCCGGTTGTCCTCGACAATGAGGACCAGTCCACCGTCCTGACCACTTCGCATGTCCTGCCCCTCCCTTGTCCCGGGATCGTCGTCTTCAACTTTGTGAAGAAGCCTGCCCCGGGCCGCATGCAGGGTTTGTGAAGAAGGAAACATGCGGGAAAAATGCCGTCATCTTCTCCGAAAATGCAGCCATCCACAAAGAACACGGATACCCCATGAACCCCGTCACCGCGACCCTGTCCGAGCGCCTGGTCCCCGTGGCCATGCTCCTGGCCTCCAACGTCTTCATGACCTTCGCCTGGTACGGGCACCTGCGCTTCAGGTCCGCCCCGCTGGTGGCTGCGATCCTGGCCAGCTGGGGCATCGCCTTCTTCGAGTACTGCCTGATGGTCCCGGCCAACCGCTGGGGCAGCGCGATCTACTCCGCACCGCAACTGAAGGGCATGCAGGAGGTGATCACCTTGGTCGTGTTCGCCGTGTTCTCCGCGCTGTACCTCGGCCAGCCGCTGAAGTGGAACCACTGGGCGGGATTCGCCCTGATCGCGGTCGCGGCCTGGCTGATCTTCCAGGAATGATCCCGTTCAGAACGGGATTTTCCCGGTGAGGATGTCCTTGAACATCACCCAGTCGCCGGCGAAGGAATAGAACGGGTGGCGGAAGGTCGCCGGCCGGTTCTTCTCGAAGAAGAAGTGCCCGATCCACGCCATGGCATAGCCGAAGACCAGCGCCGCCAGCAGCCACCACGGATTCGCCCGGACGATGGCCAGGGCGACGAAGACCAGTGCGCCACAGCTGCCGATGAAATGCAGCCGGCGGCAGGTGCGGTTGCTGTGCTCGCCCAGATAGAACGGGTAGAACTCGCGGAAGCTGGAAAAGCGGGCCATGTCCCTCCCTCCGGTCACGATGGTCCTGCCGGGGACATGATGGCCCTTGCCCTGGCGGCGCTCAACCGCCGCCGTCGCCCCAGCCGCCCGCCTTGGCGCGCTCCCAGTAACGCTCCTGCGCCTCCAGCGGCAGGTCCTGCAGGCGCGTGCCGTCGGCCGCGGCCAGGGCCTCCATCGCCCGGAAGCGGCGCTCGAACTTGTGGTTGGCCCCGCGCAGGGCGGCGCCGACGTCCACCTTCGCGTGGCGGGCGAGGTTGGCGGCGACGAACAGCAGGTCGCCGATCTCGTCCTGCAGCCGCGCCCGGGCCGCCGCGTCGCCGGGCGCGGCCGCCAGCGCCTCGAACTCGGCGCGGACCTCGCCGATCTCCTCCTGCAGCTTGTTCAGCACCGGGCGCCAGTCCGGCCAGTCGAATCCGGTCCACGCCGCGCGCGACTGCAGCTTCACCGCGCGCTGCCACTCCGGCAGGCCGCGCGGGATGCCCGCCAGCGCCGAGGTATCGTGCTCGCCCCTGGCCTCGCGCTCGGCCTGCTTGATCGCCTCCCAGTTCGCGGTCTGCTCCACGGCGTCCGCGAACTTCGCCTCGCCGAACACGTGCGGGTGGCGGCGCACCATCTTGTCGCAGATCGCCGCGACCACGTCGCCGAAATCGAACGCGCCCTGCTCGCTGGCCATCTGCGCGTGGAACACCACCTGCAGCAGCAGGTCGCCGAGTTCGTCCTTCAGCGCGGCCATGTCGCCGCGGTCAATCGCGTCGGCGACCTCGTACGCCTCCTCGATGGTGTACGGCGCGATCGTGGAGAAGTCCTGCTCGAGGTCCCAGGGGCAGCCGCCCTCCGGGTCGCGCAGGCGCGCCATGATCGCGAGCAGGGATTCGATGCGGCGATGGTCTTGGTTCATCGGTTCAAAGCCAGGTTTGCCAGGGCAGCGCCGCGTCGCCCAGGGCGATGAACTCGCCGTTGAGCAGCGTGGGCCGCAGGTTGTAGCGCAGCGGGCGGCCCTGCGGGTCGAGCACCACACCACCGGCCGCCTCGACGATGGCCTGCCCGGCCGCGGTGTCCCACTCGCTGGTCGGCGCGAAGCGCGGATACACGTCCAGGCGCCCCTCGGCCAGCAGGCAGAACTTCAGCGCCGAGCCGATGCTGATGGCCTCGGTGGCGCCGATCCGCCCGATCAGCGCCATGGTGCGCGGGTCGGCATGCGAGCGGCTGGCGGCCACCCGCAGCGGCGCGGCCGCCGGTCGGCGGGTGGCGATGGCACGCTCGCCGCCATCCGGGTCGCGGCGGTAAGCGCCCGCACCCGGTGCCCCGTGCCAGAGCGTGCCCGTCACCGGCGCCAGGACCAGGCCGAAGCACGGCACGCCCTGCTCGACCAGGGCGATGTTGATGCAGAACTCGTCGTTGCGGCGGACGAACTCGCGGGTGCCGTCGAGCGGGTCCACCAGCCACAGCCGCGGCCAGCCCAGCCGCTCCTGCGCCGGGATGGCGTGGGCCGATTCCTCCGACAGCACCGGGATGTCGGGGGTGAGCATGCGCAGGCCATCCACGATCCGGCGGTGGGCGGCCATGTCCGCCGCGGTCAGCGGGCTGTCGTCGTCCTTGCGCCCGACCTCGAACCGTCCGCGGTACACCTCGAGGATGGCCCGGGCCGCGTCACGGGCGATCCCGACCACCCCCTCGCGCAGTGCGTCCGGCAGCGCCTCAGCCACCGCGCTCCCGCCTCAGGTACTGGCGCGCGGCGAACAGCGCGGCCAGCGAACGCCCCTCGGAGAAGTCCTCGTGCAGCGCCAGCTCGTCGATGGCGTCGAACCGCCACGGCACCACTTCCAGCTCCTCGGGCTCGTCGCCGGGCAGGCGCTCCGGGTACAGGTCGCGGGCCAGCACCACGGTGGTCTCGTGGCTCATGTACACCGGCGCCAGGGTCAGGGTGCGGACCACGTCCAGCCGGCGCGCGCCGTAGCCGGCTTCCTCCTTCAGCTCCCGGTCCGCGGCCTGCAGGGCCGTCTCGCCGGCGTCGATCCGGCCCTTGACCAGGCCCAGCTCGTAGCGGTGCAGGCCGGCGGCATACTCGCGCACCAGCAGCACGGTGTCGTCGTCGAGCAGCGGGACCACCGCCACGGCGCCGTGGCCGCGGCCGCGCAGGCGCTCGAACTGCCGGCGCTCGCCGTTGCCGAACTCGAGGTCGAGCCGTTCGAGCCGGTACGGGCCGGCCTCGTGCTCGGTGATGCGGTGGATGATCGGCAGGCGACGGCTCATGGGGTCCGGCACCGCCTCCCCTCGCGGGCGATAATGGCGGGATGGTGATTCACGATGGCTCCATTCTAGACGAGGCCGGCCGCTGGCGTTCGCGCGATCTGGCGGTGCTCTGGCATCCCTGCACCCAGATGCGCGAGCACCCGGACGTGCTGCCCCTGCTGCCGGTGGCGCGGGGTGAAGGCGCGTGGCTGGTCAGCCACGACGGCCGCCGCACGCTCGACGCCATCAGCAGCTGGTGGACCAACCTGCATGGCCATGCCGAGCCGCGCATCGCCGAAGCGGTCGCCCGCCAGGCGCGCACCCTCGAGCACGTGCTGCTGGCCGGCTGCTCGCACGCGCCGGCGGTGGAACTGGCCGAGCGCCTGCTGGCCATCGCCCCGCGCGAACCCGGCCGCGCGCCCCTGTCGCGGGTGTTCTATGCCGACAACGGCTCGGCAGGCGTCGAGGTGGCGCTGAAGATGGCGTTCCACTGGTTCCGCAACCGGGGCGACGAACCGCGGCGGACGAAGTTCGTGGCGCTGCAGAACGGCTACCACGGCGAGACCATCGGCGCGCTGGCGGTCGGCGACATCCCGCTGTACCGGCGCACCTACGCGCCGCTGTTGATGGAAGCGCTGTTCGCACCCACGCCCGACGCCTACCTCGCGCGCGAAGGCCAGTCCGCCGAGGGCTGCGCCGAGGACGCCGCCGACGCGCTGGCGCACATGCTCGACGCGCACGCCGGCGAGATCTGCGCCCTGGTGCTGGAGCCGCTGGTGCAGTGCGCGGGCGGCATGCGCATGCACCACCCGGCCTACCTGCGCCGCGTGCGCGAGCTGTGCGACGTGCACGGGATCTTCCTCATCGCCGACGAGATCGCGGTCGGCTTCGGCCGCACCGGCACCATGTTCGCGTTCGAGCAGGCCGGCGTGCAGCCGGACCTGATGTGCCTGTCCAAGGGACTGACCGGCGGCTTCCTGCCGCTGGCCGCGGTGCTGGCCACGGAGAGCATCTACGAGGGCTTCCTCGACGACTCGCGCGAACGCGCCTTCCTGCATTCGCACAGTTACACCGGCAACCCGCTGGCCTGCGCGGCGGCGCTGGCATCGCTCGACATCTTCGACGCCGACGGCGTGCTCGAACGCAACCGCGGCACCGCTGCGAAGATGGCGCGCCTGGCCGCCGGAATCGGCCGCCTGCCCCATGTCGCGGACGTGCGCCAGACCGGGATGATCCTGGCCTTCGAGCTGGCCCGCGACGGCGACCGCACCACGCCCTTCGACCCGTCCCTGCGCGTGGGCCTGCGCGCCTACCGCGCCGCGCTCGAACGCGGCGTGCTCCTGCGCCCGCTTGGGGACGTGCTGTACTGGATGCCTCCGTACTGCATCGACGACGCCCAGCTCAAGCTGCTGGCCGACGTCACCGCCCACGCCATCCGGGAGGCCACCGCGTGCGCCTGACCCGCGTCTTCGTCGATGCTCCGCTGGCCCCGGGCACGCGCGTCGCCCTGCCCGAGGCCGCCGCCGCGCACCTGGTGCGCGTGCTGCGCCTGCGCGAGGGCGATGCGTGCGTGCTGTTCAACGGCGACGGCCACGACTACGGTGCGCGGCTGGCCGAAACCGGCAAGCGAGGCGCCGTGGCCGAAGTCCTGGAGGCACGCAGGCTGGACAACGAGTCTTCCCTGCGCGTCATGCTGGTGCAGGGCATCGCCCGCGGCGAGAAGATGGACCTGGTCCTGCAGAAGGCCACCGAACTTGGCGTGGCCCGGATCGTGCCGGTGGACGCCGAGCGCACGGAGGTGCGGCTCGACGGCGAACGCCTGCGCAAGCGCATGGAGCACTGGCGCGGCGTGGTGGCCTCGGCCTGCGAACAGAGCGGCCGCGCGCGCGTGCCCGCGGTGGACGCGCCGGTCGCCATCGACCGCATCGCCGGCCACGTGGGTGACGCCACGGTCCGGCTGTGCCTGGACCCGGAAGGCGACTGCACGCTGTCCGGGCTGGGCATCGCGGCCGATGCCACCGTGGCCCTCGCGATCGGCCCGGAAGGGGGATGGTCGCCGCGCGACCGTGAGCTGCTGCGCGCGGCCGGCTTCCGTGGCCTGCGCCTCGGGCCACGCATCCTGCGTACCGAGACCGCCGGACTTGCCGCGATCGCGGCACTGCAGGCGGCCTACGGGGACCTGCGCGGCTGAGCTACGCCGCCAGCAGCGTCCGGCGGATCGCCGACTCGATGCCGTCGATGTCGGGGATGAACGCGGTCTCGTCGTTGAACCGCACCCGCGCCTTCGCGCCGGTCGGCACCTCGCCCTCCTCGGCGGCCAGGGCGTCGCGCGACACCGTCACCAGCCGCGGGAAGCCGCGGGTGAGCAGCGCGAAGTACGGCAGCGCCGGATCGCCGCCCAGGGTCTTGAGCACCAGCACCTTGCTGCCGATGTCGCCCTGCTCCGCGCCCAGCCCGGACAACGGGCCGAACGCGACCAGCGGCAGGCGCCAGCCGCGCCAGCGGATGCGGCCGAGCAGCCAGGGCTCGGGGTTCTCCACCGGTTCCGGATCGGCGTAGGACAGCACCTCGGAGATGGTGGCGTTGGGCAGCAGCAGGCGCGCCGTCCCGGTCTGGATCAGCACGCCTCGGATGTCACGCAGCTCGGGGTTCATGCCAGCGGATCCTCGATGTCGGGAGCGATCGCGTGCTGCGGCATCCAGCGCTCGACCAGCATCGCGGCCAGTTCGGCGGGCGCGCCGACACGCCCGCCGCGCTCAAGCAGGGCGAGCGCGGCGTCGGGATCGTACGCGCTGTCCGGCGACTGCCCGGCGACCAGCGCGGCGTCCCAGCCCTCCGCGGTGGTCGCGTCGGCCACGCGCCTGGAAGCGCCGCTGAGCAGCAGCACAGCACTGTCTGCGGGCGGCAGGGCCGGGGGCAGCGGCCCCTCGCCATCAGCGGAGGCATCGAAGCGCAGTTCGCCGCGCTCGCGGCGCAGGCCGATCCCCGGCGGCAGGAAATACACCGTCCCGCGCTCCGCCGTGCCCCCGTCTTCCGCCAGCGCCACCGGCAGCTGCGAGACGCGCTCCATCTGCTTCACCAGCCGGTCGTAGCGGCCGCCGTCGAGCTGCAGGCGCACCAGCACCGGACGCGGAAACTCCGCGGGGATGGCCGCCAGGAGCTGGCGTACGGCATCCGGCCCGCCGAGTCCGGCCTCGACCAGCACCGCGCCGCGTTCGGGACCGTGGCCGTAGCTGTCCTCGTCGGCCAGCGACAGGCCGGCGATGCGGCTTTCCAGGTCCTCCAGCGAAATCTTCGCCGGACGCTGGCCGGCCTGTTCGATCGGCCCGTCGTCCAGAGCCAGCGACAGGCCACCGGTGTCGAACGCGTCCACGCTGGACGCGGCCTTTTCCGTGGGCGCATCACCCCCGCCGGCCCCTGCCGCCCCGTCGGCCACGAGGCCGTCGGCAGGCACGACGAATGGATCGTCGACGAGCGCCAGGCCACCTTCCGCCACGGACGGCACGGCCGCGGAATCGGGGCTTTCCGCGCCTTCGCCGGCTTCGCCGGACCAGCCCGGCGCCACGGCAAACGGGTCGTCGACCAGCGCGGGGGCTTGCTCCGCCCCGGGCCGCAGGAGCGGCGTTTCCCGCTCCACGGCATGGATGTCCGCGACCTCGAAGGCCACCGGGTCGAACGGGGACGACGGTTCCTCCGGCGGCAGGGGCTCGCTGATGGCGTCGCGGGGCACCTCGCTGGCGCGCTCGTGGGCCTCGTCCGCGAACGCGGCGATGGCCTCGTCGAAATCGACCTCGACCACGCGCGGCGGCAGCGGTCCCGGCGAGGGCTGCAGGTCGTCGTCCGATTCCGCTCCGGGCGGCAGCACGTCGTTGTGCCGGTGCAGCTTGGCGGAAAGGTGCCTGATCCAGCGTGCGGCGTCCCAGCCGGCCCGCTGCGCGGCGAGCTCGGCCTCCTCGAAGATCACCATGTACTCCGGGTCGGTGAGCAGCGCATCGAACCGTTCGAGCACCTCCTCGACCGCCGGCTCCAGCGCGACCATGATCGCCTGCGGGCGCGCCTGGCGCACCGCGGACTCGGACGACGCGAGCGGATCGGCGACCAGGACCACGTCGGCACCGGCTTCACGCAGCGCCTCGCCGATGCGATCGCAGGCCTCGCCGGCACGCGCCAGCAATGCCACCCGCAGGCTGTCCTCATTCATTGTCCGGCTTCACTTTCAGGAGTTCACAGACGTTCCGGATCAGCTCGTTCTCCTGGTACGGCTTGCCCAGATAGCGGTTGACGCCGATGTCGAACGCGCGCTGGCGGTGCTTCTCGCCGGTACGCGAGGTGATCATCATGATCAGCACGTCGCGCAGGCGCGGGTCGAGCTTCATGTGCGACGCAAGCTCGTAACCGTCCATGCGCGGCATCTCGATGTCGAGCAGCACCAGGTCGGGCACGCGCTCCTCCATGCGCTCGAGCGCGTCCACGCCGTCCTTCGCGGTCACCACCTCGAAGTTGTGGCGCTCCAGCACGCGGCTGGTGACCTTGCGCATGGTCACGGAGTCGTCCACCACCATCACCAGCGGCACGCGGCGCTGCTCGGCCGGCGCCTGCGTGGCCACTTCCTCCTCGCGCGGCTTCATCGCATGGCGTCGCACCAGCGGCGCGACGTCGAGGATGATGACCACGCGGCCGTCACCCATGATCGTGGCGCCGAAGATGCCGGGGATCGAGGCCACCTGCGGACCGACCGGCTTCACCACGATCTCGCGGTTGCCGATGATCTCGTCCACCGCCACCGCCACGCGCAGGTCGCCCGAGCGCACCAGCAGCAGCGGGACCTGCAGGTGTCCTTCCGCCTTCGCCGGGGCCTGGCCGACCAGCCCGCCGAGGTCGTGCAGCGTGTACTCCTCGCCGCCGTACAGGTAGGTGGCGCCCGCCTCGTCGAAGCGCTCGCGCGCGATGCGGCCCACGCCCCGCACCGAGGCGATGGGCACGGCGAACGTGGTCTCGCCGATGCGCAGGAACACCGCCTGGGTGACCGCGAGGGTCTGCGGCAGGCGCAGGGTGAAGGTGGTCCCCCTGCCGGGCTCGGTTCGCGTGTCGAGCAGGCCGCCGAGCTGGCGCACCTCGCTCGCGACCACGTCCATGCCGACGCCTCGTCCGGCCAGCCGGCTGACCTCGGTGGCGGTGGTGAAGCCCGGGGTAAAGATCAGCGCGTCGAGGTCGCCGTCGCTGAGCGCCATGCCGGCGCGGACCAGGCCGCGTTCCTCCGCGCGCCTGCGGATCGCGGCACGGTCCAGGCCACGGCCGTCGTCGCCGATCTCCAGCACCACTTCGGAGCCTTCGCGGCGGACCGCGATGCGGATGGTGCCTTCCTCCTGCTTGCCCGCGCGGCGGCGCTCCTCCGGCGCCTCGATGCCGTGCGCGACCGCGTTGCGCAGCATGTGCTCCAGCGGCGCGGTCATGCGCTCCAGCACGCGCCGGTCGAGCTCGCCCTGCGCACCCTCGATCTTCAGCTGCACCTGCTTGCCGGTCTCGGCGGCGGCCTGGCGCACCACGCGGCGCAGGCGCGGCACCAGCGCGTCGAACGGCACCATGCGCGTGCGCATCAGGCCTTCCTGCAGCTCCGAGCTCACCCTCGACTGCTGCAACAGCAGCGTCTCGTACTGGCGGGTCAGGTCGTCCAGCGTGCCCTGCAGGCTGGCCAGGTCGGCCGCGGTCTCGGCCAGGGCGCGCGACAGCTGCTGCAGCGTGGAGAAGCGGTCCAGCTCCAGCGGGTCGAACGTGCTGTCGGCGATGTCATGCTCGCGCTGGTAGCGGGCGATGATCTGCGCCTCGGTCTCGATGTCGAGGCGGCGGAGCTGGTCGCGCAGGCGCGCGTTGGTCTGCTCCATCTCGTTCATCGCCGCGCGGAACGCACCGAGCTGCTGCTCCAGGCGCGCGCGGTAGATGGCGACCTCGCCGGCGTAGTTGACCAGCCGGTCGAGCAGGTCGGCGCGCACGCGCACCAGCTCCTGCGACACGCGCATCGGCATGTCGGCATCGTCCGCCGCCTGCAGGCCGACCTCGATCGGCTTCGACAGAGGCGAAAGATCCACCTGGGGCGCCTGCTCCGCCTGTGGTGCAGGAGCCGGAGCCGGTTCCGGCCCGGCCGTGGCCGCCTCCGGGGGAACCTGCTCCGCCGGCGCGGCCGGTGCGGGCATGGGCCTGCCGGCCGCGAGCGCGTTGAACTCGTCGATCAGCGCCTGCGGCAGGCCGATGGCCTGGCGCGCGCCGACGCGCGTGACCATCCCGTGCAGCCGGTCGAGGCCGCGCTCGAGCAGGCGCACGCCGTCGCGGTCCAGCCCGACCCGCTGTTCGACCACCGCCTCCAGCAGGGTTTCCATGGCGTGGCCGAGTTCGCCGATCGGCATCATGCCGGCCATGCGCGCGCCACCCTTGATGGTGTGCAGGTCGCGCTGCAGGCCGACCAGCGGCTCGCGGTCGCCCGGCGCATCGTGCAGGCGCGCGACCAGACCGTCGGCATGGTCGAGCAGGTCGATGCTCTCCTCGACGAAGATGTCGAGCAGCTCTTCGTCGATGCCCGTCAGGTCCAGCGGCGCGTCCGGATCCCCGGCCGGCGCAGGCGCGGACACGCGCGCCACCGGCTGTCCCACGGCGGCAGGTTCGACGGCAGGACGTTCGGCTTCCGCGCGTTCCGCCGCCAGCCGCTCCTCCTCGAGCCGCGCGGCCTCCTCCGCCGCGCGACGTTCCGCCTCCAGGCGCTCCGCCTCGGCACGCTCCGCGGCAAGGCGTTCGGCCTCGGCGCGCTCGGCCGCCAGCCGCTCCTCCTCGAGCCGCGCGGCCTCCTCCGCCGCGCGACGTTCCGCCTCCAGGCGCTCCGCTTCGGCACGTTCGGCGGCAAGACGTTCGGCCTCGGCGCGCTCGGCCGCCAGCCGCTCCTCCTCGAGACGCGCGGCCTCCTCCGCCGCGCGGCGCTCGGCCTCCAGGCGTTCTTCTTCCAGGCGCGCGGCTTCCGCCTGCACCGCGGCGAGGCGTTCGGCCTCCTCGCGTTCGAAGCGGATGCGTTCGGCTCCCAGCAGTTCCGCCTCGAGCCGCGCCTGCGCTTCGCGTTCGGCGGCAAGCCGCTCCTCCTCGAGACGCGCGGCCTCTTCCGCCGCGCGACGTTCTGCCTCCAGGCGCTCCGCCTCGGCACGCTCCGCGGCGAGGCGTTCGGCCTCTCCGTGTTCGGAACGGATGCGCTCGGCCTCGAGCAGTTCCTCCTCCAGCCGGGCCTGCACCGCGCGCTCGGCCTCGAGCCATTCCGCCTCCGCCCGTTCCGTGGCGAGGATGTCCTCCTCCAGCTGCGCCGGACCCGCAACTTCCGCATGTTCCGCGCTGGGCTGTCCGGTCTGCGGATGCTCCGCCGCGGAGCCGGCGTCCTCCACCGTCTGGCCCACGGACTGCTCCACGGCGGCGAAGTCCCCCAGGGCGGGGATGTCGATCAGGTCGCCGTAGGCGGAGAGGTCGTCCGTGGTCAGCGGCTCCTCGACCGGCTCCACCGCGATGTCGGCGACCTCTGCCTCCTGCATCGTCTCGGGTTCCGGTTCGTCCTCCAGCGATGGCGGCGGAACCTCGGGCAGGCTGTCACGCAATGCGGCCAGGCGTGCCGCCAGCGCATCGCGCATCGGCAACGCGGGCGAAGGCGCATGCAGCGCGGCGAGCGTGGCCCTGACCGCATCGGCCAGGTCGGCGATCGCGGAAACCGCCTCTTCCCCCGCGGGCGTCCCTGCGGCAAGCAGCCGCCGCGCATAGGCTTCCGCCGGCCCGAGCACGCTGTTGATCACCGGCACCTCGGTCATCGCGAAGGCGCCGTTCATGGTGTGCAGCGCGCGCAGCAGCGCCTCGCTGCCACGGGCGTCGCCATTGCGCGCGGCGGCGAGCCAGGCATCCACCGTGGCGAGGTGGCCGGTGACCTCGGCGTCGAGGATCTCCAGCAGCAGCGCGTCCACCTTCGCCGGCACGGTCTCCGCCGCCATCACCGCGGCGGCGCCTTCCTGCGCGGTCACCGCGGCACCGAACACGGGCATGGTGTCGTCGCCGGCGGCCACGCGGTCGGCGGCCTCCTGGATCGCGGCCAGGTCGCTGGTCACCGGCGCGCTGCCGCGCAGCGCCGCCAGCAGTTCCGGCAGGGTGTAGAAGGCCTGATCCACGACGGCGACCACGGCCGGGCTGGCCTGGCGCTTGCCGTCGCGCACCTGGTTGAGCATGTTCTCGATCTTCCAGCAGAACTCGCCGAGGGTGCGCGCACCGACCAGGCGGCCGCTGCCCTTGAGCGTGTGGAAGACGCGGCGGATCGGCAACAGCCGTTCCATGTCGTCGGGCTGCGCGCGCCACGGCGGCAGCAGCCGGTCGAGGTTGTCGATCTCCTCGGCGAACTCCTCGAGGAAGACCTCGCGGATCTCGTCGTCTATTTCGTCGCCGGTGTTCTCGAAACCGCCGGCGACGGCCGTCGCCGTGGCCTGCGCGGGAACCGCGGGCGCGGGAGTCGCCGCAGGCGCTTCCGTCGGTACGGATCCGGCGGCAGCTTCCTCCTGCGCCGGCGCGAGGCCAGCCGTGGCAGGCGTGGCCGCTTCGGCGGTGGCACCGCCCTCCGCAGGAATTTCTTCCTCCGCGGCCTGGCCCTGGGCAGGAACCGCGAACGCCTCGGCCGGCGCCGCAATGGTCTCGACCACCGCCGGCGCCACCGGTTCCGGCAGCGGCCAGTAGCCGAGCGCCTCGAGGCTGTTGCGGGTGATGTCGAGGATCTCGTCACGGTTGGCGCGCTGTTCGCGCAGCGCCTCGAGGTAGTACTCGAGGCTGGCCAGTGCGTCGGCCAGCGTGTCGAGCTGGCGGCCATTCGGAACGCGCCGGCGGGCCAGCAGCTCGCTGCGGGTGAACCGTTCCACCGCGGTCACGTAGTCGGCCGCGAGCGGCAGCTCCAGCATCCTCAGGGCGCCGGCGACCTCGTTGAGCAGCCGCGGCACGTCCTCGAGCTGCGAGTGGTCCCAGCTGGTCTCGATGAACGCGACCAGCGCCTGCCGCGCGTTGGCGAAGTTGGCGATCGCCTCGCGCACGATGGCTTCCAGCAGGCGGTGCGCCTCGCCGCCGGACAGGTCGTCCTGCCCGGCCTCCCCGTCGCCCGCGCCCAGGCGCTCCACCTGGTCGTCGAGCGTGGCTTCCACGTAGAGCAGCGCGCCGGCAACGTCGAGCAGCGTGTCCTCGCTCACCGGCAACCTGCTGTCGACGATCGACTGCAGCGTGTCGCGCTGCTGCTGCACCACGTTGCGCGCGACCCCGAGGCCGAGCATGCCGAGGGTGTCGGCGACGCGGCCCAGCACCTCCACCTGCGGCTGCAACGTGGAGACGTCGCCGTCGCCGGTGCGCAGGTGCAGGTCCAGCGCGTCCTTCACCCGCAGCAGGTCCTCCTTCACTGCCGCGGCGACGGTCCCGAGCAGGGCGCGGTTGCGGCCGCTGAGGCTGCCGCGCGCATGCTCCAGCTCCGACTGGGTGGGCGTGCCGGAGGCCAGGTCGAAGGTCTCGCGCAGCTCGTCCAGCGCCGGATGGCGGGCATCCGAGTGCGCGACGTGGTACAGCAATTGCCGGGTCGGTTCCAGCGCCGACTCCGTGCTGGGGATGCCAAACCCGTCCTCGAACGCCCGCCGCGTCTCGCGCTCGACGCTGGCGAAGATGCTGCGCAGCGCCGCCGAGGACGGCAGCGTGCCATCGGCCATCGCCTGCAGCACGCGTGAGGCCACCCACAGCATCCGCCGCACCGACAGGGGATGCACGTGCGGCAGGAGGGCGTCGATCGCCGTGGCGAGCAACGGATGCGGCGGGACCTCGGGTTCACGCCAGGACGCAAGCGCCTCGCGCAGCGCCAACAGCTGCGGCGCCACCGCCCCGTGGTACCCGGGGGTGGTGGCGGCGGGCGCGGGCGGCACCGAGGCCGGCAATGGGCGGTCGAGGTCCGGGGCGAACAGCACGCTCTCGCTCAGCCCTTCCTCGCCACGCGCGCTGCGCAGCTCGTTGAGCAGCGGCAGCAGGACGATCGGGATGTCCTTGTGGCCGCTCTGCAGGCGCTCGAGGTAGTCGGGCAGCAGCACCACGCCGCGCATCAGCGCCGCGCAGGCGGCGTCGCGGTCCGGCACGCGCCCTTCCTGCAGCGCCCTGGCCAGCAGTTCCATCTCCTCGGCGACCATCGCCGGGGCATAGAGCTCGAGCATGCGCAGCGTGCCCTGCACCTGGTGCAGGAACCCCGCGCACAGGTGCATGCGGCCGGTGTCGGCCGGGTCCTCGACGAACCCCTCCAGCTCCAGCTTGGCCTGGCGCAGGGTCTCGTCGAGCTCGGGCTTCACCCAGCCCAGCGTGGTGTATTCGATCGCCTCGCGCAGCACCGGGGTCATCGCATCCCCCCTGCGATGGCGTGCGTCCAGCGGTGGCCGGCGGCGGTCCGGTTCATCGGTCGTCCAGTCCCCCGGGGCCTCAGGCCGGCAGCTTGAAGTCCGCCACGGAGCGGCGCAGGTCCGCCGCCAGCTGCGCCAGGTTGCCGATCGACTCGGCGGTCTGGTTCGCGCCCTGCGAGGTCTGCGAGGTGATCTGCTGGATGGTGTTCATCGTCTGGGTGATGTTCGCCGCCGCGCCGGCCTGCTGCTGCGCCGCCTGCGAGATGTTCTGGATGAGCGCGGACAGGTCGGACGACACTTTTTCGATCTCGCCCAGCGCGGTCCCCGCGTCCTCGGCCAGCCGGGCACCGGCGACCACCTCCGCGGTCGTCTGCTCCATCGAACTGACCGCCTCGTTGGTGTCGGCCTGGATGGTCTGCACCAGCTGTTCGATACGCTTGGTCGCGTTGGACGCGCGCTCGGCCAGTCGCTGCACTTCGTCCGCCACCACCGCGAAGCCCCTGCCCGCCTCGCCGGCCGAAGCCGCCTGGATGGCCGCGTTCAGCGCCAGGATGTTCGTCTGCTCCGAGATGTCGTTGATCAGCTCCACGATCGAACCGATCTCCTGCGAGCTTTCGCCCAGCCGCTTGATCCGCTTCGAGGTCTCCTGGATCTGGTCGCGGATCGAGTCCATGCCCGCGATCGTCTCGCGCACCACGCCGGCGCCCTTGGTCGCGATCTGCACCGAGCGCTGCGCCACCTCGGCCGACTCGGCGGAGTTGCGCGACACCTCCTCGATGCTCGCCGCGATCTCGTTGATGCGCTCGGTGGCCGAGTTGATCTCGCGCGCCTGGTGCTCGGCGGCCTCGGCCAGGTGCATCGCCGTGGCCTGCGTCTCCTGCGCGCTGGCGGCGACCTGCACCGAGGTGTCGTTGATCGTCTGCACCAGGCTGCGCAGCTGCTCGACCGCGAAGTTGATCGAGTCGGCGATCGCGCCGGTCATGTCCTCGGTCACCGTCGCCTTCACCGTCAGGTCGCCTTCCGCGAGCGAGCCCATCTCGTCCAGCAGGCGCATGATCGCCTCCTGGTTGCGGTTGTTCAGCTCGGTGGTGGCGGCCAGCCGCTCGCGCTGCGCGCGGTTGAGCGACCACAGCAGGCCGGCGATCGCGATGATCGCGAGCAGGCCGCTGGCGATGCTGATCCAGATGTTGCCGAGCAGGCTGGTGTCCTTGAGCGAACCGAACGCGGTGAACGCGGAGAACAGGGCCTGGCTGTCGGCCAGCAGCTTGTCCGAGCCTTCGGTCAGCGTGGCCGCGGACGCCTGCGCGCGGAACAGCGCGTCGGAGCTGGAGAGGATCGCGTCGAGGTCCTGCTTCATGCCCTCCCACTGCGTCGTGGCCTGGTTCAGGGCGGAGATCGCGCCGCCGTTGACCAGCGCCTGCACGTTCATCGCCGGGTCGCCGGACTTCAGGCCGGCCAGCACCTGCTCGAACACGCCCGCGTCACGCGCCAGCGCCTCGCCGGCGATCGCGGCGCCGCTGCCGCCGGCCTGGATCTCGGCCACGCGGCGGGCCATGTTGCCGGCCAGCACCACCTGGCGCAGCGCGATGTAGACCTGCGAGGCCGGGGAGCCGCTCGCCGACATCGCGCGCACCACCTCGTCCAGCTGCGCCTGGAGCTGCGGCACCGCCTGGATGAAGCGCGAGGCGTTGCCGGAGAACGCGGCCACGGCCTGCTCGCTGGCGATCACCTGCTCGGCACTCTTCGCCAGCGGTTCCCAGGTCCGGGTGACGGTGGCGATCGGGCCGGCCACGCCGGCGACGCTGCCGAAGCTGTCGTTGAGCAGCCGCACGTCGGCGTCGATCTGCGCCTTGGTGGCCTTGAACGCGGCGAAGGCGTCGGCGTTGCCGGCCACCGCCTCGCGGCCCTGGTTGGCCAGCCGCTGCGAGTTCACCTGCAGGTTCGAGGCGGCGGAACTGGCACCGCCCAGCCGCGCCGCCTTCCAGCCGGCGTAACCGGTGTTGGCGCCGAAGACCACCAGCATCACGACCAGGGCCGTCACCCAGAAGTTGGTGCCCAGCTTGTGGCCCTTGCCGCTGATGGTGTCGATGACGGTACTCATGTCATTCCCCTGTATCTGCATGCCGGCCGGACGGCTCAGGCCGCGGCCTGTCTGAATTCCGGGGTGCGGCTCAGCCGGTCGAGGCTGAACACCCCCCACGTGTCCTCGCCGAGGCGGTACGCCCGGTCGATGAAATGCGCGTAACGGCCCTGCGCGATCCCCTCGGCGGGCACCTGCTGTTCCTCGTGGAAGCTGCGCTGTCCATACAGCTGGTCGATGGTGACCGCGACGTCCCCGTCCGGCTGGCGCACCACGAGCACCCGCAGGTTCTCGTGCAGCACGGTACGCTCGCCCTCGAGGAACAGCTTGAGGTCGACGACCGGCAGCAGGTTGCCGCGGACGTTGGCGACGCCGAGCATCCACGCCTGCGCGAGCGGCACCGGCGTGACCTGCGGCATCGGCAGGATCTCGACCACCTCGTCGAACGCGGAGGCCAGCCTGCGCCTGCCGATCCGGTAACCGACGCCGCGCCACAGGCCCGGCGCCTCGAGCTGCTCCGGCAGGCCGGCGACGTGCGCCAGGCTGCGGCGCTCGTAGTCGGCGAGCAGGTCGAAGGGCGTTGCTGGCGCCTGGATCGCCATCAGCTCCCCAGCAGCGCGTTGATCTGGCCGATGAGTTCCTGTTCGCTCGGCGGCTTGACGATGTAGCCCTTCGCGCCCTGGCGCAGCCCCCAGGCACGGTCGGTCTCCATGCCCTTGGTGCTGACGATCACCACCGGGATCCCGCTGGTGTCGCTGTCGCGGGCGAGCGTGCGCGTGGCCTGGAATCCGTTCATGCCCGGCAGCACCACGTCCATCAGCACCAGGTCGGGACGTTCGCGCTTGCAGGTCTCGATGCCGTCCTCGGCGGTGGCGGAAGCCAGGACCTCGTGCCCGTTGCGCTCCAGGATCTGCGTGAGCACGGCGGTGTCGGTCGGCGAGTCCTCGATCAACAGGATGCGTGCCATGGAGCTCCCCCTCCCCCGGTCAGACGCTGACGTGCGCGCGGATCGCGTCGAGCAGTTCCTCGCGCGTGAATGGCTTGGTGACGTACTGCTCGGAGCCGACGATGCGGCCACGCGCCTTGTCGAACAGGCCGTCCTTGGAGGACAGCATGATCACCGGGGTGCTCTTGAACATCTGGTTGTTCTTGATCAGCGCGCAGGTCTGGTAGCCATCCAGACGTGGCATCATGATGTCCACGAAGATGATCTGCGGCTTCTGGTCGGCGATCTTGGCCAGGGCCTCGAAGCCGTCGGTCGCGGTGACGACCTCCGCGCCCTCGCGCTTGAGCAGGGTTTCCGCGGTGCGCCGGATGGTCTTCGAATCATCGATGACCATGACCCGCAGCCCATTCAGGCTACCGGCGCGAGCGCCGTCTTGCGTCATTTGTCTTTCCCCCAAGGTGCGGCGCTTCCCCAAAGCCGGCGCCGCTGACCGGTCACTTATACCCCAGCCCGCCGCGAGACTGTCAAGGGATTGTCAGGAATAGTGCGCAACCCGTCGAAAATGCGGGAAGTTTCACCCTCGCGGGCTGATAACATGGGCGGCGGTCAGCCGCAGGTGGTTCGCATGCCGTTCGACGTCGTCGTGGTGATGGATCCGATCGGATCGATCCGGATCGCAAAGGATTCCACTTTCGCGATGCTGCTGGAGGCGCAGCGGCGCGGCCACCGCCTACACTACGTCCTGCCCGGCGGTCTGGGCATGGCCGGCGGCCGGGCCGTGGCCCGCCTGGCCCCGCTGGAGGTCCGCGACGATCCGGCCGGCTGGTACGAACTGGGACCCGCGTCACAGCGCCCGCTGGGGGAAGGCGACCTGGTGCTGATGCGCAAGGACCCGCCGGTCGACGCCGACTACCTGCACGACACCCAGATCCTGTCCGTGGCGCAGCGCCAAGGAGCCCTGGTGGTGAACGACCCGCAGGGCCTGCGCGACATGAACGAGAAGCTGGCCGCGCTGGAGTTCCCGCAGTGCTGCCCGCCGACCGTGGTCAGCCGCGACCCCGCGACCCTCAAGGCCTTCGTCGCGGAACACGGCGACGTGGTGCTCAAGACCCTCGACGGGATGGGCGGGCGATCCGTCTTCCGCGCCAGCACCGGCGATCCCAACCTGAACGTGATCCTCGAGACCCTGACCGCCGGCGGCCGGCACCTGGCCATGGCGCAGCGCTACCTGCCGGAGATCGTGGAGGGCGACAAGCGCATCCTGCTGATCGACGGGGTCCCGGTGGACTACTGCCTGGCGCGCATCCCGCAGGGCGACGAGTTCCGGGGGAACCTCGCCGCCGGCGGCCGCGGCGAGGGGCGGCCGCTGACCGGACGCGACCGGTGGATCGCCTCCCAGGTCGGCCCGGCCCTGCGCGCGCGCGGCATGCGCTTCGTCGGCCTGGACGTGATCGGCGACTGGCTGACCGAGATCAACGTCACCAGCCCCACCTGCATCCGCGAACTGGACGCCCAGTTCGGCCTCAACATCGCCGGGCTCCTGTTCGACGCGCTGGAAGCGGACGCACGCTGACCCTCCATGGCCCAGGCCGCCCTGCCCGCACCGCCCCGCATCGGCGAACGCGACCGGCTCGGCGCGACCCTCGTGCTGTCGCTGCTGGTGCACGGGATGCTGGTGCTGGGCGTGGGTTTCGTGGTCGAGGACGCCGCGCCGGTGGCCCCGACCCTGGACGTGATCCTCACCGAGACCACCAGCCCGCTGACGAAGGCCCAGGCCGACTTCCTGGCGCAGGCCAGCAACGAAGGCGGCGGCGAGCACGACCAGGCCCGTCGCCCGCGCCAGGCCCGGACCGGCTTCGGCCCGCAGTCGCAGGACGGCATCGCCCCGGTGGAACTGCGCGCGCAGTCGCCCGAGTCCAGCCCGCCGCCCGAATCGCGCGTGGTCGCCAGCACCCGCGGCGCGGACGATCGCCCGGAGCCCCGGTCGACCCCGCAGGCGGAGGAAACACCCCTGCCGCGTGGCCCGGAGAAGGTGGAGCGGGACATGGCGATGGCGCGCCTGGCCGCCGAGATCCACATGCGTTCGGAGCGCTACGCCAAACGGCCCAAGCGCAAGTTCGTCTCCGCCAGCACCCGGGAATATGCCTATGCCGCCTACCTGCGGCAGTGGGTGGACCGGGTCGAGCGCATCGGCAACCTCAACTACCCCGACGAGGCGCGACGCCGGCGCCTGTCCGGACAACTCGTGATCAGCGTGGCGATCCGCCGTGACGGCTCGGTCGAGCGTGCCGACATCATCCAGTCCAGTGGCATCCGCCTGCTCGACGACGCGGCGCTCCGGATCGTCAGGCTCGCCGAGCCCTTCCCGCCGCTGCCGAAGACGGACGAGGAGGTGGACGTGCTGCACGTCACCCGCACCTGGCTGTTCCTGCCGGGCGGCACCCTGGTCGACGACTGAACGCCCGGCTACAGCCGTTCCCAGACCGGCCCCTGCCCGCGCCGCCAGAACACGCCCACCGCGCGGCCGAAGAACGCCTCCTCCGGCACCAGCCCGAACCAGCGGCCGTCGGCGCTGTCGCCACGATGGTCGCCCAGCACCAGCACCATGCCGGGCGGGATGCGCTGCGGCGGGATGTCCGGCCCGCCGCCATCGGACAGGTCCAGGCGCACCAGGCGAGCGCCATGGCGCTCGACGTCGCCACCGGGCGGCGACAGCGGCCTTCCGTCCACCACCAGCCGGCCATCGGCCAGGGCCACGGTCTGGCCGCCGACCGCGGCCACGCGCTTGATCAGGCGCGTGCCATCCGCCGGCGAGTGGAACACCACCACGTCACCGGGCCGGGGACGCCCGCGCGGCACCAGCACCTTGCCGGTGAAGGGCATGCGCAGGCCGTAGGCACCCATGTCCACCAGCACCCGGTCGCCAGGGCGCAGGGTCGGCTCCATCGAACCGCTGGGCACATGGTAATGGTTGGCGAAGCTGGAGCGCGCCACCACCAGCAGCGCGACCGTCAGCAGCAACGGCGTCAGTTCCCGGCGCAGCCGGGCGCGCAGCGGGGCCGGTGGGGAGGCGGATGCGGGAGCGGTGGCCATGGCGCGTATCCGGTGTGGGGTGCCAGACTGCCCCGCATGGACCGCCCGGCGGCCCGGAGGTTCCCGGTTCAACGCTCCCCGCGCAGCGCCGCCTGCTGCTCGAGGGTCAGGGCGACGTTGTCGCGCAGGTAGGCCGGCTCGACCCGCTCCGGCGCGACCGCCCCGCCCAGCGCCCAGGCCTGCACCCCGAGCCGGGCGACATCGGCGGCGTGCGGCAGGGCCTGGTCGTCGAATCCCGCCAGCCGCCCGCCCAGCGCCCGCGGCAGGGCGCCGCCGGCCGCGGCGAAGCCGGTGCCGACGCCGTGCCATTCCTCCCCGCCCTCCGGCAGCTCCACGGCCCCCGGCGGCAGCACGCGCTCGGCGGCGAGCGCCTCCACGCCCCCGTCGCCACGCATGAACGGCGCAGCGTAGACCTCGCCCATCCGCGCGTCGATCGCGGCCAGCACCCGGCCCGCCGGCGCGCGCATCGCCAGCGCGGCCAGGGTGGACACGGGCACCACCGGCCGGTCCAGCGCCAGCGCGATGCCCTGCGCCAGCGCGACCGCCAGGCGCACGCCGGTGAACGCGCCGGGGCCGCGTCCGACGGCGATGCCGTCCAGCTGCGCGCGGGTGATGCCTGCCTCCGCCAGCAGCTCCTCCGCCCACGGCAGCGCCAGTTCGGCGTGGCGCCTCGGCACCACGCCGAAGCGCTCGCGCACCTCGCCGTCGCACCAGACGGCAACGGAACAGGCTTCGGTGGCGGTCTCGAAGGCAAGCAGCTTCATCCGGGTTTCCTGCGGGCCGGGCGTCCGGCGCGGGGCGGCACGCGCGGAGCCACGCGGATCACCCCGACGCCTCGTGGACGGCGGGGGCGCATTCTGACGCAAAGAACGCCTCGACGTCGGCCATGGCGCGCGTGACCGGGAACGGCGGCAGGGAATCCATGAACACCCGGCCGTAACCCTTCTGCGACAGGCGCGGGTCGCACAGCACCAGCACGCCGCGGTCGCTTTCGGTGCGGATCAGCCGGCCCACGCCCTGCTTCAGCGCGATCACCGCCTGCGGCAGCTGCTCGTCGCGGAACGGATTGCCGCCCGCGCGCCGCACCGCCTCCAGCCGCGCCTCGAACACCGGGTCGTCCGGCGCGGCGAACGGTAGCTTGTCGATCACCACCACGCTCAGCGCCCCGCCGGCCACGTCCACGCCCTCGCGGAAGCTCGCCGCACCCAGCAGCACGCCGTTGCCGGACTCGCGGAAGCGCTGCAGCAGCACGTGGCGCGGCGCCTCGCCCTGCACGAACAGCGGCCAGGGACCGTCGCGCAGCAGTTCCGCCGCCTCGCGCAGCGCGCGGTGCGAGGCGAACAGCACGAAGGCGCGGCCGCGTGACGCCTCGAGCACCGGGCGCACGGCCTCGACCACGCGCGCGGTGTAGTCGCGCGCGGCCGGCTGCGGCAAGCCCGGCGGCCGGTAGCACAGCGCCTGCGCGGCCCAGTCGAACGGACTGGACACCAGCAGGGTGTCGGGCCCGGCGAGCCCCAGCCGCCGCACGACGTGGTCGAAGCGCCCGTCCACCGCCAGGGTCGCCGAGGTGAACACCCAGGCCGCGCGGCTGCGTTCGCGGTACGCCTGCAGCGGCCCGGACACGTCCAGCGGCGTGCGCTGCAGGCGGAAGCCGCGCGTGCCCAGCTCGTACCAGCGCACGTCGTCGTCCGCCGCATCCTCCGCACCCTCGCCCTCGCCATGCCAGCGCGCCAGCCGGGACAGGAACTCCTGCGCACGCGCGTGGCAGGCGTCGAACCCCGGCGAGGCCTCGCGCAGCGGCGCGCAGGCATCGCGCAGGCGCTCCAGCGCCCCGGCCAGCGCCCGCAGTCCGTCGCCGGCAGAGGGCTGCGCCAGGGCGCGCTCGCGCGTGCCGCGCGCAGGCAGCCCTTCCATCGCCACGCGCAGCGCGCGCACCGCGTTCTCCAGCCCGCGCGCCGGTTCCTGCACCACCGCCAGCGCGCCGCCGACCTCCCTGCACTCGCCCAGGGTGTCGCGCGCCAGTTCCACCAGCGGCCGCGCCGCCAGCGATTCGCCGAAGAACTGCGCGGCCAGTTCCGGCAGCTGGTGCGCCTCGTCCACGACGAAGGCCTGCGCGCCCGGCAGGATCTCGCCGAAACCTTCCTCCTTCAGCGCCATGTCGGCCAGCAGCAGGTGGTGGTTGACCACCACGATGTCGGCAGACTGCGCACGCTGGCGGGCCTGCACCACGAAGCAGTCGTTCCAGAACGGGCATTCGCCGCCGAGGCAGTTGTCCGTGGTCGAGGTCACCAGCGGCAGCAGCGGCGACTCCTCGGGCAGCTCGTCGACCTCGGCCAGGTCACCCGAGCGGGTACGCCCGCTCCAGGCCACGATCCGCTGGAACTGCGCAGCCTGCTCGCGCGACGTGAATCGCGGCTCGCCCTTCGCGCGCTCCAGCCGGTAGCGGCACAGGTAGTTCGCCCGCCCCTTCAGCAGCGCGGTCTTCGCGCCGCGGCCGAGCGCGTCGCGCACGCGTGGCAGGTCGCGGTGGAACAGCTGGTCCTGCAGCGCGCGGGTGCCGGTGGAGACGATGGTGCGCACGCCCGACAGCAGCACCGGCACGAGGTAGGCGAAGGTCTTGCCGGTGCCGGTGCCGGCCTCGGCGACCAGCACGCCGCGCCGGTCGATCGCGTCCGCGACCGCTTCCGCCAGGCGCTGTTGCGCCTCGCGTGGCCGGAATCCGGGCAACGCCAGCGCCAGCTCGCCGTCGTCAGACAGCGCCGCGCGGCTTTCCTGAGCAAGCGTGGACATCGTCGCAGTCTATCGTCCCGCGGGGCGGGGACTCCTTTTCCCGTCCCGGCGCGGCGCCGGCCTCAGTAACGCACCGGCCCCTCGACCCGGCAACCTTCCACCTGCCGCCGCGCCGACACCGCACCCTCGGCGTCGCCGGCGACGAGGCGCACCTGCTCGATCGTCGCCCAGTGGCGGCGGCACAACGGGCCGACCTGCGCGCCCAGCGCATAGGCGCGTTCGGCCAGTTCGCCGGCACGGGCGAAGTCGCGCAGCAGGATCGCCGCCTCGGCGCGTTCCTGCAGCAGCGCGGGATCCTCCGGCGTGATCGCCAGCGCGCGGTCGAGCGCCTCCGCGGCCTCGGCATGCCGCCCCTGCTCGTGCAGGCGCCCGGCCGCTACGCGCAGGTCCTCGACCATCGGGTCGCGCAGCGGCTGCACGGTGAGCTCGCCGTCGCCATCCCCCGCCGCGGCGCGGATCGCCGCCACCATCTCCTCCGGCGTCGCGCTGGTCAGTGGTGGCGCTGCCTGTTCCACGGGATGTGTCGTGCACGCCGCCAGCGCCAGGCTGGCGACGGATGCGGCAATGGCGATGCGGAAGCGGATCTTCCTGGTCATGGTTGCTCCTGTGTCGGGGCCTGCTGCGCCGGTGGCGACTCCCCGCGCCGGCCGATGCCGAACCATTCGCGCCAGCCGCGGCGCCGCTCCTGCTGCGGCTCCTGCTGCCCCGGTGCCTCCTGCGGGAGCGCGAACGGATCAGGCAGCGGCGTGCACGGCTGGTACGGCGGCGCGTAGCCGGAGACGAAGGCGAACCGCCGCGCGCCGGGGCAGTCGGCGTCAGTCGCGTGCGAATCCACCACCCAGTGCCACTCCAGGCCTTTGTCGGCGACCCGCAGCGGTGCGCTCGGCAGGCGCGAGAAGATCCCCGACCACACGCGCATGGCACCGGTCGCGCCGTACAGGCCGGTCTGTTCGTTCCGGTCGTTGCCCACCCAGACCACCGCCAGGTGGTCGCCTGTCCAGCCCGCGAACCAGCTGTCACGGCCGTCGTTGCTGGTGCCGGTCTTGCCGGCCACGCCCAGCCTGCCCAGGCCGTCGTTCAGCAACTGCCGCCCCGTGCCCGAGGTCACCGCGTGCTGCAGCGCCAGCGTCACCAGCCGCGCGGCGATCGTGTCGCCCTCGGTCGCGGGCGCGGGCTTGCGGTCGTAGCGGCTGAGCACGCGCCCTTCCGCGTCGAGCACGCCGCGCACCGCGCGCAGCGGCTGGATCTGCCCGCCGGAGGCGAGGAACTGGTACAGCTGCGCCATCGCGTACGGGCTCTGGTCCATGGAACCGAGGATCAGGGCGGGATTCGGCTCGGCGCGCACGCCGGAGAGAGCGCGCACCAGGTCGGCCAGCGCCTGCGGGCCGACGTCCATGCCCACGCGCACCGTAGCCTGGTTGTAGGACTGCGCCAGCGCGTCGATCAGGCGCACGCTGCCATGGCTGCGGCCGTCGGAATTCTTCGGGGTCCAGCGCCGGCCGTTGTCCAGGGTGACCGTGACCGGCGAGTCGTCCACCCAGGTGGCCAGCGAATACTTCGCCGGGCGCGCCAGTGCAAGCAGGTAGACGAACGGCTTGAGCAGCGAGCCGACCGGGCGGTGCGCCTCCACGGCGCGGTTGAAGCCGTGCTCCGCCGGCTGGCCGCTGCCGACCACGGCCAGCACCTCGCCGCCGTGCACGTCGGTCACCACCAGGCCCGCCTGCAGCGGCGGGCGCTTGCCATTCTGCAGCGACTGCAGCGTGCGCGTGATCGCGGCCTCGGCATAGGCCTGCGCCGAGGGCGACATGCCGGTCATCACGGTCAGCCCCGCGCCCTGCAGCGCGTCCGCGGGATAGTCCCGCGCCAGCTGGCGGCGCACCAGGTCCACGTAGGCCGGGAAACGGTTGGCGGCGACGTTGCCGGGCGAGGAAGTGATGCCCAGCGGCGCCGCGAGCGCGCGCTCGTATTCCCGGCGGTCGATCAGCCCGGTCTCGAGCATGTTCGCCAGCACGAAGTCGCGCCGCTGCTTCGCCCGCTCCGGGTGGCGGCGCGGGTCGTAGTACGAGGGTCCGCGGATCATCCCGACCAGCAGCGCGATGTGCTCGGTGTCGAGATCCTCCAGCCGGCGCCCGAACCAGAACTCGGCGCCGGCGGCGACGCCATGGATCGCCTGCGCGCCACGCTGGCCGAGGTAGACCTGGTTGAGGTAGGCCTCGAGGATCGTGCCCTTGCTGTAACGCGCCTCGATGATCAGCGCGTACAGGATCTCGTTGAACTTGCGGCTCCAGGTCTGCTCGCGGCCGATGCCGAGCAGGCCGCTGCGCGCCAGCTGCTGGGTGAGCGTGCTCGCGCCCTGGCGCTTTTCCATCGTCCGCAGGTTGACCAGCGCGGCACGCACCATGCCGCTGATGTCAATGCCGAAGTGGTGCGCGAAGTCGCGGTCCTCGACCGCCTGCAGCGTGTCGGTGAGCAGCCGCGGCACGTCCCCCACGCGCACCAGCCGCCGCTCCTCCTGGTTCTGGCCGTACAGCGTGGCGATGCGCGCGGCGTCGAGCCGCACCGACTTCACCGCGCGCTTGCCGACCAGGTCGCGCACCGACGCCACGCGGCCGCCGGAAAGCACCACCTCGATCCGGCTCGGCGCGACCTCGCCATCCACGTCGCGGAAACCGCGGCTGGCGATGATCCAGCGCGGGCCCTCGTGCCGGTAGGTGCCCGGGCGCTGGCCGTCGCCTTCCTGGTAGGCGGCGGCGTCGAGCTCGATTCGCAGCGTCTGCTCGTCCATCGCCATGCCCGGCGACAGCCGCAGCGGGCGCGCGTACACGCGGGTCGGCTCCTGCCAGCGCAACGCGCCGAAACGTTCGCCGACCTGGTGGTTGAGGTAGAGCACGTAGGGAACGAGGAAGCCCAGCCCGAGGCCGAGCGCGGCAAGCGCCCACGTCAACAGCCGGCGGCGCCAGCCAGGCCCTCCGTCTTCCCCGTCGCCGTCGTGGTCGAGCTCGTCTTCGTCGTAATCGATGCTGGCCATGGAGTCCGGATCCGCGCCAACGGATCGTCCGGGGATGCGACAATGGAAGGAGTGGCCGTCGAGTCTAGCGCAGCCCCGGGCGCGCGCCGGCGCCACGGTCGTCCACCATTCAGCGAGCGGAACCGGATCGTGCCCGATGCGTTGACGTACCACCTGCGCCGGCTGGGTTCACGCCTGCACCGGGCGCGGATCACCCTGCACGGCAAGGGGCTGCACGGGTTCCTGCGGCGCGCGCTCCAGGGTGCCTCGCCCGGCCCCGTGGCGCCCGCCGGCCCGCGCCCGGCCACCGCGCCGCGCCAGCCTGCGCCGGGCGGCAAACGCATCCTCCTCGTGGACACCACCACGCCTCGGCCGGACCGCGATTCCGGCTCCCTGCGTGCCTTCAACCTGATGCGGCTGCTGCTGGAGGAAGGCCACGCCGTGGACTTCCTTCCCGACGACCGCGCCGACGCCGGCCGCTACACCGACGACCTGCGGGAGCTGGGCGTCACCGTGCACTGCGGCCCGGATGCAGGCGGCCACCTGGCCTGGTTCCGCCGCCACCTGCCCGGATTCGACGCCCTCATCGTCAGCCGCTACCACCTCGGCGAATTCCTCATTCCCCTCGCGCGCACGGTCGCGCCGCGGGTACGCGTGGTGCTCGACACCGTGGACCTGCACTTCCTGCGCGAGCAGCGCGAGGCGGAACTGCGCGGCGACCGCACCCTGGCGCGGCTGGCACGCGCGACCCGCGCCCGCGAGCTGCGGGCGATCTCGGAGGCCGACGTGGCCTGGGTGGTCAGCGGGGCCGAACGCGAACTGCTGCGCGGACTGCTGCCCGCCGCGCGCGTGCTCGTGCTGCCGAACATCCACGCCATCGCGGGCGAGGTGCCGCCCCGCGAGGGCCGAAGTGGCCTGCTGTTCGTCGGCGGCGCAGGCCACCCGCCGAACGTGGACGCGATCAACTGGATGCTCGACGAAATCCTGCCGCGTGTGCGCGAAGTCCTCCCCGGTTGCGTCTTCCACGTGGCCGGCGACGGCACCCGCGGGGTGGTCGGCGACCGCGCTTGCCCGCACGTGGTCGCGCACGGCCACGTGCCCGACTTGGCGCCGCTGCTCGCGTCGTGCCGCGCTGGCGTCGCCCCGCTGCGCTTCGGCGCCGGGGTGAAGGGCAAGGTCAACCAGTACATGGCGCACGGCCTGCCCGCCGTGGTCACCACGTGCGCCGCCGAGGGCATGCACCTGCGCGACGGCGAGGACGCGCTCGTCGCCGATGACGCGGAATCGTTCGCCGCGGCCGTGGCGCGCCTGCTCACCGACGATGCGCTGTGGGACCGGCTCTCGGCCAACGGCATCGCCAACGTGCGCCGGCACTTCTCCTTCGACGCCGCACGCGCCACGCTCGCGGCCACCTTCGCCGGAGACACCTGAGCCCGATGCGGATCCTGCTCATCGCCTACGAGTTCCCGCCCAGTCCCTCGCCGCAGTCGCTGCGCTGGACCTACCTGGCACGCGAGCTGCATGCGCTGGGCCACGAAGTCCACGTGCTCACCGTGGACCTCGGCGGCGAGACCCCTGGGCTGCCGGCACTGCCGGAAGGCCTGCACGTGCACCGCACCTTCGCGGGCCTGGTGCGCGGCGCACTGGCCTTCCACCGCGAATACCGCAGGCGCCACCCCAGACCCGCAACACCGCAGGCACCACCGGACGGTGGAACGCGGGCGGCCGGGGTGACGGCGCTGCGTCCGCCGCGCAACTGGAAACAGCGGGTCTCCGAGGTGGTGCAGGCGGTCGCGGCCCGGATGCACTTCCCCGACATCCGCGGCGAATGGCGGCCCTGGGGCCGGCGCGAGCTGCGCCGCCTGCTCGACCGCCACCGCTTCGACGTCATCGTCAGCTCCCACGAGCCCGCGACCACGCTGGAGCTGGCACTGGACGTCGCCAACCGCGGCATCCCCTGGGTCGCGGACCTCGGCGACCCGGTGCTTGCGCCGTACACGCCGCGCCGCTGGCAACGGCGCGCGCGCCGCATCGAACGCGCGGTGTGCGCGAAGGCCACGGGCATCATCGTCACCACCGAGGCCACCGCCACGCTGCTGCGCGAACGCCACGGCCGCAACCACGGCATCCACGTGCTGACCCAGGGCTTCGACCGTACGCCCGTGCTGCCCGCGGCCGGCGGCGTGTTCGACCCCGGCCGGCTGGAACTGCTCTACACCGGCACCCTGTACGCGTTCCGCCGCATCGACGCCCTGCTCGAGGCGGTGGCCGCCACCCCGGGCGTGCGGCTGAACATCGCCTCGGTCACGGTGCCGGAATACGTGCTGGCCGCGGCCAGCGCCTGCCCGGAGCGCATCCGCCTGCTCGGCTTCCTGCCACACCTGTCGGCGATGGCGCTGCAGCGGCGGGCCGGCGTGCTGGTCAACCTCGCCAACGACGACCCAGTGCAGATCCCGGGCAAGTTCTACGAATACCTCGGCGCGGGCCGGCCGGTCCTGCACCTGGCCAACCACGACGACCCGGTCGCCGCACGCATCCGGGCGCTGCGGCGCGGCTGGGTGGAACGGCACGACGCCGGTGCGATCGCCGCGCGCCTGCGCGCGCTGGCGCAGGCCCACACCGAAGGCCGGCTCGACGAAGGCCTTCGGCTGGATGCCGCGGACGTGGACGAATGCAGCTGGCAGGCGTTGGCGCGCCGGCTCGACGCCATCCTCCGCGACGCGGCGGCGCGCCCGGCCTGAGCGCCCTCAATCGGCAGGCGCCGCCGCCCGCAGGCGGGCGCGGAACCCGGCCAGGCCCTGCACGCCCGGATCCAGTCCCTCCGCGATGGCCAGCGCGTCACGCGCGCCCGTGATGCTGCCGGCGGCCAGCCGTTCGTCGGCGATGGCCAGCCAGCGCTGCGCCAGCCGGCCGCGCGCGGCGGCGATGGCCTGCGCGTCCTCGCCGAGCGCCACGCGCGCGTCGAGGCAGTTGCCGGCACGGCCGAGGTCGTTCGCGCGCAGCCCCTCGTCGAAGCAGCGCCGCGCCGCCGGCAGCAGGCGCAGTCCCGCGGCCCGCACCTCGGGATCGTCCGGGGCCAGCGCCTGCGCGGCGCGCAGCTTGTCCCAGGCGCTGTCGCCCGGCGGCGAAAGCAGCTCGCCGCGCACCTCGGCCCCGGCGGCTTCCTGCAACAGTTGCGCCACGCGCCTGCGGCGCTCCCCGGCCGGCACCGTGGGCGTGGCGGCACGGTACGCGCGCCGGGACTGTTCGACCTGGGCGGCGGCGGCGCGCACCACCCCGCTGTCCGGCGCCAGGTCCCGTGCCGCGCGCAGCTCGGCTTCCGCTTCGCCGAACCGGAAATCGGCGGCCAGCCGCCGCGCGCGCCCGGCATGCAATTCCGCCACCCGGCGCAGGCCGGCCTGCGCGGCCGCGTCGGCCGGATCATGGGCGAGCAGCCGGCGCCAGATGCCGGTGGCGCGCTCGACGCGCCCGCGCGCCAGCGCCACCTCCGCCTCCCGGCGCAGCGTGTCCAGTTCCTCGGTCAGGCGCGCGCGGGTATCGGGCAGGTCCACGTGGCCAGGGTCGTATCTCTCCGCCGCGGCGATGGCGGTGGCCGCCGCATCGAGGTCGCCCTCGCGCAGCCGCTGCCGCGCGCCATCGAGCAATGCGCCGATGGCGTCCTCGCGCCCGCGCAGCGCGTCGGCGTTGCGCGGCTGCAGTTCGAGGACGCGGGCATAGAGCGGCAACGCGGCATCGCCGCCACCATCGAGACGGCCTTCCGCGAGCGCCGCGTCGGCGCGCGCCAGCAGGTCGCCGATACCGGCACTGGCCGCCTCGCGCGCACGCAGTTCCTCCTCCAGCGCGTTGGCCCCGGCGCGCGGCACCCCCAGTTCGCGGGCCAGCCGCAGCAGCGCGCGCGCATCATCGAGGCGGCCCTGCGCCAGCGCCTCGCGGGCGCTTCCCAGCGCCGCCGCGGCCACGCGCGCCAGGCCGGCGCGCGCCTCGGGACGGTCGGGGTCGATCGCGATCGCCGCCTCGAACAGTTCACGCGCGCCTGTGCCGTCGGCGGCGGTCAGGCGGCCCGCCGCGAGCGCCCCATCGGCCTCGGCGACGAGCCGCAGCGCGCGCGTCGGGGGCACCACGCGGTCGGCCAGCGGACCGCGGAACAGCACCACCAGCACCACGAGCAGGGCCGGGCCGGCCAGCAGCCAGCCGCGCCATGCCCTGCGTCCCGCGGTGGCGGCCCGCCGTTGCGGCTCGCGCAGCCGCACCCGGGAGAAATCCACCGGTGGCGGCTCATGGCGACGGTGGGGTTCATGCGGCGTCCGGTTCACGCGGCAAGCATAAGCCCGCACGCTGAACGCGCCGTCATCGCGCCATCAGCAGCGCTGCGCCCGCTCCACGCCCGGGACCGACTCAATCCGTCCCAGCAGCCGGCTGAGCTGTCCGTAGTCCTGCACGCGCAGGCGCATGCGGAAGCGGACCAGCCCGCCACGCACCTGCTCGCTGCCGATCTCCAGCACGTGCGCGTCCTCCTGCGCGATCAGGTTGCTCAGGTCCTTGAGCAGGTGCCGGCGGTCCACCGCATCCACGGCCACCACCGCCTCGTATCCGCCCCCCGCGCGGCCCCACTCGACCGGCAGCACGCGCTGCGGTTGCCTGGCCGCCAGCCGCAGGAAGGCCGCGCAGTCGGCGCGGTGCACGCTCACCCCGCGCTCGCGCGTCAGGTAGCCGGAGATGGCCTCGCCGGGCAGCGGGTGGCAGCAACGGGCGATCTGCACCAGCAGGTTGTCCACCCCGACCACGGTGAACGCGGACGAGGCCGGCTGCCTCGGCGCCTGCCTCGGCTTCGGCAGCGGCACGGACTCCGCAGGCGGCGCCTGCTCCTCGCGCTCGCGCTCGAGCAGCGCCCGCCCGACCTGGTGCGGGCCGACGTCGCCCAGCGCGATCTGCACCAGCAGTTCGTCGACGCTGGCGACGTTGAACCTGGGCAGCACCGGGGCCAGGTCGGCCTGCATCAACCCGAGCCGGCGCAGCTCGCGGTCCAGCAGCTCGCGCCCGGCCTGCAGGTTGCGCTCGCGGTCGAGTTTGTGGAACCACGAGCGCACCTTCTCCCGCGCGCGCGGGCTGGCGAGGAAGCCGTTCGCCGCGACCAGCCAGTCGCGGCTGGGCTCGGGTTCCTTCGCGGTCAGGATCTCGACCCGCTCGCCGCTGCGGAGTTTGTAGTCCAGCGGCACGATGCGGCCGTCCACCTTGGCGCCACGGCAGCGGTGCCCGACCATGGTGTGCACGTGGTAGGCGAAGTCCAGGGGCGTCGAACCCTGCGGCAGGTCGATCACCTCGCCCGCCGGGGTCAGCGCGTACACGCGGTCCTCGACCAGTTCGTCGTCGAGGCCCTGCGCCAGCGCGGCGTCGCCACCGGGCTCGGAATGCGCCTCCAGCAGCCGCCGCATCCACTCGATCTTGCGGTCGATCGCCGCACTCGCCGCGGACGGCCGCTGCGATCCGCCGGTCTCCTTGTAGCGCCAGTGCGCGGCCACGCCCAGCTCGGCCTGCTCGTGCATCTCGTAGGTGCGGATCTGCACCTCCAGCGTCTTGCCTTCCGGGCCGATGACCGCGGTGTGCAGCGAGCGGTAGTCGTTGTTCTTCGGGCGTGCGATGTAGTCGTCGAACTCGCCGGGCACCGGCGTCCACAGCGAATGCACGATGCCCAGCGCGGAATAGCAGGTGGCCACGTCGTCCACCAGCACCCGCACCGCGCGCAGGTCGTACAGCTCGCCGATGGGCACGTTCTTCTTCTGCATCTTCCGCCAGATGCTGTAGATGTGCTTCGGACGGCCACTGATCTCGGCGCGGATGCCGTGCGCGGCCAGCGCCTCGCCCAGCTCGCGCTTGACCTGCTCGATGTAACGCTCGCGGTCGGCGCGTTTTTCGTCCAGCAGCGTCGCGATCCGGCGGTAGGTCTCCGGCTCGAGGTAGCGGAACGCCAGGTCCTCCAGCTCCCACTTCAGCTGCCAGATGCCCAGGCGGTTGGCCAGCGGCGCGTGGATGTCGCGGGTCAGCAGCGCCAGCGGGCGCCGCACCTCGTCCGGATCCTTCGCCGCCGCGCGCATGCGCGCCAGCTGCCGCGCCAGCAGCACCGGCACCACCCGCAGGTCGCGCACCATCGCCAGCAGCAGCCGGCGCAGGCCCTCGGCGTTGCCCGGCCGCCTGCGCCCGGCGTGCAGCGCCCAGACCTGCCCGGCGGCGTGCTGGCCCTCGAGCATCGCCGCGATGCCGGGAAAGCGCCCGGGCAGGTCGTCCCTGACCGCCTCGGCCCAGCCGGGCACGGCGAACAGGATCGTCGCCGCGACCGATTCGCCGTCGGCGTTCAGCCTGCACAGCGCCTCCAGCGTGTCGGCCAGCTCCCCGGTCGTGCCGTCCAGACGCGCGTGCGGCCGCGCGCGCGCCGCCGATTCCAGCAGCTCGCGCAACGGCCCGCGCAGCGCGGACGCCGGCGGCAGGGCCAGCACGCGTTCGATGTCGACGTGGGACTCCTCGGCCATGTCGATACCCGGGAACCGTAACCCCCTACACTATCCGTGACCAGCCCGGAGGAACACCCATGCGCATGCTCCACTGCATCCTGTCCGCAGTCCTGCTGGCCTTCTCCGCCGCCGTCGCGGCGCAGGAGGCGCCGCCGATCGAGCAGGCGATGACGCCGGAGGAGTTCCGCGCCGCCGGCCTGCACAAGCTGACCGCGGAGGAACTGGCACGCCTGAACACCTGGCTCAACCGCCGCGTGCAGCAGGAGACCACTGCCGCCGTCGCCGCTGCCGCGGAGCAGGCCCGCGAGGAAGGCCGCCGCGAGGTCGTGGAGAAGAACCGGGGCTTCTTCCACTTCGGTTCGGACGAGCCGATCGTGGCCAGCATCGTCGGCGAGTTCACCGGCTTCGGCAGCGGCAAGCGCTACCGCCTCGACAATGGCCAGGTGTGGGAGCAGGTGGACAACACGACCCTGCCCGGCGTGCGCCGCACCAGTCCCAGGGTCCGGATCAGGCCCGGCGTCCTCGGCGTGTGGTGGATGAAGATCGAGGGCTACAACACCCAGGCCAAGGTCCGGCGCATCGAGTAGGCCGCCGCGGCGCACCGTGCGCCGCCCGCCCCTTCGCCTCAGCGCAGGGCCGCGAGCCGCGCGGCAAGCTTCTTCGGCGAGACCGCGCCGCGCACGGCCAGCTCCTGCGCGAACAGCGACACCCGCAGCTCCTCCAGTTCCCAGCGCAACGCCTCCAGCCCGGCCGGATCGCCGCGTCCGGCCGCACGCGCCGCCTCCAGCGCGTCGGCCAGCGGCTTGAAGTCCAGCATCCGCTGCTGATCGCGCGCCGGGTCGCGCAGCGCCCGCTCCGCGCGCAGCGACAGCGCCTTCAGGTAGCGCGGGTATGCCGCCAGCGCCTCGGGCGGCGTGTCGCGCAGGAACCCGGGGTGCGCCAGCGACGCCAGGTGCGCACGCATGTCGTCGAGGTTGGCCTTCGCCCAGCCCACCAGCGGCGCCTCCAGCCTCGCGCGCACTTCGGCGACCAGGGCGAGGATCTTCTCGGCCTGCTCCAGCCGCGCCACCGCCTCGCCGAACAGCGCGCGGCCGACCGCATCGCGCCTGGCCTCGAACGCCGCCGGGTCGCGGATGCCGTCCACGCCTTCGGCCAGCAGCATCGCCAGCGCGCCTTCGACGAGGTCCTCACGCAGGCGGTCGCCTTCCCTGCCGCCTCGCGGCGCCACGGATTCGATCGCGGCGTACAGCAGCGCCGTCTTCGGCTGCACCGGCAGCTGCCGCTGCGCCTGCCGGATCCGGTCCTGCAGGGCGAAGCGCAGCAGCCGGCGCACGCCGTCCGGGTGTTTGCGGCGCGCCTCCGCGGGGTCGGCGAACACGACCAGCGACACGCTGTCGCCCTCGTCCACCAGTGCCGGCCAGGCCGGCACGCCGCCCGCACCGGGCACCGATCCGGGGATGGGCTCCCCCGGAAATTCGCGCAGGCCCCTGCGCGCCAGTCCTTCGGCGGCGCGGGCCGAGAACGCCCGCGCGGCGCGTGCGCCGAACTTCGCGCGCAACGCATCGAGGTCGCGCGATTCGGCCAGCACGTGCCTGCCGCCCTCGTCGAGCAGGCGCAGGTTCGCGCGCAGGTGCGGCTCCAGCACGGATTCGTCGAAATCGCCGGCCGCCACCTCGACGCCGGTCAGGCGCTTGAGGAAACGCGCCAGCGCGCCGGTGAAGGCATCCGGCTCGTCAGGCCCGTGTGCCCCGGCGAAGGCGCGGGCGAAGTCGGGCACGGGCACGAAGTTGCGCCGCAGCGCCTTCGGCAGCGCGCGGATCAGCGCAGCCGCCTTCTCCTCCACCATGCCCGGCACCAGCCACGACAGGCGCACCGGGTCGAGCGCGCCGAGCAGGTGCAGCGGCACCACCACGGTCATGCCGTCGTCGGGCGCGCCCGGCTCGAAGCGGTAGCGTACCGCCAGCCTGGCGTCGCCCAGCGGGATGTACGGCGGAAAGCGTTCCGCATCCGTGCCGCCGCCGACCAGCAGGTCCTCGCGCGTCCATTCCAGCTTCCGCTTTTCCTCCGGCGGCAGCTTCGCGTACCAGGCGTCCAGCGCGCGCGCGTCCACGATGTGCGGCGGGATCCGGTCGGCGTACCACTGCGCCATCCAGTCCTCGTCCACCACCAGGCCGGCGCGGCGCTGCTTGGCCTCCTCCTCGCGCGCGGCCTCCAGGGTGCGCAGGTTGCGCGCCAGGAACGCCGCCCGCAGATTGGCCTCGCCCGTCGCCAAACCGTCGCGCAGGAACAGCATGCGCGCCTCCTGCGGGTACAGCCTGCCGTAGTCGATCGGCCGCTTCGGGGCCAGCACCAGCCCGAACAGGCTGATCTGCTCGCTGCCGACCACCCTGCCCTGCGAACGCGACCAGCGCGGGTCGTGGTAGCGGCGCGCCAGCAGGTGCGGCACCTCCGCGATCACCCAGTCGGGCTCGATCGCGGCATTGGTCAGCGCCCACACCCGCTCGGTGTCGAGCAGCGCGGCCGACAGCACCCACGGCGGCGGCCTGCGGGCCAGCGCCGAGCCGGGGAACAGCTGGAAGCGACGTCCGCGCGGGCCCTCGTACACCCCCCGGTCCACCAGCCTGCCGATCTGGGTCGGCAACCCCGCGATCAGCGCCTTGTGCAATGCCGCGTAGCCCCCCTCCACCGTGGAACGTGGGAGGGTTCCCTCCCCTCCCCCGTTGGCGGCGGAGGCTTGGGATGGGGGCAAGGGACCTGCGGCCAACCGTGCCGTGCCCGGCTTCCTGCCCCTCTCACGGCCTTCCCCCGCAGGCGGGGGGAGGGGCGACGACGCGGCGTGGCCGGGGCCGTTCTCCACCGCGACCGGCCAGCCCAGCTCCTCGCACTGCAGCTTGAGCTGGCGGTGCAGCTCGCGCCACTCGCGCATCCGCAGGAAGCCCAGGTAATGCTTCTCGCACCACTTGCGCAACTGCGACTGCGTCATCTCCTCGTGCGCCTGCCGGTACGCCCGCCACAGGTTGAGGATGCCGACGAACTCCGATTTCGGATCGGCGAATTGCGCGTGGGCGGCATCGGCCGCGCCGCGCTGGTCGGCCGGGCGTTCGCGGGGATCCTGGATGCCGAGGAACGAGGCGATCGCCAGCATCTCGCCCAGACAACCGTGCTTCCGCGCCGCGATCAGCATCCGCGCCAGCTTCACGTCCACCGGCAATCTGGCCATCGCCCGGCCGGTCGCGGTCAGCCGGCGGTTGCCATCAACCGCACCCAGTTCCGCCAGCTGCTGCCAGCCGTCGGCGATCGCGCGCGGGTCGGGGGGCTCGAGGAACGGGAAATCGTCGATGTCGCCCAGTCCCAGCGCCAGCATCCGCAGGATCACCCCGGCCAGCGCCGAGCGGCGGATCTCCGGGTCGGTGTACTCCGGGCGCGCCAGGTAGTCCGCCTCCGAGTACAGGCGGATGCAGGTACCCGGCGCCACGCGTCCGCAGCGGCCCTTGCGCTGATCGGCGCTGGCGCGCGAGACCGGTTCGATGTGGAGCCGGTCCAGTTTCTGCCGCGGGCTGTAGCGCTTGACCCGCGCCAGCCCGGGATCGACCACGTAGTGGATCCGCGGCACTGTCAGCGAGGTCTCGGCCACGTTGGTGGCCAGCACGATGCGCCGCAGCGGCCCCGGGTTGAACACCCGGTCCTGGTCGCGCGCCGACAGGCGTGCGTACAGCGGCAGGATCTCGGTATGCCGGTAGCGGCGCCGTTCCAGGGCGCGGTGGGCGTCGCGGATCTCGCGCTCGCCCGGCAGGAACACCAGGATGTCGCCGTTGCCGCGCTCGCGCATGATCTCGTCGCAGGCGGCGACGATGCCGTCCAGTACCGTCCGCTCGCCGTCGTCCCCGCCTTCGCCCTCCAACGGCCGCCAGCGCACCTCCACCGGGTAGCCGCGCCCCTCCACGCTCACCACCGGCGCATCGTCGAAGTGCTTCGAGAAGCGTCCGGTGTCGATCGTCGCCGAGGTCACGACCAGCTTCAGGTCGGGCCGCCGGCGCAGCAGCTGCTTCAGGTAGCCGAGCAGGAAATCGATGTTGAGGCTGCGCTCGTGCGCCTCGTCCACGATGATGGTGTCGTAGCGCGACAGCCAGCGGTCGGAAGCGATCTCGGCCAGCAGGATGCCGTCGGTCATGAACTTGACCGCGGTGTCGTCGGAGACGCTGTCGCTGAAGCGGACCTGGTAGCCGACCAGACCGCCCAGCGGCACCTGCAACTCCTCGGCCACGCGCCGTGCGACCGAGCGCGCCGCGATCCGCCGGGGCTGGGTACAACCGATCATCCCCGCCGCGCCGCGGCCGGCCTGCAGGCACAGCTTGGGCAGCTGGGTGGTCTTGCCCGAGCCGGTCTCGCCCGCGACCACCACCACCTGGTGCTGCCGGATCAACTCCACGATCCGCTCCGCGTGGGCGGCGATCGGCAACCCCGGCGCCACCGCCGCCCGGGGCAGGCGGGCCGCCCGCGCCTCGCGCGCGGCCACCGAAGCCTGCAACGCGGATGCGAACGCCTCGCGCAGGTCCTCCCGGGACGGCGCCCCGTTCCACTTTGCCCAGAGGCCCAGCAGCCGGCCGCGGTCGCGCGACAGCGCGCCGTCGATCGCGGCCCGCGCCTGCCTTAACGCCGCCGTCGCGGCTGTCCGCCTAGACTCCATCCGCCCCTTGCAATCCTGTGTCCGCGACGCATATCGGATGCGTCATCCCGCATATTCTCCCAGAACCCTCCCAAGGAGCCCGCCATGGCCACGAAAAAAGCATCTGCCAGGTCGTCCGGAAAGGCCGTCCGCCGCGGCGCCATCGAGCCCGCCGCCTCCCCCGCCCCCGCCTCGCAGGGCCCGGCCGTCGACATCGGCATCTCCGCGAAGGACCGGCTGAAGATCGCGCAGGAACTGTCGAAGTTCCTTGCCGACAGCTTCACCCTGTACCTGAAGACCCACAACTTCCACTGGAACGTGACGGGGCCGATGTTCAACACCCTGCACACGATGTTCGAGCAGCAGTACACCGAGCAGTGGAACGCGCTCGACGAGATCGCCGAGCGGATCCGCGCGCTGGGCTTCAACGCCCCCGGTTCCTTCGCCGAGTTCACCAGGCTGGCGTCCATCCGCGGGGAGCCCGGCGCCGGCGAGGCGCCCGACTGGCGAGGGATGGTGCAGCAGCTGGTGGACGGCAACGAAGCGGTCTGCCGGACCGCGCGCAAGGTGCTCGACGTGGCCTCGAAGGCCGACGACGCCCCGACCGAGGACCTGGCCACCCAGCGCCTCCAGGTCCACGAGAAGAACGCCTGGATGCTGCGCTCGCTGCTGCAGTGACACCGAAAGCCCCCGGGGGGGCCGTCTGGCCGGATCCGGCGACGCGCGGCATGGCCTGAAATGGAAAAGCCCGGCTTCGAGCCGGGCTTTTCCCTGTCCGCATGACGGCGTGCTTCAGTCCAGCAGGCAGGTAACCTTCAACGTCACCGAGCTGTCGGCCGGCAGGACCGGGATCACCAGGCCGCTGCCCAGCAGCCCATCGATGCCGAGCGATGCCGGGCAGGCCGCGCCCCCCGACGTGCCGTCGCATGCCACCGACGTGCACGTCAGGCCATCCCCGGGGATGTCCCGCACCGTGGCGCCATTGGCCGGCCCCGGCCCGTGGTTGCTGACCACGAGGGTGTACTCGATCTCCTGCCCCGGCTGCGCGACCGCGGCACCGGCGTGCTTGGCGATGGACAGGTCCGCCTGGTTCGTCAGCCGGACCTCGGCGGTGGCCGTGCCCCCGGCGTCGAAGTTGGGCACGGTCTGCGCGTTGTGCGCCACGTGCGCGGTATTGGTGATCTTCAGGCCGGGCGCCGCGTCATCGTCGACCCGCACCTTGAACCGGACCCGGGCCGAGCCCGCGGGCGCGATCATGCCGCCGTCGGCAAGACCAATGCCCCCATCATAGGCGCTGTCATCGGTGCCCAGTCGGAACACCAGCGCGTTCGCGGTGCCGTCGAACTCGGCGATGTCACCATCGCTGGCATCGGTCATGCTCCCTGTGGCGCCGCCGGTACCGTTTTCCAGCACTTCCAGGCTGCCCGGAACGTAGGTGGTCCCCGCCGGGATCGGGTCGGTCAGCACGACGTTGGTCGCGCCGTCCCGGCCGCTGTTGGTGAAACTGAGGGTGTAGGTCAGGATGTCCCCGGGGACCACCTCGCCGCCGTTGTCGTCCACCACGTCCTTGGCGAACGAACTCACCAGGTCCGGCACGTACACGTCGATGGCCAGGCTGGCCATGCCGGTGTAGATCACTTCGTTGCTGGTACCCCTGACCCGCAGGACCGCCGAGGTCGCACCATTGGGCAGCGGCGTGCCGGGCTGCAGGAAGTCCAGGTCCAGGCCCAAGGTATTGGTGTAATTCGGCGTGCGCCCCGCGGTGACATGGCCCCCGTTCACGCTGATGGTGCTGTTTCAGAAGTTCGTGGCCGGGTTGATGGCGTTGGAGACGTCGCTCAGGCTCGAAGCGGTGGCCCCGAATTGCAGGCCCGCGCCTCCATCGCTGGACCTTCGGTCTGACACGTTGTCCCCCTAGAAACATCGACTTCCCTGAAACTTGATGTATCGACAGCAAGAATCGCGCCAACGTCGAAAACTGAACGAAATCAGTGGGATATCTTGCTCTGGGCAACGAGGGTGACGTCGGAAAGTGACACTCCCCGTCACATCGGAGCGGAACAACGGCAGCACGCACCGACGGGTTTTCCCGGTATTGGTTCCGGCTTCCATCGGCCATCACCGTGCCACACGGGGCCATTTGCACAGCGCACCGGCGAACGGCGGTGAAACCGTCGTGGAATTTCAATGCCGGGGCGGATGACAGGCAGCCGGAACGTTTCGCAGGGGCCGGCAGGGTCATCGCGGGACAGGCAGGCCTGCAGAGACAGGCCACGCCGGCCATGCGCCTGGCCGGCATGCGTCATGACACCCCGGAAGGGAGGAAATGCAGGCGATCCGGCCCCGGAGAGACGGCCGGTGATGCCCGCAACCATGGAGAGACGTGGTGGGTCGTGTTGGATTCGAACCAACGACCAGCGGATTAAAAGTCCGATGCTCTACCGACTGAGCTAACGACCCGGCAAATCCTGTGGCCCCGTGCAGCGCCGGGGAAGCGCATTCTACCGCAGCCTGTCCCCGGCATAGCGCGTGGGATCCGGCACCTCGGCCGCCACGAATCCCTGCCGGCGCAGCTCGCAGGCGTCGCAGCGGCCGCAGGCGCGGCCCTCCGCATCCGCGGCGTAGCAGGACACGGTCCGGGAGAAATCCACGCCCAGGCGCAGGCCCTCGCGGACGATGTCTCCCTTTCCCATCCCCAGCAGCGGCGCATGGATGCGGATGCCGGCGCCCTCGACCCCGGCCTTGGTGGCCAGGTTGGCCAGGCGCTCGAAGGCGGCGACGAACTCGGGCCGGCAGTCGGGGTAGCCGGAATAGTCCACGGCATTGACGCCGCAGAAGATGTCGCTGGCCCCGAGCACCTCGGCCCAGCCGAGGGCGATGGACAGCATGATGGTGTTGCGCGCCGGCACGTAGGTCACGGGGATGCCCTGCCCGCCGGCCGCCGGCACGTCGATGCCGTCATCGGTCAGGGCAGAACCGCCGATCGCGCGCAGGTCCACGGTCACGGTCTTGTGCTCGACCGCGCCGACGTCACGGGCCACCCGGGCCGCGGCCTCCAGTTCCGAGGTGTGGCGCTGGCCATAGCGCACGCTCAGGGCATGCACGGCGAACCCCTGCTCGCGGGCGATCGCCGTGACGACCGCGGAGTCCATCCCTCCCGACAGCAGCACCACCGCCTTCTTCACCACGTACTCCCTGCCATGAGGCTCACCTGCCCGGTTCGTCGTTCCAGAGGATCTTGTGCAGCTGCAGCTGGAACCTGACCGGCAGGCGGTCGGCCACGATCCAGTCGGCAAGCTCGGTCGCCGGCAGTTCCGCCTTGCTCGGCGAGAACAGCACCTCGCAACGCGAGGCCAGCCCATGGGACGCGACCACGTCGCGCGCCCATTCGTAGTCCGCCCGGCCGCAGATCACGAACTTGACCTGGTCGCGGGCGGTGAGCAGCGGCAGGTTCTCCCAGCGGTTGCGCCCGGCCTCGCCCGAGCCCGGGGTCTTGATGTCGAGTACCCGGGAGACCCGCGGGTCCACCGCCGAGATGTCGATCGCGCCGGACGTCTCCAGCGAGACGCTGTATCCGTGGTCACACAACCGGGACAGCAGGGACAGGCAGCGCTTCTGGGCGAGGGGCTCGCCGCCGGTGACGCAGACATGGCGGACGCCATAGCCATCCACCTTCGCGACGATGTCGTCGATGCCCCACCATTCACCCCCGTGGAACGCATAGGCGGTGTCGCAGTAGCGGCAGCGCAGCGGGCAGCCGGTCAGGCGCACGAACACCGTCGGCCAGCCGGCATCGCGGGCCTCCCCCTGCAGCGAGAGGAAGATCTCGGTGATCTTCAGCCGGTCCGCCTTCGATGCGGCGGCCGCATCGGAATCGGACGAAACGGCGTGCATGCGGGGAATTCTAGCGGAGCCGCGAGAGCTGGATCGCGTGGAGCCGGTCCTCGGCCGTACGCGCGGCATCGGTGCCGGGGTACTGCCGGCTGACCTGGGCCAGGGCGGCCTCGGCCCCGTCGAGGTCGTTCAGGCCGTACAGCGACAGCCCGACCTTCAGCAGCGCGCCGGGAGTCTTGTCGTGGGTCGGGTACTGCTCGATCACCTGGCGGAACTGCTCCAGGGCCATGGCGTAGTTGCCGGTGACGTAGTAGCTCTCGCCCAGCCAGTAGCGCGCGTTCGGCGCGTAGGTGCCATTGGGATAGTCGGCCAGGAAACGCTCGAACAGGCGTGCCGACTCGACGTATTCGCCGGCCTTCAGGGCGGCGAACGCGGCCTCGTAGGCGGTGCGCTCGTCGGCCATCTTCGACAGGGACCCGGGGTCGCCATGGACCGACGGCGGCAGGTCGCGGATCACCGGGGCGGGCTTGCCGCCTGCCGCGGCTGCCGGAACGGCGGCGGCACCGGCCGGGGGAGCGGCCTCCGCGGCGGGAACGGCCCCGCCCTCGAGCCGGTTGAGGCGGCCGTCGAGGTCCAGGTACTGGCTGCGCGAAGTCGAGCGCAGCTGCTCGACCTGCTGCTGGAGCTCCTCGAGCTGTGCCCGCAGCGCCAGCACTTCCTCGCGCAGCTGGTTGACCTGGTTGAGCAGGTCGACGGTGGCGCTGTTGTCGGCGGCCCGCATCTCCAGCGCGGCCACGCGCTCGGCCAGGCTCGGGCGTTGCGCGAATGCGGGCGCGGCGGCCACGAGGGCCGCCGCGAACGCGATTGGAACGATGAGATTGCGCATCGCGCCTTACTTCGCGGTGTAGACGATCTCGACGCGGCGGTTGCGCGACCAGCACGACTCGTTCGACTCGGTGCAGACCGGGCGCTCCTCGCCGTAGCTGACCACCGTCAGCTGGCTGGCGGAACCGCCGTGGGCCTGCAGCGCCGAGGACACCGAGTTGGCACGGCGCTCGCCGAGGCCGAGGTTGTACTCGCGGCTGCCACGCTCGTCGGCATGGCCTTCCAGGGTGATGCGGGCCGAGGGACGGTCGCGCAGGTACTTGGCGTGGCAGGCCATGGCCGCCTGGAACTCCGGCTTGACGTTGTCGCGGTCGAAGTCGAAGTAGACGACGCGCTGGCGCAGGCACGCGTCACGGTCCAGGTCCTCCGGGGTGTAGGCGCCGGGGACCTGGGCCGGGCCGGTGTCGGTCGCGCCGGTCGACGGCGTCGTATCCGGGGCTTCCGGCCGGGTGGTCTTGCTCTTGCAGCCGGCGAGCACGGCAACGGACAACAGGGACAACATCAGGACGCGTACTGTGGTGTTCATCTCGTCGATCCTTTCAATGCGTGATGGGACTGCAAAAGTTGTTGATACCTCAGGCTGAACCCGACTCCGTGGATACCAGGTCAACGCTGTGAACGGTACGGCCCCCAGGCAGGTTCGCGGACGTCGCCATCGGCCAGCACGAGGCGCTGGCGGACCCGGCCGTCGGCGGAGACAGCATACAGGACGCCCCTGCGTCCTTCACGCGCGGCATACAAAAGCATGCTGGCGTTCGGGGCAAAGCTCGGGGACTCGTCCAGGGACCCCGGCGAGACGGTGGTCCAGCGCGGGCTGCCCAGGCTGCGGTCCATGACCGCGATCCGGTAGGTGTTGCCCGCCCCCTGGGTCACGGCGATCTTCTTGCCGTCGTAGGAGATGCTGGGGTCGGCGTTGTAGCTGCCCTCGAACGTGACCCGGGTCGCGCTTCCGCCGGTGGCCGGCACCTGGTAGACCTGCGGGCGGCCGCCACGGTCGGAAACGAAATACAGGCTGTTGCCGTCCGGGCTCCAGACCGGCGAGGTGTCGATGGCGAAATGCTGGGTGACCTGGGTCAGCGCGCGGGTGGCCAGGTCCATCACGTAGATCTCGGGATTGCCACTGCGCGACAGGGTCAGCGCCAGCTTGCGGCCGTCGGGCGAGAACGCCGGGGCGCTGTTGATGCCACGGAAACTGGACACCAGCTCGCGGCTGCCGGTGGCGATGTCCTGGATGTAGATCGCGGAATTGCCCCGCTCGAAGCTGACGTAGGCCAGCCTGCGTCCGTCCGGGCTCCAGGCCGGCGACAGCAGCGGCTCGCTCGAGCGGACCACGGTCTGCGGGTTCCAGCCGTCCGAATCGGCCACCACGAGCGCGTAGCGCGCGCCCTCCCCGGTGCCGGTGACGGTCACGTAGGCGATCCGGGTCCAGAACGCGCCCGGGACGCCCAGGATCTTCTCGTAGATGGCATCGGCGATCTGGTGGGCCACGTCGCGCATGGCATTGGCGCGGGCGGTCATGGCGAAGCCGAGCAGGCGTTCCTGCTTCGCCACGTCGAACAGCTCGTATTCCACCCGGTAGCCGCCATCGCTGCCGTCCAGCACGCGGCCGACGACGATGAAGTCCTGGCGCAGGGCGCGCCAGGTGGCGTAATTGACCTCGGAGCCGCGGGTGGGCCGCTCGATGATGTCGCGCTCCGGGAGCGTGCGGAACTGGCCGGAACGCTCGAGGTCGGCCCGGATCACCGCCGCCACGTCGGTTTCCGGCGCCGCGCCCGAACCCTGGTAGGGCATGGGCACGACGGTGATCGGGAGCGCCGACGCGTTACCGCCGATGATGTCGATCTCCAGCCCCTGCTGGGCCCGCGCGGCCAACGGCAGCAGCAGGACGAGGAAAACGGACAACCAGCGTTGGAGTCGGGTCATATGGGCCTGCGACAGGGGAAGAGGGAAAGCTGAATACAAGATTGGCCGCGAACGGCCGCGCAAAGATGAACGGATGCGGACCGGCCGCCGTCAGCGGTCGCGGGCCTCGAAGTTGAGGATCAGCGTGCGCTGGAACACCGCCTCGAAGCCGGCGTACGGCAACGGCTGCGCCTTCAGCACCGCGGCCTCCACCGAGCGGCGCCCGAGTTCGTCGTACGGGCAGGACGGGTCCACCTTCGCGTCGATCACCTCGCCGCCCGGGATCTGCCGGATCACGATCCGGCACTTCTGGCCGAGCGGAACGGAGTCGGGACGCGTCCAGTTGCGCTGGATGGCCTGCTGCAGCGCGGCGCTGTAGCGCGCCAGCAGGTCCGTGTCCGCGCCCTGGTTCCCGGCGGCCGGCGCGCCGGTCCGGGCGGACTGCTGCGCGGCCTGCTGGGAAGCCTGGCGGGCTTCGCGGTCGGCGAGCTGCTGCAGCCGCTGCTCGGCCAGGCGGCGCTCGTGCTCGATCCGCTCGCGCTCGGCCCGGATCTGCGCCAGCTGCTGCTCGGCAAGGCGGCGCTTGCGTTCGGCCTCCTCGCGCTCACGCTTCTGGCGCTCGGCCAGCTCGATCTGCTCCTGCCGGCGCCTCTCCTCCTGCTCCCGCGCGATCCGCGCGCGCTCGGCCTCGGCGTCGCGGCGCACCTCCTCCTGGTCCACCGGCGCCGGGTCGGGCACCTGCTCCTGGGGCACGGGCTGCGGCTGGACCGGCTCCGGCTCGGGCTCCGGCAGGGGTTGCGGCGGTGGCGGGGCCACCTCCTCTTCCTCCGGCACGGGCAGCGGTTCCGGCAGGGGCTCCGGCTCCTGGGCCAGTGCGCGCTCCAACGCGCGGCGGTCGTCCGCCGATACCTCCAGCGTGGCCTCCAGCAGCGGCGCGCCCGCGGCGCTGGCGCGGTCGCGGCTCCAGTCGAGGTAGGGCGAAACCAGCAGCAGCAGGACGATCAGCAGGTGCAGGCCGACGGCCCAGGCGATCGCGCGGCCCAGGCCATCGTCCCGTGCGAACGTGCGGCGCTCGGTCGCTTCAGCGTGCATTGGCCCTGCTGTCGGTCCACAGGCTGACGTTGGTGACCCTGGCCCGCCGCAGCACGTCCATCGCGTCGATCACGCGCTGGTACGGCGCGTCGCCGTCGGCGGCCACCATCACCCGGAAGTCCGCGCCCTGCTGCTCCCGGACCGGAGCGAGCATGGCCTCCATCCGGGCCGCGTCCACCTCGCGCGGGCTGTCGTCGCCCGGCAGCTTCAGGCCCAGGCGCCCGTCGGGATAGGCGATCACGATCACCGGGTCCTTGCGGTCCTGCGTGGCGCGCGCGGTCGAGGACGGGAGCTTGACATCCACGCTCAGCGTCAGCAGCGGCGCGGTGACCATGAAGATGACCAGCAGCACAAGCATCACGTCGATGTACGGGACGACGTTGATCTCCGACTTCAGCTTGCGCCGCTTGCGGTGGAAGATGCCGGCCATCGGGTCCTCCCGGTCACTCGACCGCGGCCTGGCGCTGCAGGATGGTGCTGAACTCCTCGGCGAAGCTCTCGTAGCGCACGGCCAGCCGCTCGACCCGGGTGGTGAATCGGTTGTAGGCCCACACCGCCGGGATCGCCACGAACAGGCCGATGGCGGTGGCGAACAGCGCCTCGGAGATGCCCGGGGCGACCGCTGCGATGCCGGTCTGCTCGCCACTGTGGAGCATGTCGTGCATGGTCACCATGATCCCGAACACGGTGCCCACCAGGCCCACGTACGGCGCGGTCGAGCCGATGTTGGCCAGAAGCTCGAGGTTGCGCTCGAGCTGGTCCACCTCGCGGGTGTAGCTCACGCGCATGGCACGCTGCGCGCCCTCGAGCTGCGCGCGCGGGTCTGCATGGCGCTTCTCGCGCAGCCGGGTGAACTCGCGGAAGCCGGCTTCGAAGATCGCCTCCAGCCCGGTCACCTGGCGGTTGCGGTCGGCCGCGGCCGAGTACAGCTTGGCCAGGTCGGCGCCCGACCAGAAGCGGTTCTCGAACTCGTCGGCCTCGCGGTCGGCTTCCTTGAACACGCGCGCCTTGCGGAAGATGATCACCCAGCTGATCAGCGACCCGGCCAGCAGCAGCACCACGATCAGCTGCACCGGCAGGCTGGCCTTGAGCAGCAGGTCGATGTAGTTGATGCCGTTGTGGGCCGCGGCCGCCGCGGCCGCCGTCGCGGTATCGGGCAGCGCGGCCGCCGTCGCGGCGGCTTCCTCCGGCAACGGCTGGATCTCGGGGGCCATCAGCAGCATGGCGATGGGGGTCATTCGTCGGCTCCGGAATCGGTCTCGAGTCGTTTGAGTTCTTCGTAAAGCACATCCGGGATGGCCCGGGGCCGGAAGCTGCCCGCGGACAGCGCGGCCACCCGGACCTCGGCGTCCAGCAGGAGTTCGCCGCCGCGGTGGATCGACTGCGCCAGCACCAGGCTCGCCCGCCGGCATTGCCGCAGCCCGACCGTCACCTCCAGCGCGTCGTCCAGCCGCGCGGGCCGGCGGAAGTCGATCCGCATGGCCCGCACCGCGAACACCAGGTCGTGCGCCTCGCGCAGCATCTCCTGCCCGTACCCCCGCGCGCGCAGCCATTCGGTCCGCGCGCGCTCCAGGAACGCCAGGTACTGCGCGTGGTACACCACGCCACCGGCATCGGTATCTTCCCAGTAGACGCGTGTCGGCCAACTGAACCGCGGCCCGCCGCCCGCCTCAGCCACCGGCTTCCTCCTGGAACAGGTCGGCCGCGCCGGGCCTGGGCTTGAAGCCGAAGTGCCGGTAGGCCTTGTGCGTGGCCATGCGCCCGCGGGCGGTGCGCACCAGGAAGCCCTGCTGGATCAGGTAGGGCTCGATCACGTCCTCCAGCGTGCCGCGCTCCTCGCTGAGCGCCGCCGCCAGCGACTCCACGCCCACCGGGCCGCCATCGAAGGCGTCGATGATCAGCATGAGCAGGCGGCGGTCCAGCTCGTCGAACCCCTCCGGGTCCACCTTGAGCATCTCCATCGCCGCGGCCGCGACCCGCGCGTCGATCCGCCCGTCCGCCCGGACCTGGGCGTAGTCGCGCACCCGGCGCAACAGCCTATTGGCGATCCGCGGGGTACCGCGCGAGCGGCGCGCGATCTCCTCGGCCCCTGCCGGTTCGCATTCGATCCCGAGGATCCGCGCCGAGCGCTGGACGATCCGGGCCAGCTCCGCGGTGCTGTAGAACTCCAGCCGCTGGACGATGCCGAAGCGGTCGCGCAGCGGCGCGGTCAGCAGGCCGGCGCGGGTGGTGGCGCCGATCAGGGTGAAGGGCGGCAGGTCGATCTTGATCGAGCGCGCGGCCGGGCCCTCGCCGATCATGATGTCGATCTGGAAGTCCTCCATCGCCGGGTAGAGGATCTCCTCGACCACCGGCGACAGGCGGTGGATCTCGTCGATGAACAGCACGTCGCGCGGCTGCAGGTTGGTCAGCAGCGCGGCCAGGTCCCCGGCCTTCTCGATCACCGGCCCCGAGGTCACCCGCAGGTTCACCCCCAGCTCGTTGGCGATGACGTGGCTGAGCGTGGTCTTTCCCAGCCCCGGCGGGCCGAAGATGAGCACGTGGTCCAGCGCCTCGCCGCGCTGGCGGGCGGCGTCGATGTAGATCGACAGCTGCTCGCGGACGGGCTGCTGGCCGAGGTACTCGTCGAGCCGCCCCGGGCGGATCGAGGCCTCGACGGCCTCGTCCTCGCGGGTGGCCTGGGCGGCGATGATGCGGTCGGTCATGCCGCCATTATCGCCGGTTGCCGCGCGGATGCGACCGCGGGCTCAGATCTCCACCTGGGAGCCCAGCTCCACCAGCCGGTTGCCCGGGATGCGGAAGAACTGGTCCGCCGGCGCGGCATTGCGGTGCATGACCGCGAACAGCCGGTCGCGCCAGACCGGCATGCCCCGGTGCCGGTTGGCGACCACGGTCTGGCGGCTGACGAAGTAGGTGGTCTCCATCGGGTCGAAGGTCAGGCCGCTTTCGTCGTCGCAGGCCCCCATCAGCGCCAGCGGCACGTCCGGCGTCTCCATGAAGCCGTAGCGCACCGTGACCCGGTAGAACCCGTCGCCGATCGGCTCGATCTTCAGCCGCTGCGAGCGCGGCACGTAGGGCACGTCGCGCGTCTCGACGGTCAGGAACACGTTGCGCTCGTGCAGCACCTTGTTGTGCTTGAGGTTGTGCAGCAGCGCCTGCGGCACCACGTCCCTGTCGCTGGTCATGAACACCGCCGTGCCCGGCACGCGCACGGGCGGCGCCAGCATCAGCCCGGGGATGAAGGCATCGAGGCGGATGCCCTGCTTCTGCACCTCCTCGTGCAGGGTCTGGCGGCCGCGGCGCCAGGTGCGCAGCAGCACGAACAGCACGCTGCCGAGCACCACCGGGAACCAGCCGCCCTGCAGCACCTTGACCCCGTTGGCGACCAGGAACGCCAGGTCCACCACCAGGAACACCGCGCACAGCGGCAGCACCCACAGCCGCCATTTCGGCCACAGTGCGAAGGCCACGATCGCCAGCAGCAGGGTGTCGATCAGCATCGTCGCCGAGACCGAGATGCCGTACGCCGTGGCCAGCGCCGAGGAACTGCCGAACGACAGCACCAGGCCGAGCACGATCACCATCATCGTCCAGTTGATCCCGGGGATGTAGATCTGGCCGATGGTGTCGCTGGAGGTGTGCCTGATGCGCATGCGCGGCATGTAGCCCAGCTGCATGGCCTGGCGGGCCACGGAATAGCCGCCGGTGATGACCGCCTGGCAGGCGATCACCGCGGCCATGGTCGCCAGCACGATCACCGGCCAGTGCGCCCACTCCGGCACGCCGACGTAGAAGGGGTTGCGGATCGCGGCCGGGTCCTCGAGCACCAGCGCACCCTGGCCGAGGTAGTTGAGCATCAGCGCCGGCAGCACGAAGAAGTACCAGGCGACGCGGATCGGCTTCGCGCCGAAGTGGCCCATGTCGGTGTAGATCGCCTCGCCGCCGGTCACCGCCAGCACCACGGCGCCGAGGATGAACACCCCGCCCCACGGGTGGTCGACGAAGAACCGCGCCGCCCACCAGGGGTTGACCGCGTGCAGCACCTCGGGCTCGTGCAGGATGTTGGCCACGCCGAGCGCGGCCAGCACGAGGAACCACGCCACCATCACCGGGCCGAACACCCGCCCCACCTTCTCGGTGCCGTGGCGCTGGGAGTAGAACAGCGCCACCAGCACCAGCAGCGCGATCGGCACCACCCACGGGTGCAGCCGCGGCGACACCACCTCCAGGCCCTCCACCGCCGACAGCACGGTGATCGCTGGCGTGAGCACGCCGTCTCCGAAGAACAGCGAGGCGCCGAAGATGCCCAGGACGCCGACCAGGTAGCCCAGCCGCGAGTCCTTCGGCAGGCAGCGCTGCGCCAGCGCCATCAGCGCCATGATGCCGCCCTCGCCCTCGTTGTCGGCGCGCATGATGATGGTCACGTACTTGACCGTGACCACCAGCGTCAGCGCCCAGAAGATCATCGACAGCACGCCGAGCACGGTGTCGTGGTTGGCGACCAGCCCGTAGTGCGGCGAGAACGCCTGGCGGATGGTGTACAGCGGGCTGGTGCCGATGTCGCCGAAGACCACGCCGACCGCGGCCACGACCAGGCCGCCCAGCCCGGTCGCATGGCCATGCGCCTGGCCGCGGTGGGCCTGTCCCTGCGTGCCGGATGCCTGCGACATGACTCCGAAGCTCCCTGCGCCCGCGCGGTCAGCGCAGCGCGGACTGTAGCGCCTTGCGGATGATGTCCTCGGGACGGTCGCCCTCCACGGCCGCGGCCTTGGCCATCTTCTGCGCCTCTGCCGGCTTGTAGCCGAGCTGCTGCAGGGCCACCACCGCCTCCGACAGCGCGTCGGCCGGTCCCTGGGGCAGCGCCGCGGGACCGCCGCCGGCCAGGTCCGCGGCGCGGTCGCGCAACTCGACCACGATCCGCTCGGCGGTCTTGCGGCCGATGCCCGGGATCCGGGTCAGCGCGGCGACGTCACCGGCCTGCACCAGCTGCGCGAACTGGCCGACCGAAGCGCCCGACAGCACCGCCAGCGCGATCTTCGCGCCGATGCCGCTGACCTTCTGCAGGTCGCGGAACAGGCGGCGCTCGGCCTCGGTCAGGAAGCCGTACAGCGCGACGCTGTCCTCCTTCTGCGCATAGTGCGTGAACAGCACGACCTCGCGCCCGGTGTCGGGCAGGTCGTAGAAGGTGCTCATCGGCGCCTCCAGCTCGTAGCCGACGCCATGCACGTCGACCACCAGCCACGGCGGCTGCTTGTGCACCAGGATGCCCTTCAGGCGACCGATCATGCCCCTGTCCTCCCGTCGTTCCGTAACGCGGGCGCGCGCCGCGCCGCCACGGCCATCGTCCTCATCCCTTCCTGCTCCAGGCCTGCCGCGCGCTCACCCCGAGCCGCCGCGCGGTGGCGCGCACGTGCGCGTGGGTGATGGCCACCGCGAGCGCGTCGGCGGCGTCGGCCTGCAGGCGCTCCTTCAGGTTGAGCATGACCCCGACCATGTGCTGGACCTGGGCCTTGTCCGCCCCGCCGCGCCCGACCAGCGCCAGCTTGATCTCGCGCGCCGCGTACTCGTGTACCGGCAGGTCGCGCAGCACCACCGCGCCGAGCGCGGCACCGCGGGCCTGGCCCAGCTTCAGCGCCGAGTCCGGGTTGCGCGACACGAACACCTGCTCGATCGCGACCTCGTCCGGCCGCCAGGTGTCGATCACCTCGTCCAGGCCGACCAGCAGCCGCCGCAGCCGCTGCGCGAAGCCACCCTCGCCCAGCAGCACCAGCGGCGCGTGGAACACGTGCACCGTCCTGCCCGCGTCGTCGACGTCGATGATGCCGACGCCGGTGCGCTGCGAGCCGGGATCGATGCCGAGGATGCGGGTCATGGGCAGGCACCACCGGGGACAGTGCCGGCGATCCCGGCGCGACGGACCCGGATCCGCATCCGCGCCACCGCCAGCCCGTCCCCGGCCAGGGCGTTCACGAGTAGGCGTCCTCGCCGAGGTCGGCGTTGGAGTACACGTTCTGCACGTCGTCCAGGTCCTCGAGCCAGTCGAGCAGCCTGGCCACCTGCTTCGCGGTCTCCCCGGTCACGGACACGTCGTTGTCGGCGCGGTAGGTGACCTCGGCCTGGGCCGGCTCGAGGCCCGCCGCGCGCATCGCGTCGCGGACCGCGGCGAACGTGTCGGGCGAGGTCAGCACGTCGATCGAGCCGTCCTCGGGGTAGACCACCACGTCGTCGGCGCCGGACTCGATCGCCACCTCGGTGATCTTCTCCTCGTCCGCGCCCGGCGCGAAGCTGAGCACGCCGAGCTTGCGGAACATGAAGGACACCGAGCCATCGGTGCCGAGGTTGCCGCCGAACTTGCTGAAGGCGTGGCGCACGTCGGCCACGGTACGTACCCGGTTGTCGGTCAGGCAATCCACGATCACCGCCACGCCGCCGGGGGCATAGCCCTCGTAGCGGACCTCTTCGTAGCTCACGCCCTCCAGCTCGCCGGTCGCCTTCTTGATCGCGCGCTCGATCACGTCCTTGGACATGTTGGCGTCCAGCGCCTTGTCGATGGCCGTGCGCAGCCGCGGGTTGCCGGCGGGGTCGCCGCCGCCCATGCGCGCGGCCACGGAGATCTCGCGGATCAGCTTGGTGAAGATCTTGCCCCGCTTCGCGTCCTGCGCGTTCTTGCGGTGCTGGATGTTGGCCCACTTGGAATGACCGGCCATCGGTTGCCTGTCCTGCTGGAAACTGTGGAAACGACGCGGGGAATTATACCGGCGCCCCCGGCCCGCCCTCCCCGCCGGGCCCGGCGTCGAAACGCCCCTCGCGCAGGAAGAGCACCGCCTGCCGCGCCGCTTCCGGCGACCACAGCAGGCCGGTATGGCTGGCATCCACCACCACGTGCGCCGCAAGCCCCGGCGCGCGCGTCTCGTCCACCGCCACCGTGCCGTCGTGCTCGCCCCCGAACCGCGCCAGCAGCGCGCCGAACCCGAGCGGCACGCGGCCGGCGATCATCCCGACCTCGTGCGTCGGCGGCCACGTCATGCAGCCGGCCTGCAGGATCCCGGCGCTGCGCCCCATGTACAGCGCGGCCAGGCGATTGCGCCCGAGCACCCGCGCAGCGCCGCTGCCGCACAGCGGCGTGCCGAGGCACAGCACCCGGCCGATCCGCTCACCGGCCCCGGGCCCGGACAGCGCCCGCACCGCCACCAGGCCGCCCAGACTGTGGCCCACCAGATGCGCCGGCTCCCCGCGCTGCAGCCAGCGGGCGAGTTCGGGCAGGGCCTGGTCCGGCCCGCCGGTGACGCTGTGGTAGCCGAAGATCTCCGGCTCGAAGCCCTCCTGCCGCAGCCGCCGGGCCAGCCAGCGCATGGTCGCGCCGACCATCCAGATTCCATGCAACAGGATCACCCGCCTGGTCCGTACCGCGGCCACGCTCATGCCGCCGGCGCCTGCTTCCACGCGCGCGGCGACAGGCCGGTCCGGGCCTTGAACGCCCGCGACAGCGCCGCCTCGCTGCCGTAGCCGACGTCCACCGCGATCGCCTTGAGCGGCCGCCCGCGGCGCAAGGCCTGCTGCGCCAGGGCGATGCGCCAGGCCTGCAGGTACTGGCCGGGCGTGGAGCCCACCGTCTCGCGGAACACGGTGGCGAACACGCTGCGCGACATGCCCGCGGCCTGCGCCAGCCCGTCGAGCGTCCATTCCCGGGCCGGATCCTCGTGCATCGCCACCAGCGCATGGCGCAGGCGCGGGTGCGACAACCCCGAGAGCAACCCGCCCTGCACCTGCCCGCTTTCCATCAGCTGGCGCAGGATCTGGACCATCACCACCTCGAACAGGCGTTCGACCACGGCGACGCGACCGCAACGCCGTCCGAACGCCTCCTCGAACAGCAGCGCCAGCACCGGCGCCGCGCCCGGCACTTCGTCCACCGGCAGGCAGACCACTTCCGGCAGCGCCGCGGCGACGGGATTTCCCGCGCCGCCCTCGAACGACAGGTGCGCGCAGACCATGTCGGCGCCGGCATCGGGATCGGTATGGAAACGGTGGCTGAGCGGCCGCGGAAACAGCAGCAGGCTGGGACGCTCGACCAGCAGCGACCCGTTGCGGTAGCGCACCTCGACCGTGCCGCTGCGGACCAGGTGCAGCTGGCCGTGCCGGCCGTCGCTTTCGAGCGTGTTGATGCCGCACAGCGGGCCGGCGTTGAAGACCTGCGCGCTCACCGGGAAATGCGCCATCAGCGCCGCGAGCCGGTCCGCCATTGCAATACCCTGGATCAAGTATCCCGGACTTTATATCACCACCGGTTCCCCCTCGGATCGCACAGTGGCCCCACCGGGCGGCACCGCCCAGCCATCCAACCGAGAGGAGACACGCCATGAACATCGTGACCCGCACCATCGCCGCCGGCGCCCTGGCCCTGGCCGCTGCCGGCACCCCGCAGGACGCCCCCGCCGCCGCGCGCGTCGAGGGCGATCACGTCGTCACCGCGGACGGCGTGAGCCTGTACTTCAAGGACTGGGGCCCGAAGGACGGCCCGGTCGTCACCTTCAGCCACGGCTGGCCACTGAGCTCGGACAGCTGGGAGTCGCAGATGCTGTTCCTGGCCGACCACGGCTACCGCGTCGTCGCGCACGACCGTCGCGGCCACGGCCGTTCGAGCCAGCCCTGGGACGGCAACGACATGGACCATTACGCCGACGACCTCGCGGCGGTGATCGAGGCGCTCGACCTGCGCGACGTCACCCTGGTCGGCTTTTCCACCGGCGGCGGCGAGGTCACGCGCTACATCGGCCGGCATGGCACTTCCCGCGTGAAGAAGGTGGTGCTGGTGTCGGCGGTCACCCCGTTCATGCTCAGGACCGATGACAACCCGGATGGCCTGCCCATCGAGGTGTTCGACCGGATCCGCGCCGGCCAGCTGGCCAATCGCGCCCAGCTGTACCGCGACATCCCGTCCGGCCCGTTCTACGGCTTCAACCGCCCGGGCGCGCAGCCCTCGCAGGGCCTGATCGACAGCTGGTGGGCGCAGGGCATGCAGGGCGGCCACAAGAACACGTACGACTCGATCGCCGCGTTCTCGGCCACCGACCTGCGCCCCGACCTGGCGAAGATCGACGTGCCGACCCTGGTGATCCACGGCGACGACGACCAGATCGTGCCGATCGAAATCTCCGGCCGCCTCACCGCCAGGCTGGTGCGTGGCGCGAAGCTGATCGAGTACGCCGGCGGCCCGCACGGAATCACCGACACCCACAAGGACCGGCTCAACCGGGACCTGCTGGATTTCCTGCGCGAGTGACCCGTTCCCGCGGGGGCACGACGGCCGCGCGGTGCGCGGCCGTCGTCACGTGCCAGGCGCCCCCGCGTCAGGCGGGGCGGCGGAGGATGAACTCCAGGTCGCGCTGCCGGCCCACCGGGAACAGGTATTCGCCCACCCGTTCGAAGCCCCAGCGCGCGTAGAACCGCTGGGCGCCGAAGTTCTCGGACCACACGCCCACCCAGAGGGTGCGCGGCCCGTCGCGCAGGAGCCAGTCCATCGCGGCCTGCATCAGCCGCGTGCCGTGGCCTCCGCCCTGCAGGCCACGCACCAGGTACAGCCGCTTGAGCTCGCCGTCGCCCTCGCACACGTCCGGGTGCGGCAGCCCGCATGGCCCCGCCGCGCAGTAACCCACGGCCTCGCCGTCGCGTTCCAGCAGCCAGACCGCCTGCACCGGGTCGGACAGGATGCTCCGCTGGCGCTGCACGGCATAGGCGCCGGCGAGGTAGTCCGCCAGGTCCTCCGGCGGGTACAGGTGCCCGAAGGTCTCGGTGAAGGTGCGCGCGGACAGCGCCGAGAGGGTTTCGGCGTCGGCGGGGACGGCGCGGCGGATTTCAAGCGGCATCCGCCGGCCTCACGCCTGCGCCCGCACCTGCACGTGCACCTCGGCCAGCTGCTCGTCCGGGATCGGCGAGGGCGCGCCGGTCATCAGGCACTGCGCCGAGGTGGTCTTGGGGAACGGGATCACGTCGCGGATCGACTCGGTGCCGGCCATCAGCGCGGCGATGCGGTCGATGCCGAAGGCGATGCCGCCGTGGGGCGGCGCGCCGTAGCGCAGCGCCTCGAGCAGGAAGCCGAACTTGGCCTCCGCCTCCTCGGCGCCGATGCCCAGCAGCTCGAACACCGCACTCTGCATCTCCGGACGGTGGATGCGGATCGAGCCGCCGCCGATCTCGTTGCCGTTGAGCACCATGTCGTAGCCGCGCGACACCGCCGAGGCCGGGTCGGCGCGCAGCTGCTCGATGTCGTCCACGGCCGGGGCGGTGAACGGGTGGTGCAGGGCCACGTA
>CALLKI010000018.1 GCA_938008415.1 uncultured Luteimonas sp. | reverse complement strand
TCGGCCATGTCGCAGTTGGCGTAGCGGTAGCGCCTGGCCTTGCACAGGCGCACGCCGTCGATGATCGAGGCGTGGTTCAGCGCGTCGGAGACGATCGCGTCGTTCTCGTCCAGCAGCGGCTCGAACAGGCCGCCGTTGGCGTCGAAGCAGGCGGCGTAGAGGATCGCGTCCTCCTTGCCGAAGAAGCCGGCGATGGTCTCCTCCAGCCGCTTGTGCAGGTCCTGGGTGCCGCAGATGAAGCGTACCGAGGCCATGCCGAAGCCGTGGGTATCCAGCGCCTCCCTGGCCGCGGCGATGATCTCCGGGTGGTCGGCCAGGCCCAGATAGTTGTTGGCGCAGAAGTTCAGGACCCTGCGTCCGTCCGCGAGCTCGATTTCGGCCGACTGCGGGCTGGTGATGATGCGCTCGGACTTGAACAGCCCGGCGGCGCGGATCTCGTCAAGGGTTTCGGCGTAGCGTCGGGTCAGGGACATGGAGGACTCCCGTTCGTCCGCGTTGGGGTTGGAGAAGAAGGGCGCCCGGCGTGCCTGCCGGCACGGGCCCCGCGCAGGATCATGGCGACCAGGCCCAGCACGAGCACGCCGACGACGCCACCCAGCAGGACCGGGGCCGGCATCGTCAGGTCCAGCTCAGCACGACCTTGCCGGACCGGCCTGATTCCATCAGGTCGAAGCCCTTCTGGAACTCGTCGGCCGGCAGCTGGTGGCTGAGCACCTTGTGCAGCGGGAAGCCGTCCAGCACCAGCTGGGTCATCTTGTACCAGGTCTCGTACATCCGGCGGCCGTAGATCCCGTGCAGGGTCAGGCCCTTGAAGATCACGCGGTCCCAGTCGATGCCAGCGCCCTTGGGCAGGATCCCGAGCAGCGCGATCTTGCCGCCGTGATACATGCAGTCGAGCATGTCGTTGAAGGCCTGCGGGTTGCCGCTCATCTCCAGGCCGACGTCGAAGCCCTCCATGTGCAGGTCGGACATCACGTCCCTGAGCGAGGTGTCGCGGACGTTGACCACGCGGGTGGCGCCCATGTCGGCGGCCAGCTTGAGCCGGTAGTCGTTGACGTCGGTGACCACCACGTTGCGTGCGCCGATGTGTTTGCAGATGCCCGCGGCCATCACCCCGATCGGGCCGGCGCCGGTGATCAGCACGTCCTCGCCGACCACGTCGAATTCCAGCGCACAGTGCGCGGCGTTGCCGAACGGGTCGAAGAACGCGGCCAGCTCGGACGGGATCTGGTCCGGGATCGGCCACAGGTTGCTGGCGGGCATCACGATGTATTCGGCAAACGCACCGTCGCGGTTGACGCCGATGCCCACCGTGTTCGGGCACAGGTGCTGGCGTCCGGCACGGCAGTTGCGGCAGTGGCCGCAGACGATGTGGCCTTCGGCCGACACGCGCTGGCCGACGGCGTAGCCGTCCACGCCGGGGCCGAGTTCGGCGATGCGGCCGACGAACTCGTGGCCGATGACCAGGCCCGGCCTGATCGTGCGCTGGCTCCACTCGTCCCACAGGTAGATGTGCAGGTCGGTGCCGCAGATCGCGGTCTTCTCCACCTTGATCAGCACCTCGTTGGGGCCGGGGGAGGGGACGGGCACCTCTTCCATCCAGATGCCCCTGGCGGGTTCGCGCTTGACCAGCGCCTTCATCGTTCGGCCCATGTGGATGCCTGTCGGGAAGTACGGATGCGGCGGATTATACGGGCCGTGCACCCTCCGCCCCGGCGGCACGCGGTCGGGAGCCGGCCATGACCATGGTCATGGCGGCTGCACGGGGGGGATGGATAAACTCGGGAATCCCCTGGTTCCCGGACCCGATTGCATGCGCATGCGTTCGCTTTCCGCCGCCATCGTCCTCGCCTTCGCCGCGGCTGCACCCGCCGCCGCCGCCGAGGGCATGTGGTTGCCTTCCCAGCTTCCATCCATCGCCGGCCAGATGCGCGCGGCGGGCTATCGGGGCGATCCGGGGGCGCTGGCCGACCTGACCGCGGCGCCGATGAATGCGGTGGTGCGGGTGGGTGGCGGGACCGGTGCCTTCGTTTCGGGCGAGGGTCTGGTGCTGACCAACCACCATGTCGCCTTCGGCGTGATCCAGTACAACAGCGGCAAGGGCCGGGATGGCGTCGAGCGCGACCTGATCCGCGACGGCTACATCGCCGCCGACCGGGCCGCCGAGCTGCCGGCCAGTCCCGATTTCCGGGTGCTGGTGACCACCGGCTTCGAGCGGATCACCGACCGCGTGCTCGCCGCCGCCCGTGGCCGCACGGGACGCGCCTACTACGACGCGGTCGATGCCGCCGGCAAGGCCGCCGTGGCCGAATGCGAGGCCGAGCCGGGCTACCGCTGCTCCGTTGCGACCATGGACTACGGGCGCGACTTCTACCTGGTGCGCCAGCTGGAGCTGCGCGACATCCGCCTGGTCTACGCGCCACCGAGCGCGATCGGCAGGTACGGCGACGAGATCGACAACTTCATGTGGCCGCGCCACAGCGGCGACTTCACCCTGCTGCGCGCCTACGTCGGCCGCGACGGGAAGCCGGCACCGTATTCGCCGGACAACGTGCCCTACAGGCCGCCTTCCCACCTGCAGGTGTCGCTGCAGCCGGTCCGGGAGGGCGATTTCGCCATGCTCGCCGGCTACCCGGGCACGACCTTCCGTCACCGGACCGCGTCCGAGTTCCGCGACCAGGTCGGGTGGCAGCTGCCCTGGCGGGTGGAGACCTTCGGCGCGCTGGTGGAGGTGCTCGAGGAGGCAGGCGCCCGCGACCGCGCCGCCGCGACGTTGTACGCGTCGCAATTGGCCAGTCTGAAGAACAACCTCAAGCGCGCCCAGGGCGAACTCGATGGGCTGCGTCGCAGCGATGCCGCGGCCGTGCGCGCGCAGGACGAGGCGCGGATGCTGGAATGGCTCGCCCGCCAGCCGGACGCGGCGCGCCTGCGGCGTGACATCGCGGCGGTGGAACGGCTGCTGGACGCGGCGCGAGCCACGCGCGAGCGCGACCAGCTGTTCGGCCTGATGCGCAGCCAGACCCAGTTGCTGCGCAGTGCGCTGCAGCTGCAGCGGCTGGCGGTCGAGCGCGGCAAGCCCGACGCGCAGCGGGAAACCGGCTACCAGCAGCGTGACGAGGCGCTGATCGAGGGCCAGTTGCGCCAGGTGCAGCGCCGCTATTCGCCCGAGGTCGAACAGGCGCTCCTGGCCGAGTTGCTGCGCCGCTACCACGCCTTGCCCGCCGACCAGCGCCTGCCCGAGCTCGACGCGGTGTTCGGCGGCAACGACGAGGCGGGCCGGGAAGCGCTGTCGCGGCTGTACGGGCAGACCCGGCTGGGCGACGAGGATGCCAGGCTGGCCCTGTTCAGGGCCCCGCCGGAGGAGATCGCCGCTTCCGACGACCCGCTGATGCGTGCCGCCGCCACGCTGCTGCCCGCGGTCCTGCGCCTGGAGGCCGAGGAGAAGGAACGCGCGGGCGAGCTGCTGCGCCTGCGCCCGTCGTACATGCAGGCGCTGACCGGATTCCGCGCCTCGCAGGGGCGGGCTGTGTACCCGGACGCGAACGGTACCCTGCGCGTCAGCTACGGGCGGGTCAGCGGGATGTCGCCGCGCGACGGCATCGAATACCGCCCGTTGACGACCGTGGCCGGCATCCTCGAGAAGCACACCGGCGTCGAGCCGTTCGACGCGCCGCAGGCCCTGCGCGATGCGATCGCGCGCGGCGACTTCGGCGGCACCGCCGACCCTGTGCTCGGCACCCAGACGGTGAACTTCCTCACCAACCTCGACACCACCGGCGGCAATTCGGGTTCGCCGGTGCTCGATGCCGACAACCGCCTGATCGGCCTGAACTTCGACAGCAACTGGGAGTCGGTCAGCGCCAGCTGGATGTTCGATCCGCGCTACAAGCGCGCGATCCACGTCGACATGCGCTACATGCGCTGGCTGATGGCGAAGGTGTACCCGGCGCCACACCTGCTGGCGGAAATGAACCTGCCGGTGGATTGACGCCGGTCGCCGCCGCGTCCATGCAACATACGAGCCGAGGAACGACGATGAAGAAGACAGTCCTGATGGCGGCCCTGCTGGCGGCCGGTGCGGCCCACGCGGCCGAGGGCATGTGGGTGCCGCAGCAGTTGCCGGAGATCTCCGGGGCGCTCAGGAAGGCCGGGCTGAAGCTCGACCCGAAGCAGCTGGCAGACCTCACCGGCGACCCGCTCGGCGCGGTGGTCTCGCTTGGCGGATGCACCGCCAGCTTCGTGTCGCCGAAGGGACTGGTGGCGACCAACCACCATTGCGCCTATGGCGCGATCCAGCTCAATTCCACGCCGGAGCGGAACCTGATCCGCGACGGCTTCCGCGCCGCGACGCAGGCCGAAGAGATCAGCGCAGGACCGTCAGCGAGGATCTACGTGCTCGAGGAGATCATCGACGTGACCGGGCGCGTCCACGGGGCGATCGCCGCCGCGGGCGGCGACGCGCTGGCGCGCACGAAGGCGCTGGACGACATCGAGAAGCAGTTGGTGGCCGAGTGCGAGGCGGAGCCGGGCTACCGCTGCAGGCTGTACAGCTTCCTCGGCGGCAACGACTACCGCCTGTTCCGGAACCTCGAGATCAGCGACGTGCGCCTGGTGTATGCGCCGCCGGGCAGCATCGGCAACTACGGCGGCGAGGTCGACAACTGGATGTGGCCGCGGCATACCGGCGACTTCTCGTTCTACCGCGCCTACGTGGGGCCGGACGGCAGGCCGGCGCCGTATTCGGAAGACAACGTGCCCTACACGCCGAGGCACTGGTTGAAGATCGCAGACCGGCCGCTGCGCGAGGGAGACTTCGTGATGGTGGCCGGCTACCCGGGGCGCACCAACCGCTATGCGCTGGCCGACGAGTTCGACGAGACCGAGCAGTGGCTGTATCCGACCATCAGCCGCCATTACAAGACGCTGGTCACGCTGGTCGAGGCGCGCGGCAAGGACGACCCCGAGGTCGAGGTGAAGTACGCCAGCACCGTGCGTGGCTGGGAGAACGTGCTGAAGAACTACGACGGCCAGCTCGAGGGGTTCGCGCGCATCGGGGCCGCGGAGGCCAAGCGCCGCGAGGAATCCGCGGTGCTGGCGTGGCTGGAGGCGCAGGGCGATGCGGGCCGGCCGGCGCTGGAGGCGCACGCGCGGCTGGTCGCGCTGCTGCAGGCCGAGCGCGCCACGCGCGAGCGCGACCTGGCGTTGCGCATGCTCCACGGCACCGGCGCGCTGTCCACCGCGCTGCGGCTGTACCGGCTCGCGATCGAGCGTGAAAAGCCCGACGCCGGGCGCGAGCAGGGCTACCAGGAGCGCGACCTGCCCACGATCGAGGCGGGGCTGCGGCAGATGGACCGCCGCTACGTGGCTGCGATGGACGCCGAGCTGCAGCGCTACTGGCTGGCCGAATACGCGAAGCTGCCGCAGGAGCAGCGCCTGCCGGAGCTGGACGGCTGGCTGGGCGGCACGGACGACAAGGCCATCTCCCGTGCGGTGGAGACGCTGGCGCGTACCAGGCTGGGCGACGCCGGGGAGCGCCTGCGCTGGTTCACCGCGGACCGCGAGGCGTTCGAGAAGAGCGACGACCCGGCGATCCGCTACGCGGTCGCGCTGACGCCGGCGCTGCTCGCGCTCGAGGAGGAGCAGAAGACGCGCGCCGGCGAGCGTCTGGCGGCGCTGCCGGTCTACCTGAAGGCGGTGGCGGACTGGCGCGCGGCCAATGGCGGGGCCGTCTATCCGGATGCCAATTCCTCGCTGCGCATCACCTTCGGCAACGTCCGGCCCTACACCAGGCTTGACGGCTCCCGCCAGGCCGCCTTCACCCGGCTGGAGGAAGTGGCGGAAAAGGCGACCGGCCAGGCCCCGTTCGACGCGCCGCAGGCCCTGCTCGATGCGATCGCGGAGAAGCGCTACGGCGGGCTGGCGGACGCGAAGCTGAAGACGGTGCCGGTGAACTTCCTGGCCGACCTGGACGTGACCGGCGGCAATTCCGGCTCGCCGGTGCTCGACGCCCATGGCCGCCTGGCCGGCCTGCTGTTCGACATGAACTGGGAAGCCGTCGTCTCCAACTGGGTGTTCGATCCGGACATGACCCGCACCATCTCCGTGGACCAGCGCTACATGCGCTGGGTCATGCAGGAGGTGTTCCCGGCGCCGGAACTGCTGGAGGAAATGGGCGTGCCGGCGAAGCGTTGACGCGCCTTTGGGCCGTGCACTCGCTTAGACTGGAGGGGCGCCCCGGGGAGGGCGCCACCCCCACGCCAGGAACACGCCACGCATGAGGATCCTGCTTGCCCGCCACGGCGAGACGCCGTGGAACGCCGAAGGCCGCTACCAGGGACAGGAAGACATCCCGCTCTCGCCGGTGGGCGAGGAGCAGGCGCGACGCCTCGGCGAGCGCCTGCGCGGGGTGCGCATCGACCGCGCCGTCAGTTCGCCGCTGTCCCGCGCCCGCCGCACCGCGGAGCTGGCGCTGGGCGGGGCGCGCGCGGCGATGCTGGCCACGGACCCGGGGCTGATGGAGATCGCGCACGGCACCTGGGAGGGGATGCTGGCCAGCGAGATCCGCGAGCGCGACCCGGAGCGCCTGCGCGCCTGGCGGGAAGCGCCTGACACCGTGGACATGCCCGGCGGCGAATCGATCCACCAGGTCTTCGACCGCGCCTGGGCGGCCTTCGCCCGGGCCTGCGAGGGCCTGGGGCCGGAGGACACCCTGCTGGTGGTCGCGCACGATGCGGTCAACCGCGTGTTGCTGTGCCACGTGCTGGGCATCCCGTTCTCGCGGCTGTGGACCTTCCGCCAGGCGCCGACCACGCTCAACCTGCTCGAAGGGCCACAGGTGGACCGGCTCGAGGTCGTGCGCCTGAACGACTGCGCCCACCACACCCCGTTCTTCGGCGAGGCGGTGCACCGCGCGCTGTGACCACGACGCACGCCAGCAGCCCCATGGACCATCCCGCGACGCTGGACGAATGGCTGGCCTGGATCGAGCGCCAGCACCCGGAGGCCATCGAACTCGGGCTCGAGCGCGTGCGCGAGGTCGCCGCGCGCATGGGGCTGGGCCGGCCCGCGCGCCGCGTGGCCACCGTCGCAGGCACCAACGGCAAGGGTTCGACGGTCGCGTTCATCGAAGCCATCGCCCGCGAGGCGGGATTGCGCACCGGTGCCTATACCTCGCCGCACCTGCTGGCCTACAACGAGCGCGTGCGGATCGACGGCAGGCAGGCCGATGACGGCGCCCTGGCCGGGGCCTTCGCCGCGGTCGAGGCCGCGCGCGGCGGGGTCCCGCTGACCTATTTCGAATTCGGCACCCTGGCCGCGCTGTGGCTGTTCGAACGCGCGGGGCTCGATCTTGCCATCCTCGAGGTCGGGCTCGGCGGCCGGCTCGACGCGACCAACCTGGTGGATGCCGACGTGGCCGTGATCACCACGGTCGATCTTGACCACCAGGAGTGGCTCGGCGCGGACCGCGAGGACATCGGCGCCGAGAAGGCTGCGATCGCGCGCCCGTGGAGGCCGCTGGTGCTGGGCGAGGACGACCCGCCAGCCAGCGTGCTGCGCCATGCCTACGGCATCGGCGCCTCCACGATCCGCGCCGGCTGCGATTTCTTCGCCGACCCGGCGGAGGGCGGCCGCTGGGTCTGGCGCGAACTCAACTATGCCCTCGAGCTGCCGCTGCCCGCCCTGGCCGCCCCGGTCCAGCTGCGCAACGCCGCGACCGCGATCGCCGCGCTGCGCGCGCTGGACCTCGAGATCCCGGAGGAGGCCATCGCCCGCGGCGTGGCCGGCGCGCGCCTGCCCGGGCGCCTGCAATGCTTCGAGCGTGACGGCGTGCTGGTCGCGGTGGACGTCGGGCACAACCCGCAGGCCGCGCGCGAGCTGGACGCCTGGCTGCGCGCCTCGCCGGTGAACGGGCGCACGCGCGTGGTCTATGCCGCGCTGGCCGACAAGGACGTGGCGGCCGTGGTCGGCGCCGTGACCGGCGTGGACGCGTGGCATTTCGCCGGCACGCTGGAGGCAGGGACGCGTGGCCTCGACGCCGCCACGCTGGAGGCACGCCTGCGCGGTACCGTCGTGGACGGCAGGTACCACGACGATGTCGACGCGGCGCTGGACGCCGCGCTGGCCGGATCGGCGGCGGGCGACCGGATCCTGGTCTTCGGCTCGTTCCACGCCGCGGCGGTCGCGTTGCGGCGGCTGTCGGGAGGTTAAGGGTCGCCCGGCCCGGGCGGCGTATAATTCCCGCGCCTTCCTTCGCGCCCCGGTCCGATGGATCCCCGACTGAAACAGCGCCTCGTCGGCGCGGCCGTGCTGGTCGCGCTCGCCGTGATCTTCCTGCCGATGCTGGTGAAGGGTCCGGCTCCCGACAGTGGCGTGTCCGACCTGCGGCTGCGCGTGCCGGATGCGCCCGGGGACGGGTTCAAGACCGTGGACTTGCCGCTGGTGGTGCCCGGCCCGGCACCTGCGGGCGACGTGCTGCCCGCGCCCGAGGCCGGGGAGGGGAGCGATGTGCTGCCGACCGTGGACACCGCCTCCGTGGCCTCGGAGGCCGGCAATGCCGGCGACGGCAGGGGCGGCGAGCGCCTGCCGCCCACGACGGCTGGTGGCGACTACGCCGTGCATTACGCCTCTTTCGCGTCCGCCGACGAGGCTGCCGCCATGCTGCGCCAGCTGCAGGCGGCGGGATTTTCCGGTTACACCGAGCCCTTCGATTTCAACGGGCGTCCCGCGCACCGCGTGCGGCTGGGGCCATACGCCACGCGCGCCGAGGCCGAGTCCGTGCGGGTGCGCGCGGCGGGCCTGCGCCAGGACGTGAGTCCGCGCGTGGTCGCGCTGGATGCCGATGCCGCGGCACCGCCCGGCCCGAACCCGGCCGGGCCCGCGACCGCGGCGGCGGCGAAGGCCGTCCAGCCGCAGGCGCAGGCGAAGCCGCAGACGAGGCAGGAGCCTGCCAGTCCCGGACCGGCGAAGGCGGAGCCGGCGCGCCAGGCCGCCGGGACCCGGAACGTGGCCGCGGCCGACGTCGGATTCGTGGTGCAGCTCGGTGCCTTCAGCAAGGCCGCCGACGCCACCGCGCTGCGCGACCGGCTGCGCGCGCAGGGCATCGTGGCCTTCACCGACACCGTGGACACCGACAGGGGCCGGCTGACCCGGGTCAAGGCCGGGCCGGTCGCGTCGCGCGCCGAGGCCGAGCGCCTGAAGGCGCGGATCAAGGACAAGGTCGGCATCGACGGCATGGTCCGCCAGCATCCCTGATTCCCCAGACCAGTCCCGCAACCGGAACCCGTCACCATGTGCGGCATCGTCGGCATCGTAGGCACCTCTGACGTCGCGGCGGCCCTGTACGACGGGCTCACCGTGCTCCAGCACCGCGGCCAGGACGCGGCCGGCATCGCCACCGTCAACGGCACCCAGCTGCGCGTGCACAAGGGCACCGGGCTGGTGCGCGACGTGTTCGACGCGAAGTCCATGTCCCTGTTGCAGGGGCGGGTGGGCATCGCGCACTGCCGCTATCCGACCGCCGGCAGCGAGGGCAGCGACGAGGCGCAGCCGTTCTACGTCAACTCCCCGTACGGCATCGCGCTGGCGCACAACGGCAACCTGATCAACACCGACGCGCTGCGCCGCGAAGTGTTCGAGCAGGACCGCCGCAACATCAACACCGGCTCGGACTCGGAAGTGCTGCTCAACGTGTTCGCGCACGAACTCGACCGGAGCCGGGTGCTCACGCCCGACGCGGTGTTCGACGCCATCGCCGGCGTGGGCCGGCGCGCGCGCGGCGGCTACGCGGTGGTGGCGGTGGTGCTGGGCCTGGGCCTGGTGGCGTTCCGCGACCCGCACGGCATCCGCCCCCTGGTCATCGGGCGGCGCGTCACTTCGGCCGGCACCGAGTACGCCGTCGCCTCCGAGTCGGTCGCCCTCGACATCCTCGGCTTCGAGCGCATGCGCGACATCGCGCCCGGCGAGGGCGTGGTGGTCACCGCCCGTGGCGAGCTGCACGCCAGGCAGTGCATGGAGCGGCTGAAGCATGCGCCATGCATCTTCGAGTACGTGTACTTCGCGCGCCCCGACTCGATGATCGAGAACATCTCGGTGCACAAGGCGCGCATGCGCATGGGGGTTGCCCTGGGCGAGAAGATCCTGCGCCTGCGCCCGGACCACGACATCGACGTGGTCATCCCGATCCCCGACACCTCGCGCGACGCCGCGCTGGAGCTGGCGAACACCATCGGCGTGAAGTACCGCGAGGGCTTCATCAAGAACCGCTACGTCGGCCGTACCTTCATCATGCCGGGGCAGGGCATGCGCGCGCAGTCGGTCAAGCGCAAGCTCAACCCGATCCCGCTGGAGTTCCGCAACCGCGTGGTGCTGCTGGTGGACGACTCGATCGTGCGCGGCACCACTTCGCAGCAGATCGTGCAGATGGCGCGCGACGCCGGCGCCCGCAAGGTCTACCTGGCCTCGGCGGCGCCGCCGGTGCGCTACCCGAACATCTACGGCATCGACATGCCGACGTCCGAGGAACTGATCGCGCACGGGCGTTCCGAGGAGGAGGTCGAGCGGATGATCGGCTGCGACTGGCTCGTCTACCAGGACCTCGCCGACCTGGAGAAGGCGGTCGCCGGCCCGAAGTTCGAGGGCATGACCTTCGACACCTCCTGCTTCAGCGGCGAGTACGTCACCGGCGTGGACCCGGGGTACTTCGAGGCGCTGCGCCAGCAGCGTTCCGACGACGCCAAGCGCCAGCGCCGACTGGCCCTGTGACCGGGTGCCATGGCTGCTTCGCTGTTCGAGGCCGCGCGCGAGTGCCTGGACGAGGCCGACCTCGACCGGAAGATCGCGCTGACCCGCCGCTACGCCGCGGCCTTCCAGCGCGGCGAACTGGACCTTGCGGACGACGCGCCGCCCCCGGAGCCGATCCGGATGCCCGGACGCCCGCCACGGCCGCGGCTGGTGCATCCGCGCGACCTGCCGAAGCGGGGCGTTGGCAGCGTGGAGGGGCGGGCCGCCTTCATCCACGCCATCACCCACATCGAACTCAATGCGGTGGACCTGGCATGGGATGCCGCGTACCGCTTCCGCGGCATGCCGCGCGATTACTACGCCGACTGGGTGCGGATCGCCGATGACGAGGCCCGGCACTTCCTGATGCTGCGCGAGCGGCTGCGGGCGCTCGGGCACGACTACGGCGATTTCGACGCCCACAACGGCCTGTGGGAGATGTGCGAGAAGACCGCGCACGATGGACTCGCGCGCATGGCGCTGGTGCCGCGCGTCCTCGAGGCGCGCGGGCTGGACGTCACCCCGGGCATGATCGTCCGCCTGCGTGCCGCGGGCGACGATGCCACCGCGGAGGTGCTGGAGGTGATCCTGCGCGAGGAGGTCTCGCACGTGGCAGCGGGCAGCCGCTGGTTCCGCTGGCACTGCGAACGGCGTGGCCTCGTGCCCGAGCCGACGTTCCGGCAGTTGCTGGCCGGCTATGCCCGCGCCGTGCTGCACGGGCCGTTCAACGTCGAGGCGCGCTGCGCGGCGGGCTTCAGCGGCGAGGAGCTGGAGGCGCTGCGCCAGGCTGCGCAGGAACTGGAGCGGGAAGCGGCCGGGGGTGGTTGAACGCGCGGCCCGTGTTTCAACCGGCGGGCAACGCGTCCAGGCGGAAGCCTCCGGCGTCCACGCGCAGCACCGAACCCTGTTCGTACCAGTCGCCGAGCACGATCCGCCGGCGCTCGCGGCCACCGGCCTGCAGCGCGTGGATCGCGGGCCGGTGGGTGTGGCCGTGGATCAGGACGTCCACGCCGTATCGCTCGAGGTATTCCGTGACGGTCGCGGGGGAAACGTCGGTGATCGTCTCCAGCGTGCCGTCCCCCTGCAGGCCTGCCTGCCGGGCCTGGCTGGCGGCGCGCGCCTGGCGCGCGAACGCGACCCGGGCCTCGAGCGGCTGGGACAGGAAGCGCGCCTGCCATGCCGGGTCGCGCACCTGCGCGCGGAACTGCTGGTAGGCGGTGTCGTCCGTGCACAGCAGGTCGCCGTGCATCAGCAGGACGGGGTGGCCGTGCAGCACGACCACGGCGGGATCGGGCAGGATCCGGAACCCCGCCCGGCGCGCGTATGCCTCGCCGAGCAGGAAGTCGCGGTTGCCGCGCTGGAAGAACACGGGCACGCCGGCGTCGGCAAGCGCCCGCAGCCGGCCGGCGACGAAGGCGCCGGCCTCGGAAGGATCGTCGTCGCCCACCCATGCCTCGAACAGGTCGCCCAGGATGTACAGGGCATCGGCGCCGCGCGCCTCGCCGTCGAGGAATTCCCCGAACAGGCGCGTGATCTCCGGGCGCGCCGGGTCGAGGTGCAGGTCGGATACGAACAGGGTGGGCATTGCCGGATTGTAGGGCGGGGCGGGGCGCAGGGCACGGGCCCCGCGGGGTAGAATCATGCATTGACCGAAAGACGTTCCGCCATGACCTGCCGTACCCGTTTCGCCCCCAGTCCCACCGGTTACCTGCACATCGGCGGTGCGCGCACCGCGCTGTACTGCTGGCTGCAGGCGCGCCACAGCGGCGGGCAGTTCGTGCTGCGCATCGAGGACACCGACCGCGAGCGCAGCACCCAGGCGGCGATCGACGCGATCCTGCAGGCGATGGACTGGCTGGGCCTGGATTACGACGAGGGCCCGGTCTACCAGACGCAGCGACTGGACCGCTACCGGGAGGTGGCCGAGAGGCTGGTGGCCGAAGGCAAGGCCTACTACGCGTACGAGTCGAAGGAGGAGCTCGACGCGATGCGCGAGGCGGCGATGGCCCGCGGCGAGAAGCCGCGCTACAACGGCGCCGCGCGCGACCTCGGCCTGCCGTACCGCGACGACCCGAACCGGGTGATCCGCTTCAAGAACCCGACCGGGGGCACGGTCGTGTTCGAGGACCTGGTCAAGGGCCGGATCGAGATCGCCAACAGCGAGCTCGACGACATGGTGCTGATCCGCCCGGACGGCTACCCGACCTACAACTTCGCGGTCGTGGTAGACGACTGGGACATGGGCATCACCGAGGTGATCCGCGGGGACGACCACATCAACAACACCCCGCGCCAGATCAACCTCTACAGGGCGCTGGGCGCGCCGGTGCCGTCGTTCGCGCACCTGCCGATGATCCTCGACGAGCAGGGCGCCAAGCTGTCCAAGCGCACCGGCGCGGCCGACGTGATGCAGTATCGCGACATGGGCTACCTGCCGGACGCGCTGCTGTGCTACCTGGCACGGCTGGGCTGGTCCCACGGCGACCAGGAGATCTTCACCCGGCAGGAGCTGGTCGAGCTGTTCGACGTGCGCGATTGCAATTCCAAGGCCTCGCGCCTGGACATGGCCAAGCTGGGCTGGGTCAACCAGCAGTTCCTCAAGAGCGAGGACCCGGCACGCATCGTCCCGCACCTGCTCCACCAGATGGAGCTGCTCGGCCTGGACCCGGCGAAGGGACCGGAGCCCGGGGACGTGGTGGTGGCCCTGCGCGAACGCGTGCAGACGCTGAAGGAGATGGCCGAGAAGGCCGCGGTCTGGTACCGCCCGCTGGAGCGCTACGACGAGGCCGCTGTGGCCAGGCACCTCAAGCCCGGCGCCGAGGCCCCGCTGCGCGACGCCCGTGAACGGCTTTCGGCCCTGCCGGAATGGACCGTGGACGCGGTGATGGCCGCGCTCCAGGAAACCGCCGCCGCGCTGGGGCTGGGCATGGGCAAGGTCGCCCAGCCGCTGCGGGTGGCCATCACCGGTACCCAGGTCAGCCCGGACATCTCGTACACCGTCTACCTCGCCGGCCGCGAGGAGGCGCTGCGCCGCATCGACGCCGCCATCGCACGGATCCCTGCGGAAGGGGCGGGTTGAGGACGGGCGCGTCCGGGACCATCATGTCCCCCATGACCGCGCGCATCCACCGTTGCACCGACCCGGACCATCACGTCCATGACAGCAGGGCCTTCGTGCGCGCGGTGGAGAAGGCCTGCAGCGAGCGCGGGCTGCGGCTGACGCCGATCCGCGCCCGCGTGCTGGCCCTGATCGCCGCGGCCGGCAAGCCGGTCAAGGCCTACGACCTGCTGGAGCAGGTGCGCGCCAGCGGCGAGGGCGTCGGCGCCGACGCGCCGCCCACGATCTACCGTGCGCTGGATTTCCTGCTGGCCAACGGCTTCATCCACAAGCTGCAGTCGGTCAACGCCTTCGTCGCCTGCCACCACCCCAACAGCGCGCAGCACTCGGTGCCGTTCCTGATCTGCGACCGCTGCCACAACGCGGTCGAGCTGGAGGATCGCGACGTGGTCGCCTCCCTCGACGAGCGCGCCCGCGCGCTGGGGTTCGTGCCGCAGACGCAGACCCTCGAGGTGCATGGCCTGTGCGCGCGCTGCGCGGAGGAAGGCGGAGGAACGGGATGAGGCCGTGGGCGCCCGTGGCGGGCGCCCACGGGGCCTTCAGAAGAACACGCGGATGCCGGCGGCGAACGCGCGCCCGGGCAGCGGCGCGTAGTCGCGCAGCAGCGAGGTGTGCGGACGGGCTTCCGCGTCGGTGAGGTTGCGCCCGTCCACGAACAGTTCCCAGCCCGTCGCGTCCAGCCGGCCCATGCGCCAGGCCAGCCCCGCGTTCACCAGCGTGTAGCCGTCGCTCGGCGCCTCGTTGCGAGCCACGCGGTCCTGCTTCGCATAGTGGACGGCGCCGACCACGGCGCGGAGGTTGCCCAGTGACCAGGACAGCTCGCCGCCGACGCGCGCCGGCGCGATGCGCGGCAGGTTGCCCCCGAGCGCGATCTCGGCCTGGTAGTGGTGCTCGTGGTCGCCGTGCGGCACGTCGATGTGCACCTGGCGCGTGCCATCGCCGTCGAGCCGGCCGCGGACGAAGTCGCCGAACAGGCGCAGGTCCCAGCCGCCATCGTCCGTCTCCACCAGCCGGACCCGGGCCTCGACCTCGGCGCCATGGAAGGTGGCGTCGTTCTGGAACCACAGCCGCACCGGCAGGCCGTCCTCGAAGATGCCGGTGTCGGCGAGGTGGATGAAGTCGTCGAACCGCGCCCGGTACACCGCGGCCTTGATTTCCGCGCGCCCGGCGTGGACGTGGGCGCCGGCCTCGAGCCGACGGCCACGCTCGCCGCGGAGCGCGGGATCGCCCAGCTCGACCGACTGCGTGGCCACGTGCGTGCCGGCCGAGAACAGTTCCTCCTTCGTCGGCGCGCGCTCCGACAGGTCGGCGTCGAGGCGCAGGTCCACATGGCCGTTCACGCGCCAGATCGCGGCGGCAGAGAGGCTGTTGGCGGTGAAGTTGCGCCGGTCGCCGCCTTCGGGTTCGATCCGGACGCGGTCGTGGCGGGCGCCGAATTCCAGCTTCCACGGGCCGAAATCCTTCTCCTGGATCGCGAACAGGCCCAGCGACCCGGTCCGGGCCGGCGGTACGAAGGCTTCCGCGCCCACCGCGTCGAAATCGGAACGGGCGAACTGCAGGCCGAAGGCGCCGCGCCAGCCGGCAACCGGCGCCTGCACCGCCTCCAGCCGGCCCTCGAGGCCACGGTTGCGGAAGCGGGTGGCGGGCAGGCCGTCCTCCAGTTCCACGTGTTCGTAATCGCCGCGGGCAAGGCGCAGGTTCAGGCCTTCGAGGAAGGGGAAGGGCTGGCGCAGCCCGGCCTTCAGGTCCACCCGGTTCTGCACCAGGTCGATGCGGACGCGGCCGTGGTCGTGTGCGTCATGCCCGTGGCCGTGGTCCTCGTGGTCGTGGTCCCCGTCGTCGTGGCCGTCCTCTTCACCGGCATGGACGTGCGCGCCCCCGGGAATGCCGTAGTCGTTGCGGTAGGTGCTGAAGGACAGGCCGAAATGGCCGGATTCGCCCAGCCAGGTCGCGGCCAGTGCGCCGGCGCGGGTATGCACCGCGCTGTTGGGCAGGACGCCGTACGGCTGTTCCCCGTCGTGGCCGTCATCGTGCGCTTCGTCATGTTCCACGCGCGCATGGCCCGGGATGTCGTAGTCGCCGGTGTCGCGCACCAGGCCGTCGACGTGGATCACCCAGTTCCCGTTCACGCCGTCGAGCCGGAACATGCCGGTGCGTTCGCCGTTGACGCTGTTGCCGCGCAGTTCCGCGCGGCCGCCGATCGGGCTCCCCGGCAGGACGACGGGGATGCGGCCGTCGACCACGTTCACGGCGCCGCCGATGGCGCCACTGCCGAACAGCAGCGTCGCCGGGCCCTTGAGCACCTCGATCTGGTCGGCCAGGAACGGTTCGATGCCGATGGCGTGGTCGGCGCTGACGGTGGAAGCGTCCATGCTGCCCAGGCCGCTGGACAGGACCTGCACGCGCGGCCCTTCCATGCCGCGGATCACGGGGCGCCCGACGGCCGGGCCGAACGCCGCCGACTGCACGCCCGGCAGGGACTCGATGGTCTCGCCGAGCGTGCCCGACTTGCGCGCGTCCAGCTCCTCGCCGTGGAGCACCTCGACGGGATGGGTGAGGGATTCGGCTTCCCCGCCCAGCGGGCTGGCGGTGACCAGGACCGCATCCAGGGTGCGGGTGACGTGGTCGGCCACCTGGGGGTCCTGGGCCATGGCGGCAGGCAGGGTGCCGGCGCAGAGCAGCGCGATGGCTCGGGACAGGCGGTTTCGTGCAAGTGGATGCATGGCTGGTACATGGGGTGGGGGGACGAAAAGATGATGTTATAATGTTACAAAAACGGGTCGCATAGGCCGGAAGTCACATGGGCACTCCATTCCTCAAGCAGGCCGACCGGGTCGGCTTTGCCGCCTCGTTCCTGTGCGCGGTGCACTGCGCGCTGCTGCCGCTGCTGGCCGCGGCGCTGCCGGCCTTCGGCCTGGGGCTCTGGGGCCGGGTGGACCTCGACCAGGCATTCGTGGTGTTCGCCACGCTGCTGGGGGTATCCACCCTCGTGTCCGGCTGGCGCAGGCACCGTGCCTTCCATGCCTGGGCGCTGCTCGTGCCCGGGCTGGCGCTGGTGTGGCTGGGCACCTTCACCGTTTTGCACGAGCATGGGCTGCGGCACGCGGCGGTGATGGTGGCCGGCGGCCTCCTGCTTGCGGGGGCGCACCTGCTGAACCTGCGGCTCACCCATGCGGCCGAGCGCGCCTCGGCGGCCGGCAGCGGCTGCGGGGACGCGACCCGCGCATGCTAGGATTCGCGGCCTGCGGCGATGGCCGCTGACGATCCCCCGAAACGCATCAGGAGCAATTACACGATGGGCAAGGGCGACCTCAAGACCGCCAAGGGCAAGCGCTACAATTCCAGCTACGGCAATGCGCGCCGCCGCAAGCCGGTGAAGAAGGCCACCGGGAGCGCGTCCGCCCCGGTCGCGAAGAAGGCCGTGGCCAAGGCGGCGGCGAAGAAGGCCGTCGTCAGGAAGGCTGCCGACAAGGCGGAGTGAGGCTTCCGCCTCCGCCATCAACGGGAAAGCCCCGCAGGCGCGGGGCTTTCCTTTTTGCGTTGACCTTTCGCGGGGAGACTGTGGCGGTCAGCGCTCCGCCGCGGCCTCGACCTCGCGCCAGACCCGCAGCAGGTTGCCGCCGAGGATCTTGCGGATGTCCGCGTCGGAATAGCCGCGCGCCTGCAGCCCGGCGATGAGGTTCGGGTAGTCGGCGACGCTGCGCAGGCCCTCGGCCAGCTCCCCGCCCACGCCGTCGAAGTCGGAACCGAGACCGACATGGTCGACGCCGATGAGCTTCACCGCGTAGTCGATCTGGTCGAGCACCGACTCGATCGGCGTGGTCGTCGGTGCCGGGTGCTCGCGGTCGAAGGCCTGCTCGAAGGCTTGGCGGTCCAGGGGCGGCTCGCCCCGGGCCACGAGCTCGGCATTGCGGCGCTCGAACTCGGCGCGGGCACGGAACTTCGCCTGCATCACCTCGGCGGCCTTCGGCTCGACGAACGCGGTGCCGAACGGGATCTGGACCACGCCGCCGCTGGCGGCGACGGCCTTCGCCAGTTCGTCGCTGATGTTGCGCTCGAAGCCCGGCGTGAAGTGGCGGAACGCGGAATGGCTGGCGATCACCGGCGCCTTGCTCAGGGCGATGGCCTGCGCGGCGGCCTCGTCGGAGATGTGCGAGACGTCGACCATGATCCCGAGCCGGTTCATCTCGGCGACGAGCTCGCGGCCGAACGGGCTGAGCCCGTTCCACTTGCGCTCGGTGCCGTAGGAGGAATCGGCGACGCGGTTGGCGGCGCTGTGGGCAAGCGTGATGTAGCGGATGCCGCGGTCGTAGAACTCCTTCAGCCGCGACAGGTCGTCGCCGATCGGCGCGGCGTTCTCCATGCCCAGCGGCAGCAGCACGCGGCCGCCCTCGCGCAGGCGCTCGACGTCGCGGGGCGAGGTGAGGATGGCGAACTTGTCGGGGTGCCGGTACACCAGCGCCTCGACCGCGTCGATCTGGGCGTGTGCGGATTGCCAGGCTTCGCCGGCCTCGTCCTCGCGCGCCGAGGTGTAGATGGACATGAACGCGATGTCGAGCCCGCCGGCGCGCGCGCGCGGGTAGTCGAACTCGCGGTCCGGGGCCTCCTGGCCAAGGTCCGCCCAGCGTTCCTGCAGCATGCCCGGGGCGTCGATGTGGGTGTCCACGATGATCGCGTCCTGCGCGAGCCTGCGCGCGGCGTCGGTCGCCTGCGCGTGGGCGCTGCCGGCGCCCAACAGGGAAAGGATGGCGAAGGCCAGGATCTGCTTGCGCATGTTGTCCCCTCTGGTCAGGAAATCTTCCGTCCGCCGGCATGGACCGCCGAAACCAGCGACCCGCCGAGCCAATAGCAAAGTTCCGCCGGCTGCCCGACGCGCCAGTGTACGAAGTCGGCGCGCATGCCGGGACGCAGGACGCCGCGGTCGCGCAGGCCGAGGGCGCGCGCCGCGTTCACGGTCGCACCGCGCAGCGCCTCCTCGGGCGTCAGCCGGAACAGGGTGCAGGCCAGCTGCATGGCCTGGCGCAGCGACAGCAGCGGCGAGGTGCCGGGATTGCAGTCGGTGGCGACCGCCATCGGCACGCCATGTGCGCGGAACCCGTCGATCGGCGGCAGCTTCTTTTCGCGCAGCACGTGGAACGCGCCCGGCAGAAGCACCGCGACCGTTCCCGCCGTGGCCATCGCGCGCACGCCTTCGGGCGAGGTGTATTCGACGTGGTCGGCGGACAGCCCGCCGTATTCCGCCACCAGAGCGCCGCCGCCGCCGTCGCCGAGCTGGTCCGCGTGCAGCTTCACGGGCAGGCCGAGCGCGCGCGCGGCGTCGAACACGCGCCGCGTCTGCGCGGCGGTGAAGGCGATGCGCTCGGCGAAGGCGTCCACCGCGTCCACCAGCCCTTCGGCGTGCAGGCGTGGCAGCCAGGCGCAGACCTCGGCGATGTAGTCGTCCGCACGCCCGGCGAACTCCGGGGGCAGGGCGTGGGCGCCGAGGAAGGTGGTGCATACCCCGATGCCGAGCGCCTCGCCGATCCGGCGCGCGACCCGCAGCATCCTGCGCTCACTGTCGAAATCCAGGCCGTAGCCGGACTTGATCTCCAGCGTGGTCACGCCATCGGCCACGAGCGCCCGTGCCCGCGGCAGCGAACACGCGAGCAGGGCATCCTCGTCCGCGGACCGGGTCGCGCGCACGGTGGAGACGATGCCGCCGCCGTTGCGCGCGATTTCCTCGTAGCTGGCGCCGTGCAGGCGCTGCTCGAACTCGCCGGCGCGGTCGCCGGCGAACACCAGGTGCGTGTGACAGTCCACCAGCCCGGGCGTGATCCAGCCGCCGTCGGCCTCGACCACTTCCGCGGCGAGCGCGTGGACAGGGCCCGGCAGTTCCGCACGCGGCCCGACCCAGGCGATGCGGCCGTCGCGCCAGGCGAGCGCACCGTCGGGGATGGCGCCGTATCCCGCGTCACCTTCGAGCGTGGCCAACGACGCGCCGATGACCAGTCCGTCCCAGCGCTCAGCCACGGGCGCCACTCCCCCGGGGGCACGGGCGGCCCGGCACGGCGAGTCGGAGGGTCGCGGCTGGGTCGGGCATGCGCTGGCCTGTGAACATGGACGGCGAAGCGGTAGCCTAGCGTATTCCCGCCCCGATCGTCCTTCATGCCCGAGCCGAACCTGCCGATCGAATCCGTGCCCGCGGGCTGGCGCCTGCCCGGCATCGCCAACCTGCATTCGCACGCCTTCCAGCGGGCCATGGCAGGGCTGGCGGAGCGGCGGACCCACCCTTCCGATTCGTTCTGGACCTGGCGCGAGACCATGTACCGCATGGCCGCGCGCTTCGACCCGGATACGCTGCACGCGGTGGCCGCGCAGCTCTACGTCGAGATGCTCGAGGCCGGCTACACCACGGTCTGCGAGTTCCATTACCTGCACCACGCGCCGGACGGCACGCCGTACGCGGTGCCGACGGCGATGTCGGACGCGCTGGCCGCCGCCGCGCGGGAGGCCGGCATCCGCCTGACCCTGCTGCCGGTGCTGTACATGACCGGCGGCTTCGACGGGCGCCCGCTCAACGAGCGCCAGCGGCGCTTCGGCAACGACGCCGAGGGCTACCTGCGCCTGTTCGAGGCGCTGCGCGCGCGCCAGGACGACATGCTCCGCGTCGGCTGCGCGCTGCACAGCCTGCGCGCGGTGCCACCCGAGGCCATGCGTACGGTACTGGCGGCATTGCCGGCGGACACGCGCATCCACATCCACATCGCCGAGCAGGTGGGCGAGGTGCAGGACTGCCTGGCGGTGCGCGACCTGCGGCCGGTGGAGTGGCTGGTGAAGAACGCGGAGGTGGACGCACGCTGGACCCTGGTCCACGCCACCCACCTCAACGACTGGGAGGTGGTCGCGGTGGCCAGGTCCGGCGCGACCATCGCGCTGTGCCCGACCACCGAGGCCAATCTCGGCGACGGCCTGTTCCGCCTGCACGACTACCTGGAGGCGGGTGGCGCCTGGGGCATCGGCTCGGATTCGCACGTCTCGGTCTCGCCGGTCGAGGAGCTGCGCTGGCTCGAGTACGGGCAACGGCTGGCCACGCGGCGGCGCATCATCGCCGCGCACGATGGCATCCCGGGCGCGGGCGCGAGCCTGCTGCGGGACGTGCTGGCCTCGGCCGCGAACGCCAGCGGCTTCGCCGGCACCGGGGATTCGGTCCTGCTGGACGGGGATGCGCCGCAGCTCGCCGGCGCGACCACGGACGACATCGCCGAGCGCTGGATCTTCAGCGGCAACCGCAACCTAATGCGCGAGGTGAGGGTCGCCGGGCGGCGGGTGGTGGACGGCGGCGTGCACGTCGCGCGCGAGGCCATCGCCGCGCGTTTCGCCAGGGCGATGCGCCGGCTGCTCGTGGATTGAAGTCCCGCCGGGTGATCCTGCCGCGGCTGTGTCACGTTTCCTGCCGTGCCTGCGTCATGGCGTGGAATTGCCGAAGGAGCCGGATGATGACCGCACGACACGCACTGCTTGCCCTCTCGCTCGCGTTCGCCGCCACGGGCGCGCGCGCCGATGTCCTGACCGACGAAGGCCTGCGCGGCATCGTCGATGCCCGGCTGGCGGGCGACCGCACCCGCGCCTGCATGGCGGTGGCGGTGGTCGGGCCGGACCGTGTGGCGCGCGCCTTCCGCTGCGCCGATCCCGGGGACGAGGGGCGCATCGGCCCGGACACCGCGTTCGAGATCGGCTCGGTCGCCAAGACCATGACCGCGACCCTGCTCGCGGACCTGGTCGTGCAGGGCAGGGCGAGCCTCGACGATCCGCTGGCCGACTACCTGCCGGAAGGCACGAAGGTGCCGGAGTTCGAGGGCCGGCCGATCCTGCTGCGCCACATCGTCACCCATACCAGCGGCCTGCCGGTGCTGCCGTCACGGCTCGGCGCCACCGATGCGCGCGACCCGTACGCCAACCTGACCGTGGACGCGCTGCTGGCTTCGCTGGGCGACGTGAAGCTGGACTCCGCGCCCGGCACGAAGTTCGAGTACAGCAACTTCGCGTCGATGCTGCTTTCGTACGCGGTTGCGCGGCGCGCCGGCGTGGATTTCGAGACGCTGCTGAAGGAGCGGCTGTTCCGGCCGCTGGGCATGGACAAGGCCTACGTCGCCGACCGGCCGGAGGGCGTGCGCCCGGCTGCGGGGCATCTGCCGAACGGCCAGGAGACCCCGGGCTGGACCTTCGCGGTGGACCTGGCCGGCGTGGGCGGCGTGCGTGCCACGCTCGACGACATGGTGCGCTACGTGCAGGCGAACCTCGGCCTGGTCGAAACCCCGCTCGCGCAGGCGATCGAACTGGCGCAACAGAAGGTCGGCGACCAGCCGCCGATGGCGATGAACTGGATGCTGGCGCAGGCCGGCGGCCGCGCCGTGCTCGTGCACGAGGGCGGCACCGGCGGCTTCTCGTCCTTCGTATCCGTGGACCGCGAGCGCCGGCGCGGTGTGGTGGTGCTGTCCGACACCACCTGGAATTCCATCGGCGGCCTGGGCAGCCTGGCGCTGCCCCTGGTGGATGCGTCGTTCCCCGCCGGCAAGCCGCGCAAGGCGGTGGCGCCACCGCCGGAACTGCTCGAGGCCCTTGCAGGCGAGTACCAGCTGCAGGGCGCGATGAGGATGACGCTGCGCGTGCGCGACGGGAAGCTGTTCGTGCATCCCGCGGGCCAGCCCGAGTTCGAGATGGGCTACGACGACGCCGGCGACTTCTTCCCGCTGGCGTTCGACGCGATCCTGCGCCCGCGGAAGAATGCCGATGGCAGCCAGGGCTTCGTGTGGCGGCAGATGGGCGGCGAGATGCCGGCGGTGCGGATCGCCGGCGAGGCGCCGCCTGCCGCCCCGGCGCTGCCGGCGCAAGCGCTTGCCGCCTACGCGGGCGGTTACGAACTGCAGCCTGGCTTCGTGCTCGCGGTGCGTGCCCGCGACGGCCGGCTGTACGCGCAGGCGACCGGGCAGGGCGAGTTCGCGCTCGATCCCGCGGGCGAGGATACGTTCGAGGCGCCGGCGTTCGGCATCCGGATCGTGTTCCGGCGCGGTGGCGACGGCCGGGTCGTCTCGCTCGACCTGCACCAGGGCGGAAGGATGCTGTCCGGCCGCCGGCAATGAGCGCCCTGCCGGCTGATCCGGATCAATGCACGGCCGGGCCGCTTTCCGGAGACTGGCCCGGCACGGCCGGAAGCGGATGACAGCCGGAGGACAGCATGCAGGTCGATGTCGCCATCGTCGGTGCCGGGCCCGCGGGACTGTGTTTTGCGCGGTCGCTGGCCGGAAGCGGCCTGACGGCCGCCATCATCGAGAGGCAGCCGCTGGAGGCGATCGCCGAACCCGCCTTCGACGGCCGCGAGATCGCGCTCACCCACGCCTCGCGGCGGATCCTGGACGGGCTGGGCCTGTGGCAGCGTTTCCCGCCGGAAGAGGTCTCCGACCTGCGCGACGCGCGAGTGCTCGACGGCGATGCCCCAGGCGGGCTGACCATCAGCGCGGACGATGGCCGCAGCGTGCAGCTCGGCTGGCTGGTGCCGAACCGGCTGATCCGCAAGGCCGCCTACGACGCGGTCGCCGGGTGCGCGGAACTCCGCCTGCTCGCCGGGCGCACGGTGTCGGGCGTGGCCCGCGAGGGCGACGGGGTGGTGGTGACGCTCGACGACGGCGGCCACGTCCGCGCGCGCCTGCTGGTCGCCGCCGACAGCCGCTTCTCGCAGTTGCGGAGGATGATGGGCATCGGCGCGCGTTTCTTCGACCATGGCGCCTCGATGATGGTCGCGCGTGTCGCGCACACGGAGCCGCACCACCACGTGGCGCTGGAGTGGTTCGACTACGGCCACACGCTGGCACTGTTGCCGCTCAACGGCGACCGCTCCTCGGTGGTGCTGACGCTGCGGCCGGATGAGATGCGCGAGGTCGAGGCGATGGACGACGCCGGATTCGCACTCGATCTGGAACGCCGCATGCGTGGCCGCCTGGGGGTGCTCACGCCGGTCAGCACACGCCATGTCTATCCGCTGGTCTCGGTCTATGCCGACCGCTTCGTCGCGCCGCGTTTCGCCCTGGTCGGCGATGCCGCCGTGGGCATGCACCCGGTGACCGCACACGGCTTCAACCTCGGCCTGCAGGGGCAGGCGCGGCTGGCGGAGGAAGTGCTGCGCGCCCACCGCTCGGGCCGCGACATCGGTTCGGACGACCTGCTGGAGCGTTACCAGCGCGGGCACCGTGCGACCTCGTGGCCGGTCTATGCCGCCACCCGCCTGGTCACGCGCATCTACAACGATGGGCGTCCGCTGGCGCGTGTGGTGCGGGTCGCCGCGCTGCGCCTGGCCGACCGGATGACACCGTTCCGGCGCGCGGTCGCGGCGCACCTGACCCAGGCGTAACGGTTGTCCGGCCGCGGATCAGGGTGCGAACAGGCCGGGTGCGGGCGGCAGGGCGCCCTCGAGCTCGAGCAGGAAACGCTTGGCCGGCAGGCCGCCGCCGAAACCGGTCAGCGAGCCGTCGGCACCGATCACGCGGTGGCAGGGCAGCACGATCGGCAGCGGGTTGCGGCCGTTGGCCGCGCCCACCGCGCGCGCGGCGCCGGGCCTGCCGACGCGCGCGGCCAGTTCCGCGTAGCTGATGGTCTGGCCGTAGGGGATCGTGGCCAGCGTGGTCCAGACCCTGCGCTGGAACGGCGTGCCTTCCGGCGCCAGCGGCAGGTCGAACGTGCGCCTCCTGCGCGCGAAATATTCCGAAAGCTGCCTGCGTGCCTCGCGCAGGATCGCGTTGTCGCCCTCGCGCCAGTCGTCGCCGCGCCTGACCGGATGCCTGTTGTTCCGGAATTCGATGGCGCGCAGGCCATCCCCGCCTGCGGCCAGGAACAGCGGGCCGATCGGGCTGTCGATGGTCGTGGTATGGACGGTCATGCCGCTTTCCTCCGTGCAGGCCTGCCGCGGGCGCCGGCCGTCCCGCGGCTCGCCTCCCGGGCGGCGGAGGCCGCGTCGTTCCAGAGCTGGATCGTGGCGTAGGCGCGCCAGGGGCGCCATGCTTCGGCGCGGGCCAGCGCGGCTTTCTCCGTGATCCGGCCGCCGCCGCCCGACAGTCGCCTGCGAAGCACCAGGTCGCCGGCCGGGAACGCGTCGGGATGACCGAGCGCGCGCATCGCGATGTACTGGGCGGTCCAGGCGCCGATGCCCGGCAATGCCGTCCAGCATTCCACGAAGTCGTCCAGCGTGCGTTCCGGGCTGAAATCCACGTGGCCATCTGCCAGCGCGCGCGCGATGGCGCGGATCGTCCGTGCGCGTGCCGTGGTCAGGCCCACCGCCTCGAGGCCGGCGTCGGCCAGGACCTCCGGGCCGGGAAAGGCGTGTCGCAGGCCGACGGACGCGAACCCGGGGGGCAGCGGCGTGCCGTAGCGTTCCGCGACGCGGGAGACCAGGGTGCGCGCCGAGGCCACGCTGACCTGCTGGCCGATGACGGCCCTGACCGCGACTTCGAATCCGTCCCATCCACCCGGGAGGCGCAGGCCGGGACGGGCGCGCACGAGCGGATGCAGGACCGGGTCGCGCGAGAGCACGCCGGCGATGGCCGCGGGGTCGGCGTCGAGGTCGAACATCCGCCGCACGCGGCGCACCACGCCCGGCAGCGCGGCCGGCTCGACGCCATGCAGCTCGAGCCGCAATGCATGGCTGCCGTCGTCCGCCGCGGACACGCGCAGCCAGCCTGGCGAGGCGGGATCGGCGATGGCGCGCACGTAGCTGCCGCCGTCCACGTGCTCGACGCCGGGCAGGGCGCGTGCGCGGAGGAAACCGAGCGCCGCGGCGAAGTCGAACGGGGGCCGGTAGCCCAGGCGCAGCACCAGCGCGCCGCCGGGCACGTCGGGCCGGTTCCGGCGCAGGTCGCGCGGCGTCATGCCGTAGGCGGTGCGGAACGCGGCGTTGAAGCGGCGCAGGCTGCCGAAGCCGGCGGCGAGCGCGACTTCGGTGACCGGCAGGGAGGTTTCGGTCAGCAGCTGCTTGGCGAACAGCAGGCGGCGCGTGCCATGCACCCCGGTCGGCGGCGCGCCGAGCCGCTCGACGAACAGCCGGCGCAGATGGCGCTCGCCCACGTGCAGGCGTCCGGCCAGCGCCGACACCGGCCTGTCGGCGAGGAAGCCCTCGTCGATCAGCTTCAGCGCCCGCGCCACCACGTCGTCGCCGCGGCGCCAGCTGCCTTCCGCCGGCGACAGTTCCGGGCGGCAGCGCAGGCACGGCCGGTAGCCGGCGGCTTCCGCGGCGGCCGCACTCGGGAAATACGTGACGTTGGCGGCCTTCGGCGGTGGCGCGGGGCAGGTCGGCCGGCAGTAGATGCCGGTGCTGCGCACCGCGGTGAAGAACAGCCCGTCGAAGCGCGGGTCGCGGCTCAGCCGCGCCTGTTCGCAGACCGCCGGGTGGGGCAGGACGCCATCCATGGCCGCAGTCTAGCGCCGGGCACGGCGCCGGGCCGGCCGTTTCCGGACATCAATATCCGGACGCCCCGCGCAGCACCGGCAACAGCGTTTCCGGGTTGCCGTCGTTGGGCGCCGGCTCGATGCCGAGCAGGCGCGCCAGCAGCGGGTACACGTCCACGTTCTCGAACGGCGGGATCACCAGGCCCTGGCGGAACGAGGGGCCGCGGGCGATGAAGATCGCATGCATCTCCGGATCGGCCGGGTCGAAGCCGTGCGAGCCGCGCGTTCCCGCGGGACGGCGGTCGAGGTACGCGCGTGGCAGCGCGTCCCAGCCCTTGTCCATCTGGCACACGATCGGCGGCACGCGCGGATGGCTGCCGTAGTGCCAGCGCGCGGGCAGCTCCTCCCGGCGCCAGCATTCGTACTGCCCGTGGCGGCCGAGCAGGGCGCGCTCGGCATCGCGTTCGCGACCCGGGCGCGGCAGGAACCCGACCACCTGGCCCGCCATCACCAGTTCGGCGATGTCCGGATCCACCATGTCCTCGGTGGCGAGGACGTTTCCATCCGGCACCTCGGCCATGCCATGGTCCGAAACCACCACGATGTCGGTCTCGTCCAGGGTGCCGGCGGCGTCGAGCCGGGCGACCAGGTCGCCGATGGCGGCGTCGATCGTGCGCAGGCTTTCGCACACTTCCGGCGCGTGCGGACCGTGGGCGTGCGCGGCCGAGTCGGCGTGCTCGAAGTACAGCGTCGCGAACCGCGGGCGGGCCGTGGGCGGCCCGGTCAGCCAGCCGGCGACGGTGTCCACGCGCTCGGCGATCGGACGGTCCGCGTCGAATTCGAACCAGCGCGTCGGGCGCACGCCCCGGATCTCGGCCTCGCTGCCCGGCCACGACAGTGTGGCGGTGGCCAGCCCCGCGCGCTCGGCGCCGACCCACAGCGGTTCGCCGCCCCACCAGCGGCCGTCGCCCACCGCGGCGCGGTTGTTGAGGGTGAAGCGGCCGAGCGCCTCGTCGCGCATGGTGTTGTGCACGATGCCGTGGCGGTCCGGGCGCAGGCCCGTGACCAGCGTGTAGTGGTTGGGGAAGGTCAACGAGGGATAGGACGGGATCATCGCCTCGGCGCGCACGCCCTCGCGCGCCAGCCGGTCGAGGCTGGGCGTGCCGCAGCGGGCGAGGAAGTCCGGGTGCACGCCGTCGAGCGAGACCAGCAGCAGTGACCGCGCGGCCGGCGGCGTTTCCGCCCGTGGCGGGCGGGTGCTGCAGGAGGTGGAAACGAGGACGAGGGCCAGGAGGGCGGCGATGGCCGCCAGGGACATGGGCTTGCGGTGCATCGGCGAATGATAAGCGACGATGCGGCCGTTTACGGGGGTCAGCAGTCGCCGGACAGCCCGGTGACGTAGCGCAAGCCGCGCCGCAGGTGGGCACGGAACACCGGGTCGGCGTAGAGCGCGCGGTCGTGGCCGAGCCCCGTATACCAGGCCCGCCCGCCGAAGCGCGCATGGCACCAGGCGATGGGGTGATCGTCGCCCATCGTGCCGCCCTCGTACAGGCGCTCGTCCACGGTCGCTACCACGTCCACGTGGGGATGCGGGTTGCGCCGGTAGTTGTAGATCTCGTCGGTCACCGGCCATGTGTCCACCCCGGGCGGGCCACGCCCCGGTTCGAACCGCACCACCGTCGCCTGCAGGCCCGGCGGGTGGCTGTCGAACCACGCGCCGACCAGTTCGCCGTACCAGGGCCAGCCGTATTCGGTATCCGCCGCGGAATGGATGCCGAGGAAGCCGCCGCCGGCGCGGACGAAGCGCTCCAGCGCCGCCTGCTGCGCGTCGTCGAGGATGTCGAGCGTGGTGTTGGCGAAGACCACTGCGCGGAAGCGGCGCAGGTTCCCGTCCGAAAATCGGGCCGGATCCTCGCTGTGCACTACCTCCATGCCCTCGGCGCGGGCCAGTTCGCGCAGCGTCTGCACCGCAGCGGGAATCGAGTCGTGGTGCCAGCCCAGCGTGCGGGTGAACACGAGCAGGCGCGCCGGCCGTGTATCCGTGGTGCCGGCGGAGGCTTCCGGCCGGGCGGGTCCCGGCCCGGGCCCGCAGGCGGCCAGCAGCAGCGGAAGCACCAGGCAGGCGGCACGGATCATGGCCGGATGTTAAACGCCACCCGCTCCGCATGGCGGTGGCGCCCGCCGGGCCACGCGCGGTGGTGCCCGGCACGGATGAGCGCGCCATGAATGCGGGTGATGCAAGCCATTGATTTTTCTAGGAGGGGCCGTATCTTGGCAGACGGCCATCCGGCCCTTTCCCACGCGAGGTTCACCATGAAGCACCGACTGCCGACCGCACTGCTTGCCGCACTCGCGCTGGCCGTCGCCGTGCCCGCGACCGTCATGGCGCAGGAGCGGGAGGAGATCGAGGAGACCGGGAGGGCCGCGGCACGCAAGAAGCCCGACGACCGCTTCTGCATCCGCGAGACCGGCTCCCGGATCGTGGCCACGCGCAGCAGGTCGAAGAAGAACGACGAGGAGTGCGTCAACGCTTCCGGCCGCGTGTATACCCGGGAAGAGATCGAGCGCACCGGTTCGGTGGACATGCGCGACGCGCTGCGCCGTCTGGATCCCTCGATCTTCTGACGCGCCGGGACGGCGTTGCCATCGGACGCGAACGCCCGGTACCGCCGGGCGTTCGCGTTTCCCGGCGGTGCCGCGCTGCATTGCGTCAGGGGGCCTCGGAGGGCGGTGCGATAATCGCACCGCAGCCATTCCCAAGGAGGCCCGAATGACCCGTGCCGCGTCCCGCCACGACCCGTCCCGCATCATCCGTGCTCCGCGCGGCAGCACGCTGACCTGCCGTTCGTGGCTGACCGAGGCGGCGTACCGGATGATCCAGAACAACCTGGACCCGGACGTGGCCGAGCGTCCGCAGGACCTGGTGGTGTACGGCGGCATCGGGCGTGCCGCGCGCGACTGGGAGTGCTTCGACCGCATCCTCGAGGCGTTGCGCACGCTGGGCGACGACGAGACCCTGCTGGTGCAGTCCGGCAAGCCGGTGGGCGTGTTCCCCACCCATCCGGACGCCCCGCGCGTGCTCATCGCC
>CALLKI010000017.1 GCA_938008415.1 uncultured Luteimonas sp. | reverse complement strand
CGCTGCTCGATCGCGGCCAGGTCCTCCGGCGTGAACGGACGGTGGTACCAGATGTCGTAGTAGAAGCCGTCCTCGATGACCGGGCCGATCACCATCTTCGCGTCCGGGTACAGCTGCTTGACGGCGTGGCCGACCAGGTGCGCGCAGGAGTGGCGGATGATCTCGACACCCTCCGGGTCCTTCGGCGTGATGATGCGCACCGTGGCGTCATGGTCGATCACGTCGCACGCGTCCACCAGCCGGCCGTCCACCTGCCCGGCCACGGTCGCCTTCGCCAGCCCGGGGCCGATGGACTGCGCCACCTCCATCACCGTGACCGGGTGGTCGAAACTGCGCTGGCTGCCGTCTGGGAGGGTGATCGTGATCATGTCGGGAACCGGAAAATCTGGCCTGGGGTGCCGGGAGCGGGCATGGCGCCATGCCGCCGCCGGCCGGGCGACCAAAAAAAGGCGCCGCAAGGACGCCTTGCCGGATGCCCGGGCGGTCAGGTGCCGGGCGGGCCATGCCCGCGTCCCGGCGGGCCGGCGTTTCCGCGGGCCGCCCCGTTCGTTGCTGCAATGCCGCGATTCTAGCCGAAACCCGCCCCCCGGCGCCCTCCCGGCCGGACCGTGGCATGATGGCGCCATGACCACGCGCGTTCGCGGCAGGCCGACATCGCTGGACATCGCGTATCTCGCCGGGGTTTCGCAGCCGACGGTCTCGCGGGCCCTGCGCGGGAGCCCGATGGTGAGCGAGGAGACCCGCAGGCGGATCCTCGCCATCGCCGAGCAGCTCAACTACAAGGTCGACAAGAGCGCCTCGTGCCTGCGCGCGCGGCGGACCGGCACCCTGGCGCTGCTGTTCTTCGAGGATCCTGCGCCGGACGACTCGATGATCAACCCCTTCTTCCATTCGATGCTGGGGTCGATCACCCGCGCCTGCGCCCGCCACGGCTACGACCTGCTGGTGTCCTTCCAGCAGCTGTCGGACGATTGGCACGCCGACTACGAGGACAGCCACAAGGCCGACGGCCTGATCCTGCTGGGCTACGGCGACTACCTGCAGTCGCGCAAGCGGCTGGAGCAACTCGAGGCGCAGGGCACGCACTTCGTCCGCTGGGGCGCCGCGCTGCCAGGCCAGCCCGGGATCTCGATCGGCTGCGACAACTTCCAGGGCGGCCGGGAGGCCACCCGCCACCTCGTTTCCCGCGGCCGACGCCGCGTCGCCTTCATCGGCGACGCCTCCGACCGCTACCCGGAATTCCGTGAACGCCACCGCGGCTACCGGCAGGCGCTGGCGGAGGCGGGCCTGGAAGCCGACCCGGCGCTCACGGTCGAGGCGATCTCGTCCGAGGAATCCGGCCGCGACGCCGCGCTGCGCCTGCTCGACGCCGGCGCGGAGTTCGACGCGATCTTCGCGGCCAGCGACATGATCGCGATCGGCGCGATGCACGCCCTCGCGGGGCGCGGGCTGCGCGTGCCCGCGGACGTGGCGGTCGCCGGCTTCGACGACATCCCGATGGCCGCGATGACCACGCCCGGCCTGACCACGGTGCAGCAGGACACCAAGGCCGCGGGCGCGCTGCTGGTGGAAACCCTGATCGCGATGATCGGCGGCCAGCCGGGACAGACCCGCAGCCTGCCGGCGCGCCTGGTCGTGCGCGATTCGACCTGAGTGGTGGCGCCATGCGGCGCCCGCCTCCGCGGACATGACACGACCCCACCCGTCCAGCCACGACTGCGGATGCAGCGGCCGCCCACCCCAGGACCATCCCGATGAAGAAAAACCCGATCCCCGCCCTGCTGTTCCCGCTGCTGGCCGCCTGGCAGCCGCTTCCCACCGCCGACGGTGCCACACCCATCGCGGTCGGGACGGCCGTGCACGGCGAGATCACCGCGCGCGACCGCATCAACTACAACGACGGCAGCCGCAGCGTGGTCTATGTGCTCGAGCTCGAGGCCGGACAGGCGGTAGGCATCGAGGTCACCGGCGCGCCATGCACGCGGTTGATGGTGCTGCGCGACGGCGGGCGCGTTGCAGGCCCGAGCCGGACGGACTGCGACTCCGGCGACAACGAGTCATCCGCGCGACTCTCGCTGCTGTCCCCGGAAACCGGTCGCTATGAGGTCGCGGTCAGCGGTGCCGACCGGCGCGCCTTCGGTCCGTTCCGGCTCCAAACACGCGCCCTGCGCCTGCACGACGGCAACGCCCCACTGCAGCCCGGCGCCAGCATCGCCGGTCTGCTCCGCGGCGAGGCACGGGTCTATCGCCTCGACATCCACAGGACCGGCTACTACTCGATCGACCTGCGTTCGTCCGAATTCGATCCCTCGCTGCAACTCGAGGGCAAAGAACTCGCGCTCGAGGACGACGACGGCGGTGGTCGGTTCGACTCGCGCCTGCGGGTCGTGCTGGAACCCGGCACCTATACGCTGCGCGCTGTGTCCGTGGACGGCAGCGACGGACTGTTCGAGCTTTCCGTCTCGGACGACAACCTGCCCGCCGGCGTACGCCTGCGCAACGGCGGCACGCTCGCGGCCGACGGCAGGCCCGTCACCGGCTCGCTGGCCGGCGGCGGCCGCGAATACGCCCTGCACGTGGCGCGGACCGCACGCGTGACCATCAACCTGGAGAGCGACGATTTCGACGCCGCGCTCGAACTGCACGGCAACGGCCTCTCGCTCGGGGACGACGACGGTGGCAGCGGTACGGACTCGCGCCTGTCGGCCGTGCTCGACCCGGGCGATTACGTCGTGGTAGCGCGCGGGCTGGCCGAGGGCGCTTCCGGCCTGTTCCGGCTGTCGGCCACGGAGGAACCGATCGATGTGGCCGGCCTGCGCAACGGCGGCGCGATCGAGCCCGGAGCTGCGGTCACGGGCCTGTACCAGGGCGAACCGCGGCGCTACCAGCTGACGGTCGCGGAGGCTGGCGAGCTGGTGATCGAGCTTGCCAGCCGCGATTTCGACGCCGTGCTCGAACTGCACGGCGAGGACGGGCTGGTGGCCGAGGACGACGACGGGGGCGACGCCAGCAACGCCCGGATCACGGCGCGCGTCGAGCCCGGCACCTACACCATTGTCGCCCGCGGATACGGCGAGCATGGCCGCGGCCTGTTCGAACTGGGTGTGCGCCTGCGGCGATGAACGCCAACCTGCCAGGCATGCACGGATCCATCGCCGGCGCCGGCCAGCAACCCGGCGCCACCGACACCCGCGCCGGTCTGCGCAACATGCAGCAGCTGATCCAGCTGCGCTGGATCGCCGTGGTCGGCCAGCTGGCCGCCATCCTGTTCGTCCACCACGTCCTCGGCATCTCCCTGCCGCTGGCGCCGATGCTGCTGGCGCTGGCGGCACTGGCCGCGTTCAACCTCGCCAGCCTGCTGTGGCTGCGTCGCGACCCCGTCGTGGGCGACGGCGCGCTGCTGCTGGCCCTGCTGGTGGACGTGGCCACGCTCACCGCGCAGCTCCACTTCAGCGGCGGCATCGGCAACCCGTTCGTGTTCCTGTACGTTCTGCAGGTCACCCTCGGCACGATGCTGCTCCGGCCTGCCGCAAGCTGGCTGCTGGCCGCGGCCGCGACCCTGTGCGTGGCGCTGCTGGTGGTCCTCCCCGGTCCCGTACGCATCCCGGTCGACCTGTCGCGCGGCATCGCCGACCACTACGTGCAGGGCCTGCTGATCTGCTTCGTGCTGGTCTGTGCGCTGCTGGTCGTGTTCATTTCGCGCATCGCCCGGATCCTGCGCGAACGCGACGCGCGGGTGGCGGAACTGCGCCAGCGCGCGATCGAGGAGGAGCACGTGGTGCGCATGGGCCTGCTCGCCTCGGGCGCCGCGCACGAACTCGGCACGCCCCTGGCGACGCTGTCGGTGATCCTCGGTGACTGGCGCCGTTTGCCCGCCTTCTCCTCCGACCCGGAACTGCTCGGCGACATCGAGGAGATGCAGGCCCAGGTCCAGCGCTGCAAGTCGATCGTCACCCGGATCCTGCTCGCCGCCGGCGAGACCCGCGGCGATGCCCCGGTCGAGACCACGTTGCATGCCTTCCTCGACGCCGTGGTCGGGGACTGGCGCACCTCCCGCGCGTGCGACGTGCTCGAATACCGCAATCTCTGCCGGGAAGACCCGCGCATCGTGGCCGACACCGGCCTGCGCCAGATGGTGTTCAACGTGCTCGACAACGCGCTGGAAGCCTCGCCCGGTCATGTCGGGCTCGTGGCCCGCTGCGAGGCCGGCGACCTCGTCGTCGAGGTACGTGACGCCGGCCCCGGCTTCGAGCCGGAGGTCTTGAAACGGCTGGGAACGCCCTACAACTCCAGCAAGGGCCGTCCCGGCGGCGGGCTCGGCCTGTTCCTGTCCGCCAACGTCACCCGGACGCTCGGCGGCAGGCTGTCCGCACGCAACCTGCCGCAGGGTGGCGCGGAGGTGACCATCCGCCTGCCGCTGTCGGCACTGGCGATCGGAGGACAAGACGATGCCGGATGAACGCAGACTGCTCGTGGTCGAGGACGACGCCGCGTTCGCGCGCACGCTGGTGCGCTCGTTCGAACGCCGCGGCTACGTGGTACGCCACATCCCGGGACAGGACGGACTGCCTGACCTGCTCGGGGAATTCCGGCCCACCCACGCCGTGGTGGACCTCAAGCTCGCCGGCAACTCCTCCGGCCTGGCCGTCGTCAAGGCCCTGCACGGGCACGACCCGGAGATGCTGATCGTGGTGCTCACGGGCTACGCCAGCATCGCCACCGCGGTCGAGGCGATCAAGCTCGGCGCCTGCCACTACCTCGCCAAGCCCGCCAACACCGACGACATCGAGGCGGCCTTCGCGCGCACGCAGGGCGATGCCAGCGTCGCGCCGGCCACCCGCCGGACCTCGATCAAGACCCTCGAGTGGGAGCACATCCACGAGACGCTGGCCGAGGTCGATTTCAACATCTCCGAGGCCGCGCGCCGGCTCGGCCTGCACCGGCGCACGCTGGCGCGCAAGCTGGAAAAGCGCCGGGTGAAATAGTCATTCCCCCGCCGCCTGCGCGTACACCGCCTGGAGGCGGGCCAGTTCCGCCCGCAGCTCCGGTCCGGTCAGTGGTTCATCGCGCAGCAGCACGCGCACGCCGTGCGCCGGCACCTCGGCCTCGATCCTGCCGTCCACGCGCAGCACGGTGCCATCGAAGGCATCGCGCCATTCGCCCGGCTGGACGAGGCGGTCGAGCACGATGCGCCGCGCCACGTCGCCCTTGTTCAGCAGCACCAGTGCGGTCTGGGCGACACCGCCACGCTGGTACACGCGGTAGAACGCCGCCTCGTCCCCCTGCAGCCGCAGGTTGAGCTGCAGGCCGCGCTGCAGGGCCGGCGATTCCCGGCGCAACGTCGCGATCTTCTTCAATGCGGCGTGGATCGGGCTGGACGGGGCGGTGTCGATGCGCTCCTGGCCGAAGTAGTTGCGGTTGCCCGCATGCTCGCCGCGCCCGCGCATGAATCCGACCTCGGAGCCGTAGTACACCACCGGGATCCCGCGCGCGGTGAACAGCCAGTTGTGCGCGTCGATGAAGCCTTCGTCGCTTGCGTCCAGCCGCGGCATGTCGTGGTTGTCGTAGAACGTCGCCAGCTCGTACGGGTTGGCATAGGGGCCGCCATCGAGGAACAGCACGCCGGACAGGCGCTCGAACCCCCTGCCCTCGCGCCCGAACACCTCAGCCATGGCCTGCTTCATCGGGAAGTCGAGAACGCCCACCTCGCCATGCCCCGGGCGCGTGTGGATGGCGATCCGCTCCGGGTCGTAGTCGTAGGCCTCGCCGAACATGAAGAATCCCGGGTACTTCCCGCGGATGCGTTCGGTGAACCTCTGCCAGAACGAGGTCGGCATCCAGGCGATGGTGTCGATGCGGAAGGCGTCAGCTCCCTGTTCGATCCACTGCCCGTATGCGCCCGCGAGGTAGTCGAGCACCGCCGGGTTGTCCGGATCGAAGTCGGACAGCTGGGCGAGGTTGCCCTCGTGGATCGGGCCTTCCCCGCCTTCCACCGGCCCCCGGGCCGAGTAGAACGCGTGCAGCGGGTTGCCTGCCGGATCGAGCCGCGTCGGGTGCAGGTTCTGGTGGTCGGCGACCAGGTTGCCATCGCGATCGTAGACCTTGCCGAACTTCGGCTGGTCCTCGGCCATGTCGAACGCCGGCGACCCATGGTTGCCCACGATGTCGAGCACCAGCTTCATGCCGCGCGCGTGCATCGCGTCCGCAAGGTCACGGAAATCCATCCCAGGGCTCGGCAGGTGCTCGTCCACCCGGTAGAAGTTCACGCCCCAGTAGCCGTGGTAGCCCGTCTTGCCGCGGTCGCTGAGGATCGTGCCGCAACCCGGCCCGGTCCCGCCGGTGAAGGCCTCGTCGGGATTGTCCACGATCGGCGTGATCCACACCGCGGTGAAGCCCATGTCGCGGATGTAGTCGAGGTTGTCGGCCAGGCCCCTGAAGTCGCCGCCAAGGTAGCCGATGTTGGCGGACACGCCGTCGCACTCCGGCAGCGGGATGTCGAAGGTGCGGCGCGCGCCACCCTGGTCGCGGTGGTCGTTCGCCGGGTCGCCGTTGACGAAACGGTCGGTGAGGACGAAGTACACCGCCTCCGAGGCGAATGGCTCCAGGGTGCCGTAGAACTCCTCCGTGACGGGCGCCGGGGCTTCCCCGGCCCGGCATCCGGCCAGCGCACCCAGCAGCATCAGGGACAGGACCGCAGCCCTCATTGCACACCCCCCGCATGCGTGGTCTCCGGCCTTGCCACCAGCAGCGAGCAGAAGCCAGCGACCGCCAGGCACGCGCCACCGAGGACCAGCACCCGCATCGGGTCGCCGCCGAACACGCGCCCCAGCAGGAAGCCCAGCGCGCTCACCGCGACCAGCTGCGGGATCACGATGAAGAAATTGAAGATGCCCATGTACACGCCCATCTTCTCCGCCGGCAGGCTGTCGGACAGCATCGCGTACGGCAGGGACAGGATCGATGCCCAGGCGAAGCCCACGCCGACCATCGACAGCAGCAGCCACTGCGGGTCGCGGATCACGGCGAACGACGCCAGGCCAGCGCCGCCGAGCAGCAGGTTGGCGAGGTGGGTGGCGCGCAGCCCGAACCGGCGTGCCATCCACGGGATGGCCAGTGCCGCCAGTGCGGCGAAGCCGTTGTAGGCCGCGAACAGCACGCCTACCCAGTTCGCGCCTTCGTTCCATGCCGCGGACGCGGCGTCGGTGGTGCCGTAGTGGTGCCGGGTGACCGCCGCGGTGGTGTACAGCCACATGCAGAACAGGCCTGCCCAGGAGAAGAACTGGACCACGGCCAGCTGGCGCATGACACGGGGCATGGCATGCAGGTCGGCGGCCAGCGACGCCGGCAGGGACCTCGCGGGCAGCGCCGGCGCGACCACGCGCAGCAACCCGTAGGCCAGTGGCAGCAGCGCCAGCACGTACAGCATGCGATTCCAGCCGAAATGCCAGACCAGCGCGAACATCACGCCGCCCGCCACCAGCCACGGCACGCCGCCGGACGCGGGCGGCAGGCTGCCGGCATGCGCCGGCTCCACCCGGGCGGGCATCGCGTCGTCGAACGAGCGCAGCACCTCCGGCGGATACTCGCGGGTGCTGGCCACGGTCCACAGGATCGCCAGCAGCAACACCACGCCACCGGCGTAGAAGGCGTAGCGGACGCTGTCCGGCACCACGCCCGGTTCGGCGGTGTTGGCCACGCCCCACTTCGCCAGCAGCCACGGCAGCATGCTGGCCACCACCGAGCCGACGCCGATGAAGAAGCCCTGCATCGCGTAGCCGGCCGGGCGCTGCGCCGGCGACAGCTGGTCACCGACGAAGGCACGGAAAGGCTCCATGGACACGTTGAGCGAGGCATCGAGCAGCCACAGCATGCCTGCCGCGATCCACAGCTGCGGCGAGTTGGGCATCACCAGCAGCGCCAGTGTGGAGAAGATCGCGCCCCACAGGAAGTAGGGCCGGCGCCTCCCGAGCCGCGTCCAGGTGCGGTCGGAGAAATGGCCGATCACGGGCTGCACCAGAAGTCCCGTCAGCGGCGCGGCGATCCACAACCCCGGCACCTGCTCCATGTCCGCACCCAGGGTCTGGAAGATCCGGCTGACGTTCGCGTTCTGCAGCGCGAAGCCGAACTGGATCCCCAGGAAGCCGAAGCACATGTTCCAGATCTGCCAGAACGACAGCTGCGGTTTCGTGGCCATGCTTTCCGTGCCTTGCGGTTTGCGCGCATTCTCCGCGCAACGGCATGCCTTGCCTTGTCGCGACGCAGCATGGCGGATGCGCCATCCGGCTGTGCGCCGGAACGCGGAAAACGCAGGCACATCAAGGTGTTTCCCCGATCCCGCCGTCGCATCACCCGGTCCGCGCACCCCTGGCGAGGCCGGGTTGCGCATACGTATTCATTGCGATGGGGAACACGGCATTGCCCTCTTCCCGTGCCGCGCTGTGGAATAGTGTCGCCACCGGCATTCCCGGCGCCGGGTACCCCACGCAACGGAGAACGAATGGCCTCGGAGCACTGGTGGCAGGGCGCGGTGATCTACCAGATCTACCCGCGCAGCTACATGGACACCAACGGAGACGGCGTCGGCGACCTGCCGGGCATCATCGCGAAGCTCGACCACGTCGCCTCGCTGGGCGTGGACGCGATCTGGATCTCGCCGTTCTTCCGCTCGCCAATGGCCGACTTCGGCTACGACATCTCCGACTACCGCGACGTCGACCCGCTGTTCGGCACGCTGGATGACTTCGACCGCCTGCTCGCGAAGGCCCACGGCCTCGGCATCCGGGTGATGATCGACCAGGTGCTCAGCCATACCTCCAGCGAGCACCCGTGGTTCCGGGAAAGCCGGATGAGCCGTGACAATCCGAAGGCCGACTGGTACGTCTGGGCGGACCCGAAGGAGGACGGGACGCCGCCGAACAACTGGATGTCGCTGTTCGGCGGCGTGGCTTGGCGCTGGGAGCCGCGCCGCGAGCAGTACTACCTGCACAACTTCCTGTCGTCGCAACCCGACCTGAACTTCCACAACCCGGAAGTCCGGGAAGCGGTGCTCGGCAACGTGAAGTTCTGGCTCGACCGTGGCGTGGACGGGTTGCGCCTGGACGCGATCAACTTCTGCTTCCACGACCCGCTGCTGCGCGACAACCCGCCCAAGCCCAGGGAGAAGCGCACCGGCCGCGGTTTCAGCCCGGACAACCCGTACGCCTACCAGTACCACTGGTACAACAACACCCGCCCCGAGAACCTGCCGTTCCTAGAATCGCTGCGCGCCCTGCTCGACCGCTATCCGGGCGCCGTGGCACTCGGCGAGATCTCGTCCGAGGATTCGCTGGCGACCATGGCGGAGTACGTCAACGGCCGCCGCCTGCACATGGGCTACAGCTTCGAGCTGCTGACCGAGGATTTCAGTTCCGCCCACATACGCGGCACGGTCGAGCGACTGGAATCGGTGATGACCGGGGGATGGCCGTGCTGGGCGATCTCCAACCATGACGTGCAGCGCGCGGTGACGCGCTGGGGCGGCGCCAGGCCGCACCCGGGTCTTGCGCGCATGCTGGTGGCCCTGGTCTGCTCGCTGCGCGGTTCGGTCTGCCTCTACCAAGGCGAGGAACTCGGCCTGCCGGAAGCGGACGTGCCGTACGAGGCGCTGCGCGATCCCTACGGCATCAGCTTCTGGCCGAACTTCAAGGGCCGCGACGGATGCCGCACGCCGATGCCATGGACGGATGGACCGCACGGCGGCTTCACCACGGGAGCACCCTGGCTGCCGATACCGGAGGCGCATCTGGCGCTGAACGTCGCCGTGCAGGAGGCCGATCCGGATTCGACGCTGCATGCGACGCGCCGCTTCCTCGCCTGGCGCAGGACGCAGCCGGCGCTCGTGCGCGGGTCCATCCGTTTCCTCGACACGCCCGAGCCCGTGCTCGCCTTCGTGCGCGAACATGGAGACCAGCGCCTGTTCGTCGCATTCAATCTTTCCGCGCAACCCGCAAGCGTCGCCATGCCCGGCATTGCGGCGCCGGCACAGCAGGGGCACGGCCTGCCAGCCGGCGGACTGGAGTCAGGAATCCTGCGCCTGCCCGCGTACGGCGTCTATTACGGCAACCTGGCGCCGGAGGGTGCTTCCCCGCCTGCAGCCGCCATGGCCGGGACCTGCGACTCCTGAACCACGGGACATCGACGCGCACACCGGCCACCGGTGCGGAACGGCCGTGTCGGCAACGGCAGCCCGATCCGGTCCGCCGGACCTTGCTGCACCGCATCGCGCACGGCAGGCCCGTGGCCGCCGTGCGTGCGCATGGCCGCGACGCATGGAGCCCAATGAATACGTATGCAAGGCGATTTCGCCCGCCGGAGGCGCGACTACCATGGCGGAAACGCCAGCCTGCGGCCACGCGGGCGCATTGCAGCAAGCCGACATCCGCCCTGGGAGGGAACCATGTTGCATCCGAAGCGCAACCTGCTGAGCGTCGCTCTCGCCTCGGCCATCAGCCTTGCAGCGCCCACGGCGCTCGCGCAGCAGGCGACCGGAACGGATGACGGCGACAGGGACGAGGCCATCGAGCTCGACCGCGTCCTGGTCACCGGAATCCGCTCCTCGATCGAGAAGTCGATCGACACCAAGCAGACGTCGACCTCGATCGTCGAAGCGATCTCCGCCGAGGACATCGGCAAGCTGCCGGATTCGAGCATCGCCGAATCCATCGCGCGCCTGCCCGGCCTGACCGCGCAACGCGAGCGCGGCCGTGCCACCCAGATCAATATCCGTGGCTTCGCGGGCGATTTCTCCACCGCCACGCTCAACGGCCGCGAGCAGGCCAGCACCGGCGACAACCGGGGCGTCGAGTTCGACCAGTATCCGTCCGAGCTGCTCAGCCAGGTGGTCGTCTACAAGACTCCGGATGCGGCGCTCGTCGGCCAGGGCCTGTCCGGCACCGTGGACCTGCAGACGGTGCGCCCCCTGTCGTTCCGCGAGCGCGTGATGAACGTCAACGCCCGCTACGACCAGAACCGGATCCGCGGCGAGAAGGAGCACGGCTACCGGTTCAGCGCCACCTGGATCGACCAGTTCGCGGACGACCGGCTCGGCCTGATGCTGGCCGTGTCGAAGATGGACAGCCCGCAGCCCGGCTTCCAGAACGAAGTCTGGGGCTACACCGACGGGCCAGACGGCACCACCGTGCTCGGCGGCGGCAAGCTCTACCGCTTCGACAACAACCACGAGCGCACCGGCGTCGCCGCGACCCTGCAGTTCAAGCCCAACGACTTCTACGAGGGCACGCTCGACTGGTTCCACTCGAAGTTCGAGAAGACCGAGATCAAGACCGGCATGGAGTTCGGGACGATCTGGGGTTCCGGCGTGCTCCAGCCCGGCTACACCATCTCCGGCAACGACACCATCACCGACAGCAACTGGGAGGACGTGTCGCCGGTCATCCGAATGGACAGCAACCCGATCGACGACCGGCTCAACTCGATCGGCTTCAACAGCAAATTCCACGTCGGCGACCACTGGCTGGTCAACGCCGACCTGTCCATGTCCGACGTGGAGCGCAGGTTCCGCATGCTCGAGACCTACGCCGGCGTTTCGTCCAACAACGGCTACACCAGCCTGCACGCGTCGCTCGATCCCGGGCGCAGGTACTACAACTACGTGCTCGGCGCCACCTTCGACGATCCGTCGTCGCTGGTGCTGACCGATGCCGGAGGATGGGGCCAGGACGGCTACCTCAAGGACTTCGAGGTCAACGACCGGATCCGCGCATTCCGCCTGAACGCCATCCGCAGCTTCGACCACGGGATCATCAGCGACATCGACTTCGGCGCCAACCACACCAGGCGCACCAAGGACAAGAATTCGATCGAGGCAAAGCTCTGCCTGACCGACTGCGCCGCCGGCAGGTTCGGCGTGACCGCCCCGTTCCCCGGCGGGATCCAGGACTTCAACTTCGGCGGCATCGGACGGCTCGGCGTGTTCGACGCGAACGAGGTGCTCGCCTCCGGCGTCTACAACCTCGTCTACAACTACCACCCGGACATCGCGGCCAAGAACTGGGACGTGTCGGAGGAACTGACCACCCTGTACTTCAAGGTCGGCATCGACACCGGGATCGGCGGCATGCCGCTGCGCGGCAACTTCGGTTTCCAGAAGATCTACGTCGACCAGGAGTCCACCGGCTACAGCACGTTCTCGGGCAATCCGGCCGGCACACCGGTGACCGACGGCATCGACTACTCGGTGTTCCTGCCCAGCCTCAACCTCGGCCTGGAGTTCCTTCCGGAAGCCGTGCTGCGCCTGGGCCTCGCCCGGCAGATGGCGCGCCCGCGCATGGACCAGATGAAAGCCGGCATGGACGTGGGCATCGACGTCACCCGCGGCGAATGGGCCGCCGGCGGCGGCAACCCGCGGCTGCGCCCCTGGCTGGCCGACGCCGTGGACCTGTCTCTGGAGAAGTACTTCACCACGAAGGCCGGCAACCGCGGCTACTTCGGCATCGCCTGGTTCCACAAGGATCTCAGGAGCTACATCTACAACCAGGACGTCGAGTTCGACTTCGCCGGGTTCCCGCTGCCGCCGCCGGAACCCGGCCAGGTGGTCTACCCCGATTCCACCATCGGCCGCATCAACCAGCCGCTCAACGGCGAGGGCGGCACCATCCGTGGCCTCGAGCTGACCGCGTCCGTACCGCTTGACCTGCTGTGGGAGCCCCTGAACGGGCTCGGCATCATCGCCACCTACTCCGACACCAGCAGCTCGATCCGGCCCAATGGCCCGGGTACCAGCGAGCCGATCTCGGGCCTGTCCAGGTACGTGTCCAACGCCACCGTGTACTACGAGCGTGGCGGTTTCTCGATCCGCTACAGCCGCCGCAAGCGTTCCGACTTCCGTGGGGAGACCCGCGGCTTCGGCGCCGACTACCAGACCATCAGCATCGCCGGCGAGACCGTGCAGGACGCGCAACTGAACTACACCTTCCAGCACGGCGCGCTCAAGGGCCTGTCGCTGTACCTGCAGGTCAGCAACATCGGCGACGAACCGTTCGCCGCCTACAACGACGGTGATCCGGAGAACCGCCCGGAACGCTTCTTCGAGTACGGGCGCACCACCCTGTTCGGCTTCAGCTACCGCTTCTGAAGGCACGGGCACGCCGCCGCCAGCGCCCCTCCATCCTGGCGGCGGCAGCCCCGCCGGCCTTCCCGCCGGCGGGGCTTTTCTTTGCCGGGCGGGTAGCCGGACAGGACGGGGCAGGCCACATGCCGGGCCACCACCCGGCAAGCCGCCGGTTGTCCGCCGCCCCCGGGCTGGGCTAGAATTTGCGGCCCTGCCCGAAGCGCAGGCCCGTGTCCGGGCGGTTAGCTCAGCGGTAGAGCACTACCTTGACATGGTAGGGGTCGCAGGTTCGAACCCTGCACCGCCCACCACGCCACGGCGTGGCTACCGGACACGGCAAGGACAATCCCCGGCGCCGCAAGGCGCCGTTTCCGTTTCCGGGCCCGGCATCCGTTCTCGCCGGGACGCGCCAGGGCCCGCGGCCCCCGGCACTCAGGACGACACCAGCACCGTTTCCCGGATCCGGCGGATCTCGTCGCGGATACGGGCCGCTTCCTCGAACTCCAGGTCGCGGGCATGCTGGTACATCTTCTGCTCCAGCGCCTTGAGCTTCGCGGCGAGCGCGGCCGGATCGAGCGTCGAGTAGTCCTCCACCGGCTCGGCCACGCGGCGCGTCTTCGCCCCGCGTCCCGGCCGGGCCGCCTCCGGCGCCTCGCGCGCGCCCTCCATCACGTCCACCACCGCGCGCACCACCGACTGCGGGGTGATGCCGTGGCGCCGGTTGTACTCGAGCTGCTTCTCGCGCCGGCGGTTGGTCTCGTCGATCGCCTCCTGCATCGACCGGGTAATCGTGTCCGCGTACAGGATCGCCTTGCCCCGCACGTTGCGCGCGGCGCGGCCGATGGTCTGGATCAGCGAGCCGGTCGAGCGCAGGAAGCCCTCCTTGTCCGCGTCGAGGATCGCCACCAGGGACACCTCGGGGATGTCCAGGCCCTCGCGCAGCAGGTTGATCCCCACCAGAACGTCGAACTTGCCCAGCCTCAGGTCGCGGATGATCTCGACGCGCTCGACCGTGTCGATGTCCGAGTGCAGGTAACGCACGCGCACGCCGTGTTCGTCGAGGTATTCGGTCAGGTTCTCGGCCATGCGCTTGGTGAGCGTGGTCACCAGCACGCGGTCCCCGGTCTTCACCCGCTCGCGGATCTCGCCCAGCAGGTCGTCCACCTGGGTTGCCACCGGGCGGATCTCGACTTCCGGGTCCACCAGCCCGGTCGGGCGCACCACGAGTTCGACCACCTGCCCCTGCGACTTCTCCAGCTCGTATCTGCCGGGGGTGGCCGAGACGAAGATGGTGCGCGGGGAACGGTCCTCCCATTCCTCGAACTTCAGCGGGCGGTTGTCGAGCGCCGACGGCAGGCGGAAGCCGAACTCGACCAGCGTCTCCTTGCGCGAGCGGTCGCCACGGTACATGGAGCCGATCTGGGGCACGGTGACGTGCGATTCGTCCACCACCAGCAGCGCGTCCGGCGGCAGGTAGTCGAACAGACAGGGCGGCGGCTCGCCCGGCTGGCGCCCGGTCAGGTGCCGCGAGTAGTTCTCGATGCCGGTGCAATAACCCACCTCGGCCAGCATCTCCAGGTCGAACTGGGTGCGCTGCTGCAGCCGCTGCGCCTCGACCAGCTTGTTCTGCGCGTACAGCTGCTCCAGCCGCTCCTTCAGCTCGACCTTGATGGTCTCGATGGCGGCCAGCACCCTCTCGCGCGTGGTGGCGTAGTGGGTCTTGGGATAGATGGTGTAGCGCGGGACACGGCGCAGAACCTCGCCGGTCAGCGGGTCGAACAGCGCGATGCTCTCGACCTCGCCGTCGAACAGCTCGATCCGCACGGCCTCGACATCGTTCTCGGCCGGATGCACGTCGATGGTCTCGCCGCGCACCCGGAAGGTCCCGCGCTGCAGCTCGTACTCGTTGCGGGTGTATTGCAGGCTGACCAGGTGGTTGATCAGGGCGCGCTGGTCGATGCGCTCGCCGCATGACAGGATCAGGCGCAGCGACAGGTAGTCCTCCGGCGCGCCCAGGCCGTAGATCGCCGAGACCGTGCTGACCACGATGGCGTCGCGCCGGGACAGCAGCGCCTTGGTCGCCGACAGCCGCATCTGCTCGATGTGCTCGTTGATCGAGCTGTCCTTCTCGATGTAGGTGTCGGTGGCCGGCACGTAGGCTTCCGGCTGGTAGTAGTCGTAGTAGCTGACGAAGTACTCGACCGCGTTGTGCGGGAAGAACTGCCTGAACTCGCCGTACAGCTGCGCCGCCAGCGTCTTGTTGTGCGCCATCACCAGCGTCGGCTTCTGGATCCGCTGGATCACGTTGGCGATGGTGAAGGTCTTGCCGGAGCCGGTCACGCCGAGCAGCGTCTGCCGCGCCAGCCCCGCCTCGAAGCCCTCGACCAGCTTCTCGATCGCCTGCGGCTGGTCGCCGGCCGGCTGGTACGGCGCGACGAGCTGGAAGCCGGCGGGAGGCAGGGTGTTGTTCATGTCGTTCCAGTGTAGGCCGGGGTGCGCCGGCGACAAACCCGGCGGAGCCGCCGCCAGCCCGGGGAAGATGGGGGCGTTTGGGGATTTTCCTACCCCGCGTTCGGTCCTGCTCCGATTCCGGCACCGCGGCGCCTGGCGCATGCTGGAGGCGTGAAGAGGCCATGGAGGGCCGCATGAACCGCAGGGACGCGGGCTTCACACTCGTCGAGGCGATCGCCTCGCTGGCGGTGCTGGCGATCCTCGTCACGGTCGGGCTGCCGTCGTTCGCCCGGCTGCGCGAGCGCCAGCAGTCCGCCACCGTCATCAGCGCGCTGGTCACCCACATGCAGCTGGCGCGCATGGCCGCCGTCACCTATCGCGACGCGGCGATCCTGTGCCCGTCCGGCGACATGGCCGCCTGCGACGCCGCTGGCGACTGGAGCCTGGGCTGGATCGTGTTCGTGGACCGTGACGGCGACCGTCGGCCGGACCCCGGCGACCGGATCCTCCGCGGCCACGGCCCGGTCCCCCGCGGCATCGTCCTGAAGGGGACGCGCGGGCGCCAGCAGTTGCGCTACCAGCCGGATGGCCGCAGCGCCGGCAGCAACCTGACCATCCACGTCTGCAACCGCAACGGGGAGAAGGCTGGCGCCGTGGTGGTCAACAACGGAGGGCGCCCGCGGATCGAGCGCCCCGCCCCGGGGACACCGTGCCCTGCCGCCTGAACACAGGCCAACGGCACGGGTTGTCGTCCGGTGAAAAGGAAAAGCCCGCGGTGACCCGCGGGCTTCCGGAATGTGGCGCCCGAAGCTGGATTCGAACCAGCGACCCCCTGATTAACAGTCAAGTGCTCTAACCAGCTGAGCTATTCGGGCGGGGCCAAGTATTGTATCGGGATGGTTCCGCGCCGGGCAAGCGGGCCACCCGGTCGGACGGGGGTCCGTCCGGCCACGGCCCGGCCCGCCGGCCGCCCGGCTACCAGCAGCCAGGCGTGGCCGGCAGTTGCGTCCCGGCCTGGTCCACGCTCAGCGTGCCGCAGGAGTCGCCGGACTGGCGGCCGGTCGGCGCCGCCGTCACCCGGTAGGTCTTCGCGCCCAGGTTCCCGACCTGGATGGTATAGAACTCCAGCGCGTTGTCCTGGCACGCCGAGGTATCCGCCACTGCGCCCTCGTACGTCAGCCTGGTGGTGTACCAGCGCTCCAGCTGCTGGGCCACCGCCAGGACGCAGGCGGCCCCTGCCGCCCGCCGGGTCTTGCGGACGTGCTCGTTGTAGCTGGGCAGGGCGATGGCGGCGAGGATGCCGATGATCGCGACCACGATCATCACCTCGATCAGGCTGAAGCCCGACATGCGACGAACGGCAAACTGCTTCTCGATATTTGGATTCATCGATCAATCCCTCCTGATCTCGCGCCAGGACGCCCGATCCCAACGGGGCGCAAGTGTCCGCGTACCGCGAACGTCGGAGCCTTCGGACCCGCCGACCACGAACCGGCCGCGCAATAGGTTCGGCAAGGTCGGCATGCCGCCTCCCACGTTCACGGAGCCCACAGGCCGGGGCGGGGTACCGATCACTTCGTCGCTCGTGCTGCCGTCTCCATCCAGATCGAAGTACGAACCGCCGGCACTGGTTCCGGTAAAGGCATCCAGCGCGTTGATGAAGCCTCTACCGCCCGATTCGCAAGCGTCGCCGCTTGGGATGACGCTGGCGGTGATCAGGAAGGTGGACACCACCTGCGCATCCTGCACGATGCGCTCGCCGCTTTCCGGCAAGTCGATGAACCAACCCTTGGAGTTGGGCGGCAATGGCGTGTTGGCTTCGAAGCCCCTGACCGGGTAACCACTGACGTTTCCAGTCACCTGCACCGTGCGCGAGGTCAGATTGGCACCCGCCCCCCTGCGGACGATCGGCGTGCCATCGTCGACAAAGCCATACATGCTCTGCACCGCAGTGCTGCTGACATCATCAGTCGTCAGGTAGCGGCCCGTGCCGAAGAAGATCCACCTCTTGTTCGTCAGCGGGTGCGTCGCGACCGCGATGCCGGCGGTGATGGGCTGGGCGTTGCCTTCATCATCAGTGGCGGTGAACAGCCGCGTCACGTCCCATTTGGCCGGATCATTGCTGGTCAGGTCGAACTTCCAGACGTTGCCGAGCATGTCCCCTGCATAGACATAGGCCAGGGTCCGGCCATCCGGGCCGAGGACGCCTGCGGGCGCGGACAGGCCGTTCGACACCCCGGTCGGGCCGACGGCAATCTCCCGGATCACGTCACCCGTGTCGAGATCCAGCACGATCAGCGCAGCCCTGCCGCTGGTGCTGTTCACGCCGTTGCCCAGCACGACCGCGTTCTTGGTGGCCGTGGCGCCGCCCCTGACCCTGGCAAGGATCGGCTTACCCTGCACCAGCCCCATGTTCCCGTTCGGCGTGTCGCGTACCTCCCACAGGACGTTGTTGCCCTCGCCGAAGCTTTTCGGCACAGTGACGTCCAAGGCAAACAACCCCTTTCCGCCCTTTCCGAGGGTACCCACCAAGAGGTTCTTGCCTGGCGTCTGCTGTCGCGAGGTAACCACGATCGGCCCGTCGACGAAATAGCGATGTCCATAATCGGGCCGGCTGAGTTCGGACAGATTGCGCCAGTTGATGATCCCCGGGATGTAGGCAAAGAGTTCATCACCACTCGCCGCGTCAAAAGCATGCAGCATCCCGTCGTTCGCGCCAATGTAAACGGTGCCCGTATCCTCCACGTATGCAGGCGAAGAACCGACGATATCGCCCAGCAGGTGATTGCGATTACGCAGGGAACCACCCTCGCTCATTTCAAGCGAGCGGTCACCAGCGATGTAGGCGGCGTTCTGCTCTCCGGAAACCGGCGCCTCCAGAACTGGACCAGGCCTTGCCAGGCTCTCGAGCTGAGCCTCCGTCGCCTCTGATGGGAATTTCCGTGGCGCCTGGTTGGGCGTGGTGGCCGTCAGGGTGGCGCCGTCGAAGTGGCCATCGGACGTGTAGACCTTCCGCCCCGTCGTCGGGATGCCCTTCGACGCACACCAGCCGTTGGCCGGCTGGGTTCCGCCCGAACAATCGACCGTCTCCACGCCACCGGCGATGGTCACCGGCTGCGACCTCAACTCGCCCGTCCATACGCCCGACACGTAGTTGGCCTGGAACACCCGGGTTCCGGCATCCAACGAGGTGGAGTTGGCCGCTACGTTGGAGAACGAGCCCGTGCGCTCCACGATGGCGGCAAGCGCCGCCTTCAGCCCGTTGGTGAACTCATCGGGATCCGAGGCCGCCACGAACGCACCGCGCGAGTTCACCGCTGCATGCAGCAGGTCGTCGATGCGGTCGGCATCTTCCTTATCCATGGGGTCTGGCCAGCCATCGTAGTCCGCGGGCACGTCGGTGACGCTCTTGAATCCGGTGTTGCCGCTCAGGCCGATCGACAGGCCGAACGTGACCATGTGCTGCCAGAATGCCGGGTTAGACGACGTCGTCGGCACGATGTTGCGCAGGTCGGGGCGCAGGTCGCGCTTCCAGAAGTGCATCGCGACGTCGGCCAGGGTGCCGTTCGTGCCGCCGTGGCTGTCGGCGTACGGAGGCCCGGCGGTGTACGTGAACGAGGCGCCGGTGCTGGGCTCCGTGATGGTTGCGCTGCTGGTGCCGTCAGCATTGCCCACGCGGCTGGCGGCCGGGTAGTTGCTCCAGTCGTTCCAATAGCCATCCGTCGTCAGGATCACGAAGTTCTGGCGGCAAGCGAGCTGGTCCGCGCCGGTCTGCGGCCCATACGGCCCGGTCGCGGCGTCGCTGCTGAAATACTGGCCGGCCTGGTACAGCGCGCCATGGAGCGGCGTGCCGCTATAGCCGATGGCGTTGTGCAGACGGCTGTACCACTTGGTGCGGTTGTCATACACGTTTCCGCCCACGGTCACGTCGTCGAACAGGCCATCGTTGTACTGCACCGGGATCGGCACGTCCTGGCGCGGCCAGTTGCCGCTGGTGTTGCTTCCGTTCCGCTGCCAGATGGTCCGAAAGCCGACGCGCACATTGGTGCCCAGCTCGGCAAACGCCGCACTGGCACCCGCCTTGGCCGCCTTCATGCGGGTACGGTGATACGAGAACCAGGTGGCGTAGTTGTTGCGTTCGGCCTCTTCCGTGCGTCCGGTCGGCGTGACACGCGTGCAGTTGCGCCAGGTCGTGGTGTTGTTGGTGTTGGTGCAACCCGAGTTGAGTTCCGGGCCGTTGTTGTAGTTGGGCGGCGAACCCTCTCGCGGAAGCCACTGGCTGCGGATGATGCGGCCGTCGGTCAGGATCTGGTAACGGTAGTAATTCGCCTGGTTGGAAAGATATGTCGCATCGGTATTGGTCGTGTCCTTGGGCACGTAGAACGTCTGGACGCCGCCACAGACGAGGGTCCCCCCCGACCTGTACTCGTCGGTGGTCGCATCGTTATTGCGGTTGTATCGTTGGCAACTGTTGGGGTCCGAGAGATCGATGGTGGTTCCGCCGACCAGATTGAAGCTTCCGTACACGGCGCGGTAGGACGTGCCACCGGTCATCGGCTCGCCGTTCGCCTGGATCCAGGGCTGGTAAGTCTTGAAGGGGTTGTAGTAGACCGTGTTGTGGACGTAGGTGCGGGTCTTCCAGTCACTGGTGACCGCGCTGGCGGGCATGGCGTCGAACGCCATCGATCCCGAGTCGTCCAGGATGAACAGGATGTTCGGCGGAACGCGTGCGCCTGTCGTTAGCGGGGCATCTGGAATGTTGATATTGGCACTCGCCGGTAGCGCCAGAAGCGTCGCCAGGAAAGCCGCAGGCGCGGCCCACCAGTCACGCTGGCTGCGCGGGGTTCGGCGGTGGCGGATTGCGGTGGAGTGTCGGCTGGTCATGGATCAGGCTCCCGGATCCGGAATTCGGCTGACGACCGTGGATTGCAGGACGACGTCCGCGCGGCCCTCCGCG
>CALLKI010000016.1 GCA_938008415.1 uncultured Luteimonas sp. | reverse complement strand
CCGGCGGTGCAGCTGCCCATGACCACGGCGATCTGCGGGATGTTCTCCGCGCTCATCCGCGCCTGGTTGTAGAAGATCCGGCCGAAATGCTCCTTGTCGGGGAACACCTCGTCCTGCAGCGGCAGGAACGCACCGCCGGAATCCACCAGGTAGATGCAGGGCAGGTTGTTCTCGCGCGCGATCTCCTGCGCGCGCAGGTGCTTCTTCACCGTCATCGGGAAGTAGGTGCCGCCCTTGACGGTGGCATCGTTGGCCACGATCACCACCTCGATCCCCATCACCCGGCCGATGCCGCAGACGATGCCGGCGGCGGGCGCCGCGCCGTCGTACATGTCCTCGGCGGCCAGCGGCGCGATCTCCAGGAACGGCGAGCCCGGGTCGAGCAGGGCGGCGATGCGGTCGCGCACCAGCAGCTTGCCGCGCTCGACGTGCTTTTCGCGCGCCGCCGGCCCACCGCCCTCCGCGGCCCGGGCCAGCCTGCGCTCGAGCTCCCCGACGAGCGAGCGGTGGTAGCCGGCGTTTTCGATGAATTCCTGCGAGCGCGGGTCGATCTGCGTCTGGATGACGGGCATGCGGATCCGGTCAACGGGGCCAGGGGACGGGGTGGACAGGATAACCGGGCGCCCGGCCGGGTGCCCGGAAAAAACGAAAGCCCGCCGGGGCGGGCTTTCGTTCGCGGGACCGGGAGCGATCAGTTCCTGATGGCTTCCTCGGCCTTCTCTGCGGCCTCCTTGACGGCGCCGGCGGCCTCGGCGGCGGCGTCCTTGGCCGCTTCCTTCGCCTCGGCGGCGGCGTCGGCCAGGGCGTCGGCGGCGGAATCGGCGGTCTCGGCGGCGGCGTCAGCCGCGGCCTCGGTGTTCTCGGCGACGGCCTCGGTGGTGGCGTCCGCAGCCTCGGCGGCGGCCTCGGCGGCCTCGGCGGCAGCCTGCTCGGCGGCGGCCGCGGCAGCGGCGGCGTCCTCCTTGGCCCCGTCAACGGTGTTGCCGCAGGCCGTCAGGGCGAACAGGCCGGCAGCGAGGACCAGGATCTTGGCGTTCATGGCGATGACTCCGTGTGTTGGACGATGGATGGCGGATGGTGGTCCGTCGGGGGTGCAGGAATGCGCCGTGGTGGCGGCCCCCATAAAGGGAAAGCCGCCGGAGAACCGACGGCTTTCCTGTTGGCCTTGCGGCTGGGAGGCTCTTACTCCTTGGCCTCTTCGGCAGCGGCCTCGGCGGCGTCGGCGGCAGCCTCGGCGGCGTCCGCAGCAGCCTCGGCGGCAGCGTCGGTCGTGGCGGCCGCGGCGTCAGCAGCGGCGTCCGCGGCGTCGGCGGCGGCGTCGGCGGCGGCGTCGGCGGCAGCCTCGGCAGCGGCGTCGGTCGTCTCCGCGGCAACGGCAGCGGCCTCGGCGGCGGCGTCGGCAGCATCGGCGGCCGCGTTCTCGGCCTGCTGCTGGTTGCTGCAAGCAGCCAGAGCGATGCCCATGGCCAGGGCAAGCAGAGCCTTGTTGATGGTCATTTGAATCTTCCTCGTCAGTGGGTCATGGGAACGCGCAAATGCGCGCCATAAACATGATGACAAGCCCCTGTCCACTGTCAAGCGGCATGGCGTGGATTTTTCGTGAAAACCGGGTTAACCGGCCTTCACGCGATCTCCACGGCGATTGCGGTTGCCTCGCCGCCGCCGATGCACAGGCTGGCCACGCCGCGCCTGCCGCCACGTGCCTTGAGGGCATGGAGCAGGGTGACCACCAGGCGGGCGCCGCTGGCGCCGATCGGGTGGCCGAGCGCCAGCGCGCCGCCGTGGACGTTCAGTTTTTCGTGGGGGATGCCCAGGTCCTTCATCGGCGCCATCGCCACGTTGGCGAACGCCTCGTTGACCTCGAACAGGTCCACGTCGGCGACCGTCCAGCCGGCCTTCTTCAGCACCTTGTCGATCGCGCCGACCGGGGCGGTGGTGAACCACTCCGGTTCCTGCGAATGGGTGGCGTGGGCGACGATGCGCGCCAGCGGCTTCAGCCCGCGCGAGGCGGCGGTCTGCGCGGACATCAGCACGGTCGCGGCGGCGCCGTCTGAAATCTTCGACGAGCTGGCGGCGGTCAGCCGGCCTTCCTTGCCGAACGCAGGGCGCAGCGTGGGGATCCTGTCGATCGAGATCCGCGACGGCTCCTCGTCGGCGTCGACCACGACCTCGCCCTTGCGGCCCTTGACCGTCACCGGGACGATCTCCTCGCGGAACGCGCCGGATGCCTGCGCGGCCTGCGCGCGGCGCGCGCTCTCGGCGGCGTAGGCGTCGAGGTCCTCGCGGGTGAAGCCGTACTTCTCGCAGGCGATGTCGCCGAACACGCCCATGGCCTTGCCGTCGTACGGGTTGGTCAGGCCGTCCCACGCCATGTGGTCGAGGAACTCGGCGGTGCCGTAGCGGATGCCGGTGCGCGAGCCGTTGAGCAGGTGCGGCGCGTTGGTCATGGATTCCATGCCGCCCGCGACGACCACGTCCGCCGAACCGGCGCGGATCAGGTCGTGGGCCAGCATGATCGCCTTCATGCCCGAGCCGCAGACCTTGTTGATGGTGGTGCAGCCGGCGCTGTCGGCGATGCCGGCGGCGCGCGAGGCCTGGCGGGCCGGCGCCTGGCCGAGGCCGGCCGGCAGCACGCAGCCCATGATCACCTCGTCCACCTGGTCTCCGGCGACATTGGCCTGTTCCAGCGCGCCGCGGATGGCCGCCGCGCCGAGGGTCGGGGCCGGCACCCCGGTGAACTGCCCGAGCATGGAACCGATGGCGGTGCGCCGCGCACCGACGATGACGATGTCGCTCATGGAAACTCCACACGTGGGGAATGCGCCCGATTATCCCTCCCCGTGCTGCAGGGCGGCAAACCCGGCATGGCGGGCCGCTGTGGCCATCACGGGGGAGATGGCGGTATAGAAGGCACCATGGGGCGGCCCCGACGCGGTGTCCGCCGGGAAGGAAGAACGGAAGGAAAACGTCACGTCAGAAAGGGGGAACGATGGCTCCCATGCACGTTCGCGGCCGCAGCCGCACGCTCCAGCCACGGGTGACGCTGCTGGCGCTGTCCCTGGCGGGCGCGCTGTCCGCCTGTGGGGGCGGCGGGGGAGGCACCCGTGCCGATCCTCCTCCGCAGGCGCCGCCCCCGACCCCGCCGACGCCACCCCCGACCGTGGTCGAGCCCCCGAATCCCGCCTACAGCGGGCACCTGCTCCTGACCGGCGCGGACGAGGCGCACGATGCCGGGCTGACCGGCAAGGGCGTGCGCATCGGCGTCCTGGACAGCGGCATCAACCGCAACCATCCGGCATTGAAGGGCCGGGTGGTGGCCAACCTCGCCTACATCAACCCGAACACCAACAACCTGACGGTGGACGACGTGGTCGGCCACGGCACCGCGGTCGCGCAGATCATCGCCGGCACGCCGTTCGGCCAGTGGCCCGGCGGCATCGCGCCCGGTGCCGAACTCGTGTCGGCCCGCATCATCAGCGACAAGCCGCCGGACGACGACGGCAGCGGCAAGGGCAACGAGATCAACGGGCCTCTCGGCCTGGCTCCCATCCACCAGGACCTGATCGTCCGCGGCGTGCGGATCATGAACAACTCCTGGGGCGGGCTGTACTGGACGAACCTGTCGGTCACCGCGCAGATCGCGGCCGAATACCGCCCGTTCATCAACAACGGCGGGCTGGTGGTGTTCTCGACCGGCAATTCCGGCTTCGACGACCCGTCCGACACCGCCGCGCTGCCGAGCAAGCCGGGGACGGGGGGCAGCATGCCGGCGGCCGACCTCGAGCGCGGCTGGCTGGCCGTCGCCGCGCTCGACGGGGACAACCCGAACCTGCTGGCGGAATATTCCAATGCCTGCGGCGTGGCGATGCACTACTGCCTGGCCGCGCCGGGCACGGTGATCGTGACCGGCACCAACGATGCGCCCGACCGGCCGCAATACTGGCGCTGGCGCGGCACCTCGTTCTCGGCGCCCATCGTCTCCGGCGCCGCCGCCCTGGTCTGGGAGGCCTTCCCGTGGTTCACCAACGACCAGGTGCGGCAGACCCTGCTGGGCACCGCCACCGACCTGGGCGCACCGGGCGTGGACCCGGTGTTCGGCTATGGCGCGGTGAACATCGCGGATGCGGTCAAGGGCCCTGCGAAACTGGACTGGGGCGACTTCGTGGCCCGGTTCAACGCCGGCACCTACGTTTTCTCGAACAACCTCGGCGGACCCGGTGCCCTGGTCAAGGAAGGCAACGGCACGCTCGTGCTCGAAGCCGACGCCGCGAACGCCGGCGGCCTCGAGGTGCGTGGCGGCGTGCTGCAGGCCGGGGGCGAGGTGTCGGGCAACGTCACCATCCGCACGGGCGGAACCTACCGGTTCGGCGCCGAATCGCAGGTCCATGGCGGCATGGACAACGCCGGCCGGCTCGAACTGGTGCCGATGGGCGGGCCGGGGCGGTGGTACAGCGTCGTTGACGGGGACTACCGCCACCGCAATGGCGCCACGCTGGCCCTGCACCTGGGGCAGGCGCTCGCGGTCGGCGGTCACGCCACGATCGATGGCGGTCAGGTCGAAGTGATGGGCGTGGCGCAGGGCTACACCACGCAGAGCCGGGAGATCCTGCTGGCCGCGGGCCAGTTGACCGGACGGTTCGACGGGCTGGCCTCGGCGCCTTCGCTGTTCCTCGAGGGGACGCTCGGCTACGGGGCGGACGAAGGCGGCGACAGGCAGCTGGTCTGGCTCGACATCACCCGGCTCGACGTCGCGTCGGCGGCGAAGGCGATGGCCCGCATGTCGCCCGCGGCGCTCTCCGCCGCCGAGCGCGTCGAGCAGGCCTTCGACGGCATCGACCGGCGGCAGGGCGGGGGAGGCGGCGATGCCGTCTCCGGCGACTTCCTCCGCGTCGCCGGCGAGTTCCAGCGCATCGCCGACGAACGCCAGGCCAGGGCGGCGCTCGAGAGCCTGTCCGGCGAATCGCACGCGCTCGCCACCACGCTCACCTTCGACGCCATCGACATGGCCCGCCGCGCGCTGTCCTCGCACATCGGCGATGCCGACCTCCCGGCCGGCGCGTACACCTGGAAGCAGGCGCTGGGCTACGGTGGCGGCATGACCGGCTTTTCCACCGGCGGGCATGCGCTGGAAGGCTGGATGGTCGGCAACGACACCCGCCTCGGCGGCGGCATCGCCGGCTTCGCCTTCGGCGAGACCCGGCTGCATGACCACCTGGGTGCGAACCACGACCGCAGCCGCGACCGCCAGACCCAGGCGCAGTTCTACGCCGGTGGCAGGCGCGGCGAGGCCTACGCCATGGCGCGACTGGGCTTCGGCCGCTTCGACCGCAACGTCGAACGCCACCTGTTCGATGGCGAGGACGCGCGCCGCGGCGTGGCCGGCCGCTACGGCGGCGGCTTCTCCAGCGTCGCGTTCGAGGCCGGCCGTCGTCACCGCGCCGGCGGCGCGGCCCTGACCGCGTATGCCGGCGCCGAGCACGCCCGCCTGCGCAGCAAGGCCTTCCGCGAATGGGGCGACACCGGCTTCGCGCTCGAGGTGCAGGCCGCGGACATGCGGCGCACCCAGGCCTACGCCGGCGTGCGCGCGGAATTCGGCCTGGCCGGCATGGCGTGGCGCGCCTACGGCGAATGGCAGCAGGTCGTGTCGGCGGACGGCTTCGACGTGATGGCCAGCTTCACCGGCATCGACAGCTGGTCGCCGCTGCCGCTGCCGGACGCGGCGAAGTCGGGCGGGCTGTTCGGCGTGGGCTTCGACGCCTGGACCGGCCGCGAGGCGCGGCTGTCCTTCGGCCTCGACCAGCGTTTCGGCCCGCGCGGCCACGAGCGCATGGCCTCGCTGCGGTACGTGCTGGGGTTCTGAGGTGCCCCCGCCCGGCCTCCCCCGCAAGCGGGGGCGGGGATGCCACGCCTGCGCGGCCTCGCCGCGCGGATCCCCCCGGGTGCCCGGCGGACTGCGCCGGGCCGGGGTGGGGGAGAGGGATCGCGCGGCCCGGGCGCCCGGCGAACGCCGCGCGCCCGGCTCAATGGTTGCCCGCGAACAGTTCGCGGCCGACCAGCATGCGGCGGATCTCGTTGGTGCCGGCGCCGATCGAGTACAGCTTGGCGTCGCGCAGGATCCGGCCGGCGGGGAACTCGTTGATGTAGCCGTTGCCACCCAGCGCCTGCACCGCCTCCAGCGCCACCTGGACCGCGGCCTCGGAGGCGTGCAGCAGGCAGCTGGCGGCGTCGATGCGCGACTTGTGCCCGGCGTCGTAGTCGCGCGCCACCTGGTAGGCGTACGCGCGCGAGGACTGCAGCGCGGTGTACATGTCGGCGATCTTGGCCTGCATGATGCCGAAGGTGCCGATCGGCTGGCCGAACTGGCGGCGTTCGCGCACGTAGGGCAGGACCAGGTCGAGCGCGGCCTGCATCAGCCCCAGCGGGCCGCCGGTCAGCACCAGGCGCTCGGTGTTCAGGCCGCTCATCAGCACCTTGACGCCGTTGTTGACCTCGCCGAGCACGTTCCCGGCCGGGATCTCGCAGTCCTCGAACACCAGCTCGCAGGTGTCGGAGCCGCGCATGCCCAGCTTGTCCAGCTTCTGCGCGGTGCGGAAGCCCTTCATCCCCTTCTCGACGATGAAGGCGGTCATGCACTTGCTGCCCAGCTCGCGGCTGGCGGTGCGCATGTAGACCACCAGCACGTCGGCCTCCGGGCCGTTGGTGATCCACATCTTGCTGCCGTTGGCGACCCAGACGTCGCCCTTCAGCTCGGCGCGGCAGCTCATGGAGCCGACCACGTCGGAGCCGGCGCCCGGCTCGCTCATCGCCAGCGCGCCCACCCACTCGCCGCTGCACAGCTTCGGCAGGTACCTGCGGCGCTGCTCCTCGGTGCCGTTGGCGAAGAGGTTGTTCACGCACAGGTTGGAGTGCGCGCCGTAGGACAGGCCGACCGAGCCGGAGGCGCGGGAGATCTCCTCCATCGCCACCAGGTGGGCGAGGTAGCCCATGCCGCTGCCGCCGTATCCGGGATCCACCGTCATGCCGAGCAGGCCCATCTCGCCCAGCTTCGGCCACAGGTCCCGCGGGAACGTGTTGGTGCGGTCGATCTCGTCCGCGCGCGGCGCGATCTCGGCCTCGGCGAACCGCCTCACGGCCTCGCGCAGCGCGTCGATCTCCTCACCCAGCGGAAAAGCGCGCATTCCTTCCCCCCACACGATCAGGTTTGCAAGGTGCAGATGCTACAACGGGGCCGAAGCCCCGTTGTCGCAGGTGGCCGTGCCGGCCGTCAGAAGCTGCCGCGGACCCGGCCGCGGAAGCGCGGGGCGCAACGGCCCATCGGCAGCTTGAGCTTGCCGATGGCCTCGATCCGCTCCTCGGCCATGCGGTCGGCGGCCTTGTAGGTCGGGATGCCGTCGCGCTCGGCGATCTCGAAGATGCGCGTGAGGTTGTGGTAGATCGTGCGCATCATCCGCATCGCGCGCTCGCGGTTGTAGCCCTCGATCTCGAGCGACACGTTCATCACGCCGCCGGCGTTCACCGCGTAGTCCGGGGCGTAGAGGATGCCGCGGCGCTCCAGCTCGTCGCCGATCTCGTTGCTGGCCAGCTGGTTGTTGGCCGCGCCGCAGATCACCTTGGCCTTGAGCCGGGGCAGGGTGTTCTCGTTCACCGTGCCGCCCAGGGCGCAGGGCGAGTACACGTCGGCGTCCACGTCGTAGATCTCGTCCGGGGCCACCGCCTCGGCGCCATACTCGGTCACGGCCTTCTCGACCAGCGCCTTGTTGATGTCGGTGACGAAGATCTTGGCGCCCCGCTCGCGCAGCAGCTTCACGAACTCCATGCCGACATGGCCGAGGCCCTGCACGGCATAGCTGTACTTGCCGACTTCCTCGTTGCCGAACTTGCGGTTCAGCGCGGCCAGCAGGCCCTGCAGCGTGCCGTAGGCGGTGAACGGCGAGGGATCGCCCGAGCCGCCGTGCACCTGGTGCACGCCGGTGACGTATTCCGTCTCGCGGAACACGTACTCCATGTCGTTGACGTCGATGCCCACGTCCTCGGCGGTGATGTAGCGGCCGCCCAGCGAATCGACGAACTTGCCGAACGCGCGGAACAGGGCTTCCGACTTGTCCCTGGCGGGGTCGCCGATGATCACCGCCTTGCCGCCGCCGATGTTCAGGCCGGCCACGGCGTTCTTGTAGGTCATGCCGCGGGACAGGCGCAGCACGTCGTTCAGGGCTTCCTGTTCGGTCTTGTACGGCCACATGCGGGTGCCGCCCAGGGCCGGGCCCAGCACGGTGCTGTGGATCGCGATGATGGCCTTCAGGCCGGCATCCTTGTTGTGACAGAAGACGACCTGCTCGTGGCCGTACTGTTCGATTTGTTCGAAGATCATTTCGTGAAAACTCCGTCGCCAGCGGCGGGCGCGGGGCCCTTCGCCGGGGGGAATGGTGACGAGTCGGGTACCACCGGACCGGCGGGGGCCCGGATGGCGGCCGGCATTCTACGCCCCCTGCGCGTTAATTGCCCGTGCCTCCTTGCCGGAGCCGGGACCGGCTAGAGCTGGGATTCCACCGGCAGCCAGCCCACGACCCGCGCCAGCAGGCGTTGCCACAGGCCGGCCTCGGGCTCGGTGTCCAGCGCTGTCGGCGGTTCGGCGACGCGGTCCAGCCAGCGCACGCGGCCCTTGTCGTCCAGGTACACCCAGTAGCTGTGGCCGGGCCCGGCCAGGCGCAGGTACTCCGCGCGCAGCGCGGCGGCGAGCGGCGGATCGTCGAACAGCACGCCCATCTCGGTGTTGAGCACGACCGAGCGCGGATCGATGTTGAACGAGCCGATGAAGCCGTAGCGGTCGTCCACCACCAGCGCCTTGGTGTGCAGGCTGGCGCCACTGCTGCCGAACAGGCTGGCATCGCCCTGCGCGGGCCAAGGCCGCATCTCGTACAGCTTCACGCCGGTCTCCAGCAGCGCCTTGCGGTAATTGGCGTAACCGCCGTGTACCGCCACCACGTCGTTGGCGGCCAGCGAGTTGGTGACCACGCCCACGTGCGCGCCACGCTCGCGCACCAGCGAGGCGAGCAGGGACACGCCCTCGTCGCCGGGCACGAAATAGGGCGAAATGAGCAGCGCCTTGCGCTGCGTCCCGCGCACCATTTCCGCCAGTTCCTTCACCAGCCCGTCCACGCGCGGCGAGGACTTCCACTTGACCGGCGGGTCGGACACGATCCGGATCCGTCCGGTCCAGTACGGTGTCAGCTCCCGGGCGAGGTAGGCACGCACGCTGCGCGAGGCGTCCACCCGGTCGAGGTAGCGCCGCGCCACCGGCCCCTCCGCCTCGCCGGCGATGTCCGCCAGCACCTGTTCCAGCTTGCGCTTCGGCTTGCGGTCGAGCCGGGAGATCGGCACCACCGCCTCGCTGTTCCAGAACGCGTCGAAGATCGTGCTGGCCTGTTCCACCGCGGGGCCGAACAGCAGCAGGTCGAGGTCGCGGAAGTTGGTCTCGCCGGAGGCGTCGAAATATTCCATGCCGACGTTGCGCCCGCCGACCACCGCCACCCGCCCGTCCGCGATCCAGGCCTTGTTGTGCATGCGGTAGGTGATGCTGAACATGCGTTGCAGCATCTCCAGCACCCGTGCCGGGCCCGAGCGGTTGCGGAACGGGTTGTACAGGCGGATCTCGATATTCTCGTGCGCGTCCAGCGCCAGCAGCGCCGCGTCCTTGCCCTTGGCGTTGATGTCGTCCAGCAGCAGGCGCACCCGCACGCCGCGCTCGGCCGCCTGCCAGATCTCGTGCATCAGCAGGTGGCCGGTCAGGTCGTCGTGCCAGATGTAGTACTGCAGGTCGAGGCTGCGGCCGGCCTGGCGGGCGGACATCGCGCGGGCGGCGAAGGCGTCCACGCCGTCCACCAGCAGGACCGCGCCGGTCTGCCCCGGGTGACGCGCGAGCACCGGCTCCAGCTCGCGGTCCAGCGGCGTCTGCCCGGGGACCACCGGCAGCGCGTACCCGGGCTCGCCCGTGGCCGGCGGCATCAGCCGGTCGGCCAGCACGATGCCGCTGCCCACCAGCGCCACGAGGGCGAACAGGCCCCACGCGACGAGGCGTCTGATGCGTTTGTTCATGGCCCCGCGTTTGCGCCCCGGACTTGCGCCGCAGTATCCGCGCCCGGCCGGGTGCCGACAAGCCGCACGGGGCCCGGCGCAGGCGCCGCGCTACAATCCGGGCATCCCGTTTTTCCTTTGTTGCGGAGCGTCATGAGCACGCCAGCCAACCAGCTTCCCGGCCAGCAGACGGACACCACGCCGCTGCGCTTCGTCACCGCGGCCAGCCTGTTCGACGGGCACGACGCGGCCATCAACATCATGCGCCGCCTGATCCAGGCGCAGGGCGCGGAGGTGATCCACCTGGGCCACAACCGCAGCGTGGAGGA
>CALLKI010000015.1 GCA_938008415.1 uncultured Luteimonas sp. | reverse complement strand
TCGCCTGGGACGAGAGCTTCGCGAAGATGGCCGACCCCTCCGGCCGCGCCGTGGCCGGCGTGCACGCGCAGGCGCTGCCGGTGGCGTGAACGGGACCGGGCGGGCGCCCGGCGCCGGCCCCATATGCGAACGCCCCGGCAGGGCCGGGGCGTTCGCGGTATCTGGCGGAGAGGGGGGGATTCGAACCCCCGAGGCGCTGTTAACGCCTGCCTGATTTCGAGTCAGGTACATTCAACCACTCTGCCACCTCTCCGGAAATCCTGGCGCATGCGTGGTTCCGGCACGGACCAGACCCGCAATGATACCGGGCCGGGCGCGCGGGGGACAAGGCGAGCCGCCGCGCAGGTCAGCGCCAGTGCTCGGCCACCCACGGCGTCGGCAGCACGCGCCGGTACCACTTGCCGCTGCGGCCGGCGATGGCGTCCGGCGGGTTGGGCTTGCCGTGGAAGGCGATGACCTTCGCGCCCTCGGGGATGCGCGGGGCCTGGAACCAGCCGCGGATCAGGCCCGGCACGCAGTGGCGCTTGAAGCTGCGGCACCAGGGTTCCGGCCAGTAGCCCAGCCTGCCCTGGCGGGCGAGGTAGCCGGTGATGAATTCCTGCTCGTTGCGGACGCTGGCCAGGACCTCGTCCTGGTGGTCACGCAGGTAGTCCAGCGCATCGCGGTGGGCGCCGATGTTGTAGCGGTAGACCGAGGTGTTGCCGGTCCCGTCGCGCTTGTCCCATTCCCGGATCACCAGGAACTCGCCCGGCAGCTCGAAGAACCCGTCCAGGCTGTCGACGATCACCACGTCCAGGTCGATGAACAGCGTGGGCCCGGCCAGGTCGTAGAGCGGGTCGGCGAAGCTGGTCAGCTTCAGCCAGCCATGGGCGAAGGTCCACGGCTTGCGGGCGTCGAAATCGGGGATGCCCACCAGCGGGATGTCATGGACCTCGATGTCGGGCTCGATCCCGGTGCGGTCGTCGGTCAGGCAGACGAACCGGTGCGGACGCCTGAGGTGGCGGCGCACCATCGAGCGGAGCTTGTTGACGTATTCGGGGCCGTACTTGGTGCCCCACTTGATGCACAGGACGTTGACGGGTTGCATGCGGGATCCGGTGGCAGGCCCGGCCGGCGCCGTGGCGACGGCGCCAGTATAGAGCCGTGAAGGGAGTAAGCTGGCCCGCGCGCCCGAATTGGCTAGACTGGGCCCCCTATGGTCGTGTTCGACGCCAACGAGAGCCTCAACCCGTTCGAGGACGAGCGCAGCGGGGAATACGGCGCGGTCCTGTTCGACCGGACCCAGTTGCGCCGGGCGGACCCGCGCTGGTTCGACCCGGAACAGTGGGGTGATCGCGCGCGGCCGGTGGGGGGCAGCGGCCGGGGCGGGGCCTGGTTCATCGAGGCCAGCCACGGGCCCTGCGTGCTGCGGCAGTACCTGCGCGGCGGCCTGCCCGCGCGGATCAGCCGCGACCGCTATATCTGGCGCGGCGCCAACCGGGTGCGCAGCTTCGAGGAATACCGGCTGCTGCGGGAAATGCTCCGGCGTGGCCTGCCGGTGCCGCAGCCCGTGGCCGCCAGCTACCTGCGCGCGCGCTTCACCTACCGTGCGTGGATCATTATCGAGAGGCTGGTCGGGGTGCGTTCGTTCGCGGAGCTGGCCGCCGACGAGGGCGGCGACGCCCCATGGGAGGCGGTCGGCCGCCTGGTCGCGCGCTTCCACCGCGAGGGCGTGGACCACGCCGACCTCAACGCCACCAACATCCTGTTCGACGGGGCCGGCAAGGGCTGGCTGATCGATTTCGACCGCGGCCGGATGCGGATCCCGGAGACGAACTGGCGCGAGCGCAACCTCGCCAGGCTGCAGCGCTCGCTGCTGAAGCTTCGCGGCAGGCGCAGCGAGGAAACGGTGCTCGCCGATTTCCGCCGCCTGCGGGCCGCCTACGACGCGGAATGGGCCAAGGGCATCTGACCATGCCGGCCTGGTCGCTGCGGTTCCATGGCGTCGGCAACGCATCGGCGACGGAACTGGGTTCGTCGATGTCCACCATAGAGCGTGATGGGGAGCCCTGGCTGACCATCGACTGCGGCGCCGAGGGGCTCGATGCGTACCTGGCGCATTACGGCGGGCCGCCGCGGGCGCTGTTCATCACCCATACCCACCTCGACCATGTCGCCGGCTTCGAGCGCCTGTTCGTGTCCCAGTACTTCGACCCGGCGCGCCGTGGGCGGATGCCGGTGTACGTGCCTGCGACCGTGGTGCCGCTGCTGCACCAGCGCGTCGGCGCCTACCCGAACGTGCTGGCCGAGGGCGGGGCGAACTTCTGGGATGCGTTCCGGCTGGTCCCGGTGGACGGCGCCTTCTGGCACGACGGCGTGCGCCTGGAGGTGTTCCCCGTGCGCCACCACTGGCCGGGCACCGCCTTCGGCCTGCGCCTGCGTGGCAGCCTGGTCTGGACCGGCGACACCCGGCCGATCCCGGAGGTCCTGCGCCGTTACGCCGATGCCGGCGAGCTGGTCGCGCATGACTGCGCGCTGCACGGCAACCCCTCGCACAGCGGCATCGACGACCTGGAGCGCGAGTACCCGCCGGAGCTGCTGGGGCGCTTCGTGCTCTACCACTACGGTTCGGCCGCGGAAGGCGACGCGCTCGCCGCGCGCGGCTACCGCGTGGCGCGGCAGGGCGACGTGTTCCCGCTGGCCGCGCCGGTCCCCGCGGGGGAAACCGCATGAGCGCCCTGCCGCAGGCCCCGGCGGCCCCGCTCGACCGCCTCGGGCGGCCGCTGCGCGACCTGCGCCTGTCGGTGATCGAGGCCTGCAATTTCCGCTGCGGCTACTGCATGCCGGCGGACGCGGTGCCCGACGACCACGGGCTCGATGCCACCGGGCGGCTGTCGTTCGATGAAATCGAGGCCCTGGTGCGTGGCGCGGTCCGGCTGGGCGTGCGCAAGCTGCGCATCACCGGCGGCGAGCCGCTGCTGCGCCGCGACCTGCCGGCGCTCATCGCGCGGCTGGCGCGGATCGGGGGGCTCGACGACCTGGCCATGACCACCAACGGCGCGCTGCTGGCACGCCATGCGCGCGCGCTGCGCGAGGCCGGCCTGAAGCGGCTGACCGTCAGCCTCGACGCGCTCGACCCGGAGCTGTTCCGCCGCCTGTCGGGCGGGCGTGGCGATGTCGGCGACGTGCTGGCCGGGATCGCCGCGGCGGAAGAGGCCGGCTTCGGCAGCCTCAAGATCAACTGCGTGGTCCAGCGCGGCGTCAACGACGGCGAGGTCCCGCGCCTGGTCGAACGTTTCCGCGGCACCGGGCACGTGGTCCGCTTCATCGAGTACATGGACGTGGGCACATGCAACGGCTGGCGGCGCGAACAGGTTGTGCCCTCGGCGGAACTGCGCGACCGCATCCACGCGCGCTGGCCACTGCGCCCGCTCGATCCCAACTACCGCGGCGAGGTGGCCGAGCGCTACGCCTTCGTGGATGGCGGTGGCGAGATCGGCTTCGTCAGTTCGGTCAGCGCGCCGTTCTGCGGTGAGTGCCATCGCGCCCGGGTGTCCGCCGACGGTCGCCTGTACACCTGCCTGTTCGCCGCGGACGGGATCGACCTGCGCCCGGCGCTGGCCGGCGGCGGGCACGCGGTGGCCGAGCGCATCGCCGCCGCGTGGACGGCGCGCGCGGACCGCTACAGCGAGCTGCGCGATACGCTGCGTGCGCCACGACGTCGCGTGGAAATGTTCCTGGTGGGAGGATGAGGGCATGGCGGAGCTGACCCACGTCGACGCTTCCGGCCGGCCGGGGATGGTGGACGTGTCCGGCAAGCAGGCGACCGCGCGCGAGGCGGTGGCCGAGTGCCGCGTGCGCTTCCCGGCCGGCGTCGCCGCGCAGCTGCGCCAGGCGGATCTGCGCGGCGCAAAGGGCGGCATCGTCGAGACCGCGGTGGTCGCCGGGACCATGGCGGCCAAGCGCACCCATGAGCTGATCCCGTTCTGCCACCCGCTGCCCATCGAGGGCGTGCGCATCGGCATCGACTGGCACGGCGAGCGCGAGCTGCGGATCGAATGCGCGGTGAAGACCACCCACCGCACCGGTGTGGAGATGGAGGCGCTGACCGGCGCCACCGTCGCCGCGCTCACGGTCTACGACATGTGCAAGGCCCTGTCGCACGCCATCGTGGTCGGCCCGGCGAAGCTGCTGGGCAAGCGCGGCGGCAGGCGCGATTTCGGGAAGGCAGGGCCATGGCAAGGGTGACGCTGCTGTATTTCGCAAGCCTGCGTGACGCCGCCGGCACGGCGCAGGAAACCGTGGACACCGCCGCGGTCGACCTGCGCGCGCTCTACGCCGAGGCGCGTGCCCGCCATGGCTTCGCGCTGCCGCGGGAACGGCTGCGCGTGGCCGTGGATGGCGAGTTCGCCGGGTGGGACGACGCCGTGCCCGACGGCGCCGAGGTCGCGTTCATCCCGCCCGTGTCCGGAGGCTGAGCCGGATGAAGCGTTTCGAGCTGTCGGCCGCGTCGATCGACACCGCGTCGCTCCACGCGCGCTGCCTGCATGCGCGTGCAGGGGCCTTCGTCGCGTTCGAGGGCCGGGTGCGCGACCACAACGGCGGCCGTGCCGTGACCGGCCTGCGCTACGAGGCCTACGCGCCGCTGGCCGAGGCCGAGGGCGGGCGCATCCTGGACGAGGCGATGGCGCGGTTCGGGCTGGTCGAGGCCCGCTGCGTGCACCGGACCGGCGAACTGGCGATCGGCGAACTGGCGGTGTGGGTCGGCGCCAGCGCGGCCCACCGCGACGCGGCCTTCGCGGCCTGCCGCTGGATCATCGACGAGGTGAAGGCGCGCGTGCCGATCTGGAAGCACGAGCGTTACGCCGACGGCGCCGCGGACTGGCTGCATCCCGTGCCCGAAGGCGACGGGGCGGGGACGCCGCCGGCCTGAAACTTCCGTCCCCGCCCGCGATCCATACCGTTGCCGCGACAACCCGGTGAGGCCTGCCATGAGACGGACCGTCCTGTTCCCCGCCGCGATCCTCTGCTTCCTGCCCCTTGCCGCGTTCGCGCGAGGCGAGCTGCTGGTCGGCAACAAGTCCGACGACACCGTCTGGCGCCTGTCGCTGGAGGACGGCCGCCGGCTCGCGGAGATCGCCAGCGCCCCCGGGCCGCACGAGATCGCGGTGTCGCCCGACGGCCGCACCGCCATCGTCACCGGCTACGGCCACCGGGAGCCGGGCAACGCGCTCACCGTGGTCGCGCTGGGGGACGGCTCGACGCGCGGGATCACGCTCGGCAGGCACGCGCGGCCGCACGGCGTGCGTTTCCTGCCCGATGGCAGTGCACTGGTCACCACCGAGCGCAGCCACGCCCTGCTGCACGTGGATCCGGCCACGGGCGGGATCCTGCGCGAATACCACGTGGGCGACGGGCTCGGGCACATGGTCGCGCTGTCGCGCGACGGTGGCGTGGCCTACGTCAGCAAGATCGTCGCAGGCACGCTCGTGCGCGTGGACCTGGCGACCGGCGAGGTGCGGGAGGCCGGAGCGGGCAGGGGCGCCGAGGGCATCGAGGTCGCGCCCGACGGCAGCGTGTGGGTGACCAACCGCGCCGAGGACACCGTGACCGTGCACGACCCGGACACCCTGGAAAAGCTCGCCACGCTGTCGAGCCCGGGCTTCCCGATCCGCGTCGCGTTCACCACGGATGGCCGCCACGCGCTGGTGACCAACGCCACGGCCGCCACCCTGTCTGTGTTCGACGCCGCATCCCGGGTGCACGTGGCGACGGTCGCGCTGGCCCCGGAGGGCGCCCCGGTCCACGACACCCTGCTCGGGCGCGGCGCGATGCCGATCGGGATCGCCGTGGATCCCGACGCGCCGCGGGCCTACGTGGCCATCAGCGGGGCGAACCGGATCGCCGTGGTCGACACCGCGACATGGCAGGTCACGGGCTACTGGGAGACCGGCCGCGAGCCGGACGCCCTGGGCATCGCCGCCGGCACACCGGAACGGGAGTAGGCGGGAGCAGCCGCGCCGCCCGCTGTCCCGTTCGCGAGGAGGCGGGCCGTCGCCACGGCCCTGCCGCACAAGGAGGCCTGCGTCTGGAAAGACCTGGAAAGGGCGGTGACCCCGCCGGCTTGCCCCGGCACCCGCATCGACCGATACCGTTGCTGCCTTCCGGCCCTGGCGGGGTTTTCGATCTAGCGTCGCGGGGGGCCGACGGGGCCACCATTGAAGAAAAGCCGGGCCGCGCGATGCGCGGCCCGTGGAACTGGCGGAGAGAGGGGGATTCGAACCCCCGAAGCGGTGTTTAGCCGCTTACACACTTTCCAGGCGTGCTCCTTCAACCACTCGGACACCTCTCCGGGACATCCCGGCGCGGCCCGGGGGACGCGCACTGGGACCACAAATTCTAGCCGTGGCGGGGACTTGCCACAAGCAAGGGGGATGCCGCGCCCGGCGGGTGCCCGCGACGTGTCAGAATGCGCGCATGTCCTACCTCGTCCTCGCCCGCAAGTGGCGCCCGCGGCGGTTCGCCGAGCTGGTGGGCCAGGAGCATGTGGTCCGCGCGCTGACCAACGCCCTGGAGACCGGCCGTGTCCACCATGCCTACCTGTTTACCGGCACCCGTGGCGTCGGCAAGACCACCATCGCCCGCATCTTCGCCAAGAGCCTGAACTGCGAGAAAGGCACCAGCGCCGACCCGTGCGGCGAGTGCGAGACCTGCCAGGCGATCGACGCCGGCCGCTACATCGACCTGCTCGAGATCGACGCCGCCTCCAACACCGGCGTCGACAACGTGCGCGACCTGATCGACAACGCGCAGTACATGCCCTCGCGCGGGCGCTACAAGGTGTACCTCATCGACGAGGTGCACATGCTCTCCAAGCCGGCGTTCAACGCGCTGCTCAAGACGCTCGAGGAGCCGCCGGAGCACGTCAAGTTCCTGTTCGCGACCACCGACCCGGAGAAGCTGCTGGTCACGGTGCTGTCGCGCTGCCTGCAGTTCAACCTCAAGCGCCTGGACGAGGAGCAGATCGGCGGTCAGCTGCGCCGCATCCTCGAGGCGGAGGGCATCGCGTTCGAGCCCGGCGCGGTGCGCCAGATCGCGAAGGCCGCCGACGGCAGCATGCGCGACGGCCTGTCGCTGCTCGACCAGGCCATCGCCTACACCGGCGGCTCGCTGACCGACGCGGCCGTGGCGGCGATGCTCGGCACCGTGGACCGCACCCGCGTCGGCGCGCTGCTCGGCGCGCTGGTGGAAGGCGACGGCCAGCGCCTGCTGGCGGAAGTGGCGGCGCTGGCGGAGTTCTCGCCGGACTGGGGCGGCGTGCTCGACGCGCTGGCTTCGGCCCTGCACCGCATCCAGGTGAGGCAGCTGGTGCCGGCGGCGGAAGTCGAGGCCGACGGCATCGACGTGGAGGCGCTTGCCGCCGCGCTGCGGCCGGAGCTGGTGCAGCTGTGGTACCAGATGGCGCTGCACGGCCGCCGCGACCTGCCGCTGGCGCCGAGCCCGCGCGCCGGGTTCGAGATGGCGGTGCTGCGGATGCTGGCGTTCCGGCCCGGGCAGGGGCAGGCGCAGCTGGCGTCCACGCCCGCCGGACAGCGCGCCACCGGCCCGGCCGCGGCGCGCGCCGCGCTCGAGACCCGGACGGCGGCGGCAGCCGCGCCGGCGCGTCCACCGGCGCCCGCCGCGACGCCGTCCGCATCCCCGACGCCCCCGGCGGCACCTGCCGCCACCCCGGCACGACAGGACGCGTCCGCGCCGGCCCGCGCCTCGCTGGGCGCCGAGGAGTGGCTGGACATCGTCGCCGGGCTGCAGCTCGGCGGCCCGGTGCGCGAGCTGGCGGTGAACGCCGGCTTCGTGTCGTACGCCGACGGCGTGCTGGTGCTGTCGCTGCCGGAGGAGAAGGACCACCTCAAGAGCCCGGGCCTGGTCGCCCGCCTCGCCGAGGCGCTGGTGCCCGTGTTCGGCGGCAGGCCGCAGCTGCGCTTCGAGATCACCGCGGCGGCGGTGGCGCCGACGCTGCAGGAGCGCCTCGAACGCGAGCGCGACGCCCGCCAGGCCGCGGCGGAAAGCGCGTTCCTCTCCGACCCGCACGTGCAGCGGCTGATGCAGCAGCGGGGCGCGAAGCTCGTCCCCGATTCCATCCGACCCTACCAGGACTGAGTAACGGACATGCGTGGAAACATTGCCCAACTGATGCAGCAGGCGCAGAAGATGCAGGAGAACCTGCAGCGCGTGCAGCAGGAGATCGCCGCGATGGAGGTCACCGGCAGCGCCGGCGGTGGAATGGTCAGCGTGACCCTGACCGGCGCCAAGGAGTGCCGGAAGGTGCGCATCGACCCGGGCGTGCTCTCCGACCCCGAGATGGCCGAGGACCTGATCGCGGCCGCGTTCAACGACGCGGCCAACAGGGTGGACGCGGTGACGAAGGAGAAGATGGCGGCGGCGACCGCGGGGCTGCCGTTGCCGCCGGGCATGAAGCTGCCGTTCTGACCATGCATCCGCGCCGCGGTCGGCCCGTGGCGCGACCAGGGCCGCGATGTCACAGCTGCTCGAACAGTTGATCGAGGCGTTCCGCGTCCTGCCGGGCGTGGGCCGCAAGAGCGCGCAGCGCATGGCCTACCACGTGCTCGAGCGCGAGCGCGAGGGTGGCCGGCGGCTGGCGGCCGTGCTCGCCGAGGCGGTCGAGCGCATCGGCCACTGCACGCGCTGCCGCGACTTCAGCGAGACCGAGGTCTGCGCCACCTGCGCCAGCCCCGCGCGCGACGCGCACCTGCTGTGCGTGGTCGAGACGCCTGCCGACCGGCTCGCGATCGAACAGGCCACGGGCTACCGCGGGCACTACTTCGTGCTGCAGGGCCGGCTGAGCCCGCTCGACGGCATCGGCCCGCGCGAGCTGGGGCTGGACCGGCTCGACGGGCGCCTGGGCGAAGGCGAGGTGCAGGAGCTGATCATCGCCACCAACCCGACCGTCGAGGGTGAGGCCACCGCGCACTACCTCGCGCAGATGGCGCGCAGGCACGGCGTGCGCCCGAGCCGGCTCGCGCACGGCGTGCCGCTCGGCGGCGAGCTGGAATACGTGGACCGCGGCACGCTCTCGCACGCCTTCGGCTCGCGCAGCGAGATGCCGCCGTAAGGCGTGGCCGTGCGCGGAGCCACGGCGCCGGGCCGTTACAATGGGCGCACGGAGGAAACCCCGCATGTCCGACACCATCTTCCACAGGATCATCCGCCGCGAGCTCCCGGCCGACATCGTCTACGAGGACGAGCACGTGATCGCGTTCCGCGACATCGCGCCGCAGGCGCCGGTGCACGTGCTGTTCGTGCCGAAGGAATCGTTCGCCACCCTCAACGACGTGCCGCGGGACCGGCCGGAAGTGGTCGGCAGGCTCGCGCTCGCCGCCGCGGCATACGCCAGGGCGCAGGGCTTCGCCGAGGACGGCTACCGCATCGTGATGAACTGCAACGGCAACGGCGGGCAGACGGTGTTCCAGATCCACCTGCACCTGCTGGCCGGCGCGCCGCTGGGCCGGTTCGGCGTCCCGGCCTGAACCGCGGAACGGAAAAGCCCGGCGGCGCCGGGCTTTTCCATGCCGGCCGCGTCCTTCACCACCACCAGCCCCACCACGGCCAGGGCGGCGGGGGGAAGGGACGGTGATAGTGGTGATGGTGGTGGTAGCGGTACTCGTCCTCGCGACGGGGCCAGAGGTAGACCACGTCCGCAGCGATCCGCGGGAAACGGTAGTCGTACTCGCCGATGCGGCGGGTCTCGTAGCCCTCGATCCGGCCGGTGAAGGTGACCTCGCGGTTCTTCTCGAACACGGCAGGGTCGTAGAAACCGGCGCGGCAGGCGATGAAGCGGCCGTTGGTGTCGTCGTCGGCCCAGTACGGGCGGCCGGTCGAGGTCAGCCGGGTGGAGATCATCTCGAAGCAGGTGCGGTCCTCGCGTGGCTCCACCTGCACGATGCGGCCGCCCCAGCGCACCATCGCGCCGGTGCTGTCGGTCGCGGCGGCCGCGTGCGGGGTGATGTCGGCGAAACCGCCCTGCAGCGGCTTCGGATGGGTGGCGCAGGCGGAAAGGACCAGCAGCGCGAGCGCGAGCGGAACGTGGCGCAGGGTCATGGCGTTGGCTCCCGTGGATCACCGGTGCGGGGGCGGTGCCCGCGCAGGTCGCGGACCAGCGCGCGCATCGCGGCGGCATCCCGCCGGCCGGAAGCGTAGCGCCAGTGCGCGAAACGGAGGCTGAGCGCCCGCAGTTCGCGCGCGCAGGCTTCCGGCAGGGCCGGGGAGATGCGCTCGGCCCAGCGCAGGGCGGGTTCATGCGGTTCGCGGCCGAGCCCCAGCCGCGCGTAGCGGCGTCCCATCCGGTGCCAGGCGCGCAGCACGGGGTCGTGCTCGCGGGCACCGCGCGCGGCGAGCCAGGCCATCCAGGCCAGCGCCAGCACCGCGGCCAGGGCGAAGGCGGCGACGAGCGCGCGGGTTCCCGCGCGCCCGCCGAACGCGGGCCGGAACAGGTCGCGCTGGCGGGCGGCATTCCAGCCGAGCACCAGGTCGTTCCAGCCGCGGCGCAGCCAGTCGCCGATGTCCAGCGCCGGGCGGATCACCGGGAACGCGCGCAGGCCGGTGCCGACCCGGTCCTCCAGCGTGTCGTAGATCCGCTCCGGCGCGACCGCCGCGGTCGGGTCCACGCGCACCCATCCGCGTCCTTCCAGCCAGACTTCGGCCCAGGCGTGCGCGTCCATCCGGCGTACGACCCAGTAGCCGCCATAGGGATTGCGGTAGCCGCCGGCGTAGCCGGTCACCACCCGCGCCGGGATGCCGGCCGCGCGCATCAGCACCACGAACGCCGAGCTGAAGTGCTCGCAGTAGCCCTGCTTCCATTCGAACAGGAATTCATCCGCGGCGTGGCGGCCGGGCAGCGGCGTGGCCAGGGTGTAGGCGAACTCCTCGCGGATCATCGCCAGCGCCCGGGCGACGATGGCCGCGTCGTTGCCTTCGCCCGCCTCCTCGCGCCACTTCCTCCCGAGCGCGACCGTGCGCGGGTTGAACCCCTCGGGCAGGCGCAGCGTGGCCGCGCGCACCTGCGGCGGCAGTTCCGCCTCGAATCGGCGCGGCGGCGAGGCGCGGATCCGCCAGCGTGTCACCGAGGTCAGCGGCCTTTGCGCGCGCAGATCGTAGTCGTGGGTCAGCGTGGCGCCTGCGGGCGCGGCGTGCGGCAGTTCCAGCGCGACCAGGATCCGGTCGTCGGTCGGCTCGACCTCCAGTTCGTAGTCCCACACCGTGTCGCCGGGTTCGACCGCCGGCGGCGGGGCGTGGACCGCCAGCCGCGACACGGTCCAGCGGCGGCCGTCGTAATCGGTCAGCACCGGGCCGCGCCAGTACATCCGCGAGGGCGGGGGCGCTTCGCCGGCGAAGGTGACGCGCAGCGCCGGCGTATCGTCCACCATCAGGTCGATCCATCCGCCCGGCTCCATGCTGTCCGACAGCCCGGGTTGCGACAGCGCGCGCTCGGGCACGCCCCACAGCGGCGCCGGCAGGCGCGGGAACAGCCAGAACGCGGCCAGCGCCAGCGGCAGGCCCGCGGCGACCAGGCGCAGCACGTCCCGGATGTGGCGGGTGGCCGGTTGCGGGCGCGGGTCGTGTGATTCGTGTTCCGACAGCCGCTGCATCGCGGCGAGCGCGGCGATGGCGCCGGCCAGGCCGAGCGCGAGCGACAACGGGCCCTGGTCGAGCAGGAAGGTGGCGAACGGCGCGAACAGCGCGAAGCCGAGCAGGCTGCGCGCGTCGCGCGGCGCGCGCAGTTCCAGCGGCTTGAGCGCGAGCATGGTCGCGAGCAGGGCGCAGCCGGTGTCGCGGCCGAAACGCCAGCCCATCGCGGCCATCGCGCCCGTGCCCAGCAGCAGCACCAGCGCGAGCTTCAGCCACGCCGGCGCATGGCCGCGCCAGGACAGCACGGCCGCGAGCGCACACGCGGCCGCGACCCCCAGCGCGAACCGACCCGGCAACGCCAGCAGCAGCGGCAGCAGGCAGGTGGCGGCGGCCAGCAGGACCCGGGCGCGGACACCGTGGGGCAGCGACGCCGTGCGCACCTCAGCCTCCATCCGGCAGCAGGGCCAGTGCCCGCAGGCAGGCATGGCGGTGCGCGGCCCCCTGGCCGGGCCCGACCGGCGGCTGGCCGGGCAGCAGCAGGCGGCAGCGGCGCGATTCGCGCGCTGCCTGGTCGACCCAGGTGGCCAGGCGGCTGATGCGCCGCTCGTACGGCAGCCCGGCGAGCGCGTCCCAGTCCAGCACCACGTCCATGCCCGCGGGCTGTTCGTTTTCGCGGACCACGAGGTTGCCGCGTCGCGCCGAGGGTTTCCACGCGACCATGCGCCGGGCGTCGCCGCTGCGCCATTCGCGCAGGTGGTGCACGTCGTCGCCGGCCTGGTGCAGGCGTGACTTCGCGCCTTCGCCATCGCCCACGGGCAGCGGCGGCGCGGGGAGTTCGGGGGCCGGGTACACCAGCGCCGCGCCCTCCGGCCAGACCCATGCCCAGGCACGCGCCAGTCCCAGCGGGCGCGTGGTCGAGATCCGGATGCGGCCGGGGTCGAGCCAGCCGCGGCGGACGGTCGGCACCGCGATCACGGCTTCGCCTGCACCGTCCTCCAGCGAAAGCGTGGCGGCGGCGCCGAGGCATTCCACGCGCAGGCCGCGGCGTTCGCGCCGGTCACGCACCCGCACGTGCACCCGCAGCTGCAGCGGGGAACCCGCGGGCACCGGATCGCCGCCGACCGCATGTACCTCCAGCCCCGAAAGCTGGAGGTGCGCCTGCAGCAGGCTGGCGAGCGCGGCGCCGCCCAGCAGCAGGCACAGCAGCAGCGCCGGGTTGTTGTTGTAGTTGAGCGCACCCAGGGCCATCGCCAGCAGCAGCGCGGCGAGGAACATGCCGAACCGCGTCGGCAGGACGTAGATGCGGTGGCGGTCGAGGACGGCGGGCAGGGATTCGCGCCGCCGCGGGCGCGCCAGCCGCTCGAACGTGGTGCGCAGGCGTCGCAGCGGCATGGCGTGCGTCGTTCAGTCCACCGGGACGGCGTGCAGGATCGCGTTGGCGAGCGCGGCGGTGTCGCCGGCGCCGCTTTCCGGTACCAGCCGGTGCGCCGCGACCGCGACGAACAGCGACTGCACGTCCTCGGGCAGCACGTGCGGGCGGCCGTGGAGCAGGGCATGCGCGCGCGACGCGCACAGCAGCGCGATGCCCGCGCGCGGGGACAGCCCGACGCGCACGCCGTCGTGGTGGCGGCTGCGCGCGAGCAGTGCCTGCACGTAGGCGATCAGGTGCCCGCTGGCGTGCACCGCGGCGGCCGCGTCGCGCAACGCGATGACGCGCGTGGCGTCGAGCAGCGGCGGCGCCTGCGCGAGCAGCGCGCGGCGGTCCTCGCCGGCCAGCAGCGCGCGCTCGACCTCGTCGCTCGGGTAGCCGAGGTGGATCCGCAGCAGGAAGCGGTCGAGCTGCGAGTCCGGCAGCGGGTAGGTGCCGGCTAGGTCGGTCGGGTTCTGCGTGGCGATCACGAAGAACGGGTCGGGCAGCGCATGGGTGGTGCCGTCCACGCTGACCTGGTGCTCGGCCATCGCCTCCAGCAGCGCGCTCTGCGTGCGGGGCGGCGCGCGGTTGATCTCGTCCGCGAGCAGCACGTGGGTGAAGACCGGGCCCGGGTGGAATTCGAAGCGCTGCGTGCGCGTGTCGAACACCGACACGCCGGTGATGTCGGACGGCAGCAGGTCCGAGGTGAACTGGATCCGCCGGAAGCCGAGGCCGAGCGTGGCCGCGAGCGCATGGGCGAGGGTGGTCTTGCCCAGGCCCGGCAGGTCCTCGATCAGCAGGTGCCCGCCCGACAGCAGCGCCACCATCGCCAGGCGCACCTCGCGCGGCTTGCCCAGCACCAGCGCGTCCACCTGCGCGAGCACGCGCGCCAGCATTTCCTGGTGGGCGTCGGTTAGCATGGGCCGGGTTGCGGGGGAGGCGCTCATGTCTCTTCCGCCGACAGGGGTGTTCCGGAGTGTAGCGGGGGCGCGGACGGATGCGGAACCGGATCGACGCGAAGGTGGTGTTCGTCACGCTCTGGGCCGTGCTGCTGCTGGCCAGGGTGGCGATCGCCGCGCGCCTGCCGCTGTTCGTGGACGAGGCCTTCTACTGGCAGGAAGGGCGCCACCTCGCCTGGGCGTACTCCGACCTGCCGGGACTGACCGCATGGCTGATCCGGCTGGGCGGCGAACTGTTCGGCGACGGCGTGCTGGCGGTGCGCTCGCTGTTCCTGCTGCTGTCCGCGATGCTGCCGTGGCTGGTGGTGCGGATCGCGTCGCGCGAGCTGGAGGACGGGGACGACGCCTGGCTGGCCGGGTGTGCGGCGCTGCTGCTGCCGCTGCTCGCCACGCTTGGCGTGCTGGCGCTGCCGGACGTGGCGATGACGCTGGCGACGCTGCTGTGCCTGGATGCCACGACCCGCCTGCTGCGCGGGGTGGGCTACGGGGCCGTGATCGAGCTGGCGCTGGCGCTGGCGATCGGTGCGCTGTGCCACTACCGGTTCATCGCGGTGATCGGCGCGGGCTTCCTGGCCCTGCTGCTGCTGCCGCGCGGCCGCGAACTGTTGCGTGACCCGCGCGTGCTGGTGGCACTGGCCTTCGGTGCCGCGGCATGGACCCCGTTGCTGGCATGGAACATCGAGAATGCGGAGGCCGGGCTGCGTTTCCAGCTGGTGGACCGCCATCCGTGGGCCCTGCATGCGGTCGGCCTGGCGTTCGTGCCGGTACAGGCCGCGTTCGTGACGCCGCTGCTGCTGGCCGCGCTGCTGGCCGGGGCGTGGATGTTCCGCCGCGACGGGCGCCAGGGAGTGCGCCTGCTCGCGTTCTCGGGCGCGGCCGTCGTGCTCGGCTTCTTCCTGCTCGGCTTCTTCGCCGACACCGAGCGGGTCAGCTTCCACTGGCCGCTGCCCGGCTACGTCGCGCTGCTGCCACTGCTGCCGGCGGTGCTGGCGCGGTGGCCACGGTGGCTGCGGATCGCGACCTGGGCGACCGCGGGCGCGGGCGTGGCCGCGATGCTGGCCTACTACGCCGTGGTGTCCTCGCCGCAGGCGCGGGTGCAGCTGGCGGCGGGCAAGTGGTATCCGGCGAACTTCGCCGGCTGGGACGAGCTGGCCTCGGCCGTGCGCGGGATGCGCGCGGCGATGCCGGAAGGCACGCGCATCGTCGCCGACAACTTCAAGATCGGCGCGGAGCTCGGCTTCGCGCTCGGCGACGCGGACATCCCGGTGCTCGACCACCCGCTCAACAGTGCCCATGGCCGTGCCCCGCAACTGCAACTGTGGGGCCTGCGGCTCGGGGACCGGGCCAGCCTCGGGAACGTGCCGGTGCTGCTGGTGCTGGGCGCAAGCGACGTCCCGTACCGCGACCTGCTGCGCCGCTACCACGACGTCTGCGCGGTGATGGGGCCGTTGCCGCCACCGCGGGTGGTCAACGTGGACCACGGCCGCCGCCGCTTCCTGCTGTTCGTGCTGTCGCCGGACGTCGCCGGCGGGGATGCGGATGGCAGGCCCGGCGGGACGTGCGTTGCCCCGGCGATGGCATGGATCGACGAACCGTTGCCCGACGCGGGGGTGTCGCGCGCGTTCACCGTGTCCGGCTGGGCGTTCAAGGACGGTGTCGGGCTGGCCGGCGTCGACGTCACCCTCGACGGCAGGGTGGTCGCCACGGCCCGGTACGGGCTGCCGAAGCCGGGCCTCGCCGCGTTCTGGGAGATCTCGACCGATCCTTCGCACCCGGCGGTCGGTTTCGAGGCGGAAGTGGTGCTCCCCGAAGGCACGCGCGGCCCGCACTGGCTGGGGCTGGTGCTGCGGGGGAAGGATGGCAGCGTCGAGCCCTGGCCCGAGCAGCGGGTGCTGGTCGTGGACTAGGCCCGTCGCCTGCGGCGTTCACGGCAGCGCGAAGCCGGCCTCGCGCAGCATCCGCGCGAGCGCGATCAGCGGCAGCCCGACCAGCGCGGTCGGGTCGCTGCTGTCGATGGCCTCGAACAGGGCGATGCCGAGCCCTTCCGACTTGAAGCTGCCGGCGCAGTCGAAGGGCTGTTCGGTATCCACGTAGCGCGCGATCTCGTCTCCGTCGAGCCGGCGGAAGCGCACGCGTGTGGTGTCGAGGTGGACCCGCGGCGGTCCATCCCCGCGCGCAAGCGCCACCGCGGTGAGGAATGCGACCTCGCGGCCGGACATCTCCCGCAGCTGGGCGATGGCGTTGTCGCGGCTGCCGGGTTTGCCGAGCCGCCGGCCGTCGAAGGCGGCGACCTGGTCCGAGCCGATCACCCAGGCCTCCGGGTGCGCGGCGGCGGCGGCCGTGGCCTTGGCCCGGGCCAGGCGCAGGGCGAGCGCGTCCGGGGCCTCACCCGGGAGCGGGGTCTCGTCCACGTCCGGCCGTGCGGTGTCGAACGGCAGGCGCAGGCGGGAAAGCAGTTCGCGGCGGTAGGGCGAAGTGGACGCCAGGATCAGGCGCGTCATGGCTCGTGCGGCGGCGTGCGGTGTGCGGTGTGCGGTCAGTGCAGGGGCGAGCGGGCGCGCTCGAGTTCCAGCAGCTGGTCGTCGATGCGCCGGGTGGCATCCTCGATCGCGCTGCGCACCGAATCGATCTGCTCGATCGACGCCTCGTTGCCATGGCGCTGCAGCCACAGGCGGTGGCGCAGCATCTCCTGCATGGCCTCGCGGACGGGGTTCCCGCCGCCGCCGGTGTGGGCCTCGATCTCGGAGCGTGCGGCGCGCAGCCGGTCCTCGAGGGAATCGGCCGCATCCAGCAGGCGGGCGACCGCGCGCTGGTGCCGCCGGGCGCGCCGGGCCGGGATCCCGGCCAGCAGGACCGCGATGACGGCAGCGGCGGCGATGGCGAGGATCCAGGTCAAGCGGCGGTCCCGTCGGGCGGACGGCCAGTCTGCCGGGGTTGGGGGGAAAGGGCAAATCCGTTGTCCGACAACGACTTGCCGGCATGCCCCGGTTTGACAGCGGGGCATGCGCCCCTTAACATTCAGCGTCTTATGTCCACCGAAGTGCCCGAGATCCTGGATGCCTGGCGGATGGTCGCCGGGCGTCGCGGGTTCGAGGGTCGCCTTCCGTTGGCGGCGATGGCGCGGCTGCGCGGCCTGCTGGCCGACACCGGGGGCGACGACGTGGCGTTCGCTGTCGAGTTCGGCCGCGATGCCATGCGGGTGCCGTACGTGGAGGTCCGGATCGAGGCGGGGCTGCCGCTGGTGTGCCAGCGCACGCTGCAGCGGTTCGTGCTTCCGGTTTCGGTGGTGCAGCGGCTCGGGCTGATCCGCGACGAGGCCGACGAGGCCGGGTTGCCGGAAGGCTACGAGGCGTTGCTGCTGGCCGAGGACGGCGCGCTGCGCGTGGCGGACCTGGTCGAGGACGAGCTGATCCTCGCCGTCCCCGTGGTGCCGGTGCGGCCCGACTCGGAGCCGGTCGAGCGCGAGTGGCCGGCGTCCACCGCGGAGGAAGCGCGCGCCAATCCGTTCTCGGTGCTGGCGGCGCTGAAGAAGGATCGAGACAACTAGGTTTCCATTTCCGGAGTCATTCCAATGGCAGTTCAGAAATCCCGTGTTACCCCTTCCCGCCGCGGCCATCGCCGTTCCCACGACGCGCTGAAGGCCAAGCAGCTGGCGACGGATCCCACCTCGGGCGAGATCCACCTGCGCCACCACGTGACCGCGGACGGCTTCTACCGCGGCCGGCAGGTGATCACCCCGAAGACCCGGGTGGTCGAGGAGGATTGATCCGCGCGGCGTCCCGCCCGGTGCGGGACGCCCGGGCGCCGGCGGGCCTTCGAGGGATCGTGGCGTCCATCGGCGGGCGCCCGCGTCCGCCCGGCTCGTTCCTTCCACGCCAGCACGTCCCCCGAAGATGAGCGACCGCATCTATTCCCGCATCGCCGGCACCGGCAGCCACCTGCCCGAGAAGGTCCTGACCAACGACGATCTGGCGAAGTTCGTCGACACCAGCGACGAATGGATCTCGACCCGCACCGGCATCCGCGAGCGGCACATCGCGGCGGACGGCGAGACCACCTGCGACCTGGCCTACCACGCGGCGGTGCGGGCGATGGAGGCGGCCGGCGTGACCGCGGCCGACCTCGACCTGATCGTGCTCGGCACCACCACGCCGGACCTGGTGTTCCCCTCGACCGCCTGCCTGCTGCAGGCGCGCCTCGGGGCCACCGGTTGCGGCGCGTTCGACGTCAACGCCGCCTGCTCCGGCTTCATCTACGCGTTGTCGGTCGCCGACAAGTTCATCCGCTCGGGTGACGCGAAGACGGTGCTGGTGGTCGGTGCCGAAACCCTGACCCGCATGGTCGACTGGACCGAACGCACCACCTGCGTGCTGTTCGGCGACGGCGCCGGCGCGGTCGTGCTCAAGGCCGACACCGAGACCGGCATCCTCAGCACCCACCTGCACGCCGATGGCAGCAAGAAGGAGCTGCTGTGGAACCCGGTCGGCGTCTCGGTCGGTTTCCGCGAGAACGAGAAGAACGCGGGCGTGCGCATCCGCATGACCGGCAACGAGGTTTTCAAGTACGCGGTCAAGGCGCTCGACTCGGTGGTCGACGAGACCCTGGAGGCCAACGGCCTCGACCGCCATGACATCGACTGGCTGATCCCGCACCAGGCCAACCTGCGCATCATCGAGGCCACCGCCAGGCGGCTCGACCTGCCGATGGGCCGCGTGGTGGTCACCGTCGACAGGCATGGCAACACCTCCTCCGGCTCGGTGCCGCTGGCGCTCGACCAGGCGGTGCGCTCGGGCCGGGTGCAACGCGGCCAGCTGCTGCTGCTGGAGGCCTTCGGCGGCGGGTTCACCTGGGGTTCGGCCCTGGTGCGTTACTGACACCGGGATTCCTCCCGGCATACCGGAAGACCGTGGGCAGGCAAAGGCAGGTCCTTCCCCTCGAAGTCGACGGGCGCACGGCGTGGTTCAAGCGCTACGGCGGCACCCGGCGCACCGTGCGCATGCGCGCGATGGACTGGGTCGCGGTTCGCCTCGGCGTGACCCCGCTGCGCGCGCCGCCGCGGCGCGTGGGCGCGGGCGGGCGCCGGGTTGAGGAGCGGCGCATCGCCGAGCTCGCCTCGCTGGACGTGCACGTGCCGCAGGTGCTGGCGCGCGGCGAGGACTGCCTGGTGCTCAGCGACATGGGCCAGACCCTGGCCGAGCGGCTGCGCCGCAGCACCCCGGACGAGGCGCGCGAGCTGGTCATGCGCGCGGTCGAGGCCATCGCCCAGGTCCACGCGCGCGGCGGGTACCTCGGCGCGCCGGTGGCGCGCAACCTGACCGTGGACGCGGAGGGGCGGATCGGCTTCATCGACTTCGAGGAGGATCCAGGCGAGGTCATGCCCCTGCTGCAGGCGCAGGCGCGGGACTGGCTGGTGTTCAGCGCCGGCGTGGCGCGCCACGTGCCGTTCGGCGAGGACGAGCTGGCGCGGATCCTGGCCGCCGGCCTGCGCCGCGAGCCCGAACCGCTGCGCAGCGAGCTGGGCGAATCCGTGCAGCGCCTCTCGTTCCTGCGCCGGATCACCGCCTGGCTGGGCGGGCGCGCCTCCGGCCTTGCCAAGGCGCTGGCCAGCCTGCAGCTTTCCCTGTGGAGCGGGGGCGTTGGCATGCTGCTCGCGGTGCTGGCCCTCGACCTGGTGTCCGACGGCGACATCGACCTGCTCATCGCCCTGGCAGGCATGATCGACTGAGGCGGGCTCCCGACCCTACGGCCGGGTACAGACAATCCGCCGCCGCGGCCGTTAATATTCGCCGCCGTTTTTCACCCATGGATGCCCGCGTGACCGATCCGCAGCTTGCTTTCGTCTTCCCCGGCCAGGGGTCGCAGTCCATGGGCATGCTGGCCGCGCTCGCGGAAAGGCATGCCATCGTGCGCGAGACCTTCGCCGAAGCCTCCGAGGGAGCGGGCATCGACCTGTGGGCACTGTCGCAGGAAGGGCCCGAGGAACAGCTCAACCGCACCGAGTTCACCCAGCCGGCGCTGCTGGCCGCGGGCGTCGCGGTGTGGCGCGTGTGGCGCGGGCTCGGTGGCGCGATGCCGGCATGCATGGCCGGCCACAGCCTCGGCGAGTACACGGCGCTGGTCGCCGCCGGCGCGCTCGGGCTGGCCGACGCCGCGCGCCTGGTCCGCGTGCGCGGGCAACTGATGCAGGACGCCGCGCCCGAGGGCACCGGCGCGATGGCGGCCGTGCTCGGCGCCGACGACGCCGTGGTGGCCGAGGCCTGCGAGCAGGCCTCGGGCGACGAGGTCGTGGTGCCAGCCAACTACAACTCGCCGGGCCAGGTCGTGATCGGTGGCCACGCGGCCGCGGTCGACCGTGCCCTGGCGCTGCTCGCGGAGAAAGGCGTGCGCAAGGCCGTGAAGCTGGCCGTGAGCGTGCCTTCGCACACCCCGCTGATGCGCGAGGCGGCGAACCGCCTGTCGGAGACCATGGCCGGCCTGCAGTGGAGCGAGCCCTCCGTGCCGGTGGTGCAGAACGTGGACGCCGAGACCCACGACGGCGTCCACGCGATCCGCGACGCCCTGGTGCGCCAGCTTTACCTGCCGGTTCGCTGGACCGGCTGCGTGCAGGCGCTGGCCGGGCGCGGCGCCACGCGCATCGGCGAGTGCGGCCCGGGCAAGGTGCTCGCCGGCCTGGTCAAGCGCATCGACAGGGGCCTGGACGCGCGCGCGCTCGGCGCGCCGGAGGACCTCGAGGCCGCGCTCGCCGACTGGCGCGCGGCCTGAATCCCGAAGGTATCCTTGCCTTTCCCCGCAACACGGACCGGGACTGGAGACATGACACAGGCACTGCAGGGCGAAATCGCACTGGTGACCGGCGCAAGCCGCGGCATCGGCGCCGCGATCGCCGACGAGCTGGCGGCACAGGGCGCGACCGTCATCGGCACCGCGACCAGCGAGGCCGGCGCCAACGCGATCGCCGAACGACTCGAGGCGCACGGCGGGCACGGCAGGGTGCTCGACGTGACGCGGCCGGGCGCGATCGAACAGCTGGTCGAGGACGTCTCGAAGGAGATCGGCCCGGTATCCATCCTCGTCAACAACGCCGGCATCACCCGCGACAACCTGCTGATGCGGATGAAGGACGAGGACTGGCAGGCCATCCTCGACACCAACCTCACCAGCGTCTACCGCGCCTCCAAGGCGGTTCTGCGCGGGATGATGAAGGCGCGCAAGGGCAGGATCATCAACATCGCCTCGGTGATCGGCGTGACCGGCAACGCGGGCCAGGCCAACTACGCCGCGGCCAAGGCCGGCATCATCGCCTTCAGCAAGTCGCTGGCGAAGGAAGTAGGGTCGCGCGGGATCACGGTGAACGTGGTCGCCCCGGGCTTCATCGAGACCGACATGACCGCAGGCCTGCCGGAGGATGTCCGCAACGCGATGCTGTCGCAGATCGCGCTGGGCCGCCTCGGCCAGCCCGCGGACATCGCCCGCGCGGTGGCGTTCCTGGCCGGTCCGGGCGCCGCCTACATCACCGGCGAGACCCTCCACGTCAACGGTGGAATGTACATGCCGTAACACCGGCGGAAAACGCGGCAAGCCATTGAACCGAAAGGCGAAGGTGGCCCGCGTTCACGCCCCGCCGGTTTCCTCTTACACTATCCCGAAACCACCCTCCGCGGAGCCAACAGCCAATGAGCAGCATCGAAGAACGCGTCAAGAAAATCGTGGCCGAACAGCTGGGCGTCAAGGAAGAAGAAGTCACGAACAGTGCTTCCTTCGTCGACGACCTCGGTGCCGACTCGCTGGACACCGTGGAACTCGTGATGGCCCTCGAGGAGGAGTTCGAGTGCGAGATCCCGGACGAGGAAGCCGAGAAGATCACTTCGGTGCAGCAGGCCATCGACTACATCAAGGCCCACGTCAAGAGCTGACGAACGCCTGATTCCCGCGCTGCGGCGCGGGGACCTGCGGGGGCCGGGCGAGGCTCCCGGAAAACCACGGGGCCGCATCGCGGCCTCGTGCGTTTGCGCGGCACCCGTCGCGCGTGAAGCCGAAGCCCACACGAGGAGTCCGCAATGTCCAAGCGTCGCGTTGTCATCACCGGTCTCGGCATCCTGTCGCCACTGGGCAACGACCTGGCGGCCAGCTGGGACGGTGTCGTCAACGGCCGTTCCGGCATCGCGCCGATCACGCATTTCGACGCGTCCGCGTTCGCCACGCGCATCGCCGGCGAGGTCAAGGGCTTCGACCCGTCGCCGTGGATCGCGCCGAAGGACGTCAAGAAGATGGACCCCTTCGTGCACTACGGCGTCGCCGCCGCGATGATGGCGATCGCCGACGCCGGCCTGGAGATCGGCGGTGCCGCGGCCGACCGCATCGGCGTGGCCATCGGCGCCGGCATCGGCGGCCTCAAGGGCATCGAGGAGACCACGCTGCGGTACCACGAGGGCGGCCCGCGCAAGGTCTCGCCGTTCTACGTGCCCAGCACGATCATCAACATGATCTCCGGGCAGGTGTCGATCATGACCGGCGCCAAGGGGCCGAACATCGCGGTGGTCACCGCCTGCACCACCGCCACCCACAACATCGGCCTGGCGATGCGCATGATCCAGTACGGCGACGCCGACGTGATGATCGCCGGCGGCGCCGAGTGCGCGACCACGCCGACCTCGCTTGCCGGCTTCTGCGCGATGAAGGCGCTGTCCACCCGCAACGACGAGCCCGAGCGCGCCTCGCGGCCGTGGGACCGCGAACGCGACGGCTTCGTGATGGGCGACGGCGCCGGCGTGCTGATCCTCGAGGAATACGGGCGGGCGAAGGCACGCGGCGCGCGCATCTACGCCGAGCTTGCCGGCTTCGGCATGAGCGGCGACGCCCACCACATGACCGCGCCGAGCGAGAACGGCGAGGGTGCCGCGCGCTGCATGGCGGCGGCGATCCACGACGCCGGCATCGACCCGTCGCAGGTGGACTACATCAACGCCCACGGCACCTCGACCCCGGCCGGTGACCTGGCCGAGACCATGGGCATCAAGAGCGTGTTCGGTGACCACGCGTACAGGCTGATGGTCAGCTCGACCAAGTCGATGACCGGCCACCTGCTTGGCGCGGCCGGCGGCGTGGAGGCGGTGTTCTCGGCGATGGCCGTGCACACCGGCGTGATCCCGCCGACGATCAACCTCGACAACCCGTCCGAGGGCTGCGACCTCGACTACGTGCCGCACACCGCGCGCGAGAAGAAGATCGACATCGCGCTGTCGAACTCCTTCGGCTTCGGCGGCACCAACGGCACCCTGGTGTTCCGCCGCGTCTGACCCCCGGCGCGGGGCCGTCGTGCCTCGCGCCCGCGACCGGACGGACAATGCCCACCATCCGCCCGCTTGCCGACGGCACCGACCTGTTGCGCCTGCACCGGCTTGCCCCGGCGCGCTACCCGGTGCTGCTGGAGTCGGTCGCGCACGGTACGCCGCAGGCGCGCTGGGACATGCTGCTGATGACCGACGGCGACGGCCTGTGGCTGTGGCCGGACGGGCGCGTGCGCGACCGCCACGGCGCGGACGTACCCGGGCGGTTCCTCGAGGCGCTCGACGCGGCCTGGTCGAGCCTGCGCCTGCCGCGCGGCGAGGCGCGATGGCCGTTCCGCGGCGGCTGGGCGCTGCTGCTCGGCTACGAACTGGCGACGCAGGTCGAGCCGGTGCTGCGCCTGCCCGCCGCCGCAGGCGGGTTGCCGGTCGCGGTCGCTCTGCGCTGTCCGGCAGCGGTGCTGCGCGATCACGCCACCGGCGAGTGCGTGGCCATCGCCGAGGCCGGCCGCGGGGCGATGCTGGCCTCGCTGCTGGAGGACGTGGCCGCCTGCACGGGCGTGCCTCCGTTGCCGCCGTGGCGGCCACCGGTTTCGGTCGGGGAGGATGACCCGGACACGTTCACCGCCGGCGTGGAGCGCGTGCTCGATTACCTCGCCGCCGGCGATGTGTTCCAGGTCAACCTGTCGCGTGGCTGGCAGGCACGCTTCGATGCGCCGCTCGACCCGGCGCGGCTCCACGCGCGGCTGCGCGAGGCCAATCCCGCGCCGTTCGCGGGCCTGTTCGCGGGCCGTGGCTGGGCGGTGGTCAGCGCCTCGCCGGAGCGGCTGGTGTCGGTGCGCGGCGACGTGGTGGAGACGCGGCCGATCGCGGGCACGCGGCCGCGCTTCCCCGGCGACGACGACGCCTCGCGGATCAGCGAGCTGGCCGGGCACCCGAAGGAGCGCGCCGAGCACGTGATGCTGGTGGACCTGGAGCGCAACGACCTCGGCCGGGTGTGCGCGCCGGGCAGCGTTCAGGTGGACGAGCTGATGACGGTGGAAAGCTACGCACACGTGCACCACATCGTCAGCAACGTGCGCGGCCGCCTGCGCGACGGTGTCACGCCGGGCAGTGTGATCGCCTCGGTGTTCCCCGGCGGCACCATCACCGGCTGCCCCAAGGTGCGCTGCATGCAGATCATCGCGGAGCTGGAGGGCACCGGCCGCGGCGCCTACACCGGCGCGATGGGCTGGCTCAACCGCGACGGCGACCTCGACCTCAACATCCTGATCCGCAGCGCGGAGGCGGAAGGCGCTGTCCTGCGCTTCCGCGCCGGCGCGGGCATCGTCGCCGACTCCGACCCGGCGCGCGAGCTCGACGAGACCCGCGCCAAGGCGCGCGGCATGCTGCGCGCGCTGGGGGCCGGGGAGGCGCCGGTGTCACGCCCTGCGACGGCGACGGGGTATCCTGCGGGCATGGACGTGGAAGGCGGACGGGAAACCGGTTGATGGGCTGCAAGGGGAAATGCCGGCGTGCTGCCGGAATGTTCTGCCTGCTGGCATTGCTGGCGGTGGTGGCGCTGGCCTGGTGGGGCTGGCAGCGCTACCGCGGCTTCGCCGACACGCCGCTGGCGGGCGTGCAGGCGGGACAGGTGTTGGTGGTCGAGCGCGGGGACACGTTCCGCCGCGTGCTCGCACGCCTGCGCGAGGCGGGCGTGCGCGAGGGCCACGACCTCGAATGGCAGCTGCTGGCGCGCGAGCTCGGCGCCGACGCGCGCATCCAGGTGGGCGAATACGCCCTCGCTCCGGGGATCACGCCGCGCGTGCTGCTCGGGCACATGCGCGACGGCAAGGTGATCACCTACCGCTTCACCATCGTCGAGGGCTGGAACATCCGCGAGTTGCGCGCGGCTCTGGCCAAGGCCTCGCCGCTCGTGCAGACCATCGGCGGACTCGACGACGCCGCGCTCATGGCGCGGCTCGGCCGCGAGGGCGTGCACCCGGAAGGGCGGTTCCTGCCCGAGACCTACGTCTACACCCGTGGCGACAGCGACCTCGACATCCTGCGCCGCGCCGCGGACGCGCTCGACCGCGAGCTCGCCGCGGCGTGGGAAGCGCGTGCCCCGGACCTGCCGCTGAAGACGCCGGAGGAAGCGCTGATCCTGGCCTCGATCATCGAGAAGGAAACCGGTGTGCCCGGGGAGCGTCCGCTGATCGCCGGCGTGTTCGTGCGGCGGCTGAAGCTCGGCATGCGCCTGCAGACCGACCCGACCGTCATCTACGGCATGGGCAGCGCCTACACCGGGAACATCCGGCGCGTGGACCTGCTCACCGACACGCCGTACAACACCTACACCCGCGACGGCCTGCCTCCCACGCCGATCGCGATGCCGGGCCGCGACGCGATCCGCGCGGCCACCAACCCGGCCCCCGGCGACGCGCTGTACTTCGTCGCGGTCGGCGACGGCAGCGGCCGCCACGTGTTCTCGCGCACGCTCGAGGAGCACAACGCGGCGGTGCGCCGGTACATCCAGCGCTACCGCGAGAGGTTCGGCCGGAAATGAGCGGCATCCGCACGCACCCGCGATTCGTCTCGCTCGAGGGCGGCGAGGGCGCCGGCAAGAGCACCGTGCTCAAGGCCCTGCGCGAGGCGCTGGTGGCCGACGGCTGCGAGGTGGTGTGCACGCGCGAACCCGGTGGCACGCCGCTGGCCGAACGCATCCGCGGGCTGCTGCTCGACCCGGAGCACGAGCCGGCGGCGCCGGAGACCGAACTGCTGCTGATGTTCGCAGCGCGCGCGCAGCACGTGCGCGAGACCATCCTGCCCGCGCTCGAACGCGGCGCGTGGGTCGTGTGCGACCGCTTCACCGATTCCAGCTACGCCTACCAGGGCGACGGGCGCGGCCTCGATACGGCGCTGATCGCGGAACTGGAGCGGCGCGTGGTCGGAATCCGGCCGGCGCTGACCCTGCTGCTCGACATCGACGTGCGCGAGGGGCGCGCACGTGCCGCTATCCGCGACCTGTGGCCGGACCGGATCGAGCGGGAACAGGACGAGTTTTTCGAGCGCGTGCGCAGGGCCTTCATGGATCGCGCGCGCGCCGAGCCGGAACGGTTCCGCGTGCTCGACGCCTCGCGCCCGGCGGACGAAGTGGCAGCCGAGGCGGTGGCCCTGCTGCAGGCATGGCGGAGGCAGGTGGCATGAGCGCACCGTTGTCGCCATGGCAGCAGCGCGCCTTCGACCGCGCGGCCGAGGCGCTCGACGGCGGCCGGATGGGACATGCCCTGCTGGTCTGCGGCCCGGCCATGCTCGGCAAGCGCGCCGTGGTCGAGCGGCTGGCGGCGCGCGTGCTCGGCGCCGGGGGCGAGGCGCGCACGGCGGCGCTGGTCGCCGCCGGCACCCACCCGGACCTGCACGTGGTCGGGCTCGAACCCAACCGCGAGGGCAGGCTGCGCAGCGAGATCGTGATCGAGCAGATCCGCGACCTGTCGGAGAAGCTGTCGCTCACGCCGCAGTTCGGCGGCGCGGTGGTGGCGATCATCGACCCCGCGGACGCGCTCAACGCCGCCGCGGCCAATGCCCTGCTCAAGACACTGGAGGAGCCGCAGCCGGGCCGCTACCTGTGGCTGGTGACCGCCAATCCCTCGCGCCTGCCCGCGACCATCCGCAGCCGCTGCCAGCGGCTGGAGTTCCGGCTGCCGCCGCGCACCGAGGCACTGGAGTGGCTGCGCGCGCAGGGCCACGACGCGGCGGCCGCGGACGAGGCGCTCGACGCCGCGCGCGGCCATCCCGGGCTGGCCGACGCCTGGCTGCGCGATGGCGGCATGGAATTGCGCCGGGAAGTCGCGGAGGACCTGCGCCGGCTGCGCCGCGGCGAGGTCGACGCGGTCACCACCGCACAGCGCTGGGCCGGTGACGAACAGGCGCCGCTGCGGCTCGCCCATGCCGCCGACCTGGCCCTGGCCGAGGCTTCGTCGGGCTTGACCGATCCACTGCGGATCAGGAAGCTGGCGCAATGGTTCGATGCGGCCAACCGGACGCGCGAACTGCTCAGGACGACGGTGCGCGCGGACCTGGCCATCGTTGAACTGCTGCTGGCATGGCGGACGGATCCGCCCCCGGCGGCCGGAAGCAGGGGAATGACGAGATGAGCGTGACCGGCGGCGCGGCAGGCGCCAGACAGGGCATCCTGTCGCTCGTGGTGAAGGACAAGGCGGCGCTGTACAACGCCTACATGCCGTACCTCAGGAACGGCGGCATCTTCGTGCCCACGCCCAGGCGCTACTTCATCGGCGACGAGGTCTTCCTGCTGCTGACGCTGCCCGAGTCCAACGAGCGCCTGCCGGTGGCCGGCAAAGTGGTCTGGGTCACGCCGACCGGGGCGCAGGGCGCGCGCACCGCGGGCGTCGGCGTGCAGTTCGCGGACACGCCCGAGGGCGAGAACCTGCGCAGCAGGATCGAGACCCTGCTCGCGGGCACGCTCAACGCCGACAAGCCCACCCACACGATGTGACCCGCGCCCTGCGCGGGTTGCCGGCGGCGCGTGGCGCGGCCGGCGTGCTTGCGTGCCGCCGGGGCGCGCCCCCGGCGGGTGGCGTCACAGGCCCCTGAACAGGTTGCCCAGCATCAGCAGCGCCAGCCCGCCGGCCACCAGCCAGAAGGCATGCGGCGCGAGTGCCGGGACGTAGCCCAGCCGTGCGGCGATGCCGAGGCCGCCCAGCAGGAGGGCGACGAGGAAGGTGCCGGAAGTCGGGGCGCTCAACCTGGGCATGCGTCGGGTTCTCCGGAAGCGGTGTGGACGAAGGGATCCCGCGGCCGCCGTCGTGGGGACGGCGGCCGGCAGGCGTTGCGTGGATGGTCAGGCCGCCGGCTGGCGCAGTGCGGGGTGGTCCCAGCCGGCTTTCGGCGCGAAGCGGCCGCCGTACCTGGCCTGCAGCGCACCGAGCCGTTCGAGGATGGCCTCGACGCCGGTCTCGCGCACGTACTGGATCGGGCCGCCGCGGAACGGCGCGAAGCCGGTACCGAAGATCACGCCGGCATCGAGCAGGTCGGCGTCGGCCACCACGCCCTCGTGCAGCGCGGCCACCGCCTCGTTCACCAGCGGCAGGATCAGCCGGTCCTGCAGGTCCTCCGGCGCGCGGTAGTCCTTCGGCACCTCGGGCTTCTTCGGCTTGCCGTTCTCCCAGGCGTACAGCCCCTGACCGTCCTTCCTGCCGCGTTTGCCGGGTTCCGGCGGGCTGGACAGCGCGGCCGGGATCTCCAGGCCGAGGAAGGGCGCCAGCTCCTGGCCGACGCCGTAGGCCACGTCCAGGCCAACGGTGTCGATCAGCTCGATCGGGCCCATCGGCATGCCGAAGGCCACCGCGGCCCGGTCGATCACCGCGCCCGGGATGCCCTCGGCGTAGGCGGTGGCCGCCTCCAGCATGTAGGGGAACAGCAGGCGGTTGACCAGGAAGCCCGGCGTGCCCGCGACCGGCACTGGGAACTTGTCCAGCGCGCGGCAGAAGGCGGCGAGGCGCTGTTCCGTGCGCGGCGACATCGCGTCATGGCGCACGATCTCGACCAGCGGCATCTGCGCCACCGGGTTGAAGAAGTGCAGGCCGGCGAACTGCGACGGGCGGGCGATGTGCCCGCGCAGCTCGTCCAGCGGGATCGAGGAGGTGTTGGTGGCCAGCAGCGCGTCCGGCTTGAGCTTCGGCTCGATCGCCTGGTACAGCGCGCGCTTGGCGTCCGCATCCTCGATGATCGCCTCGATCACCAGGTCGGCGTCGGCCACGCCGTCGCCGGCGAGGTCGGACTTCAGCCGCGCGGCCACGTCCGCGCGCTTCGCCTCGTCCTTCACCTTCCTGGCGAACAGCTCGCGGGCGCGCGCCAGCGCGCCGTCGATGAACCGCTGCTCGCGGTCCTGCAGGGTCACCTCGAAGCCCTTGTATGCGGCCCACGCGGCGATGTCGCCACCCATCACCCCGGCGCCGACGACGTGCACCCGGGAGATGCCGTGCGGGTCCTTGCCGCCCAGGCCCTTGAGCCGCTCCATCAGGAAGAACACGCGGGTCAGGTTGCGCGCGGCCGGGGTACCGGCCAGCTTCACCACCGACCGGCGCTCGGCCTCGAGCAGCGACTGGATGCCGCCGCCGCTGCGGCGCCAGGTCTCGACCAGCAGGTAAGGCGCGGGGTAGTGCTCGCGCCGCGCCTTGCGTGCCACCTGTTTGACCATCATCGGCGCCAGCAGCTGGCGCGCCGGCCAGGTGTTGGTGATCCAGGCCTTGATGCGCTGCGCGAACGGGCGGGCATGGCCCTCGAGGGCGAGCTTGACCGCCTCGTCGAGCAGCACCGCCGGCGCCACCACCCGGTCCACCAGGCCGATTGCCTTCGCCGCGCTGGCCGACAGGTTGCGCCCGGTCAGCATCATGTCCATCGCCGCCGGCGCGCCGACCAGGCGCGGCAGGCGCACGCTGCCGCCCCAGCCGGGGTAGATGCCCAGGTTCACCTCGGGCAGGCCGATGCGGGTGGAGGGATCGTTGCTGGCGATGCGGTAGTCGCAGGCCAGCGAGATCTCGGTGCCGCCGCCCATGCAGAAGCCGTGGATCGCCGCCACCGTGGGACAGGGCAGCTCGGCCAGGCGCTGGAACACCTGCTGGCCGCGGCGGATCGCGTCGGCGATGGTCCCCTTGCGGTCGAATTCGGCGAATTCGCGGATGTCCGCGCCGGCGATGAAGCCCTTCTCCTTGGCCGAGCGCAGGACCACCGCCCTGGGCGGGTCGAGCGCCAGCCGTTCGAGCAGGGTGTCGAGCTCGATCAGCACGTCCTGGGAGAAGGTGTTGACCTGTTCCCCGGCGCGGTCGAAGGACAGCACGAGCACGCCGTCGGGGCGCAGCTCGGCTTGCCAGTGGCTGAAGCGCAGTCCGTCGAGGCCAGCGGTCATGCGGCACCATCCGTTACGGTACGGGAAGGACACTATGATCCGGGCGCCACTTCGGCGGCGTCAAATCGGCGTTTGAAACGCCCGGGGCCCGCGGCGGCTTGTGGCGGGGGCGCCCGGCCCCAGATTGGCCTGGACGCGGGGCGGAACTTCCTCCCCGGTGGCATGGTCAGACCGCCCGGCCGGATGCCGGAGCATTCAGGAGGGAGCCCGGCCGATGGCCGAGTACGACACCCAACAACTGGATCTGGAACTGGTCAGGCGGGTGCAGCGCGGCGACAACGCCGCCTTCGACCTGCTGGTGCGCAAGTACCAGCACCGGATCGCGGCGCTGATCGGGCGCTACATCGCCGACTGGAGCGAGGTGCAGGACGTCGCCCAGGAGACCTTCATCCGCGCCTACCGCGCGATCGGGAACTTCCGCGGCGACTCGCAGTTCTACACCTGGCTCCACCGGATCGCCGTGAACACCGCCAAGAACCACATCGTCGCCGGCCAGCGCCGCCCCCCCGGCGCGGACGTCGACATCGGGGACGCCGAGGTGATCGACGCCGGCCTGCGCCTGCGCGACACCGACACACCGGAACGTGAACTGATGCGGCAGGAACTGGAACAAACGGTGATGCGCGCGGTCGAAGCACTGCCCGAGGAGCTCCGGCTGGCGATCACCCTGCGCGAGGTGGACGGCCTGAGCTACGAGGAGATCGCCAGGCGCATGGACTGCCCGATCGGAACGGTGCGCTCGCGCATCTTCCGGGCCCGCGAGGCGATCGACCGGGAGCTGAAGCCCCTGCTGGACCGAAACGACACCATGGAGCGTGCGGCGCGATGAACCACGTCGACGACAACGATGCGATCCGGATCGAGCCCGATCCCGACAAGCTGCTGGCCTACCACCGCCAGCAGCTGTCGGCGATGCTGGACGGCGAGCTGTCACCCGACCAGGCGAAGTTCATGCTGCGCCGGCTCCAGCACGACCGCGAACTGGCCGCCTGCTGGGAACGCTGGCAGATCTGCGGCGACATCCTGCGCGGCGCCCACCATGCCCTGCTGCCGTCCGACTTCGCCGAACGCGTCGCCCGTCGCCTCCATGAGGACGGGGCCGGGGCGGAGGCGCAGGCGCGCCATGGCGCATCGCCGCGCCGCCTGCGCTGGGCCGGCGGGGCGGCGCTGGCGGCTTCGGTCGCCCTGGTCGCCGTGTTCGCCACCCGCCAGCTGCCCGGGCCCACGCCGGCATCGCCCACGACGCCCGTGCAGCCGATGGTGGCCGGGGGGGCGCCGGTCGCCACGCCGGAGTCCGGGCCCGCCGTCGCCGATGCTGGTTCCGTATTGGACGCCGCGCCTGCCGGGGAGCCGGCCGGGATTCCGGCGGATCCGGTCCCCGGGGCGGCACCCGCCGCGCTGGCCGCCGTGGCCGTGGCTGCCGTCGAGCGCCGCGCCGCCAGCCAGCGCCCGCGCACGGCCCCGTCGCGCCGTGGCGTGGGCGGCGTGGAGCAGGATGCGGCCGGGGCCATGACCATGGTCGCCGCCGTGCCGGCGGAGCCGGCCACCGTGGCCCCGGACGATGCCGGCGCGGTGTTCGCGCCCGCCACGCTGCCGCAGCCGCGGCCTTGGCCGCGCCCGCTGTTGCCGGGAGCCACCGGCAGCGCGTTCAATACCGACTACGGCCGCCCGCAGGCGGTCCCGGACCAGGGCGAAGCATTTGAACCGTTCCGGCCGCGCATCGCCCTCCCGCCCGTGCTGCCACCCGGGTCCATGGACGCCATCCCCGAAGCCGGGCGGATGGACTGACCCGGCGGGTGGCACCGGCCGCCTGCACGGGTGGATAACCCGAGATCCATGTCAAGGACGTTTCCCCGATGAAGAACCCGCTTACCGCCTTCGTCCTGATCCTGCTGGCCTCGGCCGCCGCGACCGCGGCGGTGACGCCGGTCGTGGCCCTGCAATCCACGGCCTCCGCCGCCGCCGTGGCGGAGCCGGCGCAACCGGCACAGGCCCCGGCGTCCGCCGCCACGCCTCCGGCGCCGCTGGTGACCGGGCTGCCGGACTTCACCCGCCTGGTGGAGCAGGTCGGGCCGGCGGTGGTCAACGTCGAGGTGCTGTCCAGCGGGCGTGGGCTCGCCCGCCGCGGCGGGATCCCGGCCGACGACATCCCGGAGATCTTCCGCCGGTTCTTCGGGCCCGGGTTCGGGATCCCGGAACCCGGTGACGACGAGCCGGGCGCGCCGCGCCGGGTCGGCCTGGGCACGGGCTTCATCATCTCGTCCGACGGCTACATCCTGACCAACCACCATGTCATCGATGGCGCCGACGAGGTCCGGGTCACGCTCACCGACCGCCGCGAGTTCACCGCGAAGGTCGTGGGCAGCGACCAGATGTCCGACGTGGCGCTGCTCAAGATCGACGCCACCGGCCTGCCGGTGCTGCGCCCGGGCGATGCGTCCGCGGTGAAGCCGGGCCAGTGGGCGATCGCGATCGGCTCGCCGTTCGGTTTCGAGCAGTCGGTCACCGCCGGCATCGTCAGCGCCGTCGGCCGCAGCAACCCGTACGCCGACCAGCGCTACGTGCCCTTCATCCAGACGGACGTGGCGATCAACCGCGGCAATTCCGGCGGCCCGCTGCTCAACACCCGCGGCGAGGTCATCGGCATCAACTCGCAGATCTTCAGCAACTCCGGCGGCTACATGGGCGTGAGCTTCGCCATTCCCATCGACGTGGCCATGAACGTCGTCAGCCAGCTCAAGGAGCACGGCGAGGTGCGCCGCGGCCAGCTCGGCGTGACCGTGGAGCCGATGACCTCGGAGAAGGCGAAGGGCATCGGCCTGCCGGACACGCTGGGCGCGCTGGTCAACGAGGTCATGCCCGGCAGCCCCGCCGAGAAGGCCGGCATCGAGCCGATGGACGTGATCCGCTCCGTGGACGGCGTGGCCGTGCGCCAGTCGAGCGACCTGCCGCCGCTGATCGGCAACAAGGCGCCGGGCACGAAGGTGCGGCTGAAGGTGTTCCGCGACGGCCGCGAGCGCGACGTCGAGGTCACGCTCACCCGGCTGGACGAGTCCGCCCTGGCCGGCGTGCCGGCGCAGGGCCGCGGCACGCAGCGGCCCGCGGAGCAGACCGGCAATGCCCTGGGCATCACCGGCCGGGACCTGGACGAGGCGCAGCGCCGCCAGTTCGGCCTGAAGCCGGGCGAGGGCGTGCTGGTCGTGCGCGCGGAAGGCGCCGCGCGGCGCGCCGGGATCATGCCCGGCACCGTGATCCTGCAGGTCGGTCGCAAGCCGGTCGGCAGCGCCGCCGCGCTCGAGCGCGAGCTGCGCGAGGTCAGGCCCGGCCAGACCGTGATGCTGCTGGTGCGCACCCGCTCCGGCGGCACCCAGTTCGTGCCGGTGACCCCGCGCGAGGGCGACGACTGAGCGGGCCGTGCCCGCGCGGCGGCCGGCCCCGGCCCGCCGCGCGCCGGGTACGGCGCTGGCGGGGCGGCGGCGGCCCTGTGCGATAATCCGCCGCTTCCCGAACGCCGACGACCGCCTGTCGCCGCCCCATGTCCCTGGATCCGATGCGGTTCATCCGCAACTTCTCCATCATCGCCCACGTCGACCACGGCAAGTCGACGCTGGCTGACCGCATCATCCAGATCTGCGGCGGCCTCGAAGCGCGCGAGATGGAAGCGCAGGTGCTCGATTCCAACCCGATCGAGCGCGAGCGCGGGATCACGATCAAGGCGCAGGCGGTGTCGCTGCCCTACCGGGCGCGTGACGGCCACACCTACCAGCTCAACTTCATCGACACCCCCGGGCACGTGGACTTCAGCTACGAGGTCAGCCGGTCGCTGGCCGCGTGCGAGGGCGCGCTGCTGGTGGTGGACGCGGCGCAGGGCGTCGAGGCGCAGTCCGTGGCCAACTGCTACACCGCGGTGGAGCTGGGTCTGGAAGTGGTGCCGGTGCTCAACAAGATCGACCTGCCGACCGCCGACGTCGAGCGCGCCAAGGCGGAGATCGAGGCGGTGATCGGCCTCGACGCCTCCGATGCGATCCCGGTCAGCGCCAAGACCGGCCTGAACGTCGAGGAAGTACTGGAGGCCATCGTCCACCGCATCCCGCCGCCGAAGCCGCGCGACACCGACAAGCTGCAGGCGCTGATCATCGACTCCTGGTTCGACAACTACCTGGGCGTGGTCTCGCTGGTGCGGGTGATGCAGGGCCGGATCCGTCCCGGCGACAAGATCCTGGTCATGTCCACCGGCCGCAGCTACCAGGTGGACCAGGTCGGCGTGTTCACGCCCAAGCGCAAGCTCCGCGACGAGCTGGCGCCGGGCGAGGTCGGCTGGCTGACCGCGTCGATCAAGGACGTGCACGGCGCGCCGGTCGGCGACACCCTGACCCATGCCAACGACCCGGCGCCGAAGCCGCTGCCCGGCTTCCAGGAGATGCAGCCGCGCGTGTTCGCCGGCCTGTTCCCGGTGGACGCCGAGGACTACCCGGACCTGCGCGAGGCGCTGGAGAAGCTGCGCCTGAACGACGCCGCGCTGCGCTTCGAGCCCGAAAGCTCCGAGGCGATGGGCTTCGGCTTCCGCTGCGGCTTCCTCGGCATGCTGCACATGGAGATCGTGCAGGAGCGGCTGGAACGCGAGTACGACCTGAACCTCATCACCACCGCGCCGACCGTGGTCTACGAGGTGCAGCTGACCGACGGTTCGGTGATGGCGCTCGACAACCCGGCCAAGCTGCCGCCGGTCAACCGGATCGCGGAGATCCGCGAACCGATCATCCGCGCCAACATCCTCACCCCGCCGGACTACGTCGGCAACGTGATCACGCTGTGCGAGGAGAAGCGCGGCAACCAGATCGGGATCCAGTACCTCGGCTCCCAGGTGCAGGTCAGCTACGAGCTGCCGCTGGCCGAGGTGGTGCTGGACTTCTTCGACAGGCTCAAGTCGGTCAGCCGCGGCTATGCGTCGCTCGACTACCACTTCCTGCGCTTCGACCCGGGCCCGTTCGTCCGCGTGGACATCCTGATCAACGGCGACCGGGTCGACGCGCTGTCCATCATCGCCCATCGCAGCCACGCCGACCGCCGCGGCCGCGAGCTGTGCGAGAAGATGAAGGACCTGATCCCGCGCCAGCAGTTCGACGTGGCGATCCAGGCCGCCATCGGTTCCCAGATCATCGCCCGGACCACGGTCAAGGCCCTGCGCAAGAACGTCCTCGCCAAGTGCTATGGTGGCGACGTCACCCGCAAGAAGAAGCTCCTCGAGAAGCAGAAGGAGGGCAAGAAGCGGATGAAGCAGGTCGGGCGCGTGGAAATCCCGCAGGAGGCCTTCCTCGCCGTTCTGCAGGTGGACAACAAGTAGGGGGGAGCATGAAGTTGTTCGAGATCGGGCTGGTCGCCCTGACCTTCGCCACCGGGATCGTCTGGCTGCTGGACCGCCTGTTCTTCGCCCGCCGGCGGCGCGAGGCGTCAGGGCTGCCGGAGGAGAAGGAGCCGATCCTCGTCGACTACTCGAAGGCGTTCTTCCCGGTGCTGTTCGTGGTCCTGGTCCTGCGCAGCTTCATCGCCGAGCCGTTCCGGATCCCGTCCAGCTCGATGATGCCGACCCTGCTGATCGGCGACTTCATTCTGGTCAACAAGTTCAGCTACGGCATCCGCCTGCCCATCACCAACCGCAAGGTCATTCCCGTCGGCGAGCCGCAGCGCGGCGACGTGGTGGTGTTCCGGCCGCCGCACCAGCCGGACCAGGACTGGATCAAGCGCGTGGTCGGCCTGCCCGGCGACACCATCTCCTTCCGCGGTGACACCCTGTACGTGAACGGCGAGCCGCTGGAGTACCGGTTCGAGGGCGAGTACGTCGGCCAGGGCCGGGGGCGGGACATGACCGGGGCGGCCATGCTGAGTGAGGACCTGGACGGGCGCCGGCACCAGGTGCTGGAGATCGTCGGCTATGCCGACCCGCGGGGGCAGGGCGAATGGACCGTCCCCGAGGGCCATTATTTCGTGATGGGTGACAACCGCGACCGCAGCGACGACAGCCGGTTTTGGGGTACGCTCCCCGAGAGCCAGCTGCGGGGCAAGGCCTTCCTGATCTGGATGAACTTCGATTCCAGCCAGCCCGGCTGGATCGACTGGGGCAGGATCGGCAGGAGCATCCGCTAGTCCGGCGACCGGCGTCGAGGGGGATCGGCAGATGAAGATGCGAGGCAATGCAATGCGCAGGCAGCAGGGCATGACCCTGCTCGGGTTCGTGATCGTGCTGGCCGTGGTGGGCCTGTTCGCCTACATCGGCTTCAAGCTGTTCCCGATGTACCAGGAGTACTACGCGGTCAAAACCGCGCTCAAGAGCCTCGCGGAGGAGCCGGACATCGGCAACACCGACCCCGCGCGCATCCAGCAGATGCTGCTGCGCCGCCTCGACATCAGCTACGCCGAGAGCGTGAAGAAGGAACACGTGAAGATCGAGCGTGGCGACGGTGGCTGGGTGGTGACCGTGCAGTACGAGGTGCGCAAGCCGATGATCGGCAACCTCGACGTGGTCGGGAAGTTCAACGCGACCCAGAAAATGCCACGGTGACCCCGGCGACAGGCGCAGGCGCCGGCAGCTTCGCCGGGCACGTGTTCCGCAACCCGGGCCTGCTGGAGCAGGCCCTGACCCACCGCAGCGCGGGCACGCCGCACAACGAACGCTTGGAATTCCTCGGCGACGCCCTGCTCGGGCTGATCGTGGCCGAGGCGCTGTACGCGCGCTGGCCGAAGGCGGACGAGGGCGTGCTGACCCGGGCGCGCGCCGGGCTGGTGAGGGAATCGTCACTGGCCGCGATCGCGCGCGGCCTCGACCTGGGTTCGCGGCTGCGCCTTGGCCCGGGCGAGATGAAGACCGGCGGCCACCGCCGCGACTCGATCCTGTCCGATGCGCTCGAGGCCGTGGTCGCCGCGATCTACCTCGATGCCGGCTTCGAGGCCTGCCGGCAGGTGGTGCGGCCGTGGTTCGACCCCCTGATCGACGCGCTGCAGCCAGGCCGGATCGGCAAGGACGCCAAGACCCGCCTGCAGGAATGGCTGCAGGCCCGGCAGCTGCCCCTGCCGCAGTACGAGCTGCTGTCGGAGACCGGCGAGGAACATGCCAAGACCTTCCGCGTGCGCTGCGTCCTCGCCGGGCAGGGGGTGGCGGCGGAAGGCGAGGCGGGTTCCCGGCGTGCCGCCGAGCAGCTGGCAGCGGAGGCCGTGCTGGCGCAGCTCGATCCCGGCGCCTGACCGGCGCTGCGCAATACAATTCCGGGATGGAAACCCCCCAGCCCTTCCGCGCCGGCCACGTCGCCGTCATCGGCCGGCCCAACGTCGGCAAGTCCACCCTGGTGAACGCGCTGGTCGGCGCGCACGTCAGCATCGTCTCGCGCCGCCCGCAGACCACCCGGCACCGCCTGCTCGGCATCGCCACCTTCCCGGAGGGCCAGCTCGTGCTGGTCGACACCCCGGGCATCCACCGCGAGCAGAAGAAGGCAATGAACCGGATGATGAACCGCGCCGCACGCGGCGCGCTCGACGGCGTGGACGCGGCGATGCTGGTGGTCGTGGCCGGGCGCTGGGACGAGGAGGACACGCTGGCCTACGAGGCGCTGCGCGAAGCCGGGGTGCCGGTGGTGCTGGTGGTCAACCAGGTCGACCGGATCAGGAACAAGCCGGAGCTGCTCCCCTACATCAGGCAGGTCACCGAGGGCCGCGACTTCGCCAGCGTGCATCCGGTCTCAGCGCTCAAGGGCATCGGCCTGGAGGACCTGGTGGAGGACGTCCTCGCCCTGCTGCCGGAGCAGCCGCCGCTGTACGGCGAGGACGAGATCACCGACCGCAGCCAGCGCTTCCTCGCCGCCGAGCTGGTGCGCGAGCAGCTCATGCGCCACCTCGGCGCGGAAGTGCCCTACGCCACCACCGTCGAGGTCGAGTCCTTCGTCGAGGAGCCGTCACCGCATGGTGGCGTGCTGTACCGGATCGGCGCGGTGATCTGGGTCGAGCGCGAGGGGCAGAAGGCGATCGTGATCGGCAAGGGGGGCGCGATGCTCAGGGAGATCGGCGCCAAGGCGCGGCAGCGGATGGAACAGCTGTTCGGCGCGAAGGTGTTCCTGCAGACCTGGGTGCGCGTGCGCGAGGGCTGGAGCGACGACGAGGCCGCGCTGCGCTCGCTCGGCTACGAAGACTGAGGCGATGCGCTACGCCGGCGAACACGCCTACGTGCTGCACGCGCGGGCGTGGCGCGAGACCAGCCTGCTGGTCGAGGTGCTGACCGAGAACCATGGCCGCCTGGGCCTGGTCGCGCGCGGCGTGCAGGGCCCCGGGAAGCATGCCCTGCGCGCCACGCTGCAGCCGCTGCAGCACATCCGGCTCGATGCCGTGCAGCGCGGCGAGCTGGCGCACCTCAGCGCCGCGGAGGCGCTGGATGCGGCACCGCAGCTTGCCGGCGAGGCCGCGCTCGCGGGGTTCTACGTCAACGAGCTGCTGGTGCGCCTGGTACCGCGCCAGGACCCGCATCCGGAGCTGTACGCGCTGTACGGCGAGGTGCGCGCGCGGCTTGGCGCCGGGGCGCCACTGGCGTGGACGCTGCGCCGCTTCGAGCGCGACCTGCTGTCGGCGCTCGGCTTCGGCTTCGACCTGACGGTGGACGGTGATGGCAACCCCATCGACCCGGCGGCACGCTACCGGCTCGACCCCGAGCATGGCCCGCGGCGGGTGCTGAGCGAACGCAGCGGCGATGCGCGTGGCGCGAGCGGCCGCGGCCTGCTGGCACTGGCGGCTGACGCCGAGCCGGTGCCGGAGGACATGCCGGGCCTGCGCCAGGCGATGCGCACGGTACTGGCGCACCACCTCGGCGGGCGCGGCCTGAAGTCCTGGGACATGCTGGGCGAACTGTCGCGGCTGGCGCCGCGCCGCAGCGGCGGTCAGGACGACGCGGTGTCCTGAAGCGCGTCGAGGAACGCGCGCCGCGCCCCTGGCGAATCCGGTGCCTCGCGCAGGCGCGCGGCGGCGGCCTGCAGGCGCGCGGCGCCGACGAAGCCGCAGCCGGCGCGCAGCCGGTGCAGGAGCGCGGACAGCGCCGCGTGGTCCTCCGCGGCCAAGGCCGCCTCGGCCTGGGCGCGGGTGGCCGGCAGTTCGGCCAGGAACAGGCCGCGCATGGCGTCCACGTGCGCGCGGTTGCCGTTCATCGCGGCGAGCGCCGCGGCGTCGTCCCAGACCGGAACCTCGTCCGCGGCATCGCGCACGCCGTCCGCGCGCGCAGCCGGCGCCCCGGTCCCGGCGAGGGCCTCGCGCAGCGCCCGCTGCCAGTCCGCCGCGGGCAGCGGCTTGCAGACCACCACGTCGAACCCGGCCTGGTACAGAGCGTCCAGTTCGTCGCGCCCGTGCGCGGCGGTGTGGGCGAGTGCCCGGGCGGCAAGGCCGCGTGCGCGCAGCCGGGCCAGCAGCCCGGCGCCGCTGCCGTCGGGAAGCCGGGCGTCGATCGCCCACAGCGCGTAGTCGTGTCCGGCCGCCAGCGCCAGGGCGTCGGCGCAGCTGCCGGCCACGTCCACCACGGCCGGCAGGGCCTCGGCGGTGGTGGCCAGGAAGGCACGGCTGACGGGGTCGTCCTCGACCAGCAGCAGGCGCGGCGTCATCGGTGGCTCCGGCGTCCGTTTCGGGCAGGGGCATCTTAGCCCCGGCGCGGCCGCCCGTGTCTGCGACAATGTGCGCTTTCCCCCTGACGTTCCCGCCCTGTGGCCCGCATCGACCAGACCCCGTTCACCGTCGACATCCTCGACCTCAGCCATGACGGCCGCGGCGTGGCGCGCCGGCCGGAGGGGCATCCCAACGCCGGCAAGACCGTGTTCGTCTCCGGCGCGCTCCCCGGGGAGCGGGTACAGGCCCGGCAGACCGGGCGCTCGCGCCACTTCGACGAGGCCGAGGCGGTGGAGGTGCTGCAGGCCTCGCCGGACCGCGTGCGGCCGCGCTGCGTGCACTTCGGCACCTGCGGCGGCTGCGCCCTGCAGCACCTGGAGGCCTCGAAGCAGATCCTGGCCAAGCAGCGGGTGCTGCTGGAGAACTTCGAGCGCATCGGCCACGTTTCGCCGGCGCAGGTGCTGCCGCCCCTGACCGGCGATGCCTGGGGCTACCGCCGCAAGGGCCGCTTCTCGGTGCGCCGGGTCGAGAAGAAGGACAGGACCCTGGTCGGCTTCCGCGAGCGTGACCCGCGCTTCGTCGCCGACCTGTCCGAATGCCACACCGTGGTCCCGAAGGTGGGCGCGCTGGTGCGGCCGCTGTCGGAGCTGGTGGACGGCCTGCAGGCGCGCCGCGAAATCCCGCAGGTCGAGTTCATCGTCGGTGACCCGGAACCGGAGTTCGACGGCGTGGCTCTGGTGTTCCGCCACCTGCAGCCGCTGCCGGAAGCCGACCTCGCCGCGCTGCGCGCGTTCGGCGAACGGCACCGCCTCGCGGTGTTTCTGCAGCCCGGCGGCGCCGAGTCGGTGCACCCGCTGTGGCCGCAGGCGCCATCGCTGGCGTTCCGGCTGCCGCAATGGGACGTGATCCTCGGCTTCCGGCCGCTGGACTTCATCCAGGTCAACGCTTCGCTCAACGAGCTGATGATCGCGCGGGCGCTGGAGCTGCTCGACGCGCAACCGGGCGACCGCGTGCTCGACCTGTTCTGCGGCCTGGGCAACTTCACCCTGCCGCTGGCGCGGCGGGTCGCCGAGGCGGTGGGCGTGGAAGGCGATGCCGGGCTGGTGGCGCGCGCGCGGGAGAACGCGGCGCGCAACGGGTTGGCGAACGCGCATTTCCACGCGGCGGACCTGACCCGGGACCAGCGCGGCGCGCCGTGGATGCGGCAGGGCTTCGACAAGCTGCTGCTCGACCCGCCGCGCTCCGGCGCGATCGAGGTGCTGCGCCAGCTGCCGCTGGAGAAGTTCAGACGCATCGTCTACGTCAGCTGCCATCCCGGTTCGCTGGCGCGCGACGCGGGCTACCTGGTCAACGAGCGCGGCTGGCGGCTCGTCAGCGCCGGCGTGATGGACATGTTCCCGCAGACCGCGCACGTCGAGTCCATCGCCCTGTTCGAGCCCGGGCGCGGCCGCTGAGCGCCGCGCGGCCGCACAGGTGCCCCGCGCGGCGAAAACCGGGATACTGGGCACCTTTTCGCGGAAGGCGGAGCGGGATGGCCCTGGAAATCGAGCGCAAGTTCCTGGTCGCGGGCGACGGCTGGCGCGAAGCCGCGCATGCCGTGGTGCCGATGGCGCAGGGCTACCTCAACGGCGCCGGCGACGTGGTGGACGGCAGGCAGAAGGCCTCGGTGCGGGTGCGGATCGAGGGTGACGCCGCGTACCTGAACATCAAGTCACGCGAGCTCGGCCGGGTCCGCCAGGAGTTCGACTACGGCATCCCGGTGGAGGATGCCCGCGCGCTGCTGGGCCTGTGCGTGGGTGGCGTGGTCGAGAAGCGCCGCCACCTCGTCCGCCACGCTGGCCACCTGTGGGAGGTGGACGAGTTCCTGGGCGACAACGCCGGGCTGGTGGTGGCCGAGATCGAACTGTCCGACCCGGCCGAACGCTTCGAAATGCCGGCCTGGGCCGGGCGCGAGGTGACCGATGTCCCCCGCTATTACAATCTCGCCCTGGCATCGCGTCCCTGGTCGCAGTGGACCGACGCGGAGCGCGCAGCCACCGACATCACCTGACAGGGAGCGCACATGCTCGTCATCGGCATCGCCGGCAAGGAACTCACCGCGCAGGAACGCGACTGGCTGCAGGACGACGCCTGCGCGGGCGTGATCCTGTTCAAGCGCAACTTCGCCTCGCGCGCGCAGGTCACCGAGCTGTGCGCCTCGATCCGCGAGGCGGTGGCGCGGCCGCTGCTGATCTGCGTGGACCAGGAGGGCGGGCGCGTGCAGCGCTTCGACGAGGGCTACACCGCGCTGCCCGCGCTGGAGGGCTTCGGGCGTCTGTACGCGAAGGACCCGCAGGCCGCGCTCGCGCTCGCCGAGGAGCACGCCTGGGTGATGGCCAGCGAGGTCCGCGCGACCGGCGTGGACCTGAGCTTCGCGCCGGTGGTGGACGTGGGCCACGGCAACCTCGCCATCGGCGACCGTTCGTTTTCCGACGACCCGCACGTGGTCGCCGAGCTGACCCGCGCATACGTCCGCGGCATGCACGCCGCGGGCATGCCGGCCACGCTCAAGCATTTCCCGGGCCACGGCACGGTGCGCGAGGACACCCACTTCGACAACGCCGTCGACGACCGTCCGCTGGAGGCGATCCGCGCGCACGACCTGGTGCCGTTCGTGGCCGGGATCGAGGCGGGCGCCGACGCGGTCATGCTCGCCCACGTGGTCTACCCGCGGGTCGCGCCGGAGCCGGCAGGCTATTCGCCGTACTGGATCAACGACATCCTGCGCGGCGAGCTCGGCTTCCGCGGCGTGGTGTTCTCCGACGACATCGGCATGGCCGCGGCCTTCTCCGCCGGCGGCGTGAAGGCGCGCGTCGATGCGCACCTCGACGCCGGCTGCGACGTGGTGCTGGTCTGCCACCCGGAGCTGGTGGAGGAATCGCTGGCGGCCGTCCGCGGGCGCCGGCTCAACACCGCCGCGCTGATCAGCCTGATCGGCCGCGGCGCACGGGGCTGGGACGGCCTGCTGGCCGACGGCCGTTACCGCGAGGCGCAGGCCCGCCTCGCCAGCACGCTGGGGACGATGGCATGAACCCGCCAAGCCTGGACGAGGCGCTCGAAAACGCCGAACTGCTCCACGACCGCGAGGCCCTCGAGGCGGCCATCGACTGCATGGCCGACGCGATCGCCGCCGACTACGCCGGGGACGGAACGCCACCGCTGTTCGTCTCGGTGATGCACGGCGGCCTGCTGTTCGCGGCGCGGCTGGCGCTGGCGCTGGGCGAGCGCGGCCTGGACCTCGAGTTCGACTACCTGCACGCCACCCGCTACCGTGGTGCCACCACCGGCTCGCGCCTGGCCTGGCTGCACCGCCCGGCGGCGCAGATGCGCGGCCGCCGCGTGCTGCTGGCCGACGACATCCTCGACGAGGGGCACACGCTGCGGGCCGTGAAGTACTGGTGCGAGGACCAGGGCGCGATCGACGTGCGCGTGGCGGTGCTTGCGGTGAAGGACCACGACCGCTGCGTGGAGGACATCCACGCCGACTACGTCGGGGTCACCGTGCCGGACCGCTACGTGTTCGGCTACGGCATGGACTACCACGAGCAGGGGCGCAACCTGCCGGGCATCTACGCGCTGAAGGACTGAAGGCATGGCGGAGATCGCGCTGGCCGTCATCGGCGGCACCGGGCTGTACGCGCTGGCCGGGCTGGAGGACGTCGAGGCGCACCAGCCGCAGACCCGCTACGGTGCGCCCTCGGGGCCGGTGCGGATCGGCAGCCTGGCCGGCGCGCGCGTGGCCTTCCTCGCGCGGCACGGCGAGGGGCACTCGATCCCGCCGCACCGGGTCAACTACCGCGCCAACCTCGCGGCGCTGAAGGACCTGGGCGCGACGCGCGTGCTCGCGCTCAACACCGTGGGCGGGATCACGGAACGCTTCGGGCCGCGCGTGCTGGCCTGCCCGGACCAGCTCATCGACTACACCTGGGGCCGGGTATCCACGATCTGCGACGAGCCCGGCACCGAGGTGCTGCACGTCGATTTCGGCGACCCCTACACGCCCGTGCTGCGTGCGCGGATCCTGGCCGCGGCCCGCGCCGCAGCCGTTGAGGTCGTGGATGGCGGCTGCTACGGCGCCACCCAGGGGCCGCGGCTGGAGACGAAGGCCGAGATCGCGCGCATGCGCCGCGACGGCTGCGACCTGGTCGGCATGACCGGCATGCCGGAGGCGGGGCTGGCGCGGGAGATGGGCCTGGAATACGCCTGCCTCGCCATCGTCGCGAACTGGGCTGCGGGCGCCGGTCCGGACCCCGACGAAACCATCACCCTCGAGGAAGTGCTGGCCAACGTCGCCGCGGCCTCGGCGGGCATCCCCGCGCTGATCCGGGAACTGGTCCGCGGATTGCAGGCGGGGTAATTGCCTGGCCGCCCGGGCCCCGGCATGCTCGGGGGCGCGGGAGCGATCCACGCCCGCGCATGCCCTGCATCCATCACGAGGTCCGACCAGCCATGCAATACGGCACAGTGAAGTGGTTCAACGACGCCAAGGGGTTCGGGTTCATCACGCCCGAGGACGGAGGCGCGGACGTGTTCGTCCATTACACCGCGATCGACATGAAGGGCTTCCGTACCCTGCAGGAAGGCCAGCGCGTCAGGTACGAGGTCACGCAGGGGCCGAAGGGCGCGCAGGCCTCGGGTGTGACGCCGGTTGCCTGACCACCGATCCGGCACGATGTTCCGGACCCCGCCGTCGCAGGCGGGGTTTTTTCATGCCCTGCGGGAAACGCGTCGCCTGCGGGCCACTCGCCGCCGCGGCCGGGAATGCATATGCTGCGGGACCCGGGCCGCACCGCATGTACCCGTCGCGGTCGGCATGCGCAACAGGGAGGCAGGGCAATGGACGGGCCGACCCATGTCGTCGAGAACCAGCCGCCGGAGTTCGCGCCGCGCGACCTGTGGCGCGATGACGTGGCGCTGCGCGAAGCGCTCGCGCGCGAGGGCGGGGAAGCATTCGCGCCGCAGGTGGCCGCCTACGGCGCACTGGCGGGAAGCGAGCTGCTCGGGCTGTCCTGGGACGCGCACCGCGACCGCCCGCGGCTGCGCAGCCACGACCGTTTCGGCCACCGCGTGGACCGGGTCGAGTTCCACCCGAATTACCACCGGATCATGCAGGCGGCGATCGCGCACGGCGTGGCGGGACTGTCGTGGACCGCGCGCGGGCCCGGCGCGCACGTCGCGCGTGCGGCACTGTCCTACCTGCACTACCAGGCCGAGCCGGGCACCAGTTGCCCGCTGACCATGACCCATGCCGCGTACCCGGTGCTGGCGCGCGAGCCCGCGCTGCGCGAATGGGCCGCCAAGGCCGCCTCGCGCGAGTACGACCCGCGCGACGTGCCCGTGGCCGCCAAGCCCGGGGTGACGCTCGGCATGGGCATGACCGAGAAACAGGGTGGCAGCGACGTGCGCGCCAACACCACCACCGCCACGCCGCAGGCCGACGGTTCGTACCTGCTGCGCGGGCACAAGTGGTTCTTCTCCGCGCCGATGAGCGACGCCTTCCTGGTGCTGGCGCAGGCGCCGGGCGGCCTGGGCTGCTTCCTGCTGCCGCGGCGGCTGCCCGACGGCAGCCTGAACGGCTTCCGGCTGATGCGGCTGAAGGACAAGCTCGGCGACTGGAGCAACGCCTCGTCCGAGGTGGAGTTCGACGCCGCGCGCGCCTGGCTGGTCGGCGAGGAGGGGCGCGGCATCCGGGTCATCATCGAGATGGTGATGCTGACCCGGCTCGACTGCATGCTGGGATCGGCCGGGCTGATGCGCATGGCGCTGGCGCAGGCGCTGCACCACTGCCGCCACCGCCGCGCCTTCGGCCGGCTGCTCGTGGACCAGCCGCTGATGCGCAACGTGCTGGCCGACCTCGCCATCGAAGCGGAGGCCGCGCTGGCGCTGTCGATGCGCGTGGCGCGCGCGGTGGACGCCGCGCCGGGTGACGCGGACGAGGCCGCGTTCGCGCGCATCGCCACCGCGGTCGGCAAGTTCTGGATCTGCAAGCGCGCGCCCGCGATGGTCAACGAGGCGCAGGAATGCCTTGGCGGCGGCGGGTACGTCGAGGAATCGCTGCTGCCACGGCTGTACCGGCAGGCGCCGCTGAACTCGATCTGGGAAGGCAGCGGCAACATCCAGTGCCTCGACGTGCTGCGCGCCTGGTCGCGCGAACCGCGTGCGGCGCAGGCGCTGCTGCGCGAACTGGAGGCCGCGTCCGGCCTCGACGGCGACTACGACGCGGCGCTCGCGTCGCTGCGCCCGCTGTTCGACCCGGCGCCGGCCGAGGGGCAGGCGCGGCTCGTGGTTGAGCGCCTGGCCCTGCTGCTGCAGGCCTCGGTGCTGCTGCGCGCCGCAAGCCCCGTCGCCCGCGCGTTCTGCACGGGCCGGCTGCGCCATGGCGGGCGGGTGTTCGGCACGCTGCCGGCGGACGTGGACGGGGCGCTGCTGCTGGAGCGCGCGCTGGGCTGATCCCGGCCGGCCCGTTCAATCGATGAACTGCAGCCTGGCCAGCTCGGCGTAGAGGCCGCCCTGCGCCAGCAGCTGCCCGTGCGTGCCCTGGGCGACGATGCGGCCATGGTCCATCACCACGATGCGGTCGGCGCGCAGCACGGTCGCCAGCCGGTGCGCGATGACCAGGGTGGTGCGGCCTTCCATCAGGTGTTCGAACGCGGCCTGCACCGCGCGCTCGCTCTGCGCGTCGAGCGCGGATGTGGCCTCGTCGAGCAGCAGGATCGGCGCATCCTTGAGCAGGGCGCGGGCGATGGCGATGCGCTGCTGCTGGCCGCCGGACAGGCGCGCGCCACGCTCGCCGAGCGGTTCGTCGTAGCCGGCGGGCAGGGCGCTGATGAAGTCATGTGCCTCGGCCGAGCGTGCCGCGGCGACGATCTCGTCGTCGCTGGCGTCGAGCCGGCCGTAGCGGATGTTGTCGCGCGCGGAAGCGGCGAAGATCGCGGGCTGCTGCGGCACCCAGGCGATCGCCCCGCGCAGTTCGGCCGGGTCGAGCCGGGCGATGTCGACGCCGTCCACGGTGATACGCCCGGACTGCGGGTCGTGGAAACGCAGCAGCAGCGAGAACACCGTGCTTTTGCCGGCGCCCGACGGCCCGACCAGGGCCACGGTCTCGCCGGGGGAGACATGCAGCGTGAAGTCCTCGAGCGCGGGCGCGTCCGGCCGCGTCGGGTAGTGGAAGGTGACGCCCTCGAAGCGCAGCCCGCCGCGCAGCGGCCTGGGCAGCCGGGCCGGTTGCACGGGCACGGTGATCGAACTGCGTTCCCCGAGCAGTTCGGCGATGCGGCCCATGCCGCCGGCCGCGCGCTGCAGCTCGTTCCAGACCTCGGCCAGCGCGCCGACCGAGCCGCCGCCGAACAGCGCGTAGAGCACGAACTGGCCGAGCGTGCCGGCCGACATGCGCCCGGCGACCACGTCGTGCGCGCCGGACCACAGCACCAGGGTGATCGCGCCGAACACCAGCGAGATCGCCACCGCGGTGACCAGCGCCTGCACCGCGATCCTGCGCCGCGCGGTGGCGACCGAGCGCGCCACCGCCCCGGCGAAGCGCCCGCGCTCGTGTTCCTCGCGCACGTGCGCCTGGACGGTCCGGATCGCGCCCAGGGCCTCGGCCGCAAGGGCGTTGGCGTCGGCCACGCGGTCCTGGCTCTGGCGCGAGATCTTCTGCAGCCTGCGCCCGCCCAGCACCATCGGCAGCACGAACACCGGGATGCCGAGCAGCGTCCACGCGGCCAGCCGCGGGCTGGTGACCACCAGCATCACCACGCTGCCCAGCACCATCACCGTGCTGCGCACCGCCACCGACATGGTCGAGCCGACCAGGTTGCGCAGCAGCTCGGTGTCGGCGCTGAGCCGGGAGACCAGGTCGCCGCTGCGGTTGCGCTCGAAGAAGGTCTGGTCGAGGCCGACCAGGTGCGAGTACAGCCGGTTGCGCAGGTCGGCGACCACGCGCTCGCCCAGCAGCGACACGAAGAAGAACCGCGCGGCGGTGGCGAAGGCCAGCGCCAGCGCCACCAGGAACAGCAGCGCGAACGCGGCGTCGATGCTGCCGCCGCTGGCGAAACCGCGGTCGATCATGTGCCGCACCGCGACCGGCAGGCCCAGCGTGGCCGCGGACGAGGCGGCCAGCGCCAGCAGCCACGCGGCGAGCAGCCCGCGGTGGCGGCGCAGGAACGGCCAGAGCGTGCGCAGCACGGACAGCCGCGCCTTCGCCGGCGGCGGGGTGGATGCCGCGTCGCCGCCGCGGTCGCCGGAAAACGCCATCGCTCAGGTCCCGTCCTCGAAACGCGTCCGGTCCCGGGTGGCGTCGCGCAGCCGCGATTTCAAGCCCGCGATCGCGTCGGCGGGCAGTTCGACCACGATGCGCGCGCCTTCGGCGTCGAAGTCCTCCTCGAGCTTGGTGGCCGCGAACGCGGACAGGACGTTGTGCACGGTGCCGAGGTCCTCGAAGGCCACCCGCATCGCCAGGCGCGCGGTCTCGACGATGGGCACGCGCTCGGCCAGGCGCAGGCATTCGGCCGCGGCGCCGCCGTAGGCGCGCACCAGGCCGCCGGCGCCGAGCTTGATGCCACCGAACCAGCGCGTCACCACCACCATCACCCGGTCGTAGCCCTGGCCGTCGATCGCGGCGAGGATGGGGCGCCCCGCGGTGCCGGCCGGCTCGCCGTCGTCGCTGGAGCGGTAGTCGTTGCCGATCCGCCAGGCCCAGCAGTTGTGGGTGGCGTCGGGCACTTCCACCTCGCGCAGGAACGCCAGGGCCTCGGCAGGCGAGGACACCGGCGCGGCGTTCGCGACGAAGCGGCTGTGCTTGACTTCCATCGCGTGGGTGGCCGGGCGGGCCAGCGTGTGCAGGCTCATTCCTCGAGCAGGGGCAGCAGGTCGTCGGGCAGCGAATGCTGCGGGTAACGGCGGCGGAATTCCAGCAGGCTGGCGCGCGCCGCGTCGCGGTCGCCCTCGTGCAGCAGCTCGCGGATGCGTTGCAGCCACGCATCGCGCGCTTCGGGCGCGTCGAACGAGGCCGGCGGCTGGACATCGTCCGGCTGGTCGGCCTGCAACGTGTGTGTGCCGGCGGAGGTTCCGGCGGCGGAGATGGCGCGCTCGGGGGGCGCAGGCGGCGCGGGGGCGGCGACCTGCGCGGCCGGTGCCGGTGCGGGGACGGCTTCCACCTCCAACGGTTTTTCTTCGCCGGACGGAGGCGGGAGGAGGGGGGCGGAGGGCGGTGCGGACGCCTCTGCTCCGGGTTCCCCCGCGGGTGGAGGCGGCGGGGGTGGCGCAACCGCCTGGCGTGCCCGGAACGCCTCCGTGGCGGCCCGTTCGGCCTCGACGGCTGCGTGGTGCATTGTCCTGGCGTGCTCGGCCGCGTCCAGTTCCGCGGCTTCCCGGGCGCGTGCCTGCGTCGCCGCGTCGGCACCCGGCGGCGCCTGCATCACCGCGGCCGGTGGCGGCGCGTGCCGCACCTCCGGGGCCGGTGCGCCCTGGGCGGGCGGCCGCATGGCGACGGGCGACGCGGGTGCCTGCGCGGGAGGCGGCGGTTCTGCCGCGGGCGGGGGCTGGACCGCGTCCGCGGTACGGGCGACGGTTCCGGCGGGCGCCTCGTCGGCCGGCAGGGGCAGCGCCCCGGGCCGCATGTGCAGTTGCCAGGCCACGCCCAGCGCCAGCGCGAGCGAGGCCGCCAGCCCCAGGCCCAGCGGCCAGCGCGGCCGGCGCCGCGTCGCGGATCGTGCCACGGCCGCGTGGGCGGCGGCGAGGATCCTCGCGTCGAGTGCGGCCGGCGGCTCCGCGTGCCCGCCCAGCCGCGCCAGGCGCCGGGCGAGGTCGCGTTCCTCGGGAGTCAGCGGTTCGCGTTCGCGGCTGTTCATGTGGCGGCAGGTCCGAGTTTCGCGCGCAGCCTGTCCATGGCGTAGCGCAGGCGCGATTTCACCGTCTCGCGGCCGACCCCGGTGATCTCGCCGATTTCCTCCAGGGTCAGTTCGTGTTCCAGGCGCAGCAGGATCACCTCGCGCTGCTCCGGAGGCAGTTCCTCCAGTGCCAGCTGCAGTTGGCGGCGCTGCTCGAAGTCAGACAGCTGCCGCTCGGGCGTGTCCGGGTCGGCCACGCGCGCCACGCGGGCGTCGGTATCGTCCGGAGGCGGCGGCCGGTGCCGCTGCGCGCGCCAGTGGTCCGCCAGACGATTGTGCGCGATGCGGAACAGCCAGGTGGTGAAGGCCGCTTCCGGCCGCCAGCCCCCGCGCGCGGCGATCACCTTCTGCCAGACGTCCTGGAAACACTCGTCGGCCAGCGCGGAGTCGCGCAGCTGCCGGAGCAGGTAGCGGTACAGCCGCACGCGGTGCCGGGCGTAGAGCGTCTCGAAGGCGGCCATGTCGCCCGCGGCCCAGGCCAGCATCAGTGCCTCGTCGCTGGTGTCGGCCCGGAAGGATGCGGCATCGTCCATGGGCGGCAGGGTAAGCGCTGGCCCGGCCGGCGGGAAGCCATGCCGGCCGCCGTGCGCGATGGGCGGGCATGCGTGACAATGGGCGGGGACGGCAACCATGTCCGTGAAAACGCGCGAAGGGCCGTGCCGGGGTTGCCGATCCTGCCCGCAATTCGCGTTTGGACCCTCCGTACGACCCCGAGGCCGACGTGAACCCGCCCGTTACCGGACTGCAGACCAGAGACAGCAGGAGCGCCTCAGGGGAGCTCGCCACCGTGGCGCGCACCCTGGCGGAAGCTCTGCCGGCCGGCGTCGCGGTGGCGGTGGCCTGGGAAGACCCGGTGCTCGGCCGCGACGCGAGCTGCCATGGCCAGCAGGGGGCGGGAGCGCTGCGCGACCTGGCCGAATCGCTGCTCGACCGTGCCGGCGCCCAAGGCCAGCCGCCGGGACGGCTGATCGGGACGGCCTGGCAGGAGGAGGGCTCGCGTCTGGCGATCGTCGCCCAGCCGGGGCGCGAGCTGCCCGCCGCGGTGCGTGATGGCTGGCTGGCGCTGGCGAAGGCAACCGTTTCGGCGACCCTGCGCTGCGCCCTGGCCGGGAAGCGCATCGAATCGCTGCGCCGCTCCGAGCGCCTGCGCCAGGCGCTCTACGAGATCGCCGACCTGTCCAGCTCGTCGCTGGAGATGCCCGAGGTGCTGGCGCGGATCCACGCCATCGTCGGCACCCTGATGCCGGCGGAGAACTTCTACATCGTCCTCTACGACGATGTCCGCGAAACCCTGCGGTTCCTGTACTTCGTCGACGAACGCGACCCCTGGGTCGCGCAGCCCGACCAGGAGATCCCGGTCTCGGAAATGCACAACAGCCTGACCGTGGCGATGCTGCGACATGGCCAGCCCCAGCTCGGGCCGTCCGCGGTCATCCGCCAGCGGCTGGGCGTGGCGCGCGATCCGGCCCACGGCCCGGACAGCGCCGACTGGCTGGGCGTGCCGATGCGCCGCGACGGCCGGGTCAGCGGTGCGATCGTGGTGCAGAGCTACGACCAGCCTTCGCGCTACAGCCACGAGGACCGCGCGCTGCTGGAGTTCGTCGCCCAGCACATCCTCACCGCACTCGACCGCAAGCAGGCACAGGCCGAACTCGAACGCCAGGTCGAGCTGCGCACGCGCGAGCTGCTGGTGGCCAACCAGGTGCTGGAGGCCGAGATCGTCGAGCGCGAGCGCGCCGAGCGCCTGCAGCGCGCGTTGTTCCGGATCAGCGAGATGTCGGTCACGGCCGGCAGCGTGGAGAAGTTCTACGCCGACCTGCACGGGGTCATCGGCGAGCTGCTGTACGCGAAGAACTTCTACATCGCGATGCTCAGCAACGACGGCACCCACATCGAGTTCCCGTACTCGGTGGACGAGCGCGACCGGGTGCGCAGGACGCGCCGGATCGCGCAGGGCCTGACCGAGTACGTGATCAACACCGGCAGGCCGATGCTGGCCAGCCGCCAGGACATCGCCCGCCTCGAGGCCGAAGGCCGGGTGCGCAGCCACGGTTCGCGCGCGTACAGCTGGCTGGGCGTGCCGCTGACCCGCGACGGCGTCCCGGTCGGCGTGATCGCAGTGCAGAGCTACACGCCCGAAGTGGTGTTCACCGAGGCCGACCAGGACCTGCTGACCTTCGTTGCCCACCACATCGACGGCGCGCTGGCGCGCAAGCGCGCGCAGGAGGTGCTGAAGGCGGCCCACGCCGAACTGGAGTTCCGGGTCGAGGAACGGACCATGGAGCTGGAACGTGCCAACCGCGAGCTGCGGGCGCAGATCAGCGAGCGCGTGCGCGCGGAGCAGCGCCTCACCCACCAGGCGCGCCACGACCCGCTCACCGGCCTGCCCAACCGCGTCAACCTGCTCGAGCGCCTGGACCGGGCGGTCGAGGACATGCGCGACGGCACGCGCCTGCCGTTCGCGGTGCTGTTCCTCGACCTGGACCGCTTCAAGCTGGTCAACGACAGCCTCGGCCACGCCGCCGGCGACGCCATGCTGGTCGAGGTCGGCCGGCGCATCGCCTCGGTCATCGGCGGGGACGACATGGTCGCGCGGCTCGGCGGCGACGAGTTCGCGGTGCTGCTGGCGCAGGTGGAAGATCCGGCGCAGGCGGAGGAAGTCGCAGCGCGCATGCTGCGCAGGATCGGGCGCTCGATGTGGGTGGCCGGGCGCGAGGTGTTCCCCTCGGCGAGCATCGGCATCGCGATCTGGCAGCCGTACTACCGCCATGGCGAGGAGCTGCTGCGCGACGCCGACGCGGCGATGTACCGCGCCAAGGCGCTGGGCCGTGACCGCAGCGTGGTGTTCGACGAGGAGATGCGCGCCGAGGCGATGCGCCTGCTCGACCTGGAGGCCGACCTGCGCCGCGCGATCCAGAACGACGCGTTCGAGCCGCACCTGCAGCCGATCGTGCGCCTGTCCGACGGCGCCGTGGCCGGGCACGAGGCGCTGCTGCGCTGGAAGCACGAGCTGCACGGCGCGCTGCCGCCGTCGGAGTTCATCGGCGTCGGCGAGGACAGCGGCCTGATCCAGCAGGTGGACTGGCTGATGTACCGGCGCGTGATCGAGTGGATGGCGCGCAGCGGTGGCAGCAGCTACGTGTCCATCAACGTTTCCCCGAGGCACTTCCACGCCGATGACTTCGCCGACCGCCTGCTGCGGATGCTGGACGAGGCCGACGCCGACCCGAGGCGGCTGCGGATCGAGATCACCGAGGTCGCGCTGCTCGACGACGCCCCGCGCGCGCTGCGCATCCTCAACACCCTGCGCGGCCATGGCGTGCTGGCCCTGCTCGACGACTTCGGCACCGGGTTCTCGGCGCTGTCGTACCTGCACCGCTTCCCGATCCAGGCGCTGAAGATCGACCGCAGCTTCGTCGCCGGCCTCGAGGGCGAGATGCACGCCGAGAGCCTGGCGCTGGTGCGCGCGATCCTGGCGCTTGCGGGCACGCTGGGCATCGAGACCATCGGCGAGGGCGTGGAAAGCGAGCACCAGCGCAGGCTGTTGGCGGAGCTGGGCTGCAACTACGGGCAGGGCTTCCTGTTCGGCCAGCCGTTCCCCGCGCCCCCGGCGAAGGAGGGCGCGGGGCGGAAACGGGACCGGCTCAGCCGCCGCCTCCACTGACCGCGGGTGGCGCGCCGGCGCCGCCGGCGAGGACGCGCGAGGCCTCGACCAGTTCGATGAACTCGCGGCGCAGCCCCCACCGGTCCCCGCCGGCGGAAGCGCGTGCGCTGGCCGCGATGTCGCCCATGTCCCAGCCGTCGATGTGCCTGCCCCCCCGCAGCGCGTCCGCCCAGGCCGCGACGGCCGCGGCGAAGCGCAACGCCGGGCCGGCCTGCGCGCGGATCGCGTCGCGGCGTACCGGCGTCTCGATCAGCCGGCTGTCTTCCTCCCCCGGGCGCTTGTAGCGCAGGCGCAGGTGCGCAAGTTCATCCGCGTGCGTCCCGCCGGGCGCGGGCCGGCCGCCGTAGCGCAGCGGCGGGAGCCGTTCGCCGCCGGAGCCGGCAAGCGCGATCTCGTACAGCGCGGTGACCTCGTGGCCGGCACCGATGTCGCCGGCGTCCACCCGGTCGTTGGCGAAGTCCTCCTCGCGCAGCATGCGGTTCTCGTAGCCGACCAGGCGGTATTCGGCGACCAGCGCGGGGTTGAACTCGATCTGGACCTTCACGTCGCGGGCGATGGTCAGCAGCGTGGCCGACATTTCCTCCACCAGCACCTTGCGCGCCTCCTGCAGGGTGTCGATGTAGGCGTGGTTGCCATCGCCGGCGTCGGCCAGCCGTTCGGCGAGGTGGTCGTTGTAGTTTCCGGCGCCGAAGCCGAGCGTGGTCAGGGCGATGCCTGCCTTGCGCTGGTCGGCGACCAGGGTTTCCAGCGCGTCGAGGCCGGTGATGCCGACGTTGAAATCGCCGTCGGTGGCCAGGATCACCCGGTTCACGCCGCCCTCGACGTAGGCCTGCCGGGCCATCGCGTAGGCCAGCCGGATGCCTTCGCCGCCATTGGTGCTGCCGCCGGCCTGCAGCCGTTCGAGCGCGGCGAGGATCTCGCCTTGGCGATCGCCCGGCGTGGGGGGCAGCACCAGCCCGGCGGATCCGGCGTAGGCCACGATCGAGACACGGTCCCGCGCGCGCAGCTGGTGTACCAGTTCCGCGAATGCCTGCTTCAGCAGCGGCAGCTTGTCGGCCGAGTACATCGAGCCCGAGGTGTCGACCAGGAACACGAGGTTTGCCGGCGGCAGTTCCGCCTTCGGCACGTCGTATCCCCTGATCCCGACCATCAGCAGCAGGCGCTTCGGGTTCCACGGCGCGGGCGCGATCTCGGTCGTGACCCGGAACGGGACGTCGGGCGAATCCGGTGCCGGGTGGCCGTAGTCGAAGTAGTTGATGAATTCCTCGGCGCGCACCGCGTCGGCGGGGGGACGGATGCCGTGCCGGATCATCCGGCGCACGTTGCTGTAGCTGCCGGTGTCCACGTCCACGGAGAAGGTGGACACCGGCTGTTCGCCGGCGCGGACCACCGGGTTGTCGTCCGGCCGGGCGTAGCGCCCGGTGTCGGCCGGGGGGACCTGGGACCATGGCCGCACGGCCGGCGCGTACAGGGCAGGCGCGGCGGGCACGCGCGCCTCGGCCATGCGCATGGCTTCGGCACGCAGCCGCCGCGCGGTGGCGTCGATTCCCGCCGCCGGCGGTGGCGCCGGTGGCGGGGCGGCTCCGGCCCGCCCCGGGGGGCGGTCGGGCGTGGTGCTGCGGCAGGCGCCCAGGACTGCGATGGCGCAGAACAGGATGGCGGCAAGGAGGTGGCGTGGCATGGTTACGGACTCCCGTGGTTGGCGAGCCCGTGAACGCGCGGGAGGCCGCGGTGGGGTTGCGCCTCAGGCTGCCGCCTGTGAGATCGGCAGAGCACACGTC
>CALLKI010000014.1 GCA_938008415.1 uncultured Luteimonas sp. | reverse complement strand
GGCTTGCGGGTGGCGCTCTTGCCGGTCGGGTCGCCGATCATCCCGGTGAAGTCGCCGATCAGGAAGATCACCTGGTGCCCCAGGTCCTGGAACTGCCGCATCTTGTTCAGCAGCACCGTATGGCCCAGGTGCAGGTCCGGCGCGGTCGGGTCGAAGCCGGCCTTGACCCGGAGCGGGCGGCCGGAAGCCAGGCGCTCCTGCAGTTCCTCCAGCTTGAGGATCTCGTCGGCGCCGCGGGCGATCAGTTCGAGTGCGTCGGAAACGGAAGCGGTCACGGGCATGTCGGGACGGGGGCGGGGACGGGCACGGCAGGAATGTGATCCCCGCCGCGGGAAGGATTAAATTAGCGTTAAACGTGGCTGTTCAAAAAAATCCAGCCGGCTCAAGGATTTGACGCAGCTAGTTCACGTGCTTATGGTAGCGCCCCAACGCGTCCATCACGCCGTCCCCCATTCCGATGACACAACCCGCCGATCTGCCGAAGGACCGGCCAGGAAACCTCCTTGTCCGCCTTGGCAACCTGCGGGCTGCCGCGCAGAACATCGCCAACGAACGGGCCTCCGGCGAATCGGCCGATGACGCGGGGCGCCGGGGGGCTTTCCGCTGGACGCGCCGGGACTGGGCCCACGCCAGCCTGCTGGCCACCCTCGTCGCGCTGGTGGCGGCGCTGGTGCCGGGCTTCTCCAACACCATGCAGGGCCTGGCCAGCGGATCCCGCACGCCGCTGGTCACGATGTCGCTGCCGCTGCCGCCGCTGCCGACCCTGTCGCGGCAGCAGGCCCTCGCCGACACCTGGCACCTGGTCACCGTGCAGCCGGGGCAGACCCTCGGCGCGATCTTCGAGAAGCTCGGCATCCCGGCCGCGGACCTGCAGCGCGTGCTCAAGGCCTCGAAGGACCACCAGCTGCTCACCCGGCTGAGGCCCGGCGCGATGCTCGGTTTCGAGCAGGCTCCCGACGGCCGCCTGCTCGGCTTCCGTTACGACCGCAACGACAGCCAGCGGATCGAGCTGCGGGTGCAGGACGAGGAGATCGTCGAGAAGGTGATCGAGCGCCCGATCGAGGTCCGCACCGCGGTCATCAGCGGCAAGGTCGGCAAGTCGCTGTTCCATTCCGCGCGCAAGCTCGGGCTGAGTCCTTCCACCATCAACTCGCTCACCGACGACATCTTCAAGTACGACATCGACTTCTCGCGCGACGTGACCGCCAGCGACCGCTTCAGCGTGGTGGTCGAGCAGCGCTGGCGCGAGGGCGAGCTGATCGGCACCGGCCCGGTCACCGCCGCGGTGTTCACCGCCAAGGGCAAGCCCTTCACCGCCGTCAGGTTCGAGCGCAACGGCAAGGCCGAGTACTTCACCGCCGACGGCCGCCCGCTGAAGCGCAGCTTCATCCGCAGCCCGATCCAGTACGCGCGCCTGAGCTCCAGCTTCGGTGCGCGCCGCCACCCGGTCCTCGGCACCATGCGCATGCACAAGGGCGTCGACTACGCCGCGCGCCACGGCACGCCGATCATGGCCGCCGGCGACGCGCGCGTGGTCTCCGCCGGCTGGCAGAACGGTTACGGCAACGCGGTGGTCCTCGACCACGGCCGCGGCTACACCACGCTCTACGCGCACATGTCGCGGATCGCGGTCAAGCGCGGCCAGCGCGTGTCACAGGGCCAGGTGATCGGCTACGTCGGCTCCACCGGCCTGGCCACCGGCCCGCACCTGCACTACGAGTTCCGCATCAATGGCGTGCACCGCAACCCGCTGCAGCACACCATGCCGCCACCGGAACCGCTGACCGGCGCGCAGCTGGCCGAGTTCCGCAGGCAGACCGCCCCGGCGCTGCAGCGCATCCGCGAGGTCGAGGAAATCCTCTACGCCGAGGTGCCGGCCAAGCCTTCGTCCGGGGACCCGAAGGTGGCCGCCACCGGCGCCACCGGCGGCGCCGGCAAGCGCGGCTGAACACCCGCCCTGCCCCGGTGCCCGTAGAATCGCGGGCATGTCGGATCTCTTCCTCGGCCTGATCTCCGGCACCAGCGCCGACGGCATCGATGCCGCGCTGGTCCGCTTCGACGACGGTGGACGCCACGCCAGCCTGGCGTTCGGCCGCACCTATCCCTGGGACGAAAAGCTGCGTGCGCGGCTGGTGGAACTCGGACAGCACGCGGCGAAGCTGGACCTGGACGAGATCGGCGAGCTCGACGTGCGTATCGCGCGCGCGTTCGCCAACGCCGCGCTGCAGGCGCTGGCCGACAGTGGCACCCGCGCGGGCCAGGTCGCCGCCATCGGCTCGCACGGGCAGACCCTGCGCCACCGCCCGCACGGCCCGTACCCGTTCACCATGCAGCTCGGCGACCCGTCCACCATCGCCGAGCACACCGGCATCCGCGTGGTCGCCGACTTCCGCCGCCGCGACGTCGCCGCGGGCGGACACGGCGCGCCCCTGCTGCCGGGCCTGCATGCCGCACTGCTGCATTCGCCGGACGAGGACCGCGCGGTGCTCAACCTCGGCGGCATCGCCAACCTCACCCTGCTGCCGGCAAACGGCGAGGTGCGTGGTTTCGACACGGGCCCTGCCAACGCGCTGATGGACGCCTGGTGCCTGCGCCACCGCGGGGAACCCTTCGACCGCGACGGCCGCTTCGCCGCCGAGGGGCGGGTGGACGGGGCACTGCTGTCACGGCTGCTGGCCGAGCCGTGGTTCGCCGAACCGCCGCCCAAGTCCACCGGGCGCGACCAGTTCAACCTGGCCTGGGTCGCGGCGCACTTCGCCGGCTGCGAATCACCCGCGGATGTGCAGGCCACGCTGCTGGCGCTGACCGTGCGCACCGTCGCCGACGCCCTGCGCAGGACCCAACCCGGCACCCGGCGCCTGGTCGTCTGCGGGGGCGGCGTGCACAACCCGGTATTGATGGCGGCACTGGCCGACGCCCTGCCGGGATGCACCGTCGAATCCACCGCCGCGCACGGCATCGACCCGGACTTCGTGGAAGCGATGGGCTTTGCCTGGCTTGCACGGCAGACCCTGCTCGGCCTGCCCGGCAACGTGCCCGGCGTGACCGGCGCGGACGGCCCGCGCGTGCTGGGCGGCATCTTCCCGGCCTGAAGGTTGGCGCCGTTCCTCTCCCTTGCCTGATCCCAACGCCTCCCCCTGCGTGCGGAGGAGAGCGCGAGGGAGGCATCCGATGCCCCACGGCATTCCAAACGGCACGGCATCCGACCGCCCCCCTCAGGCGGAGACGGGAGACATCGGCCCGGCCGGCACGGCGGGCACCCCGGATGTCCGGCGCACCGCCTTCATTCCGGGCAAGGGGTGAAAGACACTCTCCTCCCCGGCGTCCCGCACGCGGAAAAGCGCCGCCGGGGGAAAAGCCCGGCACGCTGCACTCGCATTTCTCCCCTTCCACGGCGCCTGGGCCACCGGCCGGCCGCAGCGGTACCGGGCATGAAAAAGGTTCTTCACCCAAGTCCGGGGAAGGCCGCCCGGATCTTCAGGAAGAAGTAGGCGTCGTCCCGGTAGCCGTA
>CALLKI010000013.1 GCA_938008415.1 uncultured Luteimonas sp. | reverse complement strand
GCCAGCAGGCGCTCGTTGTCGCGCTGGTGCAGGCCGATGGACGGCTCGTCCAGCACGTACATCACGCCGACCAGGCCGGCTCCGATCTGCGAGGCCAGGCGGATCCGCTGCGCCTCGCCGCCGGACAGGGTGTCGGCCTTGCGTTCCAGGGTCAGGTAGTCCAGGCCGACGTCCACCAGGAAGCCGAGCCGCTGGTTGATCTCCTTGACGATCCTGGCCGCGATCTCGCCGCGCCAGCCGGACAGTTCGAGGTCGCGGAAGAACGCCAGCGCATCGCCGATCGGCATCACCACCAGGTCGGGCAGCGACCTGTTGGCGACGAAGACGTTGCGCGCGGCGCGGTTCAGGCGCGTGCCGCCGCAGTCGGGGCAGGGGCGTTCGCTGATGTACTTGCCCAGCTCCTCGCGCACGGCCGCGGACTCGGTCTCGCGGTAGCGGCGCTCCAGGTTCGGGATGATGCCCTCGAACCGGTGCTTGCGCTGCGTGCGGCCGCCCGAATCGTTGATGTAGGTGAAGGTGATGACCTCGTCGCCGCTGCCGTAGAGCACGGCATTGCGCGCCTCCTCGTCCAGCTCCTGCCAGGGCGTGTCGACGCTGAAGCCGTAGTGCTTTGCCAGCGACCGGATGAAGTGGAAGTAGTAGGCGTTGCGCCGGTCCCAGCCGCGCACCGCGCCGGCCGCGAGCGACAGCTCCGGGTGCGCAACCACGCGCGCCGGGTCGAAGAACTGCGAAACGCCCAGGCCGTCGCAGGAAGGGCAGGCGCCCTGCGGCGAGTTGAACGAGAACAGCCGCGGCTCGAGCTCGGGCAGGGCGTACTCGCACACCGGGCAGGAGAACTTCGACGAGAACAGCAGCGGCTCCGCGGACGGGTCGTCCATGTCGTGCACGGAGGCCAGGCCGTCGCCGAGCCTGAGCGCGGTCTCGAAGCTCTCGGCGAGGCGCTGCCGGATGTCGTCGCGCACCTTGAAGCGGTCCACCACCGCCTCGATGGTGTGCTTCTGGCGCAGCGCCAGCGCCGGCACCGCGTCGATCTCGTGCAGGACGCCGTCGACGCGCACGCGCACGTAGCCCTGCGCGCGCAGCTGCTCGAACACCTGGGCGTGCTCGCCCTTGCGCTCGCGCACCACCGGTGCCAGCAGCATCCAGCGCCGCTCCGGGTCAAGCGCCAGCACCTGGTCCACCATCTGGCTGACGGTCTGCGCCTCCAGCGGGTAGCCGTGGTCCGGGCAGCGCGGGGTGCCCACCCGCGCGAACAGCAGGCGCAGGTAATCGTAGATCTCGGTGATGGTGCCGACGGTCGAGCGGGGGTTGTGCGAGGTGGACTTCTGCTCGATCGAGATCGCCGGGGACAGGCCCTCGATGTGGTCCACGTCCGGCTTTTCCATCACGCTCAGGAACTGGCGGGCGTAGGCCGAGAGCGACTCGACGTAGCGGCGCTGGCCTTCGGCGTAGATGGTGTCGAAGGCCAGGGAGGACTTGCCCGAGCCGGACAGGCCGGTGATGACGATCAGCCGGTCGCGGGGCAGGTCGAGGTCGATGTTCTTGAGGTTGTGGGTACGTGCACCGCGGATGCGGATGGTGTCCATCGCCATCTGGCAGGGTCCGGGTTGGGACAGCGGGGGGTGGGGAGGCAGGTGGCCGGCGGGGCAATCCCCCAGCGTACCGGGCTGCCCGGGGCGGGGCAAATGCCCGGATCCCGGCACGCCCCGCGCCGGTCCCGCCGGCCGGGACGGCAGTGCCGACGCGGCCCCGGGCGCAGGACGGGGGGTGGCTTGACCGTAACCTGCTGAATCCCCTAGAATTCCGCTTCTGTCCGTCCCCGTGGCGTGGCAGTTGGCAGAATAACTACAGAAGCGAGACAACCCATGTACGCAGTTCTGGTCACCGGCGGCAAGCAGTACCGCGTCGCGCAGGGCGAAACGCTGCGCGTCGAGAAGCTCGATGCCGAAGCCGGCAAGGAAATCACGTTCGACAACATCCTGATGCTGGGCGACGGCGACGGCGTCCGCGTCGGGGACGCGGTCAAGGGCGCCACCGTCACCGCCAAGGTCATCGGCCACGGCCGCAGCGAGAAGGTGCGCATCATCAAGTTCCGCCGCCGCAAGCACCACATGAAGCGGCAGGGGCACCGCCAGCACTACACCGAAATCCAGATCACCGGCATCTCCGCCGGCGGTCAGAAGTGAAGTAAGGAGAAGCAGCCATGGCACACAAAAAGGGCGTCGGTTCCTCGCGCAACGGCCGCGACTCCAATCCGAAGTACCTCGGCGTGAAGATCTTCGGCGGCCAGGCCGTCTCGGCCGGCAACATCATCGTCCGCCAGCGCGGCACCCAGTTCCATCCGGGTCCGGGCGTGGGCCTGGGCCGTGACCACACGCTGTACGCGCTGGTCGACGGCCGCGTCGAGTTCTCGGTCAAGGGCCCGAAGAAGCGCCGCACCGTGAGCGTGGTCGCCGGGGCCTGAGCGCAGGCCGCGAACCCGCCGCACGAAGACCCCGCTTCGGCGGGGTTTTTCGTATCCGCTGCCCCGTCCCGCCTGCCAACGGCGGGTAGACTGCCATCCCGATCCCTGCAGGTCCCGAGTCCAGCCATGAAGCTCGTCGATGAAGCCGTCATCACCGTCATCGCCGGCAGCGGCGGCAACGGCTGCGTGAGTTTCCGCCGCGAGAAGTTCATCCCGCTGGGAGGCCCGGACGGGGGCGACGGGGGCGACGGGGGCAGCGTCTGGCTGGTGGCCGACGAGAACCTCAACACCCTGGTCGACTTCCGCCACCAGACGAAGTTCCGCGCCCGGCGCGGCGAGAACGGCATGGGCCGGCAGATGTACGGCCGCAGCGGCGAGGACCTGTTCATCACCGTGCCGGTCGGCACCGTGGTCCACAACGTGGACACCGACGAGGTGATCGGCGACCTGACCCGGCACGGCCAGCGCCTGCTGGTCGCGCGCGGCGGCAAGGGCGGGCTCGGCAACATGCACTTCAAGAGCTCGACCAACCGCGCTCCGCGGCAGGCCACCCCGGGCCAGCCGGGCGAGGAGCGCACGCTGCGGCTGGAGTTGAAGCTGCTGGCCGACGTCGGCCTGCTGGGTTTCCCCAACGCCGGCAAGAGCACCCTGATCCGTGCGGTGTCCGCGGCCACGCCCAAGGTCGCGGACTACCCGTTCACCACGCTCTATCCCAACCTCGGCGTGGTCAGCGTGGGGCCGGCGCGCAGCTTCGTGATCGCGGACATCCCGGGCCTGATCGAGGGCGCCGCGGAGGGCATCGGCCTGGGCGCGACCTTCCTGCGCCACGTGCAGCGCACCCGGCTGCTGCTGCACCTGGTCGAGATCGAGCCGATGGACGGCAGCGACCCGGTCGAGCAGGTGCGGGTGATCGAGCGCGAACTGGAGCGGTTCGACCCGGACCTGCTGCGCAAGCCGCGCTGGCTGCTGATCAACAAGGCCGACCTGCTGCCGCCGGAGGAGGCGCGCGCGCGGGCCGGGCGCATCGTCTCGGAACTGGGCTGGACCGCGCCCTGGTTCCTCGTCTCTGGCCTGGCGCGCGAGGGCACCCGTGAGGTGATGCTGCGGGTGCAGGCGCACCTGGACGAGATGGGGCGGGTGGAGCGCGAGGCCCGGGACGCCGCGGACCCGGAGCCCCGGCCGGCGGGCGGTTGAGCGCGTGCGCGCCGTGGTGGCGCACGGTTCGCCGGCGGGGAGGACGCCCGGAGCGGGGGGCGGGGCCGCGCCGGCCGCTGCGCGGACACGAAAAACCCGGCTTGCGCCGGGTCCTTCGCATGCCGCCGGATGGGGCGGGTGTCAGGCCGCGGAGGCCGTCTTGAGCGCCTTGATGCGGGCGTTCAGGCGGCTCTTGTGGCGGGCGGCCTTGTTCCTGTGGATCAGGCCGCGGGAGCTGAAGCGGTCCAGCAGCGGCTGGGCGACCGCGAAGGCGGCCTCGGCGGCGGCGACGTCGTTGGCGTTGAGCGCCTTGATCACCTTCTTGATGGCGGTGCGCAGCTGCGAACGCTGGGCAGAATTGCGCGCATTGCGCACGACGGTCTGCTTGGCGCGCTTCTGTGCGGACTTGATGTTGGCCACGATGGAATCCTGGAAACTGTTGGGAATTCGGGCATCGAAGCCCGGCAGGGGCCGGGCTTCGGGTAGACGGAGCAGGAAATTATGGGGGATTCAGTAACTTGCGTCAACAACGCCCTGGCGCGCCGGGAGGCCCGGTGAGCACCCCCGATCCGGCCTCCCGCGCGGCCCCCCGGGCGGGGGGCAGGCACGGCCTGCTGCGCTCGACCGCGGTCTTCAGCGGCATGACCCTGCTGTCGCGGATCGCGGGTTTCGCCCGCGACATGCTGCAGGCCACCCTGTTCGGCACCGGCGGGGCGATGAGCGCCTTCATCGTGGCCTACCGGATCCCCAATTTCCTGCGCCGGATCTTCGCCGAGGGCTCGATGGCGATGGCCTTCGTGCCGGTGCTCAACGGGATCCGGGAGAAGGGCGACCGGGCGGCGCTGAAATCCTTCGTCGACCACATGGCCGGCGCGCTGTGCGCGGTGGTGCTGGTGGTGTGCGGCGCGGGGATGCTGCTGTCGCCGTGGATCGCGCGGCTGTTCGCGCCGGGCTGGCTGGACGACCCGGAACTGCTGCGCCTGACCGCGCAGATGCTGCGGGTCACCTTCCCGTACCTGCTGGCGATCTCGATGATGTCGCTGGCGGCCTCTATCCTGAACAGCCACGGCCGCTTCGGGCTGCCGGCATTCACCCCGGTGCTGCACAACCTGACCATGATCGCGGCCATGCTCTGGCTGGCGCCGCGGTTCGAGGTGCCGCCGGTGGGACTGGCCTGGGGCGTGCTGCTGGCCGGGTTGCTGCAGCTGGTGCTGCTGTGGCCAGCGCTCGGCAGGTACGGGCTGCGGCCGCGGCTGCGCCTGGACTTCCGCCATCCCGAGGTGCGCAAGGTCGGGCGGCTGATGCTGCCGACGCTGTTCTCGTCCTCGGTGGCGCAGGTGAACCTGATCGTCGGCACCGCGTTCGCCTCCGTGCTGGCCGCCGGCAGCGTGGACTGGCTGTACTACTCGGACCGCCTGATCGAATTCCCGCTCGGCCTGTTCGGGGTGGCGCTGGGCACGGTGATCCTGCCGCACCTGTCGCGCCGCCACGCAGCCGAGGACGCCGATGGCTACAACCGCTCGCTGGACTGGGGACTGCGCATGGCGCTGCTGGCCGGCGTGCCTGCCGGGCTGGGCCTGCTGCTGCTGGCCGAGCCGATCACCGCGACGGTCTACAACTACGGGGAGTTCACCGCGCACGACACGCGGATGGCCGCGGTCAGCCTGACCGCGATGAGCATCGGCGTGCCGGCGTTCATGCTGAGCAAGGTGCTGGCGCCGGCGTTCTACGCGCGCCAGGACACGAGGACGCCGATGCGCGTGGCGCTCGGCACGGTGGCCGCGAACGTGGCCCTGACCTTCGCCATCACCGTGCCGCTGTGGCTGGGGGGCGTGCAGGGCGCGCACGGCGGCATCGCCCTGGCCACGGCGCTGGCGGGCATCCTCAACGCCTGGATGCTGTGGCGCGCGCTGCGCCGCGCGGCCCTGTACCGGCCGCTGCCCGGCTGGGGCGCGTTCGCCCTGCGCCTGCTGCTGTCCTGCGCGGCGATGGCCACGGTGGTGCTGGCCTTGCGCGGCTGGATCGGCGACTGGACCTCGCTGGCGGGGTGGGAACACCGCGTGGGCTGGCTGCTGGCGGTGATCGCCGCCGGCGCCGCCACCTATGCGCTGGCAATGCTGGCCTGCGGCCTGCGCCCGCGCGACCTGCGGCACTGAGCGGGGAGGACGGGCCCGCCGCCGCTATACTTGCCCCTCCCCATGAGCACGCTTTTCCGCGACGTGGCCGGCGGGCTGCTGTGCCCGGCCGGCAGTGTGGTCTGCATCGGGGCGTTCGACGGCCTGCACCTGGGCCATCGCGCGCTGGTGCGGCGCGCGGTCGCGCGCGCCCGCGAGCTGGGCTTGCCCGCGGTGGCGGTGAGCTTCGAGCCGCTGCCGCGCGAGTTCTTCGGCCGGCACGCCCCGCCGCCGCGGCTGTCGCTGCCACGGGCGAAGATCGAGGGGCTGCACGCGCTTGGCGCCGACCTGGTCGGGCTGCTGCGCTTCGACGCCAGGCTGTCGGCGATGTCCGCGGAGGAGTTCGTCGAGGCCGTGCTCGTGCGGCGCCTGCGCGCGCGCGAGGTCTGGGTCGGGCCGGAGTTCCGCTTCGGCCACCGCCGCGCCGGTGACATCGCGCTGCTGCGCGCCGGGGGGGCGCGCCACGGCTTCGAGGCGCACGAACTCGAGCCGGTCCTGCTCGACGGCGAGCGCGTCTCCAGCACGCGCATCCGTGGCGCCCTGGCCGCGGGCGACTTCGCCGCGGCAGCGCGCCTGCTCGGCAAGCCGTACTCGGTCGCGGGCCGGGTGGTGCGCGGACGGCAGCTCGGCCGCACCCTGGGCTACCCGACCGCCAACCTGCGCTTCGGCAACAAGGTCCCGGCGCTGCGCGGCATCTACGCCACCCGGGTGCATGGCGTGGGCGACAGGCCGTGGCCGTCGGTGTCGAGCTTCGGCACGCGGCCGACGGTCGGCGGCGTCGAGCCGCTGCTGGAAGCGCACCTGTTCGACTTCGAGGGCGACCTGTACGGGCGCCGGATCGAGGTCGAGTTCGTCGCCAGGCTGCGCGACGAGGTGAAGTTCCCCGACCTGCCGACCCTGGTCGCGCAGATGGACCGCGATGCCGCCGAGGCGCGGCGCTTGCTGCAATACAACCGGAAACAGGCCTGCGCGTGAGCTCCGAAGAGAACCGCTACAAATCCACCATCCTGCTGCCGGCGACCGACTTCCCGATGCGCGGCGACCTGCCCAGGCGCGAGCCCGAGACGCTCGAGCGCTGGGAACGCGAGGGGCTGTACGCCCGCCTGCGCGAGAACGCGAAGGGACGGCCGCTGTTCGTGCTGCACGACGGCCCGCCGTACGCCAACGGCGCGATCCACCTCGGGCACGCGGTCAACAAGATCCTCAAGGACATCATCGTCAAGTCGAAGTACCTGGCCGGCTTCGACGCGCCGTACGTGCCCGGCTGGGACTGCCACGGCCTGCCGATCGAGATCGCGGTCGAGAAGAAGTACGGCAAGGTCGGCACGAAGCTCGACGCCGCCGGGTTCCGGCAGAAGTGCCGCGAGTACGCGCTCGAGCAGATCGAGATCCAGCGCCGTGACTTCAAGCGCCTGGGCGTGATCGGCGACTGGGACAACCCGTACCGGACACTGGACTTCCGCTTCGAGGCCAACGAGCTGCGCGCGCTGGCGAAGGTGATCGGGAACGGCCACCTCGCCCGCGGCGTCAAGCCCGTGCACTGGTGCTTCGACTGCGGCTCGGCGCTGGCCGAGGCCGAGATCGAGTACGCCGACAAGGTCTCGCCGGCGATCGACGTGGCCTACGCCGCGCGCAGCCCGCAGGCGGTGGCGCGGAAGTTCGGCGTCGAGGTGCCGGAGGACGTCGAGGTCGCCGCGGTGATCTGGACCACGACGCCGTGGACGCTGCCGGCGTCGCTGGCGATCTCGATGGGCGCCGGGATCGACTACGTGCTGGTCGAGGGGCCGAAGCGGGAAGGGCGCCGCCGCTGGCTGGTGCTGGCCGAGGCGCTGGCCGGACGCGCGCTGAAGCGCTACGGGGTCGAGGAGGTGGTCGTCCATGGCCGCGCCCGCGGCGAGGCGCTGGAGGGCCTGCTGTTCGCCCATCCGTTCTACGACGGGCGCGACATCCCGGTCCTGCTCGGCGACCACGTGTCCGACGAGGACGGCACCGGCGCCGTGCACACCGCGCCCGGCCACGGCCAGGAGGACTACGCGGTCGCGCGCCGCTACGACCTGCTGGAGAAGTATTCCGCCGCCGAGCTCAACCCGGTGGACGGCCGCGGCGTGTACCTGCCGTCCACGCCGGCGGCGCACGGCACGGAACTGGCCGGCCTGCACATCTGGAAGGCCAACGACGCCATCATCGAGGTGCTCGGGCGCGACGGCACGCTGCTTGCCCATGCCCGCATCGGGCACAGCTACCCGCACTGCTGGCGGCACAAGACGCCGATCGCGTTCCGCGCCACGCAGCAGTGGTTCATCTCGATGGACCAGGCCAACCTGCGCCGCGACGCGCTGGAGGCGATCAGGGGCGTGGCCTGGTTCCCGGCCTGGGGCGAGGCGCGCATCGCCGCGATGGTCGAGGGCCGCCCCGACTGGACGATCTCGCGCCAGCGCACCTGGGGCGTGCCGATCGCGCTGTTCGTGCACCGCGAGACCGGCGAGCCGCACCCGCGCAGCGTCGAGCTGATGCTCCAGGTCGCCGACCGGGTCGAGAAGGAAGGCGTGGACGTGTGGTACTCGCTGGACCCGGCGGAACTTCTGGGCGGGGAGGCGAAGGACTACGAGAAGGTCACCGACATCCTCGACGTCTGGTTCGACAGCGGCGTCACCCACGAGGGCGTGCTGCTCGAGCGCGGCTTCGGCAAGCCGGCGGACCTGTACCTCGAGGGTTCCGACCAGCACCGCGGCTGGTTCCAGTCCTCGCTGCTGACCGGCGTGGCCATCGACAGGGCCGCGCCGTACCGCCAGTGCCTGACCCACGGCTTCACCGTTGACGAGCACGGCCGCAAGATGTCCAAGTCGCTGGGCAACGGCATCGAGCCGCAGGAAATCATGAAGACCCTGGGCGC
>CALLKI010000012.1 GCA_938008415.1 uncultured Luteimonas sp. | reverse complement strand
GTCGCGGTAGGCGCGGTCGTTGCACGCGGAGGGCTCGCCGACATTGCCCAGCACACGGAGGGTGAACTGCACCTTCAAGGTGTCGGCATCGGCCGGAAGCGTTGCCACGTCCACGGTCTGCAGGTTGGGGTTCTCGATGGCGGCATCCAGCTTGGCCGGATCCTGGTCCTTGGCCTTGAGCCGGTTGGAGATGGTGCCGCGGACGGACTTCTCGTGGACGGCCACCGGCTGCCAATCACCGGATTCGTCACGTTCGTCCCACCTGCCTGCAAACAGCAGCGCATCGGACGGGTCCAGCTTGCGCTCAAAGGCGAGGACGGAAGCGGTTTCAATCTTGTTGCTCATGGCTTACTCCCTGTCAGCAGTCTGAAATCCTGGTTCCATTGCGGGACGATCCGTCCCCGTGATAACCGTTCCGGCAACGGTACAATCCCGTCTCCGGATCGTGTTCGGCCCACCACAGCAGTTCCTGTGGCCGGCGCAGTCTGTGCGGTCCGATCCATTCGCCTACGGAATAGAGGCTTTCCACGAACCGGAACGGCGTGGTCCGGTCGCGCGCATTGCGCACGCTCCCAGCAGGATGCAGTTCCGACAAGGCGCCGTAGCCGATCGGGATCGGCACGATCCAGCCGTCCCCTGCAGTCCGGCTTGGCGTCCAGCGCCCCTTGCCATTGTCGGCCGTTGCGTCGTATCGCCAGTCAAGGCGGGCCAGCGACAGCCAGGCATCCAGGCGGGTGGCCCGGGAATCGGTCTCGCGCAGTTGTTCCAGCCGTTCATCCAGCAGTTCCACCCGCTCCACCAGCGTCGAGCCCGGGAGCAGGCGGCAACGAAGCCTGTGGAATTCCTGTTCCCATCGCTCGCCTCGCAGGTCGGCTACCCACGGCCGGTGTTGCCATCCACTGCCTGCAGCAGCCGGGAGCACCGTGCCACCCGCAATGCGCATGCCTGACATCAGGCGAACAAGTGTTTCGATGTCTTCCGCCTGACGGGTACTGTCCCAGTCTTCCGCATGCACGGCGAACACAAGGCTCAGCTCAAGATGGATACGACCTTCCTCTACGATCGCGGCGGTACTGCCATCCTTGTCAACTGGATTGCGGGTCAGGTTGAACGCCTTGACGTAGCCATCCGTGACCTGTTCCTGCCAGTCATGGCAGACCACACCGACGGCGTTGAACGCCAGGTGGGGAATTCCGGCCGCGGCAGCCCTGCGCTCAAGCGCCCACATCAGGCCCAGGAATGCGGTCATGGACGGGAAACCATGCGTGAGCGGGCTGGAGACAGCATTGGCGTTCTGCACACGCAGGCGTGGCAGGACGAGCAGGTGCGAGAACTCGGGACAGGCGCTCATGCCTCACCTCCCGCCGCGGCGCGGCGCTGCATCGGTACAGGCCATGCCACGTCCAGCAATGCCTGACGGGCAAAATGCCGCATCTCCTCTTCTCCCAGCGCAGCCAGGCGCGGGTTCCTGTTGCGCAATTGCTGGTTCAGCCAGCGGCCAAAGTCCGCAGCCACCTGGTCAGGCCACTCGCCCAGTGCGTACTCGCGATTGAAGGCCTCGTCATCGGCCTGCCATTCGGGATGCTCCGGATCATCGCGCACCTCCAGCAGGGTGCGGTCCGGATCCAGCCAGAGCTGCTGGTGCCTGGGCAGCCCGCTCTGCGGGTCCCGCGTCCAGCCTGGCTCCAGCTGTGCACGCACCGCCGCGCCGAACAGGGCAAGCTCCTGTCCGAGCGCCTGTTCCATCGCCTGACGCCGTTGCCGCGTTTCCATCGTCGGCTGCGGATCGCCCGCAAGGAACGCGGCCAATTCGTCCAGCATCTGCCGCACATTCCCGAACCTGACCAGTTCACCGAAAGCCGATGGGCTTTTCAGCAACCGCATGCCTCGTGGTTTCCATGCCGGGGGCGGCAACGAGGGCAGCAGGTAGTTGATGCCTCCGCGTTCGCTGTTGAGCTGGCTGATGTTCTGTGGTTTGGTCCCTCCCAGCTTGCGATAGGCCAGGCCACGGTAATCGCGGTAGGGCGTTTCCGAGGGACGGTTCTCACGGAATGCCTTGCGTGCCTCCGCGTTCTCCTCGCCGAAACGGGCCGACTGGATGTCGGCATGGACGGCGTGTGCCAGAGAACTGGAGAACATCGGCTGCAACAGGTGGTAGTGGCCGTCATCACGCGGGTTGTCCCCCACCAGCCAATACACCTGCTTGGCCATCGAGTGCGAGGCAGGCTCTTCCTCTTCCCGGACCAGTGACGAGAAGGCCGTCATCCATGCCTCGGCCTCGGCCGGATCGTCGCTGAGCGCGGTCTTCAGGTCGGCATCCGCGGCCTGCATCCAGTCCAGCAGGCGGCGGCCTTCCACTTCCGTCCTGAGGAACTTGAACACGTCCAACGCGGCGGCATTGCCCACCACGTCCTCGGCGAACCCGTCGCCAAGCACATGACTCCCGATCTCCGGGCGCTGCGGCAGGTTCGACGGCCTGACATGCAGGCTGTTGCCACGCGCGTCAGGGTGGGTGGCCTTGAGGACATGCGTGACAGCCTGGATCTGCCGGACACGCCGCGCAGCATCCGCCAACCAGGGGCGGTACCCGTACTTCTCCGGGTCGTAGTTCTTGTCCTGTTCCTTGGCAGCCCTACGCTCTTCAATGAAGCCCGAGATCGCCTCCCGGAACCGGAGTGCTCTTTCGTTCACCCTGTTCATCCTCCTTGTCCCCTGATTGTTCTGTCACTCCACTTACCTGACGCCCATCTCACGGCCTGAGACGCCGTACCCGGCCCGGCACCAGATCCGTATTTCCCCCACCCAGGCCCCACACCCGCTTTGATGGCCCCGGCCCAGCCCTCACGCCAGGCGAAACCCCAGCCATGGATGCCATTCCCAGCCTTTGCCCTCGTTCTCTTTTTCCTTCCGCACTTCGACCACGGTGAACCGGCAGGCCGCCTCCCTCAGGCCCAAACCCTCGAACTCCGCCAGCTCGCGGACGAGTTCCAGCAACCGTGTCGGAGTCACATCCCCCCAAGACCTTACGCCTGACGCCGGTTCAACCTGAAGCGGGTGCAGCATGTCGCTGCCAACCCGGACATAGAGGTCCTGCCCCCATTTCCGGGGGTCATCCTCCACCCGGTGCGCAATCAGCGTCTCTTCCTCCTCGTCCGGGAGGAAGACCAGGGTGCGATCCGGCTCCGGGTCATGACGGAATGGTTGCACGCGGGGCAGCACGCCCAGCAGCGTTGCCTGGGGGAACTGCCAAACCAGGCATGCAAGGTCACGCGTGTTCCGCAACCATGAGGACCCACCGCCCCGGGAGGATGGGCGGCCGGCCGGTGCGGCTTGAGGTCTCACGGCCTCCTCCGGCAGCGGCTGCATGGCGGCTTCCATACGGGCATGCTCGAGCGCCACAAGGTGCTCTCGCGCATGCGCGAAGGCGTCGGGGAACGTCCGGATACGCGGGATCGCATCAATACGTTCACCATCGCCCCCGGCAGTCCTGCTATCCGGCCTCAGGAAGGAAAGACGATGGCTGGCCAGAAGGAAGCGTTGGTCGAGCGTGTCCTTTTCAAAGCCCGGCCGCACGAAGGCAGGCTTCCCGGGTTGCAACAGCGCCCTCAGGTTGGTGTCGAACACCACCACGTTCGGCACCGATCGTGACATGCCCTGGCGATGGCGGCGGACACGGCCGGCAAGCTGGATCACCGAGCGCATCGAGGACGGTTCGGCGATGGCCCAGTCCGCATCCCAGTCGCGGCCCACCTCGCAGACCGGGGATGCGAGCACCATGAACACATGCTCGTGATCCCTGGCGTCATCGATGGCGCAGCGGACGGACGGAATGCTCCACACCCGCCCTTCGTCCCGCCGGTCGAACACCTCGTCCAGCATGGCCTCGATTTCCGCGCGCCGCACGAGCGGGAACCGGGTGTGGTACACGCACAGGTGCAGCCGGATGCCCTCCGGCGGAGGCGTCGCCGCTAGTGCACGTGCCACTTCGATCAGCGGATCGATGTTGGCCATGCGCACGATGCCGAAGCTGACCCGCTGCCCGGAAAGTGGATCCGTGCCGGCGTGGTGGCGGTGCAGGTCGAACGCAGCCCGGCCGATCTCCGCGGCGAATTGGCGGCAGATCTCCTCGCGCTTCCTGCCGGGCGTGGCCTCCAGCCGGTGCAGGCGGGCGATGCGAAGCGGCTTCTGCTCCTGCAGGCGGGCGACCCTCTGTTCGACGAAGCGCGCATGTGCCGCGGAGAACGCCCCCGGATCGGCGCATGGCACGGTCTGCGGACGTACCAGCTCGTCCACCCACAGGCAGGGAACTTCCACCGGACCATCTTCCCGGCCTGCCGAAGGTCCACGGTTCCTGCTCCATTCCCGGCGCCCGGCCTGGTAGGCGCGGAACATGCCATCGACCAGCGCAGGCGGCATGGTGGCCGAGGACAGCACCACCCGTGCGCCGTACATGCCGGCAAAGAACACCAGACGGGACAATGCGGGCAGGTCCTCGATGTCGTAGTCGTCCAGCTCGTCCAGCACCAGGTCGGAGCCAAGCAGGCGCAGCAATGGCGCGATCTGCCGTCCCCCACGCAGGGATTCGCAGGCCGGCACCAGATGATCCACGGTGCATACCGCCAGCGGTGCCCACAGCAGCCTGCGGACCTGCGGGTCGGACATCACGCGGGCAAGCACAGGGTGGTCAGCGTCACCCTCGTAGAAGACATGGCTGTCTTCCTCGAGAAGCGACTGGGCGGAAGCCGATCCATCCGCCTCCGCCCGTGCCTCGTGGAACTCGAAGAGGACACGGTTGGCGGAGCCGCCCACCAGCACCGCCAACTCGTCCTCGCCCAGGTGCAGGTCGCGCCGGTAGGCACGACCGGTCTGAAGGGTCAGCGTACGCAGGCCCAGCGCATAGGTGGCGCGCATGCCGCGCTGTGGATCGGCCAGTGCATAGAGGATGCGCGCGTTTGCCAGAGTCTTGCCGCTGCCCGTGGAGGCCATATTGACCACGAAGGCGCCCCGATCGCGCGCTGCCTCCCGCATTGCAGTGGCTGCATCAAAGGCGCGGTCCTGCCATGCGAAACGCTGGTCACTACTGCGCCTGCGCAGGCCCCGATGACTTGCGATACGCGGCAGGTGGCGTTCCAGCCTGGGCAGCGCATGCGCCACCTGCCCCGCGAAGTGGCCGACGCCAAGCAGGTGTTCCAGCAGAGACTGGTTGAGCTGCGCCTTGCCGTGTCGGTCACGACGGGTATTGGCATACAGAACCTGGTCCGGCTGGGCGAAAGGCCGGCGTTCCGCCACAGGCCGTCCCTCGGCGTCCACGCCCAGCCTGGAATAGTGGTGGTCAGCCAGCATCAAGCACATGCGCGCCAGATGCAGGGCCCACAGGTTATCCAGCCAGCCTTGCCGGTTCTGCCGCAGGCGTTCCAGCAGGCGCCGGGCCACACGGGCTGCCTGTTTCCGCCATGCCGGCGAGACCACCGGCAACTGGCCTGCCAGTTCCCAGTAGGGCCGGCAGTCCTCCCCCTGCGCTTCTTTTCCCCGTACTTCGTTCCAGGCATGGGTGATGCACGAGAGGGGATCGCGCAGCCAGGATGGCTCGACCACGCCCAACCTGGTATCCGGCGCCACCGGAAGGCGGTGGTGGGTCACGACCAGCCAGCCGACCGCCGCCGCCAGCGGAGCACGCTCTGACAGACCGGCGAACGGCCGGTCGCCGATTCCCGTATCCACCCGATCACGCAGGTAACGCCCGGGTTCCGTCCAGACGCCTGCATCGGCATTCTGGTCTTCCGCCAGGCGCCGCAGCCAGCCTTCGTCGTCGTCATCGCCGACGAAGGCGAGGAACAGGCGCAGGGACACCCATTCGTGGCGGACGAGGTTGCGTTCGTCGCGCCTGTTGCGCAGCCGCTGCTGGAAAGCCTCGCTGGCCTTGCCAAGGTCATGCAGGAGCGCAGACAACTGTGCGAGCAGGCGGATGTCCTCGGCAGAGTGCCAATCGTTCTCGTCCTCCCGCCTGAGCACGTCACGCATGGTGGTGTTCGTCGGGACCGCCCCCTGGGCATTGAAGCGCCGTGCGTCGCCCACGATCCACAGCAACTCCGTGTGGTCCCGGCCACGGATCCAATGGCAGGCAACTGCCGTGTTCTTGCGCGCTGTCCTGCGCAGGAGCTTTCGCAACGTATCGAGGCCTGCTTCTGTGATCGAGGTCTGCCAGGTACGATCCCCGCGCCTTTCGGCAAACTGGTCCAGGATGCGCCGGGTTTCCACCAGGGCGCGCTTGTCGCACTGGGAGACCAGAAGGACGTTCAAGGGCCCACCTTCCCGGCCGTTTCCATGGCAACGGCCTTGACCGTGTCGATCATGAAATCGAGCGCCTCGCTTCGGGTCAATGCTTCAACACAACCCCGACGGAAATCCTGCTCGTCGTCCCCGCGCATGGCCGACAGGAAAGCCTGTGGCAGGACATGGGCATCCTTGACCAGGTCCGCCACGTCGAATACCAGTCCACCGCGCCGGGTCTTGCCGTGCAGGACCGCCAGGCCGTGGGGCAGGCCAAGCACCCAGCAGGCGGTTGCTCCCAGGCCATAGGCCAAATAGTTGCCATGATCGAGGAAACGGTTGGCAGGATCGGCCCCCGTGCCACGCTTGGCCCGGGTGAATTCGCCGTACCCGGTGGCTTCCGCGGCCAGCTTGAACAGAAGCCTGGTCAGCCGCGCTTCCTCGGTCAGCAGGGCAGTCGTGTCCTGCGCCCGCTCCACTTCGCGGGAAGACTGGTCCAGCAATGCCTCCAGCCTGCCCGGATCCACGCGGAACCCGGCATCGCGAAGGTGCCGGTGCGTCCACTGGCCACGCAACCGCGCAAGCCGTGCCTGCTGGAATGCCTTGGCCGCATGCAGGCGCAAGCCATCGTGGAACCAGAACCGGACCCAGGCCTGCAGGTATTCGGTGGGCCTGTATTCGCTCTGGGGCGAGAGCCAGGCCACATCCACTTCCTTCTCGTTGGCGGAAAAGAGAGGTGTCCCTCCCCCGCCACAGAACCCCACCAGCACCCCTGCCTTGGCCAGTTCCCGCATGGCCGCCTGCGTCACCGATGTCCCGGTCCCCAGCAGGAGGCAGGTCGTGTTGGCGATCGGGATGTTCCAGTAGAGCTGGCGCTTGCCAGCCTCGGTGACGTATTCGACGCGCCCGCCATTGACCAGCACCCGGCAGTGCTCGAGGTAGTACAGGTTGGCCCGCTTTGAATGCAGGATCGTTTTCAGATCGGAAGGAGAAAGATCGTCCATATCCTTGCCCCAGCCCCCGGCCCAGCATGGCCGCGCCCCGTCTCATGCGCCGAGAAAGAGCAGTTCCTGCTAACCCGGCTCGCCTCCGTTTTGCCAGATCGCCCCGGCAGGCGACAATAACCGCCTGCCATTGCGTTTTGTGCGCTGCGGGATCACCGCGCCGGGCACCGCCCGGGCGCTCCCCGTCCCATCCTTTTCCTCTCCAGCAGACCCGACCATGTCCGACACGCCCAGGATCATCTACACCATCACCGACGAAGCACCGTTCCTCGCCACCGCGTCGC
>CALLKI010000011.1 GCA_938008415.1 uncultured Luteimonas sp. | reverse complement strand
CGTCCCATCCAGCGCGTGCAACAAGGTTTCACGCTGATCGAACTGATGATCGTCGTGGCGATCATCGGTATCCTGGCCGCCATCGCGCTGCCCGCCTATCAAGACTACACGGTGCGCGCCCGCGTGTCGGAAGGCCTGGTGGTCGCCTCCGGCGCCAAGGCCACCGTGTCTGAAAACCTGGCTTCGGGCCTGACCGGCGCTGACGCCTGCAACGGCGTTGCGACTGGTACGGCTGGCCGTACCACGCTGGCTTGCAACAACAACGGCGTGCTGCAGGCTACCGTGGACAGCGGCGTGACCTCCGTGGGCAACGTCGTGCTGACCCTGACGCCGACCGTGTCTTCGACCGGCGTCGATTGGGAGTGCGCCACCACGGCGAGCAACACGTTCAAGTACGTGCCGGCTGAGTGCCGTCGTACGGGTAGTGGCTCGACCAGTGGTAGTGGCCCCACCCCCTGATCGTGATCCAGCCTGGCAGGCCTGAGTTCTGACAGGCCTGGACGCAGAAGCCCTCCATGCGCGAGCATGCAGGGCTTCTTTCATGGGCGAATCACAAACGGAAACCGTAAGCGCATGCGCCGCGACCTCAGCTGGACCACGGAATGCCTGTGGTTTGCGCTGTTTGTCCTGCTCTATGAAGCGCCTGTGGGCTGGATGCTGCCCGGCTGGATGCACGGCAATGCAGGTGCGTCGGCCACCGTCCAGGAGGCGCTTGCCACGCCTGCGGTCCAGCGCGAGATCCTGCGCCACCTGCTGGCGCATCTTGCATTGATCGGTGCCTGCTATCTTCCGCTGCGCTCGCTCGCCAACTTTGCCGCCGCGCGGTGGCAGCTCGACGGTCGGCTGGCGCGGCTGGCCTACCTGCTGCTGGGCTGGATGCTGCTGGCCGCCGGCAATGCGGTGTGGTTTCCGCTGTCGAACTATTCTGTGGCGGTCGGGGGGGTCGCCACCCCCTGGGTGCTGGCGGTCGTCGCCGTGCTGCTGGGTTTTACCGCGGCGCTGTGGGCATGGGACAGGGTGCCTGTCCTGACGTTTTCCCGGCGCGCGGCGGCACCACTGCTCGTGGCGGGCCTGGCGGGGGTGGCGGGCAGCCTGTGGCTCGTGCCGCTGGGCGAGGCGCAGGGCGAGGCGGCCATGGCGGCGCCACGGCGCAACGTCATCCTCATCGGCATCGATTCGCTGTCGGCGGCGCTGCTGGAACGGGAGCAGCATCACCTGCCCCACCTGCAGGCCCTGTTGCGCTCGTCCGTGCGGTACGAGCGGGCCTACACGCCGCTTGCGCGCACCTTCCCGGCCTGGATGAGCGTGCTGTCGGGACAGCCGCCGGCCGTGCATGGCGCGATCTTCAACCTGCGCAACCTGGAACATGTGCAGCGTGAGGGGCTGCTGCCTCACACGTTGAAGGCCCAGGCCTACCGCACGGTGTACGCGATCGACGAGCGCCGCTTCAACCACATTGACGAGGGGTTCGGCTTCGATGCCGTCGTGGGGCCCGAGGCCGGCGTGCTCGATTTCGCGGTGCAGGCGGTCAACGACTCGCCGCTGACCAACCTCCTGCTGCAGACGAGGCTCGCGCACCTGCTGCTGCCCTACTCGCGCGTCAATGTGGCGTCGCATGCCAACTACGACGCGGCCGGCTTCGTCGAGGAGATCGCGGCCGCGACCGCCGGTGCGCCGCGGCTGTTCCTCGCCACGCATTTCCTCGCAGGGCATTTCCCGTTCCAGAGCCGACATGCGCGCATCCGCCACGGCAGCACCAACGGGTTCCTGGCCCGGCATGTCGAGGCGCTGAGCGGCGTCGACGCCCAGGTCGGCCATCTGCTCGCCGAGCTGAGGCGGCAGGGGCACCTCGAGGACGCGCTGGTGGTCGTGTTGTCGGACCACGGGGAACAGCTCGGGGAGCTGGAGGCGCATACCACGCGGGACGGCCACCCCGTGGAGCTGAAGGCCTACGGCCACGGCGTGGACCTGCTCAGCGACCACGCCAACCGCGTCGTGCTGGCCCTGGTGCAGTTTGCCGGCGGGCAGGTGGTGAGCGAACCCGAAGTGCGCCACGAGCAGGTCTCGCTCCTCGACCTGCGCGGTGCCGTCGAACACTACGTGCGCACCGGCGAGGTGGCGCTGCAGCCAGCCCAGGCCTGCATGCCGGTGGAAACCGGCTTGCGCCTCAACGCGATCCGGGACTACCGCAAGCTCAAGGCCGGGGACGTCGTGCGGGAAGCGCAGGGACTGTACGAGATCGACGTGCAGGGTCGGATGCGATTGAAGGAAGAGATGCTGCCGGTTCTGGTGCGCACCAAGGACGTGGGCTGGCGCTGCCCGGACCGGATCACGTACTACCGGGCGGCCCAGGGGCGGTACTACACGTACCGGATCGACGCCGGTCACGGCACGTTGCGGGAAGAGCGCCCCGACCCGCAGGACGTGGTCGCGATCGAGCATTACCGGCGACAGCTCGAGAGGCAGGCGAGCGCGTCGAGGGCTCACTGAAAGTGACGAAAGGGATGGTTCAATGCTGAAGCAGCGGGTGCCGACCGCGCCCCCGATGACGGCGGTCCCCATCCGGACGGTGCTTGCGGGCACCGTGTCCTGCCTCGCCGCGCTCGGCCTGGTGCTGGGGCTGCGGCTGCCAGTGCCGGCCGCAATGGCGCTGCTGATGCTGGCCACGGCGGTCCCCATGTGGTGGCTGGAAGCACGGCGCTGTGCTGCAAATGGGGCCGTGGGACCGGTCGTGCGGGTCTCCAGACGCAGGTCACTCTGGATCCGCCGGCTGCGGGTGATTGGCGGGGCCTTGGTATTTTGCCTCCTCGCAGCGTCCATGCGGATGCAGCTGGCGCTCGGGGGCGCACAGGTCGGAGGGTTGCCCGAGCTGGAAATGGTGATCAACGGCGCCTGCGTGCTCTGGCTGCTGGCCTGGGCACGGTGGCCGGTGCGTTCGCGCCAGCCCGATTCGGTGGCCGCGCTGGGCCGGCTGGCCTTGAAGTGTGTGCGGCGACACCGGCCTGCGGCGGCCGAGTGGCAGGGGCTGCTGGGCTGGTGCGTGAAGGTGTTCTTCCTGCCGCTGATGCTGGCCTGGCTGTACAGCTGGTTGTTGCAGATCGACAAGGAGCTACAGCAAGGGCAGGGCGCGATGGCGTTCTTCGTCGGAGCCATGGCGGCGCTGTATGCCCTGGACACCCTGTTCGGCACCATCGGCTACCTGTCGACCCATCGCGGCATCGATGCGCAGATCCGCTCCACCGATGCCACCTGGCTGGGCTGGGGGGCGGCGCTGGTGTGCTACCCGCCGCTCAATGCGGTGGTGTTGCACCAGTGGCTGAGCTACAGGGACGGGAAGGACTGGTCTGCATGGTTCGGTGATTCGTGGATTGCCTGGCCCTGGGCCGCCGCCATCCTGATCCTCACCGGCATCTACACCAGCGCGACGCTGGTGTTCGGCCCGCGGTTCTCCAACCTGACGCACCGGGGCATCGTCACCGCCGGGCCGTTCCGCTGGACCAAGCACCCGGCCTACATCAGCAAGAACCTCAGCTGGTGGCTGATCGCGGTGCCCTTCCTCTCCGAGCAGGGGCCGCTGGCCGCGGCGGCCAATTGCGCCGGCCTGCTGGGGGTGAACTGCATCTACTGGCTGCGTGCAAAGACCGAGGAGCGCCACCTGATGCGCGACCCGGTGTACCGCGAGTACGCGGCCTGGATCGAGCAGCACGGATGGTTTGCGAAGGTGCGGCGCTTCCTTGCACGGTGGCGCCCGGGGCGCCGGGCGGTGGGCGGCGCGTGAGGCCGGGGCTCACCGTCGTGCTGGCGCTGTGCGTGGCCGGGTGCGCCGGCACGGAGGGTCCTTCCGATGCGGATTGCCTGGCAGCGGCCTTGCAGCAGCCGGCCCTGCGCAACGGGGCGGTGGCATGGACACGTGCAGATGGCAGCACGGCGGTGACGGCGGCCAACTGGCGTGGCTGGTGGCGGCTGCTTCGCGATCAGGCATACCCCGCGGCGAGCCTGACCAAGCCGCTCGTTGCCCATGCGATCAGGGGCCAGGTCGAGCGCGGGGCCTTGCGACTGGAGGCGAAGGTGGCCGACCTGCTGCCCGGGCTGGCGTGGAGCGGACCCGGCACGCAGGACATCACCCTGCAGCACCTGCTGCAACACACGGCCGGGCTGGGCCGGCGCGATGGACGGGATCCGCTGTGGCATCACGGCGGCACGTCGGACGGGGTGCCCGACTGCGAGGCGGCGGCGCAGAACATCGTGACGCAGCCGACGCTGCGGACCCCGGGCGTGCAGGCCGAGTACAGCAACGTGGGTTACTGCCTGCTCGGCCTGTTGCTGCGACAGCAGGCCGGGGCGGGCGAACTGGAGTTGCCCGCGGCGCTGCTGCAGGCGCTGCACGCTCCTTTGGGTGCGGCAGGGGGCTGGCGCGCGACGCTGCCGGAGATGCACGCGGCGCTGGCGCGCACACTGCCGCTGCGACACCTCGAGGCGCCGCCGCAACCACTGCCCGACGGGTCCTGGTACGCCTGGAGCTGGCGCTACTGGCCGAAGCCGGCAGCAGGTGCTCCCTGGACGCACACCGGCCGGCTGCCCGGTTTTCTGGCCGTGGCGCTCACTGATGGCCGGTCGCGCCTGCTGGTCGCGCATTTCGACGGAGACCCGGCGGACTATCACGCTGCATCCCAACGGTTTGGCCGACAGGCCTGGGGATGCCTGCAGTCCGCCGGGGGAGGTGGATGACGCGAGAGTCCGGCGACGGTGTGCAAACCAGGCCTTGGCCGCCTGTCCCCTTCCAGTAAAGTCAGGCGTCCTGTTCCTGACCCGTCTTCCCGCCCTTGGTGCCCGCACCGCTCCTCGCCGTCCTGCTCGCCGCGCCCTACTGCCTGGCGTACTCGCAGACGCCCGCCACGACGCTGCTC
>CALLKI010000010.1 GCA_938008415.1 uncultured Luteimonas sp. | reverse complement strand
CAGATCCTGGAGATGCGCCTGCACCGCCTGACCGGCCTGGAGCAGGAGAAGCTGACCGAGGAATACCGCCAGCTGCTCGACACCATCCGCCGGCTGATCGAGATCCTCGAGGACCCGGACGTGCTGCGCGAGGTGATCCGCACCGAGCTGGGCGAGCTGAAGGCCGGGTTCGGCGATGAACGCCGCAGCGAGATCCGCCAGAGCGAGGAGGACCTCGACATCCTCGACCTGATCGCGCCCGAGGACGTGGTGGTCACGCTCTCGCACGCCGGCTATGCCAAGCGCCAGCCGGTCAGTGCCTACCGCGCGCAGCGCCGCGGCGGCCGCGGCCGCAACGCCGCCGCGACCAAGGACGAGGATTTCATCGAGCAGCTGTGGCTGGTCAACACCCACGACACCCTGCTTACGTTCACCAGCGCCGGCCGCGTGTTCTGGCTGCCGGTGTACCAGCTGCCCGACGCCGGCCCGAACGCGCGCGGGCGCCCGATCGTCAACTGGATCCCGCTCGACGAGGGCGAGAAGGTGCAGGCGGTCGTGCCCGTGCGCGAGTACGAGGAGGGCAAGTACGTGTTCTTCGCCACCCGCCGGGGCACGGTGAAGAAGACCCCGCTGACCGAGTTCGCCTACCGCCTGCAGCGAGGCAAGATCGCGATCAACCTCGAGGAGGGCGACGCCCTTGTCGGTGCCGAGCTGACCGACGGCAGCCGCGACATCATGCTGTTCGCCAGCAACGGCAAGGCGGTGCGCTTCGACGAGTCCGAGGTGCGCCCGATGGGCCGCAACGCCACCGGCGTGCGTGGCATGAAGCTTGCCGAGGGCGAGCAGGTGATGAGCCTGATCGTGGTGGACGGCGATGGCGACATCCTCACCGCCAGCGAGCGCGGCTACGGCAAGCGTACCCCGCTGTCGGAGTATCCGAAGAAGGGCCGTGGCACCCAGGGCGTGATCACGCTGCAGACCACTGCCCGCAACGGCAGGCTGGTCGGTGCGATCCAGCTTTCCGACCACCACGAGGTGCTGCTGATCTCCGACGGCGGCACCCTGGTGCGCACTCGCGCGGCCGAGATCTCGCAGGTCGGCCGCAACACCCAGGGCGTGACCCTGATCCGGCTGGCCGAGGACGAGAGCCTGAAGGCGATCGAGCGCGTGGACACCTCGCTCGACGACGGCGAGGAAACGCAGCCCGGGGTTTCCGCGCAGCCGGAGCAGCCAGAACAGCCCGAACAGCGCCCCGGCGCCTGACCCGCGTTCCCGGGCGATGGCCATCGCCCGGGAACGCATGCCCCCGACGTCCGGCACGCAACCGCAGCGTGCCGGCGCACCTATACTGCCCCCGTCACGCAACGGAGGGCGGGGTATGCGCGGGGTGTCGTTGACGGGGTCGGGATGGTTGCGCCACGCGGCGGGCATCCTGCTGGTGCTGCTGGCACTGGCGGCCGGATGCAAGCGCAACGAGACCGGCCAGCTGCCCGAGGTGGGCGGCGAGGCGATCCGCGCAGAGCGCGAGAGCGTCGAGGGGTTCGCGCTGGTCCGCGCCTGGCCCGACCAGTCCGGCGGGACGCTGGCCATCGCCCTGGAGTTCTCGCGGCCACTGGTCGGCACGCAGGACTTCGACCGGCTCGTGCACTTCCGGGAGAAGCCCGGGGAACCGGGCGGCTGGACGCTGTCCGATGACGCCCGGGTGCTGCGCTACCCGCACGTGCAGCCGGACCGGCACTACACCGTGCTGGTGTCCGGCGGGCTGACCGCGGCCGATGGCAGCACGCTCGGGCGCGACCTCGAGCGGAAGGTCTACACCGGCGAGCTGGCGCCGCTGGTCGGCTTCGCGTCACAGGGCAGCGTGCTGCCGGTGAAGGAATCGCGCGGCCTGCCGGTGGTCTCGGTCAACGTGCCCGAGGTGGACGTGGAGTTCCTCCGCGTCGAGGAGAAGGCGCTGCCGAAATTCTTCGCCGAGTACCAGCGTGGCGGCCGGCGTGGCAGCTGGGAGCTGGAGAACGACTGGGACGGGCACGCGCCGCTGTCGCGGATGGCGCGGCCGGTGTACGTGAACCGCTTCGTGCTCGGCGGCGGGCGCAACGAGCGGGTGGTGACCTACCTGCCCGTGCAGGACATCCCGGAACTGCAGCAGCCGGGCCTGTACTTCGCGGTGATGAAGCGCGCCGGCTCGTTCAACGACAGCTACGAGACCGCGTTCTTCACCGTCAGCGACATCGGCCTGCACGTGCGCGCCTATCGCGACCGGCTGTTCGTGCACGCGGCTTCGCTGCGCACCGGCGACGGGCTGGGCAGGACCTCGCTGCGCATCCTCGACGCGCGCGGCGAGCCGGTCTACCGTGCCGAGACCGACGGCAACGGCAACGCCATGCTCGATTACGCGCTGGATGCGGCGCACGTGCTGGTCGCCACCCGGGGCAACGACGTCTCGATCCTGCCGTTCAACCAGCCTGCGCTGGACCTGTCCGAGTTCGCCGTCTCGGGCCGCGGGCAGGCCTGGTTCGACGTGTTCGCCTGGTCCGGCCGCGACCTGTACCGCCCCGGCGAGACGGTGCGCGTGTCGGCGCTGCTGCGCGACCATGACGGCCGCCCGGTGGCGGGCAAGGACGGCAGGCCGCAGGCCCTGTTCGTGCGCCTGAAGCAGCCCGATGGCAGGACCTTCCACGAGACCCGGGTGCAGCCGGGCGCGCACGGGTATTTCAGCTACGGGAAGGAGATCCCGGCCGACGCGCCGACCGGGCGCTGGCAGCTGGAGTTCCGCACCGACCCCTCGAGCCGTGAGGCGGTGCAGGGCATGGCGCTGCGGATCGAGGAGTTCCTGCCCGAACGCATGAAGCTCGAGCTGGATTCGCCCGACGCCGTGCTCCGCCCGGGCCGGCCGCTGCGGATCGAGGCGACGGGCGCCTACCTCTACGGTGCGCCCGCGGCGGGCAACCGCCTGACCGCGAAGCTGGCGGTGCTGGTGGAGCAGCATCCGCTCGAAAACATGCCGGGCTGGTTCTTCGGCGATCCCACCGTGCCGCTGCCGAAGGAGCCGAAGGACGTGCTGGACGCCGGACTAGATGCGCAGGGGCGGCTGTCGCACGACATCCCGCTGCCGGAAGAGGTGAAGCCGGTGACGCCGGTCGCCGCCATCGTCACCGCCAGCCTGTACGAGAGCGGTGGCCGCAGCGTCAGCCGCTCACTGCGGCGGGTGGTGTGGCCGGCCGCGGCGCTGGTCGGCGTGCGCCCGCTGTTCGACGACCGCGAGGGAGCGGACGCCAACGCCAATGCCGGCTTCGAACTGCTGCGCGTGGACCGCAACGGCCAGCCGGCCCCGCTGGAGGGCCTGCAGGTGCGGCTGCTGCGCGAGCATCGCGACTACCACTGGCGCCACGACGACGAGGGCGGCTGGCGCTACGAGTACACCAGCCGCTACCAGGAAGTGGAAACGCGCACGGTGGACGGCGGCGCCACCGCGACCCGGCTGTCCTTCCCGGTGGAGTGGGGCGAATACAGGCTGGAGGTGCTCGACCCGGAGACGAAGCTGGTCACGCGCTATCCGTTCCGCGCCGGCTGGAGCTGGGACGACGACAACCGCGGCCTCGACGCGCGCCCGGACAAGGTCAAGCTCGCGCTCGACAGGACCGCCTACCGGGCCGGCGACCGGCTGAAGGTCACGGTCACGCCGCCGCATCCGGGCAAGGGCCTGCTGATCGTCGAGAGCGACCGCATGCTCTACCTGCAGGCGATCGAGGCGCGGCCCGGCAGCACCTTCGAGATCCCGGTGACGCAGGACTGGGAGCGGCACGACGTGTACGTCACCGCACTGGTGTTCCGTGGCGGCAGCGCGCGCAGCCGGATCACGCCGGCACGCGCCGTCGGCGTGGCGCACGTGCCCATGGACCGGCGCGACCGCCGCGTCGCGGTCGGCCTGAAGGTGGCGGAGAAGGTGCGGCCGGAGGAGCCGCTGCAGGTGGTGGTGAGCGTGCCGCAGCTCGCCGGCGCCGAGGCCTACGCCACGGTGTCCGCGGTGGACGCGGGCATCCTCAACATCACCCGGTTCCCGGTGCCGGACGCGGCGAGGCACTTCTTCGCGCAGCGCCGGCTGGGCGTGGACGCCTATGACCTGTATGGCCGGGTGATCGAGAGCTTCGACGGCGGCACCGCGCGCATCCGCTTCGGTGGCGACATGGCGCTGGTGGCGCTGCCGCAGGCGCGGCGCCCGACCGCGCGGGTGCAGACGGTGGACCTGTTCTCCGGGCCGGTGAGGCTCGACGCGAAGGGCAACGCCGCCATCCGACTCGACGTGCCGGATTTCAACGGCACGCTGCGCGTGTCCGCGCTGGTGTTCTCCGCCGACCGCTACGGCAGCCGTGACGCGGAGACCGTGGTCCAGGCGCCGATCGTCGCCGAGGCCAGCATGCCGCGGGTGCTGGCGCCGGGCGATCGCAGCCGGGCCACGCTGGACCTGACCAACTTCACCGGGAGCGCGGGCACGTTCAACGTGCGCGTCGACGGCACCGGGCCGCTGGCGGTGGAGAACGGCACGCGCCAGGTGCGGCTCGAGGCCGGGGGCAAGGCCACGCTCGCGTTCCCGGTCGCCGCGCGTGACGGCTACGGGGTGGCGAAGCTGCGCGTGCGCGTGGACGGCAACGGCTTCCGGGTGGATCGCAGCCACGACCTGCCGGTGCGCCCGGCATGGCCGGCGGTGCTGCGCGCGCGGACGCTGGTCCTCGACCCGCTTGCGCCGGTGGCGCTGGACGCCTCGCTCGCCGAGGGCCTGGTGCCGGGCTCGGTGAACGCGCGGCTCGGGGTCGGCGCGATGCCGCCGATCCCCTTCGCCAGCGCCCTGCGCGGCGCGCTCGACTACCCGTACGGCTGCGCCGAGCAGACCACGGGCAAGGGGTTCGCGGCGCTGCTGCTCGACCAGGCGACCGCGGACGCGCTCGGCATGCGCGACGTGGACGCATCGTGGCGGCGCCAGTACGTCGAGGGCGTGTTCGGGCGGCTGGCCTCGATGCAACTGGCGAACGGCCATTTCGCGATGTGGGGTGGCGACGGCTGGTCCGACCCGCTGCTGACGCCATACATCGCGGAGTTCCTCCTGGATGCGCGGGAGGCCGGTTTCGCGGTGCCCGGGGGCGTGCTGCAGAAGACGCTGGAACGGCTGGGCGAGGACCTGCTGTCCGGCGGCCCCGGGTTCTACGGCCGCGACCACCGCGAGCACCTGAAGTTCGCCTACCAGGCGCATGCCGGCTACGTGCTGGCGCGGGTCAACCGCGCGCCGCTGGGCACGCTGCGCGCGCTGCACGACAACGAACGCAGGCACGCGCGCACCGGGCTGCCGCTGGTCCACCTTGGCCTGGCGCTGGCGTTGCAGGGCGACCGCGCGCGCGGCGAAAAGGCCATCGCCGAGGGCTTCGCGTCCGCCGGCACCCGACCGGGGTACCTGGGCGATTACGGCAGCGCGCTGCGTGACCGCGCGCTGATGCTCGCGCTGGTGCGCGAACGCGGGTTCGCGAAGCCCGAGTACGATGCCGGCGCCGTCGCCCTTGGCCGTGACCTCGAGGCGCGGCGCATGGACGGGCGTCTCCACCTCAGCACCCAGGAGCAGATCGCGCTGGCCCGGCTGGGCAGGGCGCTGATGGCCGCGCAGGACCGGCGCGTGTCCGGCACGCTTTCCGAAGGTGGCGTCGCCGAGTCGATCGCGGAGACTCCCATGTTCGGCCGCGGTTTCGATTTCGCCGCGCTGGCGAAGGGCGTGCGCTTCGAGCCGAAGGGCACGCCCCCGCTGTACGCCACCATCGAGGTGGCCGGCGTGCCGCGCCAGGCGCCGGCCGCGGACGCCTCGCGGCTCAGGATCGAGCGCCACTACTACCACACCGACGGCAGGCCGTGGACGCCGGGGCCGCTGAAGGAAGGCGAGGCGCTGGTCGTCGCGCTGTCCATCACCGCCGACGAGGCGATGCCGGACGCGCTGGTGACCGACCTGCTGCCGGCGGGCCTCGAGATCGAGAACCTCAACCTCGGCGATCCGCGGCGCTGGGCGGGTGTGACGGTCGAGGGCGTGGACCTCGGCGAGCGCGCCGGGGCCGCGGACCTGCGCCACGAGGAGTTCCGCGACGACCGTTACGTGGCGGCGTTGAAGCTGGAGCGCGGAAGCACGGCGAAGCTGTTCTACCTGGTGCGCGCGGTCTCGCCCGGCACCTACACCGTGCCGCCGCCCATGGCCGAGGACATGTACCGGCCGGAGATCCGTGGCGTGGGCCGCGCGCAGCCGGCGACGGTCACCGTGGTGGAACCGTGAGGCGGGAACGCACGGGATGAGCACGCGGGAGCCGGGGACGGACGCGCAGCACGCGGTGTCAGGGGAGGGGGGCGTGCGCGGCCGGACGTGGCGGCGCGCGCTCCGGTTCCTGCGCTGGACGCTCGCCACGGTGCTCGTGGCGCTGCTGGCATTGGATCTGGCATTCCCGCCGAAACTGCCGACCCGCCGCGACACCAGCACCCTGGTGGTGGCGCGCGACGGCACGCCGCTGCGCGCCTTCCCGGACGCCAACGGCGTCTGGCGCCTGCCTGCCGATCCACAATCGGTCTCCCCGCTTTACCTCGAGGCCCTGCTGGCCTACGAGGACCGCTGGTTCCGCCGCCACCCGGGCGTGAATCCCTGTGCGCTGGCACGCGCCGGGTGGCAGTGGCTCCGGCACGGGCGGATCGTTTCCGGCGGCTCGACCCTGAGCATGCAGGTCGCGCGCATCCTCGGTGGGGACGCGGGCGGCAGCCGCAGCCTGCGCGCCAAGCTGGTCCAGGTGCTGCGCGCGCTGCAGCTGGAAGCACGGCTGTCCAAGGACGGGATCCTGGAGCTGTACCTGGAACGCGCGCCGTTCGGCGGCACCATCGAGGGCGTGGAAGCGGCGAGCTGGGCCTACCTCGGCAAGCCCGCGTCGCGGCTGTCGCACGCAGAGGCCGCGCTGCTGGCGGTGTTGCCGCAGGCGCCGACGCGCCTGCGGCCGGACCGTGACCCGGAAGCGGCGCGCCGTGCGCGCGACAAGGTGCTCGAACGCATGGCCGTGCTCGGCGTGTGGCCGCGGGAAGTGGTCGAGGACGCGAAGATGGAGCCCGTGGTGGCGCGCAGGCTCAGGCCCCCGGTGTCGGCCGCGCTGCTGGCGCAGCGCCTGCGCGATGCCGACCCGCGCGCCGAACGCATCGCCACCACGATCGACGCGAACCTGCAGCAGGCGCTGGAGGAGCGGGTGGCGGCGTACTTCACCGGCCTGCCGCCGCGCACCTCGGCGGCGCTGCTGGTGGTGGACAACGCCACCATGGAGGCGCGTGCGTACGTCGGTTCGGTGGCGTTCGGCGACCGCGAGCGGCTCGGCCACGTGGACATGGTGCGGGCATGGCGCTCGCCGGGTTCGACCCTCAAGCCGTTCCTCTACGGCATGGCGCTGGACGACGGCCTGATCCATTCGGCGAGCCTGCTGGTGGACGCGCCGCAGTCCTTCGGCGCCTACCGGCCGGACAATTTCGGTGCGCGGTTCCACGGCCCGGTGTCGGCGGCCGGGGCGCTGCAGCTTTCGCTCAACGTCCCGGCGGTGGACCTGCTCGACCGGGCCGGCCCGGCACGTTTCGCCGCCCGGCTCGCGAACGCCGGCATCCGCCTGCGCTTTCCGCGCGGCGCGGCGCCGAACCTGGCGCTGATCCTTGGCGGCACCGGCGCGCGGCTGGAAGACCTGGCCGGCGCGCACGCGGCCCTGCAGCGCGGCGGCATCGCCGGGCGGGTGCGCTACACGCCCGACGCGCAGCTGGTCGAACGCCGCCTGATGTCGCCGGGCGCGGCGTGGATCGTGCGCGAGATCCTCCAGTCCAACCCGCGCCCGGGCGAGCGCGCCGACACCTTCGACACGGGCCGCCGGCCGCAGGTGGCGTGGAAGACCGGCACCAGCTACGGCTTCCGCGACGCCTGGGCGTTGGGCTCGACGCGGCGCTACACGGTGGGGGTCTGGGTGGGGCGTCCCGACGGCACGCCGCTGCCGGGCCAGTACGGCGCGATCACGGCGCTGCCGCTGCTGTTCGAGACCCTCGACAGTCTGCCGCGCGCACCCGGCGACAGCGCGCCGCTGCCGCCGCCGGAAGGGGTGGTGCGGGAGGAAATCTGCTGGCCGCTCGGTATGCCGGTCGCGTCACAGCCGCCGGCGCTGTGCCGGCGCAGGCTGGAGGCATGGACGCTCGACGGCGCGGTCCCGCCCACGTTCCCCGAGCGCGATGCCAGGCTGTGGAGCGCCGGCGTCGAGCGCTTCGAGGTGGACGCGGCCACCGGGCTGCGGCTGTCGGCGGAATGCCGGCTGCCACACGTGGCCCGGCGCGTTGAGGTCGCGCGCTGGCCGGCGCTGGCCACGCCGTGGCTGCCCGCATCCGAGCGCAGGGCCTCGCGCCTGCCGCCGCTGTCGCCGGACTGCGAGCCGGACGGCCGCGAGGCTTCCGGGGAACTGCGCATCGAGGGCGTCACCGACGGCGCGGTGCTGGCTCGTCCCCCGGGTAGCGCGCACGGCGTGCGGCTGACGCTGCGCGCGCTGGGGACCGAGGCACCGGTGCAGTGGCTGCTGGACGGGCGCCGGATCGCGCAGACGCAGGGCGCGCAGGCCTTCACCCGCGAATTCGCGGAACCCGGCAGCCACACCCTGACCGCGCTCGCCGACACCGGCGCCTGGCGCAGCGTGTCGTTCCGCGTGGCGCGGTGAATCAGATGTTGGCGAGCACGTGTTCGGCCGAGGACACCTTGAACTCGCCCGGCGCCTCGATGAACAGCTGCCTGACGATGCCGTCTTCCGCGTACAGCGCGAAGCGCCGCGCGCGCATGCCCATGCCGTAGGCGCTGGCGTCCATTTCCAGCCCGAGCGCGCGGGTCAGGTCGGCGTTGCCATCCGACAGCATCAGCATGCCCTCGGGGATCCGCTGCTGCCTGCCCCAGGCCTGCATCACGAAGGGGTCGTTGACCGCCATGCAGGCGACGACGATGCCGCGCTCGCGGAATTTGTCGAAATTGCGGATGAAACTGGGCAGGTGCTTTTCGGAGCAGGTGGGTGTGAACGCGCCCGGCACCGCGAACAGCACCACCTTGCGGTCGTCGAACAGGGCGCGGGTATCGATGGTGTGGATGCCGTCGTCGATGTGCTTGAGGACGACTTCGGGGATTCTGTCGCCGATCCGGATGGTCATGGCTGCCTGGCTCCATGGGGGTGGCCGGAGTGTAGCCCGGGACGCCCGCCGGCGCATTTTCCCGCGGTTCCCCGCTGGATTTTCCGCACTTGAAATCCGCCCGCCGGGACCCATTTACCGGGCAGGACCGGTGCACCGCTTCCTTCCCCCGGAACCAGGAGCAGCATCAGGAGCAGAATCATGAACATCACCCGTTACCAGGGCAACCTGCCGTTTGCCCTGCATGACGAGATCCGCAATTTCTTCGACCGCTTCTTCGACGACATCGGCGCGGACAACGACGAGTCCGCCGTGGTCACCGCGCAGTGGATGCCGCGCGTGGACATCAGGGAAGAGGCCGACCGTTTCGTGATCAGCGCCGACCTGCCGGGCGTCGATCCGAAGGACGTCGAGGTGCTGATGGACAGGGGCATGCTCAGCATCTGTGGCGAGCGCAGGAGCGAGACGGTCACCGAGAAAGGCCGCTTCACCCGGGTCGAGCGCCGCCATGGCCGCTTCCACCGGCGCTTCGCGTTGCCTGACAGCGCCGATCCGGATGGCATCACCGCCACCGGCCGCCACGGCGTACTCGAGATCACGATCCCGAAGAAGCCGGAGACGACCCCGCGCCGCATCCAGGTGGACACCGGCCCGGCCGAGTGAGGGCCGCCGGTCGGGGCGGTATAGACTGGCGCACGGCCCGCGGTCGGATGCCGCGGGCCGTGCGCGTGTGGAGCCGACATGCAGTTCAAGGACTACTACGCGATCCTCGGCGTCGAGCCGAACGCGGGCGAGGCGGAGATCAAGAACGCCTACCGCCGGCTCGCGCGCAAATACCACCCGGACGTGAGCAAGGAGCCGGGCGCCGAGGAACGTTTCAAGGCCATCAACGAGGCCTACGAGGCGCTGCGCGACCCGAAGAAGCGCGCCGCCTACGACCAGCTCCGCGCGCGCGGCTACCGCCCGGGCGACGACATCCAGCCACCGCCGGGCAACTTCGGCGGTTTCGACTTCGACTTCGAGGAGATCTTCGCCGGAGGCGGCTCCGGCGGCGGTTTCAGTGATTTCTTCGAGAGCCTGTTCCGCCGGGGCAGCGGGCGCGCCCGGCAGCAGCCGGCGGGCGACACCCGCGCCAGGCTCGCGGTCTCGCTCGAGAACGTGTACCGGGGCGATACCGTCCGGGTCTCGATCGCCGGCAGGACCTTCGACGTGCGCATCCCGAAGGGCATCCGCCAGGGGCAGGTCATCCGCCTGGCCCGGCAGGGCCGCAACGGCGGCGACCTGCTGCTCGAGATCGAATACGCGCCGCACCCGAAGTTCGAGGTGGACGGCCGCAACATCATCTACACCCTGCCGGTCGCGCCGTGGGAAGCCGCGCTCGGCGCGACGGTCCAGGTGCCCACGCTGGGCGGGGATGTCGAGGTGAAGATCCCGCCGGATTCCGAGGCCGGGCGCAAGCTCCGGCTGCGTGGCCGCGGACTGCCTGCGGGCGCCGGGGCCGCGGAGGCCGGCGACCAGATCATCGAGCTGGAGATCCAGGCGCCGTCGCCGCGCGACGGGCACCAACGCGAGGCCTACGCGCGCCTGCGCGATGCATTCGGGGGCTCCTGGCGGCGGGCCTGAGCGGGGCCGGGCCGCCGCCCTTCAGGCTGCGTCGGGCGGCGGGCCGCCGGTGCCGATCATGTCGATGATGATTTCCGACAGTTCGGCCTCGCTGAAAGGCTTGGTCAGGTAGGCCTTCGCGCCCTGGCGCAGGCCCCAGATCCGGTCGGTTTCCTGGTCCTTGGTGGTCACCAGCACCACGGGAATGTGGCTGGTCTCCGGATCGCGGGTCAGCGTCCGCGTGGCCTGGAAGCCGTTGAGGTTCGGCATCACCACGTCCATCAGGATCAGGTCCGGCCGGTGGCGCTTCGCGGCTTCGATGCCGGCGGCGCCGTCCTCGGCGGTCAACGCCTCGTGACCGAGCTTCTCGACGATGCGGCGTATGCCCAGCAGTTGCGAGGGAGAATCGTCGACGATCAGGATGCGTGCCATGGGAATCCCCATTCAGACTCCCGGATTGTTCCCGATGCGGTGGGGGGGGCGCAAGGCGGAGCGTGTTCAAACCGTGACCAGCGTCCGCCCGAGCGAGCCTCCCGCCAGCATCCGTTCGAACACTTCGGGCAACTGGTGCAGGTTCACCTCGCGGGTGCAGATGCGGTCGAGGTGGCGCGGCTTCCAGTCGCTGGCCAGCCGGCGCCACACTTCCTCGCGGATGTCGCGCGCGGTCCCGGCCGAGGCCACGCCCAGCAGCGAGACGCCGCGGATGATGAAGGGCATCACCGTCGCGTGCAGTTCCGGCGAGGAGGCGAGCCCGGCGCTGGCGACGTTGCCGTAGGGCGCGGTCTGGGCCAGCAGGCTGGCGAGCATGGTGCCGCCGACGTTGTCGAGCCCGCCGCCGAAGCGCGCCGATTCCATCGGCCGGGTGGTGGACAGCACCTCGCGGCCCAGCACCTCCTTCGCGCCGAGGGAACGCAGGTAATCGGCATGTTCCGGCTTGCCGCTGATCGCGTGCACCTCGTAGCCGGCACTGCTGAAGATGTCCACCGCCAGCGAACCGACGCCGCCGGTCGCGCCGGTGACGGCCAGGGGTCCCAGTTCCGGCGTCTGCCGGTTCTCGGTCATGCGCAGCAGGGCCAGCGCCGCGGTGAACCCGGCCGTGCCCAGGATCATGCTCTCGCGCAGGGTCAGGCCGGCGGGCAGGGGAATGGCCCACTTCGCCTCGATCCTCGCGTATCCGGCGTAGCCGCCGTCGCGGGTCTCGCTCAGGCCGCAGCCGGTGACCAGCACGGCATCGCCCTCGCGGAACCGGGAATCGGTCGAGGCCACCACGTGGCCGGCGAGGTCGATGCCGCCGACCAGGGGGAACCGGCGCAGGATCTTGCCCCTGCCGGTGCCGGCCAGCGCGTCCTTGTAGTTGACCGAGGAGTGGACGACCTTGACCACGATCTCGCCCTGGGACAGGTCGTCGAGCGACAGTGGCTCGATGCCACTGCGGTAGCCAGCCTCGTCGTTGTGGATGCGGAAGGCGTCGAAGCGTGCGGGAATCGTCATCGCGGTCTCCATCCGGTGCGCCGCGCGGGCGCGCATCGCTGTGGCGACCGATGATAGCCGCGCCGGACGGGCAGGGCAGCCCTCGGGGCCGGCGTGCGCCCCGCCATGCCCACGGTGGCCTGCGCGCCGGGCGGCGCCCGGCCCCGCGCGCGGTCTTCAGCGCATCATGCCCCGGCGCTTCTCGTCGATCCACTTGCCGGCATTGGCCGGCGTGTAGTCGCGCATCCAGGCGAACATCGCGTCGATGTCCTCGCCGCACCACAGGTCGCGGCGCTGGTCCGGATGCAGGAACCGCTCCTCGACCATACGGTCGATCATGCCGATCAGCGGCTGGTAGAAACCGCCGGCGTCGAGGAAGGCGCACGGCTTGTTGCTGATGCCCAGCTGGCGCCAGGTGAGCATCTCGAAGATCTCCTCCATGGTGCCGAATCCGCCGGGCAGGGCGACGAACGCGTCGGACAGGTCGAACATGCGTGCCTTGCGCTCGTGCATGGTCCCGACGACCTCGAGCTTGGTGACACCGCGGTGCGCGACCTCCCAGTCCACCAGGTGCTGCGGGATCACGCCGATGACCTCGCCGCCGGCCTCGAGCACGGCGTCGGCGACGATCCCCATCAGGCCGACGTTGCCGCCGCCATAGACCAGCCGCAGCCCTTCCAGGGCGATGCGGGCGCCCAGCGCCGCCGCACGCTCGGTGTAGATCGGCTTCGTGCCCCGGTTGGAACCGCAATAGACGCAGATCGACTTCATCCTGGGAATTCCTGTCTGAAACGCGGAAGGCTCCGCCTGGGGCGGAGCCTTCCGGGAGGGGCGCGCGGCTCAGTTGGCCTTGTGGATCGAGCGCTTGTCGACGGCCATCGCGGCGTCGTGGATGGCCTCGGACAGGCTCGGGTGGGCATGGCAGATCCGCGCAAGGTCGTCGGCGCTGCCGCGGAACTCCATGGTCAGCACGCCCTCGTGCACCAGCTCGGACGCGTTCGGGCCGATCAGGTGCAGGCCCAGCACGCGGTCGGTCTCGGCATGCGCCAGCACCTTGACGAAGCCGACCGGCTCGGCCATGGCCACGGCGCGGCCGACGGCGGCGAACGGGAAGGTACCGGCCTTGTACGGCACGCCCTCGGCCTTGAGCTGCTGCTCGGTCCTGCCGACCCAGGCGATCTCGGGCGAGGTGTAGATGACGTACGGGATGGTCTCGAAATTGACGTGGCCCGGCAGGCCGGCGATCAGTTCGGCCACGGCGATGCCTTCCTCGAAGCCCTTGTGCGCCAGCATCGGGCCGCGCACGCAGTCGCCGATCGCCCAGACGCCGTCCACGCCGGTATGGCAGTGCTCGTCCACCACGATCTGGCCCCGCTCGTTGAGCTGCACGCCGGTGCCTTCGGCCAGCAGGCCCTTCGTGGCGGCGCGGCGGCCCACGGCCACGAGCAGCCTGTCCACCACCAGGGTCTTCTCGCCGTCCTTGCCGGCGTAGGTGATGGTGACTTCCTTCTTCTTGCCCTTGCCGGTGACCTCGGCCTTGCTGACCTTGGCGCCAAGCTGGATGTCCAGGCCCTGCTTCTTGAACTCGCGCGCGGCCAGCTTCGAGACCTCGGCGTCCGCGGCCGGCAGGAAGTCGGGCAGGGCCTCGAGGATGGTGACCTCGGCGCCAAGGCGGCGCCACACGCTGCCCAGCTCCAGGCCGATCACGCCGGCGCCGATCACCGCCAGCCGCTTCGGCACCTCCGTGAAATCCAGCGCGCCGACGTTGTCGACGATGTATTCGCCGTCGAACTTCGCGAACGGCAGCTCGATGGACTCCGAGCCGGCGGCGATGATGACGTTGGTGCCGGCCAGCTCGACCTCGCTGCCGTCATGCTGCTTCACCTTGACCACGCGGCCGGGGTGCAGGGTGGCGAAGCCGTAGTACGGGGTGACCTTGTTGGCCTTGAACAGCATGGCGATGCCGCCCGTGAACTGCTTCACGATCGCGTCCTTGCGGGCGATCATCTTCGGCACGTCCATCTTCGCGTCCTTGACGCTGATCCCGTGCTGCTCGAAGGAGTGCACCAGGTTGTGGTACTGGTGCGAGGAGTCGAGCAGGGCCTTGGACGGGATGCAGCCGACGCGCAGGCACGTGCCGCCGAGGGCGGGCTTGCCGTCCTTGCCGAGCGCGGCGTCCACGCAGGCGACCTTCATGCCCAGCTGCGCGGCACGGATGGCGGCGTGATAGCCGGCGGGGCCGGCACCGATGACGACGACGTCGAATTGTTCAGCCATGTCTGTTCCTTCGCTGATGTCCTTCCCGCGAGGGGGAAGGATCCCGGAGGGCGGATGGGGACAGTCGGCCTGCCCCCGTCCAGGCATTCCCCCGGGGCCGGGGGAGCGGGTTGGTTACAGACCCAGCAGCAGGCGGCCGGGGTTCTCGAGCTGGTTCTTGATGTCGACCAGGAACAGCACCGCGTCCTTGCCGTCGATGATCCGGTGGTCGTAGGACAGCGCGATGTACATCATCGGCGCGATCACGACCTGGCCGTTCTCGGCGACCGGGCGCTCCTTGATCGCGTGCATGCCCAGGATCGCGCTCTGCGGCGGGTTCACGATCGGGGTGGACATCAGCGAGCCGAAGGTGCCGCCGTTGGTGATGGTGAAGGTGCCGCCCTGCAGGTCCTCGAGCTTGAGGCTGCCCTCGCGCGCCTGGGTGGCGAAGTCGGCGATGCCCTTCTCGACCTCGGCGAAGGACATGCGCTCGACGTTGCGCAGCACCGGCGTGACCAGGCCCTTGTCGGTGGCGACGGCGACCGAGATGTCGACGTAGCCGTGGTAAATGATGTCGTCACCATCCACCGAGGCGTTGATGATCGGGTGGCGCAGCAGGGCGTTGGCCGCGGCCTTGGCGAAGAAGCTCATGAAGCCGAGGCGCACGCCGTGTTCCTTCTGGAACTGCTCGCCCAGTTCCTTGCGCAGCGCCATGACCTTGCCGAGATTGACCTCGTTGAACGAGGTCAGCATGGCGATCGAGTTCTTCGACTGCATCATCCGCTCAGCGATGCGCTTGCGGATGCGGGTCATCGGCACGCGCTCCTCGGGGCGCGCGCTGGCCGCGACCGGGCCGATGCGGCCGGCGGCGTAGTTGACCAGGTCCTCCTTGGTCACCGCGCCGCGGCGGCCGGTGCCCGGCACCTGGGACGGGTCGATGCCCTGGGTGACGGCGGTGAAGCGTGCGCCGGGCGGCAGTTCGTCCACGCCGGACACCGGGGCCGGCCTGGTGGAGGCGGGCGCCTTCGCGTCGGCCCTGGCGGCTTCCGCGCGCGGCTGCACTTCCTGGGCGCCGGCGGCCGGCTGCGTCTTCTCCTCCGCCTTCTTCTCCACGGCCGCGGGCGCCTCGGCGACCGCGCCTTCCTCGATCACCGCGATCACCTGCGAGCTGGTCACGGTGTCGCCTTCCTTGAAGCGGATCTCCTTGAGCACGCCGTCGACGGTGGAGGGCACCTCGAGCACGACCTTGTCGGTCTCGAGGTCGACGAGGTTCTCGTCGCGCCTGACCGCGTCGCCCGGCTTCTTGTGCCAGGTGGCGATGGTGGCGTCGGAGACGGATTCGGGAAGGACGGGGACTTTGATTTCAGTGGCCATTGTTGGCTTCCTGGAAGACGGCGTGGGATGCGGTTATTCGGCGGCGACGTTGCCGTTCAGCGGGTTGACCAGCGCGTCGGCGATCAGCTGCTGCTGTTCGGCGACGTGGTCGTTGTAATGGCCGACGGCGGGCGAGGGCGAGCGGACGCGGCCGGCGTAGTACAGCTTCTGGCCCTCGGCCAGGCAGTACTCGAAGTGGTGCTTGATCTGGTACCAGGCGCCCTGGTTCTGCGGCTCCTCCTGGCACCACACCACTTCCTTCGCCTTCGACAGGCGCTTGAGCTCGGCCTTCAGCAGGTCGCGCGGGAACGGGTAGAGCTGCTCGACGCGCACCAGGGCCACGTCGGTGATGCCCTGCTTCTGCGCCTCCTCCAGCAGGTCGTAGTAGACTTTGCCCGCGCAGATCACGACCCGGCGGACCTTCTTCGGGTCGACGCTGGCATCGGCGATCAGGTGCTGGAACGAGCCGTCGGCCAGCTCGTCGAGCGTGGACACCGCCAGCCTGTGGCGCAGCAGCGACTTCGGCGTCATCACCACCAGCGGCTTGCGCGTCTTCATCAGCATCTGGCGGCGGATCATGTGGAACGCCTGGGCCGGGGTGGTCGGCACGCAGACCAGCATGTTCTCGAGCGCGCACAGTTGCAGGTAGCGCTCCAGTCGCGCGGAGCTGTGCTCGGGGCCCTGGCCCTCGTAGCCGTGCGGCAGGTACAGCACCAGGCCGCACAGGCGCTCCCACTTCGCCTCGCCGGACGAGATGAACTGGTCGATGACCACCTGGGCGCCGTTGGCGAAGTCGCCGAACTGTGCTTCCCAGATGTCCAGCGTGCCCGGTTCCGACGTGGCGTAGCCGTACTCGAACGCCATCACCGCCTCCTCGCTGAGCAGCGAGTCGATGATGGTGACGTCCTCGGGGTTCTTCACCAGCGTCTGCAGCGGGATGAAGTCGCGGTCGGACTTCTGGTCGTGCAGCACGGCGTGGCGGTGGAAGAAGGTGCCGCGGCCGGAATCCTGGCCGACCAGGCGCAGCTTCCTGCCTTCCTCGAGCAGGGTGGCGTAGGCGAGGGTCTCGGCGAAGCCCCAGTCCGCAGGCAGCTCGCCGGCCGCCATCCTGCGGCGGTCCTCGTAGATCTTGGCCACGCGCGGGTGCAGCGTGAAACCGGCCGGGATCTCGCAGATGCGCTGGCCCAGCGCCTGCAGCCTGGACCGCTCGACCCGGGTGTCGACCGGGTCCTTGAGGCTGCCGGCCAGATACGGCTGCCAGTCGACGCTGAGGTCGTGGTCGCGGGACTGGCGGTCGGCCAGCTCGGTGGTCACCTGGCCGCTGTCGAGCTTGTCGCGGTAGGCATCCACCATCGCCCTGGCCTCGTCGGCGGTGACCACGCCCTCGGCGACCAGGCGCTCGGCGTAGAGCTCGCGCGGGGTCTTGTGCCTGCGGATGACCTGGTACATCAGCGGCTGGGTCGCGGCCGGCTCGTCGGCCTCGTTGTGGCCGTGACGGCGGTAGCAGACCAGGTCGATGACCACGTCCTTGCCGAAGCGCTGGCGGAAGTCGAAGGCCAGCTCGGCGCAGAACACCACGGCCTCGGGGTCGTCGGCGTTCACGTGCAGCACCGGCGCGGCGACCATCTTGGCCACGTCGGTGCAGTACAGCGTGGAGCGCGCGTCCTGGCGGTCGCTGGTGGTGAAGCCGATCTGGTTGTTGATGACCACGTGCACGGTGCCGCCGACCGCGAAGCCGCGCGCCTGCGACATCTGGAACAGCTCCATCACCACGCCCTGGCCGGCGAAGGCGGCGTCGCCGTGCAGCAGCACGGGCACGACCTGCTTGCGGGCCTTGTCGCCGCGGCGGTGCTGGCGCGAGCGCGCGCTGCCGGCGACCACCGGGCCGACGATCTCCAGGTGCGAGGGGTTGAACGCCAGCGCCAGGTGGACCGGGCCACCCGGGGTGGCGATGTCGGCGGAGAAGCCCATGTGGTACTTCACGTCGCCGGTGTGCGGGCGGCCGTTGCTGTTGTGCTCGAAGCGGCCCTCGAACTCGTCGAACAGCTTGCGCGGGTTCTTGCCCAGGGTGTTGACCAGCACGTTGAGGCGGCCGCGGTGGGCCATGCCGATCACCATGTCCTTGACGCCGTCGCCGCCGGCGCGGCGGACCAGGGTGTCGAGCAGCGGGATCAGCGAGTCGCCGCCCTCGAGCGAGAAGCGCTTCTGGCCGACGTACTTGGTGTGCAGGTAGCGCTCCAGGCCCTCGGCGGCGGTCAGGCGCTCGAGGATGCGGCGCTTGTCGTCGGCGCTGCGGCCGAAGTTGCCGGCGGCGGACTCGAGGCGCTCGTACATCCAGCGGCGCTGCTCGGCGTCCGGGATGTGCATGAACTCGGCGCCGATCGGGCCACAGTAGGTGGCGCGCAGCATCGAGAGCAGGTCGCGCAGGCGCATCCGCGCCGGGCCGCCGAAAGTGCTGGTGCCGCCCGCGGGGGCGGTGCTGAACTCGCGGTCGAGGTCGGCGTCGCTCAGGCCGTGGAAGCCGAGCTCGAGGTCGGGCGCCGGCGGCTGCTCGAGCAGGCCGAGCGGGTCGATGCGGGCGCGCAGGTGGCCGCGCGAGCGGTAGGCGGTGATCAGCTTGAGGACCGCGCCCTGCTTGCGGGAATCCACGTCGTCGCCAGCCGCCGCGACGGGGGCTTTGCGAGCGGCCCTGGCGGCCTGGGCGATGGCGTCGATGACCACGGAATGGGGGACGTCGCCTGCCTCACGGCCCTTGAAGCCGTCGAACCAGGCCTTCCATTTCGGCCCCACGCTGTCGGGGTCAACGAGGTACTGCTCGTAGAGGTCCTCGATGTAGGCGGCGTTGGCGCCGAGCTGGGAGGACTGCAGGAACTGCTTCAGGAGACTGTCCACGTCAGGATTGTCGGGGTCGGGTGAGGGGCAAGCGTCTGATCCGGAAAGGATTTCCGCGGATGCGGAGGCGGCTGGTTTCAAAGGCTTCATAGTATAGCCCCCCCGCTTGTCGCGACGCATCATGCCTTGGTCGGAAAACGGGCGGTTGCGGCGGCGTTCAGAGCCCGAGCGCGCGCAGCCCGGTGCAGGGGCGCGAGCGTTCCCAGACCGGCTTGAACGCCTCGATCCATTGCCGGGCCCGTGCCCTGCCGGACGGCATCCATTCGCCGTCGAAGCGGTGGCCGAGCGGGCGGTGGTAGTAGCCGCCACCGTCGGTGGCGACCATGGCGGACGGGTCGTTGCGGTCGGCCGGGTCGTCGAGTTCGCGGAACGCGAACATGCTGGGCAGCCGCTGCGCCAGGTCCAGCAGCGGTGCGTGCGCGCGCTGCACGGCGCCGGCGTCGTGCAGCAGGACCAGCACCTGGCGGTCACGGCCGCCCCGGGTGGCGAAGGTGCGCAGGGCGTCGAGGACCTCGGGGGCGTCGAACAGGCCCGGGTCGAGTTCGCGGCTGCGCACGTACACCGTGGTGCGGGCCCCGGCGACCAGGCAGGCCGTCACCATGACGGCGGCCCGGCGGTCCTCCACCGGCATCGGCCGGTCCAGGCGCAGGCGCATGCTCTGGTGCTCGATGCCGGCCTCCATGAAGCGCGGGCCGGTGGCGACGAAGCCCAGGCGCCGGTAGAAGCCGATGGCGCCTGCCTGCGAGTGCAGGGAGACGTCGGGCCAGCCGGCGTCGCAGGCATGGCGGACCAGGGCCAGCAGCATCGCGGTACCGACGCCGTGGCCGCGCCAGGCGGGCAGCACGGCCATGCGCCCGATCCGGCGCTCCGGCGAGACCCGGCCGGTCCCGATCGGGCGGCCCTGCGCGTCCTCGGCGAGGACGTGGAAGCATTCCGGGTCGAGGGCATCGGCCTCGATCGCGCGCGGCACGCCCTGTTCCTGCACGAACACCGTCTCGCGCACGTGGCGGAACGCGGCGTGGTCGCCCACGGGGTCGGCGGCGCGGACCCGGAAGCGCGGCCCGGGCAGGCTCATGCCCCGTTCCCATCGGGCAGGACCAGCACGTAGTGGCCGGCCGAGTAGAGCTCGAACACGGCGTCGCGTCCCGCCTGCGAGAGCGAGTCGTACAACCCGCCGTCGATGCCTTGCGCGGCGGCCAGGCGACGGGCGTCGCGTGCCGGCATGGGGTATTCACCGCCCGAGACGAACAGGCTCGCCCCGCGGCGGGTGCGCCGCCAGGCCATGCGCGAGAACGGATGCCGCTCCAGACTGGCGCCGCGGCGGGCGAGGTCCCATTCCACCTCGATCCGGGGACGGGGCGGCCCGCCCGCGGCCACGTCCACGCCGCGGTAGCGGGTGATGAAGCGGCCGAACCAGGAGCCGAGGCGGTCCGGGTCGCGCATCCGCAGGGCGTTGAGCGCGGCGATGACCCGCGCCATGGCGGCATCGTCGATCTCGTTGGGATCGGCGGGCGGGGCCAGGTCGTCGTCGCGGTAGCGGATGCCCTCGTCGTCGGCTTCCTCGAGCAGGGTGTCGAGCCAGTCGGTGATCAGTTCCCCGGAGGATGGCGCGCGCATGCCGACCGAGAAGGTCAGGCACGGATCCTCGGCCACGCCGTGGTGGGGCACGCCCGGGGGCAGGTACAGCATGTCGCCCGGTTCCAGCACCCAGTCGTGGGTGGGGCTGAACTCGCGCAGCAGCTTCAGCTCGGAGTCGTCCCGGAACGCGGTGGGCGGGTTCGGCCCGGCATCGATCATCCAGCGCCGCCGGCCCCTGGCCTGCAGCAGGAACACGTCGTACTGGTCGATGTGCGCGCCGACCGAGCCGCCGGTGGCGGCGAAGCTGACCATGATGTCGTCGATCCGCCAGCGCGGCAGGAAGGCGAAGTGGTCGAGCAGGGCGCGCACGTCCGCGTCCCATTTGTCCACGTCCTGGACGAGCAGGGTCCAGTCGTGGTCGGGCATGCCCGGGAATTCCTCCTCCGCGAACGGGCCGGTGCGCAGGTGGTAGCGGTCGCCGGCGCGGTCGTGGACCACGATGCGCGACAGCGCCGCCTCCTCGCAGGCCAGCCCCGCCAGGTCTTCGGGATCGATCGGAGAGACGAACCCGGGGAAGGCGTTGCGTATCAGCAGCGGGCGTTTCTGCCAATAGTCGCGCAGGAACCGGTCGGCGGGCATGCCCAGCGGAGGATGGCCGCCTGCGTCCACCTCGATCGGCGGCGAGGGGAGGCGCGCCGCCTTCGCGCGTGGCTTCCGGGTGCGGGTTCCGTTCCTGGTCATGGCGTGCGCGGAAGGCGTCTGCGTCTCCGCGGTTCCTCAGATCCCGCGGGCGAGGCGTTCGGCCAGGCCGGTGTAGGTGGCCGGGGTCAGTTCCAGCAGCCGCTGCCTGTCCGCTTCCGGCAGGGGCAGGGTGCGGATGAAGCCGCGGATGGACTCGGCGGTGACGCCCTGGCCGCGGGTCAGGGCCTTGAGCTGCTCGTAGGGATTGGGCAGGCCATGGCGGCGCATGACCGTCTGCACGGCCTCGGCGAGCACTTCCCAGGCATCGTCGAGGTCTTCGGCCAGGCGCGCCGGGTCGGGGCTGAGCTTGCCCAGGCCCTTGAGCAGGGAGTCGAAGCCGATCAGGGCGTGGCCGAATGCCGTGCCGAGCGCACGCAGCACCGTGGAGTCGGTGAGGTCGCGCTGCCAGCGGCTGATCGGCAGCTTGGCGGCGAAGTGCTCCAGCAGCGCGTTGGCGATGCCGAAGTTGCCCTCGGCGTTCTCGAAGTCGATGGGGTTGACCTTGTGTGGCATGGTCGAGCTGCCGACCTCCCCTTCCTTCACCGCCTGGCGGAAGTAGCCGAGCGAGATGTAGCCCCAGATGTCGCGGCACAGGTCGATGGCGATGATGCCGATGCGCTTCTGCGCGTCGCAGATCTCGGCGATGTAGTCGTGCGGCTCGATCTGCGTGGTGTAGGGATTGAACTCCTCGCCGAGCGACTCGACGAAGCGGCGGGCGAACTCCGGCCAGTCCACCTCCGGGTAGCTGACGACGTGGGCGTTGTAGTTGCCGACCGCGCCGTTGATCTTGCCGGCGATCGAGACCGCGGCCAGCTGCTCGCCCTGGCGCTGCAGGCGCGCGACCACGTTGGCCAGCTCTTTGCCGACGGTGGTGGGCGAAGCGCTCTGGCCATGGGTGCGCGAGAGCATCGGCAGCGCCGCGTGCTCGTGGGCCAGCCGACGCAGCGCCTGGATCAGTTCGTCCAGCTTCGGCAGCAGCACCTCCTGCCGGGCCTGGCCGATCATCAGCGCGTAGGCGAGGTTGTTGATGTCCTCGCTGGTGCAGGCGAAATGGACGAACTCCAGCGCCGGCGCCAGGGCCGGGTCGTCCCGCAGCCGCTCCTTGATGAAGTACTCGACGGCCTTGACGTCGTGGTTCGTGGTGCGCTCGATCTCCTTCACCCGCTGGGCGTCGGCGGGCGAGAAATCCTCCGCCAGGGCCTGCAGCTTCGTGATCTGCCCAGGGTCGAACGGCGGCAGCTCGGCGATCGCGGGCTCGGCGGCGAGCGCGATCAGCCATTCCACCTCGACCTTGACCCGGGCACGGATCAGGCCGTACTCGGAGAAGATCGGGCGGAGGGCGTCGACCCGGGCAGCGTAGCGGCCGTCGAGTGGCGACAGGGCAAGCAGGGCGGGGGAGGCGTTCCGGGCGGACATGGGGGCGTCACGATGGGCCAGACCGGCATTTTACGCCGGTCCGGGTCGCGTATCCTTGCCGACGGGGCCAGCCCGTCCTGCAGGCGCCCGCAGACCGGATGGAGGTGCACTATGGGCAGATCCTCCCGCGCCGCGGCGACGTCCGCGTTCCGCATCGAGCATGACAGCATGGGTGAGCTGCGGGTCCCCGTGGACGCCCTGTGGGGCGCCCAGACCCAGCGCGCCGTGCAGAATTTCCCCGTTTCCGGCCGGCCGATGCCACGCGGTTTCATCCGCGCGCTGGGCCTGGTCAAGGCCGCCGCAGCCAGGGTCAACGCCGACCTCGGCCTGCTGCCCGCGCGCATGGCCGCCGCGATCCGCGCCGCGGCGCTGGAGGTCGCCGAAGGCCGGTACGACGCACACTTCCCGGTGGACATCTACCAGACCGGCTCGGGCACCTCGTCGAACATGAACGTCAACGAGGTGATCGCCACGCTGGCCTCGCGCCGTGGGCGCAGGGTCCATCCCAACGACCACGTCAACCTCGGCCAGAGTTCCAACGACGTCATCCCCACGGCGATCCGGGTGTCGGCGCAGCTCGCGGTGGTGGAGGACCTGCTGCCGGCGCTGCGCCACCTGCGGCGGACGATCGACCGCCGCGCCCGCGGCCTGGCGCGGGTGGTCAAGACCGGCCGCACCCACCTGATGGACGCGATGCCGCTGACCCTGGCCCAGGAGTTCAGCGCCTGGTCGGCGCAGCTGGCCTCGGCCGAGGCGCGCATCCGCGACGCGCTCGCGCGCCTGCGGCGGCTGCCGATCGGCGGCACCGCGGTCGGCACCGGCATCAACGCGCATCCGCAGTTCGGACGGAGGATGGCCCGCGAGCTGTCGGCGCTTTGCGGGACGAGGTTCGAGGCGGCGGTGAACCGCTTCGAGGGCATCGCATCGCAGGACGACGCGGTCGAGCTCTCCGGGCAGCTCAACGCGCTGGCTGTGGCGCTGACCAAGATCGCCAACGACCTGCGCTGGATGAATTCCGGCCCGCTGGCCGGGCTGGCCGAGATCGAGCTGCCTGCGCTGCAGCCGGGCAGTTCGATCATGCCGGGCAAGGTCAACCCGGTGATCCCGGAGGCGACGCTGATGGCCTGCGCCCAGGTCATCGGCCACCACGCCGCGATCACGGTGGCCGGGCAGGGGGGCAACTTCCAGCTCAATGTGGCGCTGCCACTGATCGCGGCGAACCTGCTTGAGTCGGTCGGGCTGCTCGCGAACGTGTCGCGGCTGCTGGCCGACCGCTGCATCGACGGACTGAAGGTGCGCCGCGACAGCATCGAGGCGGCGCTGCACCGCAACCCGATCCTGGTCACCGCGCTGAACCCGGTGATCGGCTACGAGAAGGCGGCGGCGATCGCCAAGCGCGCCTACCGCGAGAACCGTCCGGTGTTCGACGTGGCCCTGGAAGACAGCGGCCTGTCGGCAGCGGAGCTGCGGAAACTGCTCGACCCGGCGGCGCTCGCCCGGGGCGGGATCCACGGCGGCGCCGGCGGCTGAGGCGGCTGAGGCGCTCCCCGCCGGTGGGCGATTCCATCAACGCTGGGCGAACGCGCGGCGGACCTCGTCCATGCAGTCCTCGACGTCGGACTCGTCGAGGCGGGCGTACGGACGGAATTCCGGGAGGCTGGCCGACAGCCTGCGCTCGGTTTCCAGCAGCGCCGGCAGGCTGCCGCAGATGTGGCGCATGCCGGGCTCGAGGCTGGCGTACACGGTCTTCTCGACCCTGCGTTCGAGGCTGCCGGTCATGGCCGAGAACAGCAGCCGGAACAGGCCCATGTCCACCGCGTCGAGCGCGGCCTCGGCGGCGAGCTGCCCGACCTCGATCCCGGCCGCGGCGATGTCGAGGACCTGGCGGCGGTAGGCCAGCAGGTCGCGACGCTGGTGCGCGTTGACCGGCACCGCCTCGCCACCGACCAGGAAGTCGCCGGCCGGCGTGATCTCGGCCTTCGGCAGGCTGGTGTCCTTGCGTTTCTTCGCGGAACTGCCGAAGTGCACGCTGTTGCCGTCGAGCTCCAGGTTATTGCGCTCCAGTTCCTCGCGCGTGGCCGCAAGCTCCCGGCGCACCTCTTCGCGTGCTTCGGCCAGGCTGGCGCTGATCCCGTCGACGATGCCCCCGGACGGGCCGGATGCGACGGCAGGGGCCAGCGGCAGCAGCAGCGCCAGGCACAGGATGAACCAGGAGTGGGCTTTCATGGTGTCGTCTCCAGGGAAGGGGGTTACTTGCGTCGGGGCAGGTCCACAGTGCCGGTCACGTCGCGGTGGAAGACGTCGCCGCTGCCGATCGAGCGCACGCGCAGGCCCGCCGCGCCGCGCACGCTCACGTCGCCGGAGCCCACCGAGCCGACCTCGACGGTGCCGGCGATGCGCTCGAGCCCGGCGTCGCCCGAGCCGATCGAATCGATCCGCACGCTGCCCTTCACGTCCTTGAGTTCCAGGTCGCCGGAGCCGATGCTCCCGACCGTGGCGTCGCCGTGCACGTGCGTGGCCTTGACATCGCCGGAACCGATCGACGACACGTGCAGCGGGCCGATGTCGTCGAGCTCGATGTCGCCGGAACCGACCGAGGCCGTGACCCGGCCGCGGATGCGCCGGGCCTCGACGTCACCGGAGCCGACGGACACGTCGAGCGAGGGAACGCCGGCCACCCATGCATCGCCCGAGCCCACACCGAGCTCCACCGGGATGTCGTCGGGGATCCGGGCCCGGAGGGTCATGTAGGCGTAGTGCCTGCCGAGCGAGAACAGCGGAGCGCCTTCGCGGCGCGCGGTCACGACCAGCCGGTCGCCCTCGCGATGCTGGGTCAGGCTGAGCTGGTCCAGGAGCGAGGCGCCGGAAGCGCAGGCCTGCCCCGAGACGCTGCCGGACTTCCCGGGCGAAGCATCGATGCGCAGCTCGTTGTGGCCGATCACGAACTTCACCGTCTTCACCCCGGACAGGTCGAGGTCCAGGGTGCGCGGTGCAGAGTGCGCGCAATCCCTCGCCAGCGCTGGCGCGGTGGCGAGCAGGAGCAGGGAAAGCATCGCGGTACGGATCATCGGGGGAAACTCCTGTTGGGGGACAGGGAGATGGATGCGGGCGGGGCGGGAAAGGTTTGCAGGCGCGTGGCCCATGGATCCGCTTGCCCGGCCGTCCGTGGCCGGGCGTGTGGTCAGCCCTCGTCGCGCCAGCGGCGCAGGCGGATCGCGCCGTAGACCATCAGCGCGCCGGCTGCGACACCGATCCACAGTGACGGCCTGGCCAGCAGGTGCCCGCCGGCCAGCAGGCCGTCGAGGCCGAACAGCATTTCGGGGGAGTCCTCCAGGTGGCGCAGGCGCCCGCTGCCGAGGTAGCCCATGAAGTGGCTGCCCGGCCACGCGCTCAGCAGCACGCGCGCGACGATGTTTTCCCAGAACCAGACGGCACGCTCGTTGAAGATGTCCATGATCTCGAACCACGAGACCAGCAGGCCGGCCACGACCGGAACCGCGGTGGCCCACAGGAACGGCTTGCTCCGGGCCCACGCCGAGCACAGCATCAGCCAGCCCGCGGTCGGCAGTGCCCACAGCGCGTAGATCGGGATCCACAGCAGCGAGTTGCCTGCCAGGAACAGTGGATCGAGCTGCGACCAGTAGACCGCGAACGGATTGGCGCCGTTGATCGCCAGGAAAACGGTGGTGATCAGGCCAAAGCCCAGCATCGTGGCGATGCTCAGCAGCGCCGCGATCACCGGGCCGACGACCAGTCCCGTGACCAGTTTCGACAGCACGGTGTCACGGTCCGAGACCGGCAGCGACTTCCAGAACAGCACGCTGCGGTCCTTGCGCTCGTCGTACAGGCTGCCGAGGAAGTAGAAGAACACGACGAATCCGAACACCGTCACCGGCCAGAGCGAGGACATCCAGGTGACCGCGTTCATCGCGTCATGGAACTGCCGCAGGTCCTCCGGCGAGGCCTGTTCGAAAAAGTGCTGCCAGTCGACCTGGCCCAGCGGCACCTTGCTGCCGTTGACCCTGACCTCGGACGCGCCGAGGCGGGAGATGAAGAACTGCCCGGTCGCGGCGCCGAGCAGGGTCAGCAGCAGCGAGACCGCGCCGGCGACGAGCGGCGCCCAGAAGAATCCGCCCTTGTGCTCCCACAGTTCGCGCCTGACCAGCCAGCCGAAGCGGCGCATGGCCGGGATGCCGGCGCCACGGGCGGACGGGGGATGGGTGGTGGTGTCGACGACGGCGTTCATGCGTAGGTTCCTTTCATCGTGGCGACGAACAGGTCGGCCAGCCCGGGGATGCGGGTCTCGCCATAGGCGGACAGGGCGTCACGCGACACGCCGTCGAACAGCATCACGGTCTTGCCGAATGGCATCGCGCGCTCGTCCACGGGGCCGAGCTGCCGCGCGGACTCCGCGGAATCCGCGTTGACGAGGACCTCGACGAAGCGGTCGCCGACTTCCTCCATCGAGGCGTCGAGCACGATCTTCCCGTCGCGGATGAACATCACGTCGGTCAGGATGTGCTCGATCTCCTCGACCTGGTGGGTGGTGACGATGATCGTCTTCTGCTCGTCGAAGTAGTCTTCCAGGAGGCGCTGGTAGAACTGCTTGCGGTAGAGGATGTCGAGGCCCAGCGTGGGCTCGTCCAGCACCAGCAGGCGGGCGTCGATCGCCATCACCAGCGCCAGGTGCAGCTGCACGATCATGCCCTTGGACATCTCGCGCACGCGCTGGCGCGGCGAGAGCTTCGTGTTGGCGAGGAGCCGCTCGCAACGCCCGCGATCGAAGCGCGGGTGGACGCCGGCGACGAAATCGATGGCCTGGTCCACGCGCATCCAGCGCGGCAGCACCGCGACGTCGGCGATGAAGCACACGTCCTCCATCAGCGCGTCGCGCTGCGTGCGCGGGTCGCGCCCCAGCACACTCAGCTCGCCTTCGAACGGGACCAGGCCCAGCATCGCCTTCAGCGCGGTGGTCTTGCCGGCGCCGTTGGGGCCGATCAGGCCGACGATGCGGCCTGCATCGATGGTGAAGTCCACGCCGTCCAGCGCGACCTTGTTCCCGTACTTCTTGCGCAGGCCGCGGGCGGTGACGACCGGCATGTTGTCCCCGGAGTTCATCATTCACCCCCCTTCGGCTGCCGCATCAGGTCCTCGAGCGACAGGCCCAGGCGCTGGATGCGCTCCAGGACCTGCGGCCACTCTTCGCGCAGGAACCTTTCACGTTCTTTGGTCAGGAGCTTCTTTGCCGCTTCTTCGGTGACGTACATGCCAAGGCCTCTGCGCTTCTCGACGAGCGCCTCGTCCACGAGTTCCTGGTAGGCGCGGGAAACAGTGATGGGGTTCAGGCGGTATTCGGCGGCGACCTGCCGTACGGAAGGCAGCGCATCACCCGGCTTGAGGATGCCGTCGAGCATCATCGCGATGACGCGTTCCTTGAGTTGGCGGTAGATCGGAGCGCCATCGCTCCAGGTGATGTCTGCCATGGCTTCAGCTCCGGCCGGTGCCGCGCGCCCCGCGCGCGAAGGAGAAGTACGGGATCGCGATCAGGTCCCGGGTGCTGGAGGCGCGGCGGGGCCTGGCTCGCCCTTCCGCGCCCCGGGCGGGGGACGCTTCGTCCGCGGGGGCGGCATCCCCGTCGAGGCCGGCAAGCGTGGAGGCGAGGGCGGCCCCGGCTGCGGTCGTCGCCACCGTGCCGACGGCCATGGCAAGCGCCTGCGCGGTGTCGGCGGCCCGGCCCGCTTCCTGTCCGGGGGCGCGGGCAGGCGCTCCCGCCCGGGTCGCCAGCCCGTCCAGAGGCTCGTCGCGCCCATCGGCCGGAGCGGCGGGGTCCGTCGCCAGCGCGGGGACCTGTCCCGCGGCCTGCTGGACCGGCGGCCGGGCCACGACCAGGCCAAGGAACAGGACCATGCCCGTCACTGTCAAAGCCAGTATCGTGTTGTGGAGCTTGCGGTTCATGATGAACGTCCTGCTCACGGTGGGTAGGTGTTGTACGCAACTATAACACCATCACGCGCCCAGTCAACCATGTCGGGGCCCGGATCGGGCCAACTGAAGTCACGGTAGCCGGGCCCCTGCGCCACGAAACGGGAGTATTCCAATGAAATCAATCGTTTATGGAATGTCGGCCGTCCTGCTGCTGCTGGCCGGCATGGCCATGGGCGGGGAGGGAGGCCTGCTGGACCGCAGTTACCGGCCGCTGGCGGGGAAGGCGCCGGTGCATCTGGCCACCGAGTACGGCGGCAAGGTCCTGCTGATCGTCAACACCGCAAGCAAGTGCGGGCTCGCGCCGCAGTTCGAGGCGCTGGAGGCGCTGAACGCGAAGTACGCGCCGCGCGGCTTCGCCGTGCTCGGCTTCCCGTCCGGCGATTTCCGCGGCCAGGAGTTCGAGGACGAGGGCCGGATCCGCGATTTCTGCACGCTCATCTATGGCGTGAAGTTCCCGATGTTCGAGAAGGTCCACGTGGTCGGCGAGCAGGCCACGCCGCTGTACCGGGACCTGCTCGCGGCCACCGGCGACGCGCCGCAATGGAATTTCCACAAGTACCTCGTCGGTCGCGACGGGAAGGTGGTCGGCAGCTGGCCGAGCCGCACGCCGCCGGACGATCCGGACATTGTGGCGGCCATCGAACGTGCGCTGGACGCGCCAGTGCCCGGCGCGGATGGCCGCTGACCGGCACTGCATCCCGGGCCGCGTTGCCCCCGGTCCCCGGCGCCGCGACAATACCCGTTTCGCGCCGGCGGTCCCGGTGCAGGTAAGGAGTGCATCCCCGATGACAGCGTTCGTGCGCGGGCTGGCCGCGCTGATGTGCATCCTGCTCGCGGTGGCCCCGGCCATCCCCCAGGACAGGATTCCGCCCGCCAGCGAGCGCGACCGGATCAGCTACGTGATCGGCATGGATGTGGGGCAATCGCTGTCCGCCACCGGGCCCGACATCGACCTTGCGGCGTTCGAGCGTGCCGTGCGCAACGCCTTCGATGGCGGCGAGCCGCTGGTGGACGCGAAGACGGCCGCGGAGGTCGGTGCTGCGCTGGCGCAGCGCGCGGCGTTCCGGAAGGGCCAGCGGATCCCCGGCCTGGCGCCCGGTGCGGAGCCCGCGGAGGTCGACCGTACCAAGGCCGGCCTGGTTGTCGGTGCCGAAGTCGCAAGGACGCTGATGCCGGTGCGCGACGAAATCGAGCTGCCCGTCTTCGTCCAGGCCGTGCGCACCATGCTCTCGGGAGGCACGCCGCTGCTGTCGGACCAGGAAGTCGCCGCGGCCACCGGGCTGCTGCAGAGGCGGGTGCGGGAAGCCGCTGCGCACAAGGCGGAACAGGCCCGCAGGGCGGGCAGGGAATTCCTGGCTTCGAACCGGGCGGCGGAGGGGGTGTTCGAGACGCCTTCCGGACTGCAGTACCAGGTGGTCCGGCAGGGCTCGGGGCGCCGCCCCATGCCCAGCGACCGGGTCAAGGTGCACTACCGCGGTACCCTGCTGGATGGCACCGTGTTCGACAGTTCCTACGAGCGGGGAATGCCCGCCGAGTTCGGCCTGGGCCAGGTCATTCCCGGCTGGACCGAAGGGCTCGGCCTGATGACGGTCGGCGCCAAGTACCGGTTCTGGATCCCGCCGGCACTGGGCTACGGGGAGAAGGGCGCGCCGCCTTCCATCCCGCCGGACTCGGTACTCGTCTTCGAGGTCGAACTGCTCGACATCCTCTGAACCCACCCCCGCGCCCGTCGCGCGGCCCGTTCCACGAAAGGAACCCTCTCCCAGGAGTCTTGAACATGCAACTTTCCCTGCGAAACGCCGTGGCCGGCCTGTCCGCGACCGTGCTCACGCTCTCCCTGATCGCCTGCAAGCCGCTGGACAAGGAAACCGGCAAGCCCATCGTCAGGGACGGCGAGGCCAGCACGGCGGCCGAGCCGCTGGGTGGCATGAAGTCCGAGAAGGAGCAGGTCAGCTACGTGATCGGCACCGACATCGGCAGGTCGCTCGCGCCGGCGAAGGACGAGCTGGACCTCGCGGTGCTCACCCGCGCGATCCGCGATGCGATGGACGGCAAGCAGCCCAAGCTGACCGAGGCCGAGGCCATGCAGGTCATGCAGGCATTCGCGATGCGGATGCAGGCCAGGCAGATGGCCGAGTTCGAGGAGGTCAAGCGCAGGAACCTCGAGGAAGGCGAGAAGTTCCTGGCCGAGAACGGCCGGCGGCCGGGCGTGGTGACCACCAGCTCCGGGCTGCAGTACGAAGTGCTGGCCGAGGGCAAGGGCGCCAAGCCCAGGGCCAGTGACACCGTGCGCGTGCACTACCGCGGCACGCTGCTCAATGGCGAGCAGTTCGACAGCTCGTACGACCGTGGCGAGCCGGCGCAGTTCTCGCTCGACCAGGTGGTGCCCGGCTGGCAGGAGGCCCTGCAGCTGATGCCGGTGGGCAGCAAGTACCGGGTCTGGATCCCGGCCAGCCTCGGCTACGGCGAAACGGGCACCCCTGGCGGCCCGATCGGTCCCAATGCCACGCTGGTGTTCGAGGTCGAGCTGCTGGACATCGTCAAGTAGGCCGGATACGGATATCGGGACCAAGGCATGCGGATCGCGATCTTTGGAACGGGCTATGTCGGGCTCGTCACCGGTACCTGCCTGGCCGAGGTCGGCCACGAGGTGGTGTGCGTGGATGTCGACGAGGCCAAGATCGCCAGCCTCAACCGCGGCCAGGTCCCCATCTTCGAGCCTGGCCTCGAACCGCTGGTGAAGGCCAACCTCTCGGCCGGGCGGTTGCGCTTCACCACGGACCCGGCAGATGCCCTTGTCCATGGCGACATCGTGTTCATCGCCGTTGGGACGCCTCCCGACGAGGATGGCAGCGCGGATCTGAGCCACATCATCGCGGTCGCCGGGACGATTGGCCGGCACATGGTTCGGCCGGGTGTCGTTGTCATCAAGTCCACGGTCCCTGTCGGGACGGTGGACCGGGTGCGTGGAACCATTTCTTCGGTCCTGGCCGGGCGTGGCATCGATATCCCTTTCGACGTTGTCTCCAACCCGGAATTCCTGAAGGAAGGCGCGGCGATCGAGGATTGCATGCGTCCAGACCGTATCATCATTGGCAGCGACAATCCCGCTTCCATCGAGTTGCTGAGGCGGCTCTATGCGCCGTTCAACCGCAATCACGACCGGATCGTGGTCATGGACCCCCGTTCGGCGGAACTGACGAAGTACGCGGCGAACGCGATGCTCGCGACCAAGATCAGTTTCATGAACGAGATTGCGAACATCGCGGAGCAGGTAGGCGCCGACGTCGAGATGGTGCGACGGGGCATCGGTTCCGACCCACGCATCGGGTGGCATTTCATCTATCCGGGTGCCGGCTACGGCGGCTCCTGTTTCCCGAAGGACATGAAGGCACTGGTGAGCTCTGCGATCCGGGCCGGGCTCGACCCGGTGCTGCTGAAGGCGGTGGAAGCCGTCAACGAGAGACAGAAGGATCACCTGTTCGGACTGATCCGTCGTCATTTCTCGGGTCGGGGCGGGGTCGCGGGCCTCACCTTCGCGGTCTGGGGATTGGCTTTCAAGCCCAATACCGACGATATGCGTGAGGCGCCGAGCCAGAGGCTGCTGGCCCGGCTCTGGGAAGCGGGAGCGAGTGTTCGCGCGTACGACCCGGAGGCCATGCATTCGGCACGCCGTTTGTATGGTGAGCGCGATGACCTGGTGCTCTGCGACACGGCCTGGCAGGCGCTCGAGGGGGCTGATGCGCTGGTCGTGGTGACCGAGTGGAAGCAGTTCCGCAGTCCCGATTTCGGTCGGATCAGAAGCCTGTTGCGGGAATGCGTGGTGTTCGATGGCCGGAACGTCTATGACCCCGGCGAGGTGGAGAAGGCCGGCCTCGCTTACTACGGAATTGGACGCGGCCGCTCCGTCCGGTGGGGGGAACCATGACCGAAGGGATTGAACAGCGCCTGGTGGAACTGGAGACGCGGCTGGCGTTCCAGGAGCGGGCACTGGCGGAACTCAACGAGGCGTTGAGTGCGCTGCGCCTGGAGACGGCAGCCAACGCCGACCTGTTGAAACGGCTGTACGAAGGACTCAAGCAGGTGTTGATTCGCGGCGAGTTCGGCGGTGATCCCGCTTCCGAGCCGCCGCCCCCGCATTACTGATCGGCAACGGTACACGTCATGAGCAGTTCCCTGCGCGACCAGTTGATCGGTCTCGGTTTCAAGCCGTCCGCGGACAGCGGGCGGAAGGGCAGGCCAGGCGGCCGCAAGGATGGCCGGGACGGCAGGGGCGGGAAGCGTCCCGCCGCCACGGTTGTTTCCCCGCGTCTCGAGGAGGAGATCGACCTCGCCAGGGCCTATGCGCTGCGCGCGCAGAAGGAGAAGGAAGAGCGCCTCGAGGCCGAGCGCAGGAAGCAGGAGGAGGCCCGGCAGCGGCGCGAGGCGAGGGCGAAGCTGGCGGAACTCCTGCAGGGCAAGGCCCTCAACGTCGAGGACGCGGAGATCCCGCGCCATTTCGAGTATGGCGGCAAGATCAAGCGCGTCTACGTGACACCGGAGCAGCTGAAGGCGCTCAACGCCGGCGAGCTGGGCGTGGTGCAGCTCAACGGACGTTATCTGCTGGTGACAGCGGAGGTGCTCGCAAAGGCCGAGTCCATCTTCCCCGACGCCGTCGCGCTGAAGGTCGATCCCGGCGCGCCGGACGAGGAGGACGAGTACTACAGCGACCCGAAGTACCGGGTGCCCGACGACCTGGTCTGGTGAGCCTGGCGCCGCGACGGCCGTGCGGCCGCCGCGCTCACTCGGGGTCGTAGTCGAGGATCGGGGCCAGCCAGCGTTCGGCCTGGGCGAGGCTGACGCCCTTGCGCCGGGCGTAGTCGGCGACCTGCTCCTTCGACACCCGGCCGACCACGAAGTAGCGGCTTTGCGGGTGGCTGAAGTAGTAACCGGCGACCGAGGCCGCGGGCAGCATGGCGAAGCTCTCGGTCAAGTGCATGCCGGCCCGGTTCTCCGCGTCAAGCAGCCGGAACAGCGTCGCCTTCTCGCTGTGATCCGGGCAGGCCGGGTAGCCCGGCGCCGGGCGGATGCCGCGGTAGCGCTCGGCGATCAGGTCCTCGTTGCCGAGCGATTCGTCGGGGGCGTAGCCCCAGAACTCCATGCGCACGCGCTGGTGCAACCGCTCGGCCAAGGCCTCGGCCAGCCGGTCGGCCAGGGCCTTGAGCAGGATCGCGCTGTAGTCGTCGTTGTCCGCCTCGAAGCGGGCGACGTGCCCGTCGATGCCGATGCCTGCGGTGACCGCGAACGCGCCGATCCAGTCCTGCAGGCCGCTGTCCCTGGGCGCGACGAAGTCGGACAGGCAGTAGTCCGGACGCTCCGCGGGCTTGTCCACCTGCTGGCGCAGGAAGTGGAGGGTGACACGCTCTCCCCCGTGCACGGGGGAGGGACGGGCCGGGGGCGGATCGGTTGCCACCGCCCCCCCATCCGCCCTCCGGGCGCCTTCCCCCGCACGCGGGGGAAGGTAGACCTCGACGTCGTCGCCGACGCTGTTGGCCGGCCACAGCCCGAACACGGCCTTCGCGCTGAGCCAGCGCTCCGACACGATCCGCTCCAGCATCGCGCGGGCGTCGTCGTACAGCTCGCGCGCCTGGGCACCGACGGACGGGTCGTCGAGGATCTCCGGGAAGCGGCCGGATAGTTCCCAGGCGTTGAAGAACGGCGTCCAGTCGATGAACTCCAGCAGTTCGGAGAGCGGATAGTCGTCGAAGACGTGCAGCCCGGGCCTGAGCGGTGCGGGCGGGACATAGCTGCCCCAGCCGCCGTCGAAGCGTTGCGCGCGCGCCTTCTCCAGCGGCACCAGCCGCCTGGCTTCGCCGCGGTCACGGTGCCGCTCGCGGATGCCGGCGTAGTCGGCATCGTTGGCGGCGACGAAAGCGGCGCGAAGGTCCGGGGAGACCAGCGACTGCGCCACGCCGACCGCGCGCGAGGCGTCCTTGACCCAGACCGTCGGCCCGCCGTAGCAGGGCGCGATCTTCAACGCGGTATGCGCGCGCGAGGTGGTGGCGCCGCCGATCAGCAGCGGCACGGTGAAGCCCTGCCGCTGCATCTCGCGGGCGACATGGCTCATTTCCTCCAGCGACGGGGTGATCAGGCCGGACAGGCCGATGAGGTCGGCGCCGGTTTCCCGGGCGGTGTCGAGGATCTTCTGCGCCGGCACCATCACCCCGAGGTCGATCACTTCGAAGTTGTTGCAGGCCAGCACCACGCCGACGATGTTCTTGCCGATGTCGTGCACGTCGCCCTTGACCGTGGCCAGCACGATCCGGCCGTTGGGCTTCCCGGCATCGTTGCCGGTCCGGGCCTTTTCCGCCTCGATGTGGGGCAGGAGGCTCGCGACGGCCTTCTTCATCACCCGCGCCGACTTGACCACCTGGGGCAGGAACATCTTCCCGGCGCCGAACAGGTCGCCGACGATGTTCATGCCGTCCATCAGCGGTCCTTCGATCACGTCCAGCGGGCGCGCCGCCTGCAGCCGGGCCTCCTCGGTGTCCTCCTCGACGTAGGCATCGATGCCGTGGACCAGGGCGTGGGCGAGGCGTTCGTTCACCGGCAGGCCGCGCCAGGACAGGTCTTCGGCCCTGGCCTGGCCCTTGCGGTCGCGGTAGCGTTCGGCGATCTCGAGCAGGCGCTCGGTCGCGTCGCGGCGGCGGTTGAGAACCACGTCCTCGACCCGCTCGCGCAGTTCCGGGTCCAGCTCGTCGTAGATCGGCAGTGCCCCGGCATTGACGATGCCCATGTCCATGCCGGCGCGGATGGCGTGGTACAGGAACACGCTGTGGATCGCCTGGCGCACCGGCTCGTTGCCGCGGAAGGAGAACGAGACGTTGGAGACGCCGCCGGAGACGTGGCAGTGGGGCAGGGTGGCCCTGATGATGCGGGTGGCCTCGATGAAGTCCACCGCGTAGTTGTCGTGCTCCTCGATGCCGGTGGCGATGGCAAAGACGTTCGGGTCGAAGATGATGTCCTCTGGCGGGAAGCCGACCTCGTCCACCAGGATGTGGTAGGCGCGGGTGCAGATCTCGACCTTGCGCTCGCAGGTGTCGGCCTGGCCCTTCTCGTCGAAGGCCATGACCACGGCGGCGGCGCCGTAGCGCATGATCCGGTGCGCCTGCTCGACGAAGGTCTCCCTGCCTTCCTTGAGCGAGATCGAGTTGACAACGCCCTTGCCCTGCAGGCAGCGCAGGCCGGCCTCGATCACGCTCCACTTCGACGAGTCCACCATCACCGGGACGCGGGCGATGTCAGGCTCGGACATGATCAGGTTGAGGAACCGGACCATGGCCTTCTCGGAGTCGATCATGCCATCGTCCATGTTCACGTCGAGGATCTGGGCGCCGTTCTCGACCTGCTGGCGGGCGATCGCGACCGCTTCCTCGAAGCGTCCCTCCTGGATCAGCCTGCGGAACTTCGCGCTGCCGGTGACGTTGGTGCGCTCGCCGATGTTGACGAACAGCAGGTCCGGGGTGAGCACCAGCGGCTCGAGACCGGACAGGCGGGTGTAGCGCGGGGTGGCGCCTGTGCTCATGCCGCCTCCCGGACCCGGGCGGGCAGGCGGCGCGGCGGCAGGCCCGCGACCGCGGCGGCGATGGCGCGGATGTGGTCCGGCGTGGTGCCGCAGCAGCCGCCGACGATGTTCAGCAGGCCGGATCCGGCGAATTCGCGCAAGATCGCCGCCATCTCCTCCGGAGTCTGGTCGTATCCGCCGAAGGCATTGGGCAGGCCGGCGTTCGGGTGCACGCTGACGTGGCACCCGGCCACGGCGGCGAGCGCCTCGACGTGCGGGCGCAGCTCCCGCGCGCCGAGCGCGCAGTTCAGGCCGAACGCCAGCGGCCGGGCGTGGGCGAGCGAGGCGTGGAAGGCCTCGACCGTCTGCCCGGAAAGGGTACGGCCGGATGCGTCGGTGATGGTCCCGGAGATCATCACCGGCAGCCGCCCGCCACGGGCATCGAAGGCCTCGGCGATCGCGAACAGCGCGGCCTTGGCGTTGAGCGTGTCGAAGATGGTCTCGACCATGAGGATGTCGGCGCCGCCGTCGATCAGGCCGTCGGCAGCCTCGCGGTAGGCCAGGCGCAGCTCCTCGAAGCTGGTGTTGCGGAAGCCGGGGTCGTTGACGTCCGGGCTGATCGAGGCGGTGCGGCTGGTCGGGCCGAGCACGCCGACGGCGAAGCGCGGCCTGCCCGGGTCCCGGGCCTCGAACTCGTCGCAGCAGGCGCGTGCCAGCGCCGCGCCGGCGCGGTTGAGCTCGCGGGCGAGGTGTTCGAGGCCGTAATCGGCCTGGCTGATCGAGGTGGAGTTGAAGGTGTTGGTCTCGATGAGGTCTGCGCCGGCCTCCAGGTAGGCACGGTGGATGCCGGCAATCGCGTCCGGCCGGGTGAGCAGCAGCAGGTCGTTGTCGCCCTTGAGCTCGCGCGCGCAGGCGGGGCCGTGCCCGTGCGGTTGCATGCTGTCATGACCTTGCGCGAAGCGCCCGCCGCGGTAGTCGGCCTCGTCCAGCCCCAGCTTCTGGATCATGGTGCCCATGGCACCATCGAGGACCAGGATCCGCTCGGCCAGCGCGGACTCGAGCCGGGCGACGCGGTCGGGGTGGAGCCAGGGCAGGCGGTTCACGGTTTCCTCGCGATCAGGGAAATCACTTCGAAGTGCGGCGGCCGCTTCTCCCGGGTCACGGTCTCGGCACTGACCAGTTCCAGCCCGGCGCGCGTGGCGAAGCGGCGCAGCTCCTTGTCGGTGAAGCCCAGGTTGACGTGGCCGTAGGCCTCGACCACGTTGCGGTGGCCGTGGCGGGCCAGGCTCGACAGCAGCAGGCGCCCGCCGGGGCGCAGCACGCGCGCGGCCTCGGCCACCGCCTGTGCCGGCTTCTCCGCATAGGTCAGCGCGTGCATCAGCACCACCAGGTCGAAGCCGGGTTCCGTGAACGGCAGGGCGTGCATGTCGCCCTCGAGCACCTCCACGTTGCGGAACCGGCGCAGGCGCTCGCGGGCGGCCGCCACCACGCGCGGGCTGCTGTCCACGCACACGTAGCGGTCGGCGTGCGGCGCCAGCAGTTCGGCCAGCACCCCGTCGCCGGAGGCGATGTCGAGCACGTCGCCGGGCTCGAGCAGCGGCAGGGCGGACCTGGCCAGCGCCTCCCAGGTGCGGCCGGGCGAGTAGTGGCGTTCCATGTCGCCGGCCACGCTGTCGGCCCAGTTCTGGTCGGCGGCACGGGCGGCCAGCACCGCCGGCACGCGCTCGGCGTCCTGGCGCAGCAGGGGATCGTCGCTGCCCGTGCTCAGCGCCTGCCAGACCGCGCGCTGCGCAGCATCGAGCACGTCAGGGTCGAAGCGGTAGTAGGCGGACACCCCGGAGCGGCGGTCGCGGACCAGGCCCGCCTCCTTGAGCTTTGCCAGGTGGGTCGAGACACGCGGCTGCGCGAGCCGGGTGATCGCCGACAGCTCGGCGACGGTCAGTTCCTCGCTCTCGAGCAGGGCCAGCAGGCGGACCCGCGTCGGGTCGGCGAGCACCTTCAGGTGCGTCGACCAGGCCTCGAGATCCATGTATATATCTCCTTATCGCGATACAAAGATGATTGGCCTTCCGCGGGGTGGCGTCAACCCGTGCGCCGCCCGGGCCGCCGGACGCGCGGGGCCCGGGCCGGCGCGGACTGGCGAATGGACGCTTCCATCACGAACGGTGCCCGGAGGGGAGGCTGTGGTTTCGCTCGGCCCCGCAGCTACAATACGGTTTCTCCGGAAACAAAAAGAGGGTGCCCGTGGATTTCGGGTTCAGCGAAGAGCAGTTGATGATCCAGGAGGTCGCGCGCCGGATCGCCCAGGAGAAGATCGCCCCGAGCGCCGAGTACTTCGACCGCACCGGCGAGTTCCCTCTGGACAACATCCGCGTGCTGGGCGAGAACGGCCTCATGGGCATCGAGGTGCCGACCGAATACGGCGGCGCCGGCATGGACCCGATCAGCTACGTGCTGGCCATGATCGAGATCGCAGCCGCCGACGCGGCGCACTCGACCATCATGTCGGTCAACAACTCGCTGTTCTGCACCGGCATCCTCAAGAACGGTAACGAGGAACAGAAGCAGAAGTACGTCAGGGCCATCGCCGAGGGCCGCGAGATCGGCGCCTTCGCCCTGACCGAGCCCCAGTCCGGCTCCGACGCCTCTAACATGCGTTGCCGCGCGGTGCGCCGCCCCGATGGCAGCTACGTGATCAACGGCAAGAAGAGCTGGATCACCTCCGGCCCGGTGGCCCGCTACATCATCCTGTTCGCGTGCACCGACCCGGAGAAAGGCGCGCGTGGCATCACCGCGTTCATGATCGACACCGGCCGCGAGGGCTTCCACCGCGGCAAGACCGAGCCCAAGCTGGGCATCCGCGCCTCGGCCACCTGCGAGATCGAGTTCCAGGACTACGTCGCGCTGCCGGAGGAGGTGGTCGGCGAGGAGGGCCAGGGCTTCAAGATCGCGATGAGCGTGCTCGACTCGGGGCGCATCGGCATCGCCTCCCAGGCCGTCGGCATCGCCCGCGCGGCCTACGAGCGCACCATCGAGTACGTCAGGGAGCGCAAGGCTTTCGGCCAGCCGATCGGCGCGTTCCAGATGACCCAGGCCAAGATCGCCGACATGAAGTGCAAGCTGGACTCGGCGATGCTGCTGACCCTGCGCGCGGCCTGGCTCAAGGGGCAGGGCAGGCCGTTCTCGGCCGAGGCCTCGATGGCCAAGCTGGTGGCCTCGGAAGCGGCGATGTGGATCACCCACCAGGCGGTGCAGATCCACGGTGGCATGGGCTATTCGAAGGAGATGCCGCTGGAGCGCTACTTCCGCGATGCCAAGATCACCGAGATCTACGAGGGCACCTCGGAGATCCAGCGCCTGGTCATCGCCCGCCACGAGACGGGGCTGCGCTGATCCGGCAAAATTCCGC
>CALLKI010000009.1 GCA_938008415.1 uncultured Luteimonas sp. | reverse complement strand
CTGACCCCGGCCGAGTACCGCCAACGCGTCGCCGGAAGTTCTACTTTTGAAATGCCTGCTTGACGGGGAAGCTTACGAGAGGACTTCTCCTTCTTCGCACGCGAGGCGCCCGGGATGTATTTCAACGTCGGCGTCCGTGATCAGGAGCGGCCGGGTGGTGGTGGCCATCCCCCGGATTTCTACCTCAACGAAGCCGGCCTCGAGGTTGGCCTGCGCGCGATGTTGCAGGTTACTCTTGATTATCTTCTTGGCGCCGGCCAGCTTTGAGCCGGATCCTTTCCCTGGGAAACGATATGCGTCCTGTCAACGTGCTGCTCACGCTCGCCCTCCTCCTCGTGTTGGTCGGGGCGGCACGGGCGGACGTGCTCATCCGAGCGGCGAACGTGGTCGATTCCGGGACCGGCACGGTCACGGTGTCCGACGTGCTCGTGCGCGGGGAAAATATCGACGCGGTCGGGCCAGGCCTTCCCATACCCGAAGGCGTCCGCGTGGTCGAGGCCGGCGGCCTGGCGCTGCTGCCGGGCCTGTTCGACGTGCACACCCACTGGACGCCCAACGCGCGCCCGGCCGCACTGCCGGCGATCGCCAACGCCTACCTGGATGCCGGCGTCACCACCGTGGCCGACTACCACCAGGCGCCCGAGGTGCACGCGCCGCGCCGCGAGTGGCTGGCGGGGCTGGCCGCGCCCACCGTGCTGTTCGGCGCGCGCATGAGCACGCCCCTGGGCCATGGCGCGGACTGGGCCGACCAGGCCACCACCCGCTGGGTCAACTCGCCGGCGGCCGCGCGCGCCGCGGTGCGCGAGCTGGCCGCGTACAGGCCCGATTTCATCAAGGCCTTCACCGACGGCTGGCGCTACAACAACGCGCCGGACAACACCAGCATGGACGAGGCCACGCTCGCCGCGTTGGTGGAGGAGGCCCACGCCCATGGCATCCGGGTGTACAGCCACACCGTGACCCTGGCGCGCGCCAAGCAGGCCGCGCGCGCCGGCGTGGACCTGATCGCGCACAGCATCCTCGACCGCGAGGTGGACGACGAGCTGATCGCGCTGATGCGCGAGCACGGCACCGCCTACGCCCCGACCCTGGCGGTGTACGAACCGGTGCGCGTCGGCGACCCGCCCCCGGCCGACCCGGAGAACCGGGTGCTGCGCCAGCGCCGCATCAACTTCGAAGTGGCCCTGGCCAACGCCGGCAGGCTGCACGCGGCCGGCATCCCGGTGGTCGCAGGCACCGACGCCGGCATGCCCGGCACCCCGCATGGCCGCGCCACCCGGCATGAACTGGAGCTGCTGGTGCGGGCGGGCATGACCCCGTTGCAGGCGCTGCACGCGGCCACCGCTGGCGCGGCGAAGGCGCTGGGGCTCGGGGACCGCGGCGTGATCGCTCCCGGCTGGCGCGCCGACCTGGTGCTGGTGGAAGGCGAGCCCTGGAACGACGTGGCCGCGCTGCGCAACGTGCGCCGCGTGTTCGTGGCCGGCGAGGAAGTCACCGGGCCGGACGCGCACCGGCCCGCCGCCAACGCGCGCGACAGCCTGCCGCCGGTGCGGATTGCGGCGCTGATCGACGACTTCGAGCGCGAGGATGGCCGCACCGCGCTGGGCACGCTGCGCGTCACCGACAACGACGGCGGCAACGACCGCACGTGGCAGTCGAGCCTGCGCATCGCGCGTGGCGACGGCAACGGCCACGTGCTGTCCACCCATGCCCGCTTCTCCCATGGCGAGCGGCCCTACGCGGCGGTGCTGCTGCCGCTGTCGCGCGGCTCGGTGGCGCCGGCCGACCTCGGCGCCTGGTCCGGGATCACCTTCCAGGCACGCGGCGAGGCCGGCACCGCCTGGGTCGAGGTCCGCGGCCAGGAAGGGCGGCGCTGGATGCACGCCATCCCCCTGGAGCCGCGATGGCGGGAATACCGCCTGGCGTGGAAGGATTTCGAGGGCATGCGCCCGTGGCGCGGCGAGGGCGAGCCGCCGGCCTGGCGTGCCGACGACGCGGTGCAGATCGCGTTCACGGTCAGCGGCGCGCCCGGCTCGACCGCGTGGTTCGAACTCGACGAGGTGCGCCTGGCCCGTGACGTGGAGGAAAGCCGGCAATGAAACGCCACATGCTGACCCTGGCCCTGCTGTGTCTTGCCGGTGCGCCGGTGGCATTGGCCGTGGACGCGCCGGGCGATGCGGCCCGCGTGCGCGCCGCGGTGGAGGACTGGGCGCCGCGGCAGGTGGCGCTGTCGCGGGCGATCTGGGAAAACCCCGAGCTGGGCTACCAGGAGACCAGCGCCTCGGCGCTGCTGCAGGAGGCGCTGCGCGAGGCGGGGTTCACCGTGGAAGCCGGCGTGGCCGGCATCCCCACCGCCTTCGTTGCCCGCGCCGGCCGCCGCGGCAAGGGACCGGTGATCGCGCTGCTCGCGGAAATGGACGCGCTGCCGGGCATGTCGCAGCAGGCGGTGCCGTTCCGGCAGCCGCAGGAAGGCGTCGACGCCGGCCATGCCTGCGGCCACAACCTGTTCGGTGCCGCCGTGGCCGGTGCGGCGCGCGCGATCGCGCAGTGGCTGCGCGAGAGCGGCCATGAGGGCGAGGTGCGCGTGTACGGCACGCCGGCCGAGGAAGGCGGCTCGGGCAAGGTGTTCATGGTGCGCGCCGGCCTGTTCGACGACGTGGACGTGGCCCTGCACTGGCACCCCGCCGACGCCAATTCCGCCGCGCAGGACACCAGCCTGGCCAACCTCAGCGGCAAGTTCCGCTTCCGTGGCGTTGCCGCGCACGCGGCCATGGCGCCCGAGCGCGGGCGGTCCGCGCTGGACGGCGTGGAGGCGCTCAACCACATGGCCAACCTGCTGCGCGAGCACGTGCCGGACGGCACGCGCATCCACTACGCCATCACCGATGGCGGGCGCGCGCCGAACGTGGTGCCGGCCTACGCCGAGGTCTACTACTACGTGCGCCACCCGGACGGGAACGTGGTGCGCGAGGTGTTCGAGCGCCTGCACGACGCCGCGCGCGGCGCCGCGCTGGGCACCGGCACGCAGGTGGAATTCGAGCCGCTCGGCGGCGTGCACGCGCTGCTGCCGAACGACACCCTCGGCCGGGTGCTCGACCGCGCGCTGCGCGGGGTCGGCGGCGTCGACTACGACGCGGACGAACGCGCGTTCGCCACGCGGCTCCAATCCACCCTGGAGCGCCGACCGGCGCTGGAATCGGCGCGGGAAGTCGAGCCGTACTCGGTCGGCGGGCAGCGTTATTCCTCCACCGACGTGGGCGACGTCAGCCAGGTCGTTCCCACCGCGGGCATCTCCACCGCCACCTGGGTGCCCGGCACGCCGGCACACAGCTGGCAGGCGGTGGCCGCCTCGGGCATGTCCATCGGCCAGCGTGGCGCGCTCAAGGCCGCCGCCGCACTCGCCGTGGCCGCGGTGGAGCTGTTTTCGGATCCGGAACTGGTGCGCCAGGCGCGCCAGGAGTTCGAGCAGCGCCGCGGCGGCGTGCCCTACCGGCCGCTGCTGCAGCGCGGGCAGCCGCCACTCGACTACCGCAACGCTCCATCTCCCTGACGTTCGCGAAGCAAGCCCGCGCCTTGCGCGGTGGCCCGTGCCACCGCGTTTTCTTGCGGGCGGGCCGTCAGCGGCCGTTGCGCGCGCGGGCGAAGGCCTCGGCCAGCGCGGTGTTCGGCGGCGGCGCGGCCGGCTTGTGCGTCCTGCCGTGGCGGCCATCGCGCGGGCCGCCGTCACGACGGCCTTCGGCCCTGCCGCCCTGCGCCGCGGGCGCGTCGTCCAGGCGCATGCTCAGGGCGATCCGGCGGCGTTCCACGTCCACGTCCAGCACCTTCACCTTCACGATGTCGCCGGCCTTGACCACCTCTCGCGGGTCCTTCACGTAGCGGCTGGACAGCGCCGAGATGTGGACCAGGCCGTCCTGGTGCACGCCGATGTCGACGAACGCGCCGAACGCGGTGACGTTGCTGACCACGCCTTCCAGGACCATGCCCGGCCTGAGGTCGGTGATGTCCTCCACGCCCTCGGCGAACTTCGCGGCCTTGAATTCCGGGCGCGGGTCGCGGCCGGGCTTCTCCAGTTCCTTCAGGATGTCGCGCACGGTCGGCACGCCGAACCGGTCGTCGGTGAACTCCTCTGGCCGGAGCGAGCGCAGGAACGGGGCATCGCCGATGAGCTGCTTCACCTCGCGGCCGCAGGCCTTCACGATGCGCTCGACCACCGGGTAGGCCTCCGGGTGCACCGCGGAGGCGTCCAGCGGCTCGTCGCCGTCGGCGATGCGCAGGAAGCCCGCGCACTGCTCGAAGGTCTTCTCGCCCAGCCGCGGCACCTTCAGCAGCTCCCTGCGGGTGCGGAACGGGCCGTTGGCGTCGCGGAAGGCGACGATGTTCTCGGCCACCGTCTGCGACAGGCCCGACACCCGCGCCAGCAGCGGCGCCGAGGCCGTGTTCACGTACACGCCGACCGCGTTCACGCAGTCCTCGACCTTCGCGTCCAGCGCGCGCGCGAGCTTGTACTGGTCCACGTCGTGCTGGTACTGGCCGACGCCGATCGACTTCGGGTCGATCTTGACCAGCTCGGCCAGCGGGTCCTGCAGGCGGCGGGCGATCGACGCCGCGCCGCGCAGCGACACGTCGAGGCCCGGGAACTCGCGCGCGGCCAGCTCCGAGGCCGAGTACACGGAGGCGCCGGCCTCGTTGACCACGATCTTCTGCAGCTTCAGTTCCGGGTGGCGCCTGATCAGGTCGGCGGCGAGGCGGTCGGTCTCGCGGCTGGCGGTGCCGTTGCCGATCGCGACCAGTTCGACCTTGTGTTCACGGCACAGCGCGGCGAGGGTGGCGATCGAGGCGTCCCACTGCCGGCGCGGCTCGTGGGGGTAGATGGTGTCCGTGGCGACGAGCTTGCCGGTGGCGTCCACCACCGCGACCTTCACGCCGGTGCGCAGGCCCGGGTCCAGGCCCAGCACCGGGCGCGGGCCGGCCGGGGCGGCCAGCAGCAGGTCCTTGAGGTTGTCGCCGAACACGCGGATCGCCTCGGCCTCGGCCTTCTCGCGCGCCTGGTTGAACAGGTCGAGCATCAGGTGCAGGTGGATCTTCGCGCGCCAGGTGAGGCGGCAGGCGGTGCGCAGCCAGGCATCGGCCGGGCGGCCGCGGTCCTCGACGCCGGCGTGGAGCATCACCCGGCCTTCGGCGTAGGCGTGGCCGAGCCCGGCGTCGATGCCCGGTTCCAGGTCGAGCTGCAGGATCTCCTCGCGGCGTCCGCGGAACAGCGCCAGCAGGCGGTGCGAGGGGATGCGGCACAGCGGCTCGGCGTGGTCGAAGTAGTCGCGGTACTTCGCGCCCTCGGCCTCCTTGCCCTCCACCACCTTCGCGCGGATCACGCCGTTGGCCTCAAGCCACGAGCGCAGCTCGCCGAGCAGCGCGGCGTCCTCGCCCCAGCGTTCGATCAGGATCGCGCGCGCGCCCTCCAGCGCCGCCTTCGCATCGGCCACGCCCTTGTCGGCATCCACGAACCGCGCGGCGAACTCCTCCGGCACCAGCGCCGGGTCCGCGAGCAGGCCGTCGGCCAGCGGCTCCAGCCCGGCCTCGCGCGCGATCTGCGCGCGGGTGCGGCGCCTGGGCCTGTACGGCAGGTACAGGTCCTCCAGCCGCGACTTGCTGTCGGCCGCCTCGATCTGCGCGCGCAGATCGTCGGTCAGCTTGCCCTGCTCGGCGATGCTGGCCAGGATCGCGGCGCGCCGTTCCTCCAGCTCGCGCAGGTAGGCCAGGCGCGTCTCCAGGGTGCGCAGCTGGGTGTCGTCCAGGCCGCCGGTGGCCTCCTTGCGGTAGCGCGCGATGAACGGCACGGTCGCGCCTTCGTCGAGCAGCGCCACCGCCGCCTCCACCTGGTGCGGCTGCGCGCCGATCTCGTCGGCGATGGTCCGGGCGATCCTGCGCGCGGTCGCGGTGGCGTTCTCGGTCATGAAGGCATCCGCATCGGGAAACGGGACGCGGATTGTGGCAACCGTGCCGGTGCGGTGCCAGCCGTTGACAGGCGCGGCGCGAGTGGCTCCGCCGCGGCTGCCGCGGTCAGCGTGCGCCGGGATGGCGCTCCAGCCAGCGCGCGAGCCGCTCGCGGTAGTCCTGCAGCGCCTCCTGGTAGAGGTCGTACACGCAGGGATCGCAGCCGCTCACGCAGCAGTCGGTGGGCAGCGGTGGTTCCGGTGGAACCGGCCGAGGGTCGTCGTCGGGGGCCTTCGTGTCGCTCAATGCACGCCTTCCACGGCGGGATGGCGGCGATGTTGCCAGAGCCGCGCCGTCCCGGCCACGCGCGTCAGTGGAACAGGCGCTGCATGGTCCGCCTGAGCCAGCCGGCGTGCTCCTGCGAGCGGGCCATGTCGTTCAGGTGGCGCTTGACGCTCCCGGAATAGGCCTTGTCGTCACCGCGGATGTGGTTGAACAGCCAGCGCGAGAGCATCGTGCGCAGCTCGTCGAGGATGTCCTCGCCGGCCTCGAACCGCATGCGGTATTCCTGCACGCGCTTGGCGAAGATCTCGTGCACCCTGCGGTGCGCGGCACTGAACGGGTATCCCGCCTGCTCCATCAGCGCTTCCTCGAACGCGAAGTGCGAGAGCGTGTAGTCCACCAGTTCGTCCAGCACCTCGACGACCGTGGCCTGCACGCCGGACCGCCGCGCCAGGTCGAGCTGGTTGATCATCTCGACGATGCGACGGTGCTGCGTGTCGATCACGTCGATGCCGGTTTCGAGGTCTTCCTGCCAGGCCAGCATGTGCGTCACCATGTTCGTGGGGGGCGGTGGCGACTTTGCGCCCGGCGGCCGGGCGCGACATTGATCTGGCGCAATCGCCGCGCGGGCGGCGGGAATCAGACCTCGCGGACCATGCCCGGCCGCGCGCGGCGGCGCCAGGGCAGGGGGATGCCGAACAGCACCAGCGCCAGCCAGGCCAGCCGGCTGCTGGCGCTCTCGCGCTCGGGGGCGCGCAGCCCGGGCGGAAGCGGCCGGGCCTCGTCGTCGATGGCGTAGGCGCCTTCCTCCATCGCCCGCAGCACGGCGCGCGCCCGTTCAGCCTGCCCGTCCGGCACCTGCAGCCGGATGCCGCCGATGGCCAGGCGCCACTCCCAGTTGGCCAGGGCCAGGTGCTCGTCGTCGAGCCGGGCCTCGATGCCCTCGGCCACGAGCAGGCCGCGCGCGATCCGCGCTTCGATGGGGTCGAGGTAGGTGGCGACGGTGGTGTACATGGCGGGTGCCTTGTGCGCCCGGACAGGCTACGCTTGTGGCATGGCGCATTCCAGAACCTTCACCCGGATCCTCGGCGCGCCGCTGCTGGCGGCGCTGCTGCTCGCCGGCTGCGGGCGCGGCGATGCGCCCGCGCGGACGGCGGCGGCCGACCCGGCAGCGCCCAGCCGGATCGAGCCCTGGGCGCTGCCGACGATGCTGCCCGGCTCGGCCTCGCCGTCCCTGGCGGCCACCCCGGACGGCCGCCTGCTGCTGTCCTGGACCAACTCGCAGAAGGGCCGCCGGCACATCCTGCAGTTCGCGGCCTGGTCGCCCGCGTTCGGGCGCTGGCTGCATGCGCCGGCCACCATCGCGATCGGCAACAGCCTGTTCGTGAACTGGGCCGACGTGCCGCACATGGCGGCCACGCCGGACGGCGCGCTGTGGGCGCACTGGCTGCAGAAGAGCGGCGACGCGCCCGATGCCTACGACGTGGTGCTCACGCGCTCGCGCGACGGCGGCGCCAACTGGGCGCCACCGGTGCTGGCGCACGACGACGGCACCCGCACGGAGCACGGCTTCGTCTCGATGTGGGCGCAGGGCCCGCAGCAGCTCGGCGTGGCCTGGCTGGACGGCCGCAACACCCGGCCCGGCACGGGCCACCACGGCGGCCACGCCACGCAGGGCGCGATGACGCTGCGCGCGGCGGTGTTCGACGCCGCCCTGCAGCGCGTGCACGAGGCCGAGATCGACGCGCGCGTGTGCGAGTGCTGCCAGACCGCGGTCGCGGTCACCGCGAAGGGCGCGCTGCTGGTCTACCGCGGCCGCGGCGGGGACGACGTGCGCGACATCTTCGCCACGCGCTTCGACGGCAGCGCGTGGACCGCGCCGAAGCCGGTGCACGCGGACGGCTGGGTCATGCCGGCGTGCCCGGTGAACGGCCCTGACGTCGCCGCCCGGGGCGAGGCCGTGGTCGTCGGCTGGTACACCGGGGCCGCCGGCCAGCCCGAGGTGAGGCTGGCGGCGAGCACGGATGCGGGCGACACCTTCTCCGCGCCGGTGGTGCTCGATGCCGGCCCGCAGGTGCTGGGCCGCGTGGCGGTCGCGCTGGACGGCGGGCAGGCGTGGGCGCTGTGGCTGCGCGAGGAGAACGGCGCGCAGTCGCTGTGGCTGTCGCGGCGCAGCGCCGACCTCGCCACCGAATACGAGCGGATCGAGGTGGCCAGGCCAGGCGGCGACGGCCACGCCACCGGCTTCCCGCGGCTGGCGCTGGCCGGCGGCACGGCCTACGTGGTCTGGACCGACGTGTCAGGCGGCGCGCCCACGCTGAAGGGCGCGCGCATCGTCCGCGACTGACCGCGCCACGCCGATGACGGTTCCGGTGTTGCACGTGGACGCGTGGCTGGCGGTCGTGAACAAGCCGCCGGGGGTGATGATCCACCCGAGCCCGTTCGCCGGCGGCGAGAAGGACTTCCTCGTCGACCGCCTGCGCGCGCAGTTCGGCCGCCAGGTGTTCGTGGCGCACCGGCTCGACCGCGCCACCAGCGGCTGCCTGCTGCTGGCCTTCGACCACGACACCGCTTCCGCGCTGGGGCGGCAGATGATGTCGCGCGAGGTGCGCAAGGAATACCTCGCGGTCTGCCGCGGCTGGCCGGAGGAGCGGTTCACCGTCGACCACGCGATCGACGGCGGTCCCGGCAAGCCGCGGAAGAAACCGGCGGTGACGCACTTCGAGCGGCTGGCGACGGTGGAGCTGGACATGCCCTCGGCGCGCTTCCCGACCTCGCGCTACGCGCTGCTGCGGGCGATGCCGGAAACCGGGCGCTTCCGCCAGATCCGCCGCCACCTGCGCCACGCCTCCCACCCGCTGGTGGGCGACACCAGCCACGGCGACAGCCTGCACAACCGCAACTTCAAGTCGCTGGGCATCCATCGCATGCTGCTGCACGCCTGGCGGCTCGGGTTCACGCATCCGGGCACGGGGGAACGCGTCACGGTGGAGGCGCCGCCGGACGGGGAATTCATGCGCGCGGTGGCGCTGTTCCCCGATGCGCCGGACCTTGCCGGCACCGCGCCCGCGGACATGGCGGCCACGGCGTCGTGCTGACGCCGGCATTCCGTGGATGACCGGGCCGTGCGACAGTGTGGCGCCATGGGCATCCGCATCCCCGGGCACGAGATCGAGGAACGCTTCGTCCGCGCGTCCGGGCCGGGCGGGCAGAACGTCAACAAGGTGGCGACCGCGGTCGAGCTGCGTTTCGACGTGGCCCGTTCGCCATCCCTGCCCGACGACGTGCGCGAGCGGCTGCTGGCCAGGCGCGACCGGCGCCTGACCGCGGACGGAGTGCTGGTGGTCCGCGCGCAGCGGTTCCGCACCCTCGAGCGCAACCGCGAGGATGCCCGCGCCCGGCTCGAGGCGTTCATCGCGTCCGGGCTGCACGCGCCGAAGGCGCGGATCCCGACCCGGCCGCCGCGCGCGGCGGCCGAGCGCCGGCTCGGGGAAAAGCGCCGGCGTAGTACGATCAAGCAGTCGCGCGGCCGGCGCGATTGGGACTGACCGCGCCAGGGGGACGTGGAACCGCGATGACCGCAACGCAGCAAGACGTGGTGCCGCCGCTGCCGCCGAGCGCGCCACGGGTGAAGCCCAACGCCTTCACGCGCTGGCTCGGCCGCACCGTGCTGCGGCTCGGCGGCTGGCGGGTGGTGGGCACGCTCCCGGACCTGCCCAAGCTGGTGGTGATCGCCGCCCCGCACTCGTCCAACTGGGACGGGATCTGGGGCTTCGCGGCCAAGCTCGCGCTGGGCCTGGAGATCCGGGTGCTCGGCAAGGCGCAGCTGTTCTGGTGGCCGCTGGGGCCGCTGCTGCGCAAGCTCGGCGTGATCCCGGTGGACCGCAGCCGGTCGCAGGGCACGGTGGAGCAGGCGGTGGAGCTGATCCGCAACTCGCCCCGCATCTGGTACACGCTCGCGCCGGAAGGCACGCGCAAGCGCGTGGAGCGCTGGAAGACCGGCTTCTGGAAGATCGCGCACGGCGCCGGCGTGCCGATCCTGCCGGCGTACTTCCACTACCCGGAGAAGACCATCGGCCTCGGCCCGCTGTTCACCACGGGCGAGGACATGGAGGCCGACATCCTGGCCCTGCGCGAGTGGTACCGGCCCTGGCGGGGCAGGAACCGCGGCACCGAGTGAACGTCCCCGGTCCGCGCCCGGAGGCGCGGCCGGGGATCCCGGGATGCGGACATGGAAAAGCCCGCGGCGACGCGGGCTTTTCCGTCCCGGGACCGCTCAGCGCGCGCCGCCGAAGCGGTGTGTGTACTGCAGGTAGAAGCTGCGGCCTTCCGTGTCGAACCACGAGATGTCGTAGTACGGGTAGCCGGTGTAGGTCGGGTCGTACGGCGGCATCTTGTCGAACAGGTTGACCACGGTCAGCGACAGCCTGGAACGGTCGCTGAAGCGGTACTGCACGTTGGCGTTGTAGCGGTAGGTGGCCGGGATCCACGGGTCGGTGCCGTCTTCCGGCGACCAGATCTCGTAGTACGAGTCGTCGTTCGGCAGCCTGCCGAGGCGGCGGCCCTGGATCGAGGCGGACCACGCGTTGCGTTCCCAGCTCAGGCGCAGGCTGGCCTTGGTCCGCGGGATGTCGTAGCCGCTGTTGATCGCGAACATGTCCACCTCGTCCACGTCCGGGTACTCGCGGATGTCGTGCCGGTGCACCCAGGTGTAGCCGGCGGCGAGGCGGAAGGTGCCGATGCGGGTGTTCCAGCGCAGGTTGGCGCTGGCGTCCAGGCCGCTGGTGCCCTCGCGCGCGATGTTGATCGGGTTGACGTGCACGCCGTAGAGGCTGCCGTCGGACAGGCGGGTGACGCGCGAGATCATGTCCTGGCAGGTGGCGGAGTTGATGTCCTCGATGCCGAGCCGGCAGTCGGCCTCCCAGCGCATCACCTCGCTGGCGCGCAGGTCCTGCACCTGGTCGCGCATGTCGATGTCGAACCAGTCGATCGACATGTCGAACCAGTCGGCCGGCGACCACACGAAGCCCAGGGTCCACGAGGTGCTGGTCTCGGGCGCGAGGTCCTTGTTGCCCTCGCGGCTGCGGATGATGCCCTCGCGGCGGTAGCTGCAGTCGTCGATGCGCTCGTCCGGTTCCTCGACGGCGCAGCGGTAGTAATCGTCGACCGAGGTCTCGTCGTTGCCCGGGCCGGCGAACACGTAGTGCAGGTCCGGGGCGCGGAACGCGGTGCCGTAGGAGCCGCGCACCAGCAGGCTCTCGACCGGGCGCCATTCCACGCCGGCGCTCCAGGTGAAGCGGTCGGGCTTGCGCCCGGCGAAGCGGTACTGGTCGAAGCGGCCTGCGAGGCTCAGGTTGAGCGTGTCGAGCACCGGCATGCGCAGCTCGCCCGCGACCGCCCAGCGGTTGCGGCTGCCGGCGCCGTCCGAGTCCTTCCAGCTGTAGTAGTAGTACTGCGTGGCCAGCGGGTCGGGATTGAGGTCGTAGCCCTGGTGGCCCAGTTCCGCGGTGGCGGCGAAGCCGGCCGCGCCGCCGGGCAGGGAGAACAGTTCGGCCTGGGTCAGCGTCAGCGCCAGGGTCTGGGTCTCGGACTCGGGGTGGTAGGTGGTGTAGGCGAAGATGTCGTTCCACTCCGAGGGCGTCAGCGGCGTGTACAGGCGCGCCGGGTCGGCGTTGAAGATCGGGTATTCGACGCCGCGCCACAGGTAGCTGCCGGGCAGCTGTTCGCCCAGGAACAACCGGTTCGCGCGCGCGGCCACGATCTGCGGCCAGCTGATGTCGGCCTTGTACTGCGAGTGCCCCAGCGACACCTCGTAGTCCCAGTCGCGCCAGAGGGTGCCCTTGAAGCCGGTGGTGAAGCCGAAGGTCTTCTGCACGGTGTTGACCATGCCGTTCTTCAGCCCGCCCATCTCCTCGAGCGTGAACTGCCGCTGCCAGTATTCGATCTGGCCGGTGGCCTCGTTGTAGAAATAGCCCTCCTCGTTGCCGTCGGGCATCATCAGCGACCAGCTGCGCGGCGCGCGGAACAGCGACACCTCGTGGCGCCCGGCCTGCACGTCGGCGAACCACTCCACGCCGTTGCCGAACAGGTAGCTCAACGAGGCGTAGGTGTTCACGCCGTCGCGCTTGCTGATGATGGTGCGGTAGGCGACGGAGCGGTCGCTGCCGCAGTACCAGCCGTAGCGCGGGCGCTCGTAGTAGCCGACCGTGCCCTCGTTGAGATGGGCGAGGGCGGCGCAGGTGTCCTCGCCCGGGTCGATGTAGTCGTCCCACCAGTCGGTGCGCAGGAAGGTGCGTTGCGGCAGCCGCGAGTTGGCGGTGGGGCCGTCGAAGGTCGAGTCCTGCTGGGCGCGCTCGAAGCCCCACAGCGGGTCCTGGCGGCGGTATTCGAGGCCGGCGACCAGGTTGAAGTCGCCGCGGCTGAAGCCGGTGGAGAGGTTCAGGCGGTGCGATTCGGCGTCACCGCGCCCGGTCTGGCCGTAGCGGTAGTCGACGGTGGTGCCGTCGGCGCGCTTCTTGAGGATGAAGTTGACCACGCCCGAGATCGCATCCGAGCCGTAGATCGCCGAGGCGCTGCCGGTCAGCACCTCGATGCGGTCGATCATCCCCAGCGGCAGGCTGGAGACGTCGGTGAAGTTGCTGCGGCCGCCGAACGGCAGCGGGAAGTCGGCGATGCGGCGGCCGTTGACCAGCACCAGGGTGTGGTTCGGGCCGAGCGCGCGCAGGTCCACCTGCTGCGCGCCGGGCGAGAAGTCCGCGCCGCCGGCCGACTGCTGGCTCTGGGTCTCGCCGCCGTTCTGGGTCAGCGACTGCAGCACGTCCGGAACGCTGGTGAAGCCGCCCGCCTCGATCGCCTCGGCGGTGATCACGGTGATCGGCGCCGGGCCCTCGATGTGCGTGCGCGGAATGCGCGAGCCGGTCACCTGCACCGTCTGCAGTTCGGTCGGCTCCGGTTCGGTCTCCACAGCCGGTGCGGCGGGCGCGGCCTGCAGCGCCACCGCCGGTACGCCCGAGGCCTGCGCCAGCAGCGGCTGCTGCACGATCAGCACCGCGCCGGTGGCGTCGTCGTGGCGCGCCGTGAAGCCGCTGCCGCGCAGCAGCGCGTCGAGCGCCTGCCGCGGCTCGCCGCGCGCGCCCGGAGTGCGCGCGCCGCGGAGCTGGTCGGCGCGGTAGATCAGCTGGATGCCGCTCTGCCGGGCGTAGGCGTCGAGGGCCGCGGCGAGGTCGCCGGCCGGGATGTCGACGCCGGCCGGCAACGGGGATTGCGCCTGGGCCGCGAGGGCCGCGGAACAGGCCAGGGACAGCAGGAGGACGCGCAAGGGTCGGGACGGCTTCAAGGGAGTTTCCTCCGGGTGTTGTGCGGATACGGTTCGGGCCTTGCCCGATCAGGACGAACGAGCCCGAAAAATCCCCCGCCGCCGCGCGCCGGGTCAGGGGGCGCGCAGGATGATGCGGTCGCGGCCGTAGTCGGCGCGGACCGGGAATCCCTGCTCCAGCAGGCGGACGAAGGCCTCGGCGTTCTCCCAGCGGAAGCTGCCGCCGATCCGGAGGCTGGCGACCTCGGCGTCGGCGATCTCGATCTTGCGCCGGTTGTAGCGGTTGAACTCGGCGGCGGCCTCGGCGAGGGTGACGTCGCGGAACACCAGCAGGCCGCTGCGCCAGTCCACCAGCTGCTCGGCCTCGGCCAGCGGCACGGTGCGCACCAGCACGCCCTCGCGCCTTGCCAGCGCGACGCTGCCGGCCGGCAGCAGCGCCGCCGGCTGTGGCCGGCCATCGGCCGGGGCCGATTCCAGGCGCACGCTGCCCTCGGTCACCACCACCCGCAGGTCGGGGCCGTCGCGGCGCACCGAGAACCGGGTGCCGACCACGACCACGCGGCGCTCGCCCGCGGCGACCACGAAGGGGCGCGAGGCGTCCTTCGCGGCCTCGAAGAACGCCTCGCCCTGTTCCAGGACGACGCGGCGCTCGCGGCGCGACAGGCGCACGGTGACGCGGCTGTCGCTGGACAGCGTGGCCTGCGAGCCGTCGGGAAGCCGCACGGTGTCGATGCGGCCGAGCGCGGTGCGGTAGGTGGCGGTCTCGATGCCGGTGGCGGCGTACCAGGTCCAGCCCGCGGCCAGCGCCAGCAGCGCCACGGCCGCGGCCGCGGCCCAGGGCCAGGCGCGCCTTCGCGCGCGGCGCGGGCGGAACCGTACGTCGCCCAGATCCGGGGCGCCAGTGGCCGGGCCGGTGCCCGCCAGTCCTGGCCAGGCCCCGCGTGGCGGCGGCCCGTCGCCGCGCAGGCCCGCGCCGAGGGCCTGCAGGCGGTCGCTTTCCGCCCACGCCGCCTCCAGGCGCAGCCAGGCGACCCTGTGCGCGGGATCTGCCGCGAGCCAGGCCTCGAGCGCCGCCTCGTCCTCCGGGGACAGCGGGCCTGCGTCGCGGCGCGCCAGCCACGCCGCCGCGGTCGCCTCGATGTCGCGTGCGCGCATGGGCACGGCCCTCAATCCTCCCCGAGCCTTTCCAGCGGCGCATGTCCGCCACGGCGGGCTGCGCGAGTTTGCCCGCGCACGCCCCCGAAGAAGTGTTCTGCGATCAGCTGCATTCCCTTGGCGATGTGCTTTTCCACGGTCTTCTCGGTGATGCCCAGGCGCGCGGCCACTTCCTTCTGCGACAGCCGTTCGACCCGGCGCAGCCAGACCACCTCGCGGCAACGGTCCGGCAGGCGGTCGAAGGCCTCGGCCAGCCGCCGGAGCACCTGGCGGCCTCCGCACCAGCGTTCCGGCGACACGTCATCCACCAAGACGTTCAAGGACTCGAAATCACCCACCGGCTCGATCGAGACCACCCTGCCGCGGCGGGCGCGGTCCACCAGCAGGTGGCGGGCGGTGGCGAACAGGAAGGCCTTCGGCTGCTGCGGCAGGGCCCTGCCCGCGGCCTCGTACACGCGCGCGTAGACGTCCTGGCGCAGGTCCGGCAGGTCGTCGTGGCACGGCCAGTTGCGCGCGAGGTAGCGCATCAGCGCCTCCTCGTGGACGAGGATCTGCTCGATGAACCAGCGGTCGAGCGCGGCGGCCATGGCCGGCACGATAGCCGATCATCATGGTCCCGGCATGGTGCCATCGGACGGCGGGGGAAAACGCGCCCCCGTTCGTCTCAACACTCCATCCCACAGCGATCCGCGAGAGGAACCCCTGGATGACGGGACGAACCTGCCGAACCCTGCTGCTTGCCGCGGCGTTGCTGCTGTCCTGCGTGGCGGACGCGATGGCGTCCGGCCTGCAGCGCTACCTGGCCGGCGACCGCGCGCTGCCCACCCCCGGCAGGACCTCGCCGGGCCTGCTGCTGATGGGCGGCGGAGACCGCAACGCAGACGCGCTGCGCTGGTTCTTCGCCAAGGCCGGCAACGGCCACATCGTGGTCCTGCGCGCGTCGCTGGCCGGGGAGATCGGCGAGGAGTTCCACGACCGGATCGGCGGCGTGGCCTCGGTGGAGACGTTCGTGTTCGACAGCCGCGGGCAGGCCTACGACCCGGCCGTGCTCGAGAGCCTGCGCCGCGCCGACGGCATCTTCATCGCCGGTGGCGACCAGTCGCGCTACGTGCGTTTCTGGCGCGGCACGCCGGTGGCCGAGGTGCTCGACGCGCACGTGCGCGCGGGCAAGCCGCTGGGCGGCACCAGCGCCGGCCTGGCGATCCTGGGCGAGTTCCTCTACGGCGCGATGGACGGCGGCAGTCTGCGCAGCGCGGCGGCGCTGGCCGACCCGCTGGGCGGGGCCAACACCATCGAGACCGGGTTCCTGCACATCGCCCTGCTGCGCGGCGTGGTCACCGACACCCACTTCCGCGAGCGCGACCGCCTCGGCCGGCTGATCGCCTTCCTCGCCAAGGCCGAGGCCATGGCCGGCGGCGGACGGGCGCTGGTCGGCCTGGGCGTGGACGAGGACGCCGCGGTGGCGGTGGAGGCCGACGGCAGCGCGCGCGTGTACGCGGCCGAACCGGGCGCCGGCGCGATCGTGGTGCGCGGCGGGTTCGCGCAGGCGCAGGCGGAAGGCGAGCCGATGAACCTGGACCGGGTGGAGACGGTCGCCGCCGGCGTGGATTCGGTGCTGCACCTGCCGTCCGGCCGGGTCGAGCGGCCGATGTCCGAGCGCGCCTACGCGGTGCGCGACGGCGTGCTGGTCGCGTTGCAGGCGCCGCTGCTGGCGATCCACGGCGGTGCCGGCGTCGAGCCCGGCGACCTGACGCCGGAGGAGGAAGCCGCCGCGCGCGAGGCGCTCGCGGCTGCGCTGCGCGCGGGCTACCAGCGGTTGCGCGCCGGCCGCCCGGCGCTGGACGCGGTGACCGCCGCGATCACCGTGCTCGAGGACGCGCCCATGTTCAATGCCGGGCGCGGCGCGGTGTTCACCCACGACGGCAGGAACGAACTGGACACCTCGATCATGGACGGCGCCACCGGCCGCGCCGGCGCCGCGGCCGGACTGCACCGGGTGAAGAACCCGATCCTGCTGGCGCGGGCGATCATGGACAGGTCGCGCCACGTGATGATGATCGGCGACGGCGCCGAACAATTCGCGAAGGAAGCGGGCATCGAGCTGGTGGACCCGTCGTACTTCCGGACCGAGAAGCGCTGGCGCCAGCTGCAGAAGGCGCTGCAGGACGACAGCCGGCCGCATGCGCTGCATTCGGAAGCGCCGGCCAGGGCGTATTTCGGCACCGTCGGCGCGGTGGCGCTGGACGCGGACGGACACCTCGCGGCCGGCACCTCGACCGGCGGCATGACCAACAAGCGCTACGGCCGCGTCGGCGACGCGCCGATCATCGGCGCCGGCACCTGGGCCGATGAGCGCTGCGCGGTCTCCGGCACCGGCTGGGGCGAGTTCTACATCCGCACCGCCGCCGCGCACGAGATCTGCGCGCGCATGCGCCTGGCGGGCGAGAGCCTGGCCGGCGCCGGCGAGCGCGTGATCAACCGGATGATCCCGCGTGCCGGCGGCGACGGCGGCGCGATCGCGCTTGATGCCGTGGGCAACGTCGCGTTCCCGTTCAACACCCCCGGCATGTACCGCGGCTGGATCGGCGCCGACGGCGTGCCGCACGTGGCGATCTGGCGCGACGAGCCGCTGCCGCGTCCATGACCGCGTCCCCGGGGCGCGTCCTCAGCGCTCCGAGTGGCCGCTGTCGTAGTAGTCGCGGCGCACGAACAGGTCCGGCTGGATCAGGTCCATGAACGCGCGCGCCTGCGGCGAGGGCAGCTTGCCCTTGCGCATCACCACGCCGTAGCTGCGGTCGGGGAAGAAGTTGGCGACGGAGCGCACGGCCAGCCGCCCGTGGTCGGACTCGTTCAGGCAGATCGAGGACAGGATGCTGATGCCCAGTCCCATCGCCACGTACTGCTTGATCACCTCCCAGCCGCCGACCTCCAGCGCCACCGTGTAGGGCACGCGGTTCTGCTGGAACACCAGGTCCACCAGCCGCCAGGTGATCTGGCGCCTGGGCGGCAGGATCAGTCCGTGGCGGCCGATGTCGGCGAGGGTCAGGTCGGGCTTGTCGGCCAGCGGGTGCCCGGGCGGCATCACCAGCATCTGCTCGAACCGGTACAGCGGGGCGTAGCTGAGATCGGCGGGGACGTCGTGCATCGAGCCCACCACCAGGTCCACGGCGTCGGCGCGCAGCAGGTCCGTGCCGTCGGAGCTGACGGTGTTGTGCAGGCTCAGCCGCACGTCCGGGTGGCGTTCGCGGAAGCGGGCCACGATCCGCGGCAGCAGGTAGAGGATGGTCGAGCTGTTGGCGGCGATGTGCAGTTCGCCCGGGTCCAGGCCCTTGAGCCGGCTGCGGAAGGCGGTGGGCAGGGTGTCGATCGCCTCCACCAGCGGCCGGGCCAGCTCGTACAGGACTTCCCCGGCGCGGGTCGGGACCAGCCGCCGCCCGCTGCGCTCGAAGAGCTTCTCGCCCAGTTCCCGCTCCAGCGCCTGCAGCTGGAGGGTGATGGCCGGCTGGCTGACGAACAGGGCCTCGGCCGCGCGCGAAACCGAGCCCAGGCGGGCGGTCTGGCAGAAGGCGCGCAGGGGCTTGAGCCGGTCGGCCTTGTAGGCGAAGCGCGGCATGGAATCCGGCATCGAAGCCCTTGTTCCCAAAGGGATATTAGGTGTTCTTATGAATTACATTGATAAAACTGGTTTGTCAAATAATCAGGTTGGAGAGAGGGTGGTGTTGCACCGCAATATCGACGATGCAGGAGCAGCACCATGTCCGCAGTCCTCCAGGAAAAGCAGGCCGGCCCCTCCACCGACGGCATCCGGCTCACGGGCGGGGTCCCGGCCGACCTGATCACCCCGGCGGCGGCCGCGTTCCTCGCCGGCCTGCACCGCCGCTTCGAACCCGCGCGCCAGGCCCGGCTCGCCGCCAGGGCCCGCCGCCAGGCGGAATTCGACGCCGGGGCGCTGCCCGGTTTCCGCGACGACACCCGCCGGATCCGCGAGTCCGACTGGCACGTGGCGAAGCTGCCGAAGGCGCTGCTCGACCGCCGGGTCGAGATCACCGGCCCGGTGGACCCGAAGATGGTCATCAACGCGCTCAACTCCGGTGCGAACTGCTACATGGCCGACTTCGAGGACGCGACCTCGCCGACCTGGGACAACCTGGTCACCGGCCAGCGCGCGCTGCGCGAGGCGGTCGCGGGCACGCTGGCCTTCACCGCGCCCAACGGCAAGCGCTACGAGCTCAAGCCCGAGGAGGGGCGTGCGGTGCTGATCGTGCGCCCGCGCGGCTGGCACCTGGACGAGAAGCACGTGCTGGTGGACGGCCAGCGCATGTCCGGCGCGCTGTTCGACGCCGGCCTGTTCTGCTTCCACAACGCCGCCGCGCTCGCCCGCAAAGACCGCGGCCCGTACCTGTACCTGCCCAAGCTGCAGTGCATGGAGGAGGCCGCGCTGTGGGAGGACGTGCTGTCGCACATCGAGCAGGAGCTCGGCCTGCCGCACGGGCAGATCAAGGTCACCGTGCTGATCGAGACGCTGCCTGCGGTGTTCGAGATGGACGAGATCCTGTACGTCCTCCGCGACCGCGTCGCCGGCCTCAACTGCGGCCGCTGGGACTACATCTTCTCCTACATCAAGACCTTCCGCCGCCATCGCGACCGCGTGCTGCCGGAACGCGCGCAGGTGGGCATGACCCAGCCGTTCCTGCGCGCGTACTCGGAGCTGCTGATCCAGACCTGCCACCGGCGCGGCGCGCATGCGATGGGCGGCATGGCCGCGCAGATCCCGATCAGCAACGATCCCGTGGCCAACGCCCAGGCGCTGGCGAAGGTGCGCGCCGACAAGCTGCGCGAGGTCACCGCCGGGCATGACGGCACCTGGGTGGCGCATCCCGCGCTGGTGCCGGTGGCGCGCGCGGTGTTCGACGAGCGCATGCCGGGCCCGCACCAGCACCACGTCACCCGCGAGGAGGTCATCGTCACCCGCGACGACCTGATCCGGCCGTCGCTGGGCTCGATCACCCGCGCCGGGTTCGAGAACAACGTCGAGGTGTGCGTGCGCTACCTCGCCGCCTGGCTCGACGGCAACGGCTGCGTGCCGATCCACTGGCTGATGGAGGATGCCGCCACCGCCGAGATCTCGCGCGCGCAGCTGTGGCAGTGGCTGCACGCCGCCGACGGCGGCCGCGGCCCGCTGCACCTGGACGACGGCACCGCGATCGACGACGCGCTGTTCGAGAGCGCCCTGCTCAACCTGCCCTCGCGCCTGGCCGGCCAGCCCATCCCGGGCGCGGCGCGCGTGCCGGAGGCGATCGCGATGCTCGAGGAGCTCGCCCGCGCCGACACGCTCGCCGACTTCCTCACCCTGCCGGCCTACGAGCGCCTGCCCTGATCCCGCCCACCGTCCCTGAGGATTTCCCGGAGAACACGCCATGACCTACCGCCTGCCGACCGCCGAAGAACTGCAGCGTGACTGGAACGAGAACCCGCGCTGGCAGGGCATCCGCCGCAACTACACCGCCGGGGACGTGGTGCGCCTGCGCGGCACCGTCCCGGTGGACCACACCATCGCCCGCATCACCTCGGAGAAGCTGTGGCGCTACCTGCACGAGCAGGAGTTCGTCAACGCGCTGGGCGCGCTGACCGGCAACCAGGCCATGCAGCAGGTCAAGGCCGGCCTGAAGGCGATCTACCTGTCCGGCTGGCAGGTCGCCGCCGATGCCAACCTCGCCGGCGAGATGTACCCGGACCAGTCGCTGTACCCGGCCAACTCGGTGCCGGCGGTGGTCAAGCGCATCAACAACACCCTGCTGCGCGCCGACCAGCTGCACCATGCCGAGGGCGACGACTCGATCGACTGGCTGCAGCCGATCGTGGCCGACGCCGAGGCCGGCTTCGGCGGCGTGCTCAACGCCTTCGAGCTGATGAAGGCGATGATCGAGGCCGGCGCCGCGGGCGTGCACTTCGAGGACCAGCTGGCCTCGGCCAAGAAGTGCGGCCACCTGGGCGGCAAGGTGCTGGTGCCCACGCGCGAGGCCATCGACAAGCTCAACGCCGCGCGCCTGGCCGCCGACGTGCTGGGCGTGCCGACCATCATCATCGCCCGCACCGACGCCGAGGCCGCCGCGCTGCTGACCTCGGACATCGACGACAACGACAAGCCGTTCTGCACCGGCGAGCGCACCGTCGAGGGCTACTACCGCACCCGCAACGGCCTGGAGCAGGCGATCAGCCGCGGCCTGGCCTACGCGCCGTACGCCGACCTGGTCTGGTGCGAGACCGGCACCCCGGACCTGGAGTTCGCGCGCAGGTTCGCCGAGGCCATCCACGCCAGGTACCCCGGCAAGATGCTGGCCTACAACTGCTCGCCGAGCTTCAACTGGAAGAAGAACCTGGATGACGCCACCATCGCGAAGTTCCAGAAGGAACTGGCGGCGATGGGCTACAGGTTCCAGTTCATCACCCTGGCCGGCTTCCACGCCCTGAACTACTCGATGTTCAACCTGGCGTACGGCTATGCCCGCCGCCAGATGAGCGCCTTCGTCGAGCTGCAGGAAGCCGAGTTCGCCGCCACCGAGAAGGGCTTCACCGCGGTGCGCCACCAGCGCGAGGTCGGCACCGGCTACTTCGACGCGGTCACCAATGCCATCCAGGGCGGCGCCTCCAGCGTTACCGCGATGGCCGGCTCGACCGAGGAGGCGCAGTTCAAGGACGGCAGGCGCCAGGCCGCCTGAGCCGGGCGCGGCGCGGAAGGAACCGCGCGGGGCCCGCGGCGTCAGGCCGCGGGCCCCGGTTCCATCCGCCGGAAATACGGCCACAGCGTGGCGGCGCGGGCGATGACGTAGAGCACGAAGGCCAGCCACAGGCCGTGGTTGCCCCAGGCCGCGGCAAGCGGCCAGGCGGCGAGCAGGAACACCGCCAGCGAGGCCGCCGAGGCGTTGCGCATCTCGCGGGTGCGGGTGGTGCCGATGAAGATGCCGTCGAGCTGGAACGCGGCCACCGAGACCAGCACGTAGAGCGCGGCCCAGGGCAGGTGGAGCAGGGCGGCCCCGCGCACCGCGGGCAGGGTGGTGAGGGTTTCGACCACCGGGCGGCCGAGCAGCAGCACTGACAACGCCAGCAGCAGGGCGGTGACGGCGGCCGGTTCGCTGGTCAGCCGCACCGCGTGGCGGAAGCGTTCGCGGCTGCGCGCGCCCCAGGCCGCGCCGGCGTGGGCCTCGGCGACGAAGGCGAAGCCGTCGAGGAAGAACGCGCTGAAGGACACCAGTTGCAGCAGGATGTGGTTGGCGGCCAGGACCACGTCGCCGAAGCCGGCGCCCGCGTGCGTGAACCAGGCGAAGCCGCCGAGCAGGCACAGGGTGCGCAGCAGGATGTCGCCGTTGGCCGCGAGCGTCGCGCGCAGCCTGGCCGGGTCCACGATGCGCGGCCACGACAGGAAAGGCTCCGCGTCGCGGTGGTGCCCGCGCAGGATCCGCCACGCGACGAGCAGCGCCACGCAGCAGGTCGTCCATTCGGCGAGTGCGGTGCCCAGGCCGATGCCGCGCACGCCAAGGCCCAGCATGCCCGCGAACCAGACATCGAGCGCGGCGTTGAGCCCGTTGAGCAGCAGTTGCACCGCCAGCAGTTCACGGCTGCGGCCGAGGCCGACCAGCAGGCCGTTGCAGGCGAACACCGCCAGCGCCGCGGGCGCGCCCCAGATGCGGGCGTGGAAGTAGCCGGCGGTCGCGGCCTGGACCGCGTCGCTGCCGCCCATCAGCGCCAGGTACAGCGTGCGCAGCGGCCCCTGCAGCGCGAACAGCAGGCCGCCGAGCGCCACGGCAAGCAGCACCGCGCGCGCGAACGCGGCACGCACTTCCTGCCCGTCGCCGGCCCCCGCGGCCTGCGCCACGAAGCCGGTGGTGCCCATGCGCAGGAAGCCGAGGCTCCAGTAGAGGAAATTGAACAGCAGCGCACCGAGCGCCAGCCCGCCGAGCCCGGTGGCATCGCCGTAGCGGCCGATCACGGCGGTATCCACCAGTCCCGGCAATGGCACCGCGGCGTTGGCGAGGATGACCGGCCAGGCCTGGCGCAGGACCGCGGCGCGGGTCAGCGGCGGGGTGGATGCGTTCATTCCCACATGATGCCGCCCCGGCCGCGGGGGCCGGGGCGGGCGTGTGCAACGCGGTGCCTGCGTCAGTGGCGCACGTCCGGCGCGTGCGCCTGGAGCGCATCGGCCAGGCCAGTGACGTGCTCGGCGCCAACCGGCACCTGGATGCTCGAGCCGGCGAAGTCGCCGCCGATCGGTTCGGCGCGGCCACCCAGGCAGGTGGCGAGGAAGCCCTCGGCCACCGCGTTGAAGGCCTTGCTGTTCTCGGGCCGCGCGAAGCCGTGGCCCTCGTCGGGGAACAGCACGTAGGTGACCGGGATGTTCTTCGCCGTCATCGCCTCGACGATCTGGTCGCTCTCGGCCTGCTTCACTCGCGGGTCGTTGGCGCCCTGGCCGATCAGCAGGGGCCTGCGGATGGCATCCACGCGCGTCAGTGGCGAGCGTTCGGTCAGCCAGGCGCGGCCTTCCTCGGTCCGCGGGTCGCCCATGCGCCGCACCAGCTGCTCGTAGAAGCTGGCCCAGTACGGCGGCACCGTGGCCAGCAGGGTGTTGAGGTTGGACGGGCCGACGATGTCCACGCCGCAGGCGAAGATGTCGGGGGTGAAGGTCAGGCCGACCAGCGTGGCATAGCCGCCATAGCTGCCGCCCATGATCGCGACCTTGTCGGCGGTGGTGACGCCCGACTGGACCGCCCACTGCACGGCGTCGATCAGGTCGTCGTGCATCCTGCCGGCCCATTCGCCGTCGCCGGCGCTGGTGAACTCCTTGCCGAAGCCGGTCGAGCCGCGGTAGTTCACCTGCAGCACCGCGTAGCCGCGGTTGGCCAGCCACTGGTCGTAGCTGTTGTAGCCGTAGCTGTCGCGCGCCCACGGGCCGCCGTGCACCAGCAGCACCATCGGCACCGGCCTGTCGGCCTTGCCGTCGCGGTCCGGGTCGGCGTGCGGCGGCAGGGTGAGGTAGCTGACCAGGGTCAGGCCGTCGCGCGACTTCAGTTCCAGCGGCCACTGCGGCACCAGCGGCTTGCCTTCCAGCGCCGGGCGCCCCGAGAACAGGCGGGTGAGGCTGCCGCCGCCCTGGCCGTCGCGATCGTAGCGGTAGTACTCCACCGGCGATTCCGCGGCGGAGTAGGCGACGATCCAGGTGCGGTCGTCGAGCGTGCGGGAGTTGACCGAGGCCTCGCCCGGGCCGATCGCGGCCAGCCGCCCGAGGTCGGCGCGGATGGCGTCGTCCAGCGCGACCCATTCCTCGCGCAGGTAGTTGACCGAGACCGCCTGCAGCCGGCCGGTCGCCGGATCGGACAGGCCGCCGCCGATGTCGGCGCGCGCGTCCTCGTGCAGCAGGGTGTGCTCGCCGGTGGCGGTGTCCACGGCGAACAGCGCGGCGGTGTTGCGGCCGCGCGAATCGCTCATGTACAGGATCGAGCCGTCGTCGGTCAGGCCGGCCGGTCCCGTGGTCATGGCGTCCTCGTAGGGGATCGAGTCGAACTCCTCCCAGCCGTCGCCGGCGCGGCGCAGCAGGTCCTGGCCGCCGTCGGGCCGCGCGCGAACGGCGAAGCGCAGGTTGTAGTCCGCGTCGGCCAGCCAGCCGGCGATGTTGCCGGTGTTCCTTTCGACCAGCCGGCGTGCGCCGGTGGCCAGATCCACCGCGTACAGGTCGTGCCACTGCGGGTCGCGGTCGTTCATGGCGACCAGCACGGTGTCCGGATGGCGGTCGCTCGCGGCCACCACCTGCGCGGTGGTCTTCGGGTACGGCGTCAGGTCCCGGCTTTCGCCCGAATCGAGGCTGACCGCGTAGAGATGGAAGTCCTCGTCGCCGCCGGTGTCGCGCAGGTAGAGCAGCGTGCCCGGGTGGTACGACCAGAAATAGCGTCGGATGCCGCGGCCGGTGTCCCGGGTGACGGCGCGCGCCTGCGACGGGTCGCCGGCGGGCGCGACCCAGACGTTGAGCGTGCCTTCCAGCGGCGCCAGCCAGCTCAGCCAGCGGCCGTCCGGGCTGAGCTGCACGTTGGAGCGCTCGGGGTTGCCGAACAGCGCGTCGCGCGGGATCAGCTCGACCCCGTCGATCGAGGCCGGCGCGGCGGCGGTGTCCGCGGGCGCGTTCCGGTCCGCGCAGGCTCCCAGGACGAGGCTGATGGCGGACGCGAGCAGGAGGCGGCGCATGGGGATCTCCGTCGGGTGGAAACCCCCGAGGATACGGCAGCGCGACGCAGGGTTGCGTCATGCGCGCCCGCGCCGCGGCTCAGGCGGCGGCCTGGGCCAGTCCCTGCCCGCCCGCCCGGAAGCCCAGCGCCTCGGCGAGGTGCGTGGTGGCGATGGCCTCGCTGCCGTCGAGGTCGGCGATGGTGCGGGCCACGCGCAGGATGCGGTGCATCGAGCGCGCCGACAGCTGCAGCGCGTCCATCGCACGCTCGAGCAGGGCCTGGTCCTTCGGCGCGAGCCGGCAGCAGGGCTGGTCGTGCGGCTGCGGCAGGCGGGCGTTGAGCATGCCGCGCGCCTGCTGGATGGCGCGCGCGCGCTCGACCCGGGCGCGGACCCCGGCGCTGGATTCGCCGGGTGGCGTGCCGGTGCGCAGTTCCGCCGGCGACAGCCGCGGCATCTCCACCTGCAGGTCGATGCGGTCCAGCAGCGGGCCGGAGATGCGCGCGCGGTAGCGCGCGATGGCATCCGCCGGGCAGCGGCAGCGGCCGGAAGGATCGCCGGCCCAGCCGCAGGGGCAGGGGTTCATCGCCGCCACCAGCTGGAACCGCGCCGGGAACTCGCATTGCCGCGCCGCGCGCGAGATCGTGACCACGCCCGATTCCAGCGGCTCGCGCAGCACCTCCAGCGCGCGCCGGTCCCATTCCGGCAGCTCGTCGAGGAACAGCACGCCGTTGTGCGCGAGCGAGACCTCGCCCGGGCGCGGGTCGGCGCCGCCGCCGATCAGGGCCACCGCGCTGGCGGTGTGGTGCGGCGCGCGGAACGGGCGTTCGCGCCAGCGTGCCGGGTCGAGCCCGCGCCCGCTGACCGAGGCGACCGCCGCCGATTCCAGCGCCTCGGCCTCGGTGGCCGGCGGCAGGATGCCGGGCAGGCGCGAGGCCAGCAGGGTCTTGCCGCAGCCGGGTGGGCCGACCAGCAGCAGGTGGTGTCCGCCGGCGGCGGCGATCTCCAGCGCGCGCCGCGCATGCGCCTGCCCGCGCACGTCGGCCAGGTCCGGGCCCGTGGACGGCATCATCGCGGGCGGCCCGGCCCGGGGCAGCGTGCGCTGGCCCGAGAGCATCGCGCAGACCTCGAGCAGGGTGCGCGCGGTGCATACGTCGAGCCCGGAGGCCAGCGCCGCCTCGGGCCCGTTCTGCGCGGGCACGACCAGGGTGCGCCCGGCCCCGGCGCAGGCGAGCGCGGCCGGCAGCACGCCGTCCACCGGGCGCAGCTCGCCGGTCAGGCCCAGCTCGCCGAGGAATTCGTGCCCGGCCAGCCCGTCCATCGGGATCTGGCCGCTGGCGGCGAGGATGCCGAGCGCGATCGGCAGGTCGAAGCGGCCGCCGCCCTTGGGCAGGTCGGCGGGCGCGAGGTTGACGGTGATGCGGCGCGCGGGGAACTCGTACTGCGCGCACTGGATCGCGGCGCGGACGCGGTCCTTTGCCTCGCGCACCGCGGCTTCCGGCAGTCCGACGATGGACATGGACGGCAGGCCGCCGGACAGGTGCACTTCGACCTTGACGTGGGGCGCGCGGACCCCGGCCCTCGCGCGTCCATGCACGAGCGCAAGTCCCATGGCGGCGCGTGCTCAGTGCGTGGCGGAGGTGTCGTCCGGACGGCCGGCCAGGCGCGCTTCCAGCCGCGCCACGGTGCGCTCCAGTTCCTCCAGCTTCTCGCGCGTGCGCAGCAGCACCGCGCGCTGCACCTCGAATTCCTCGCGCGTGACCAGGTCCAGCCTGGCGAGGCCGGCCTGGAGCACGGCCTTGAAGTTCTCCTGCAGCTCCTCGCGGCTTTCGCGCAGGCCGGGCGGCACCAGGCCGCTGAGGCGGCGGGCCAGTTCGTCGATGTGGGCGAGGTCGATCATGGCGTTGTTGCTCCTGCGGGGTCCGGTGGCAGCATGCCCTCCCGCGCGTGGCCAGGGCGTCGGCGCCGCCCGCGTCGCGCTGTCGGAAAACCCCGAATCGCGGGGCGGGCATGACAGCACGGCCGGCGCCGCGCCGCAAGCCGGTTTATCCTGTTCCGACCTGACCCGGAGGTGATGCGATGAAGATGGTCATGGCGATCATCAAGCCGTTCAAGCTCGACGACGTGCGCGAGGCGCTGGCCGAGGTCGGCGTGACCGGCATCACCGTCACCGAGGTCAAGGGCTTCGGCCGGCAGAAGGGCCACACCGAGCTGTACCGCGGCGCCGAGTACGTGGTGGACTTCCTGCCCAAGATCAAGCTCGAGGTCGCCGTCACCGACGACCAGGTTGATCCGGTGGTGGAAGCGATCCTCAAGTCCGCCAACACCGGCAAGATCGGCGACGGCAAGGTGTTCGTGCAGCCGCTCGAGCGCGCCGTGCGCATCCGCACCGGCGAGCTGGATGCGGACGCGTTATGAGTCGCGTGTTTCAATGGTTTAGGTTGACAGTCGGTGAAACAAGTTGTATATGGCAAAGTTCGACATGTCTGACAGGAGGTCTGCGATGCGTCGTTATTTGTTGTTCGGTGTTGCGGCGTTAATGCTTGCGGCTTTTAGCCACTCCACGGCCGCAGAATGCGATCGAATCTATTGGATGGATGATCAGGGCGGCGCTTGCTTGTCGTGTTCAAAAGGGACCCCACCATGGGGCATGCCTTCGTACCACGCGCACCGGGTGAGATATCTGGTTCTCTGCCAAGCGTGTTCAGTCCGGTGTCAGACGCAAGTATCCGGGGTTCCCGGCGACCAGAACTCGTGTCCTTTGGAAGCCGCTGCCGACAGCATTCGAGACGCTCTCGTATATGGCATTTCCAGGCCTGCGCATTCAGACGGCTACGCCCAGCTGGAGCGCGATGCTCCTGAGCTAGCTCTCGTCTTGCTGAGCTTTGGAATTTCAAACGATAGCGCGCCACCTTTCGATATGCGAAACCATACATCCCGGAGCGACTTTTACCCGACCACTGAATTTGTCGTGCGTGCACGAACAGATGAATTGGTTGATTCCGACGTCGATCGCTATACGAGAAAGCTCCCTCAAGGCCAACGGATGGAAGTCACCGCCCGCACGGACTTATTGCAGGGTGGTCGCGCTGCATTGACCCTGACCTCGACAATCGTTGATGCACGTACAAATGAGATTGTCGAATTCTTGAACGAGTACTTGTTGCTTCTTGATGATGTTGGGAGCCGGGTGGGGATAGCGTCAGTCGACGGAGCTGACGCACGAGTGTTCACCATATCGAACATCAGCGCGATTGCGGCGGCTGAACGCTAGAGCGGACGAGCAGCGGATCAGCGTTCTAACACCTCGGCCACGAACGGCGGCAGGGCCTGCGCGGCACGGTGCACGGCGGCACTGTAATACTTCGTCGCGAACGCCTTGTTCTCGGCGTCGGCCTCGCGGAACGCGAAGCCGCCCGACTTGCGCGCCATGGTCACGCTCCACCAGCCGGTGGGATAGCACGGCTGCGGGAACGGCAGGGTCTGGAACACGGCGAAGCCGGCCTTGGCCATTTCCTCGCGCATGGCGCGGATCAGCGCGAGGTGCGCCAGCGGCGATTCCGACTGCTGCACCAGGATGCCGTCGTCCTTCAGCGCACGGAAGCACGATTCGTAGAAGGCCCTGTTGAACAGGCCCTCGGCCGGGCCGACCGGGTCGGTGGAGTCCACGATCACCACATCCACGCTGCCGGGCGCGCGGTCGCGCATGTAGGCGATGCCGTCGTCGAACAGCAGTTCGGCGCGCGGGTCGCCGTTGGACTCGCACAGCTCGGGGAAATACTTCTCGGCCATGCGCGTGACCTGTTCGTCGATGTCGCACTGCACGGCCTTCTCCACGCCGGGGTGGCGCAGCACCTCGCGCAGCGTGCCGCAGTCGCCGCCGCCGATGATGACCACCTGCTTCGGGTCCGGATGGGTGAACAGCGCCGGGTGCGACACCATCTCGTGGTAGAGGAAGTTGTCGCGCGTGGTGACCATCATCGCGCCGTCGATCAGCATGACGTTGCCCCAGTCGGTCGACTCCCAGACCTCGATCTTCTGGAACGGCGACTGCACCTCGTCGAGCTTCCGGGTCACGCGGAAGCCGATGGCCGAGCCGGTGGGGTCGAAGTTCTCGTACAGCCAGGTGGGTGCGGTCATGTCGACGGTCGTGCGTTGGGTGGCGGCGCATTGTAGGCCCCGGCCTGCCGGCCCGCCATGAACCGTTCCCGGCGCGTCCCGCCGGCGGCATGGCCGGCCCGGGGCGTGCAGGCCCTACAATGCGCGTCCCTGCCAGAGGATGCGCCGATGACCGCCTGGTCCGCCGACCAAGCCCGCAAGACCTATTCGATCCCGCACTGGGCCGAGGGCTATTACGACGTGGACGGCCGGGGCCGCGTCGTGGTGCGCCCGCGCGGCGAGGGCGGCCCGGAAATCGCCCTGCCCGAGGTGGTGGACGCGGCGCTGGCGCGCGGTGCCCACCTGCCGCTGCTGGTGCGCTTCCCCGACATCCTCGTGGACCGGCTCGGCCGGCTGCAGGCCGCGTTCGCGCGGGCCCGGGCCGAGTGGAGCTACGGCGGCGGCTACACCGCGGTCTACCCGATCAAGGTCAACCAGCACGCGGGCGTGGCCGGCACCCTGGCCTCGCAGCACGGCGAGGCGTTCGGCCTGGAGGCCGGCAGCAAGCCGGAACTGATGGCGGTGCTGGCACTGTCGCGGACCGGCGGGCTGGTGGTGTGCAACGGCTACAAGGACCGCGAGTACATCCGCCTGGCGCTGATCGGGCGCAAGCTCGGCATGCAGGTCTTCATCGTGGTCGAGAAGCCGTCGGAACTCGCGCTGATCATCGAGGAGGCGCAGGCGCTCGGCGTCGAGCCCGCCATCGGCGTGCGCATGCGGTTGTCGTCGCTGGGCGCGGGCAAGTGGCAGAACAGCGGCGGCGACAAGGCCAAGTTCGGGCTCTCCCCGCGGCAGGTGCTGGACCTGTGGAAGACGCTGCGCGACACCGGCCGCACCGGCTGGCTGCAGATGCTGCACTTCCACATGGGCTCGCAGATCTCGAACGTGCGCGACATCGCGCGCGGCATGCGCGAGGCCACGCGCTACTTCGTCGAGCTGTCGCGGCTCGGCGCGCGGATCACCCACGTCGACGTCGGCGGCGGCCTCGGCGTGGACTACGAGGGCACGCGTTCGCGCAGCTTCTGCTCGATCAACTATGGCATCGATGCCTACGCCGGCAACATCGTCCAGCCACTGGCCGACGCCTGCGAGGAGCACGGCCTGCCGCAGCCGCGCATCGTCACCGAGTGCGGCCGCGCGATGACCGCGCACCACGCCGTGCTGGTGACCAACGTGGTCGAGGTGGAGCGGGCACCGGAAGGCCGCGTGCCCGAGCCGCACGACGACGAGCCGGCGGTGATCCGCCACCTGCGCGAGATCCTCGGCGACCTCGACAAGCGGCCGCCGGTCGAGCTGTACCACGAGGCGCAGCATTTCCACGCGGAAGGACTGGATGCCTACGTGCTTGGCCAGATCGACCTGGTCCACCGCGCGCGCATCGACGACCTGTTCTACGCCATCGCCCACGGCGTGCGCGCGCGCCTGAGCTACGACGAGAAGGCGCACCGCGCGGTGCTGGACGAGCTTTCCGAGCGCCTGGTGGACAAGTATTTCGTCAATTTCAGCGTGTTCGAGTCGATCCCCGACGTGTGGGCCATCGACCAGGTGTTCCCGATCGTGCCGATCGAGCGCCTGGACGAGGAGCCGCAGCGCCGCGGCGTGATCGCCGACCTGACCTGCGACTCCGACGGCAAGGTCGACACCTACGTCGAGAACGAGGGCCTGGACAGCTCGCTGCCGCTGCACCCGCTGCGGCCGGGCGAGCGCTACCGGCTCGGGTTCTTCATGGTCGGCGCCTACCAGGAAGTCCTCGGCGACATCCACAACCTGTTCGGCGACACCGACGCGGTCGAGGTCAAGCTCGACGGCAACGGCGGCTACGCGATCACCCAGCAGCGCCGCGGCGACACCACCGACGTCATGCTCGACTACGTCGGCTACAAGGTCGACGACCTGCGCCGGATCTACCGCGCCAAGGTCGGTGCGCTCGATGTGGACAAGCGCGAGGCGATGCGGCTCAACGAGGCGCTGGAGGCCGGGCTCACCGGCTACACCTACCTCGACGACTCGCCGCAGGCCTGACCGGCGCCGGATGCGCGGGACACAGTGGCCCGCGGGCGGGCCGCTGCGATCGCCGCGGGAGACGTAAGCTCTGGCGCGTTCCCTTTGCCCGGAGAGGTGCCGCCATGTCCCGTTTCCCACGCCTTGCCGCCGCCGGCCTCGCCGCGGCCGTGATCGCGCTCGCCGCCTGCACGCGTCCCGCGCCGGGACACTCCGCCTCCGAGGCGCCGCAGGACCTGCCCACGGCGGTGGAGGCATCCGCCCTGGCGCACCCGTTCGCGATCGGCACCCTCGAAGCGTTCGTGCTGCACGACGGCGACATCACCGTCCCCAACGACGGCTCGGTACTGCCGCGCGGCGAGGGGGACGACAGCATCGACGCCCTGCTCGCGGCCAACGGCCTGCCAACCGACGTCCTGCGCCTGTCGGTGCAGGCGCTGCTGGTGCGCGCGCACGGCCGCGTGATCCTGTTCGACACCGGCGCCGGCGACGCCGCTTTCGCCGATGCCGGGCGCCTGGGGCAGGCGTTGCGCGTGGCGGGCGTCGAACCCGGGCAGGTCACCGACATTTTCGTCTCCCACGCGCATCCCGACCACGTCGGCGGGCTGCTGGATGCCGACGGCGGCCTGGCGTTCCCGGATGCCACCGTGCGCATGTCGGCGCCGGAATGGGCGGCGTTGCAGGCCGACGAGGGTCGTTCGGCGCTGGCCGCGGCGATCGCGCCGCGGGTCGAGACCTTCGAGCCCGGCGCCGCCGCCATCGTCCCGGGCGTGGACGCGGTGCCGGTGGACGGGCACACGCCCGGGCACAGTGCCTATCGCATCGGCGACGGTGTAGCGCAGGTGCTGTACATCGGCGACGGCGCGCACCACCACGTGGTCTCGGTGCAGCGTCCGCACTGGACCATCGCCTTCGACGGCGATGCGCCGAAGGCCGGGGCCAGCCGCGAGGCGCTGCTCGCGCGCGCCGCGGACGAGGGGCTGGTGCTGGTCTCGCCGCACTTCCCGTTCCCGGGCATCGGCCGGATCGGGCGGCGCGACGGCGGTTTCACCTGGGTGCCGGCGGAATAGCCGGCGCCGGATGCGCCGCCCTGGCTCCGCGACGGGAAGGCGGCCGCTTCAGCCGGCGGTCTCCGGGCTGATGACCGCGGCCACCTCGGAGACCCGGTCCGCCGGGAAACCGCCACGGCGGGCGTGCTCGCGGATCAGATCCTCCGACGGCGCCGAGTACACGCAGTACACGCGGTCGCCGGTGACGTAGCTGTGGTGCCACTGGATCTCCGGGCCCAGCTCGCCGAGCACCGAGCAGGATTTCTGCGAGATGGCGCGCAGTTCGTCGGCAGACAGCCGGCCGGCGCCCGGGATGTCGCGTTCGATCACGTACCGGGGCATGGCGGTTCCTCCCTGCCAGGGCCGGTTGCAGGGCCGGCCCATCTCCAGCAACGGACGCGCCGGTGGCCGGCGGACAGCACGGCCCGCATTCAGCCGCCGCGGTGCACCTGGAAGCCGGCGAAGGACTGCGACACCGGCATGATCTCCAGCCGGTTGATGTTGAGGTGCGGCGGCAGGTTGGCGACGTAGAAGATCACGTCGGCGATGTCTCCGGCGGTCATCGGGTTGGCGCCCGCGTAGAGCGCGTCCGAGGCCGCCTTGTCGCCGCCGGTGCGCACCAGGGTGAACTCGGTCTCGGCCATGCCCGGCTCGATGCTGGTCACGCGCACGCCGGTGCCGTGCAGGTCCGAGCGCAGGCCGAGCGAGAACTGGGTGACGAAGGCCTTGGTGCCGCCGTAGACGTTGCCGCCGGTGTACGGATAGGTGCCGGCGACCGAGCTGATGTTGATGATCGCGCCGCGGCGCTCGATCAGCACCGGCAGCAGTGCGTGCGTCAGCGTCGCCAGCGCGGTGATGTTGGTGTCGATCATCTGCCGCCACTGGGCGAGGCTGGCGTTCTGCGCCGGCGCGGTACCGAGCGCGAGCCCGGCGTTGTTGACCAGCACGTCGATGCCGCGGAACGGCCCGGGCAGCGCGTCGAGCGCGGCGCGCATCGCGGCCTCGTCGCGGATGTCGAACGCGGCCACGTGCAGGCGTTCGCTGCCCAGCCTTTGCGTCATGGCCTCGAGGCGCCCGGCGCGGCGGCCGGTGGCGATCACGCGCCAGCCGGCGGCGTGGAAGCGTTCGACCGCGGCCGCGCCGAAGCCGGAGGTGGCGCCGGTGATGAGGATGGTCCTGTCCATGCGGTGGATTGTCGGCGATGCGGCCGGCGATGGACAGTCCGCCCGTGGATCAGTCCGGGCGGGCCGGGGATTTCTTCGCGGCCTTGCCGCCCGCCTGCTTCGTGGCCTTCTTCGCGGCCTTCTTCGCCGCGGGCTTCGGCGGTGCCGCGTCTCCCGCGGGCCTGCGCCGGCGTCCGGTCACGGCCTTGCCGCGGGTCTTCGCCCTGGTCGCACGGTGCTTCGCCAGCATGTCCTCGGCCAGCACCACGTCCTCGGACAGGATGCCGGCGGCCCTGGCGATGGCGATGCGCGCCGCGGCGCGGTTCTCGTTGGGATTGGCCTGCAGCAGTTCCCGGATCGCCTCGCGCAGCGCCTTCTCGGCGTCGCGCTTGAGCTTGAGGTCGTTGCTGGCGCGGAACAGCCCCAGCAGCGCGTCGACCACGGGCTTGATCAGGGCGGCTTCGATCGGCATGGCGGCGGCCTCCTCGCGGGGCATTGTGCCGCCCGGGCGTCGCGGGAGGCGAGACCGAAGTCAGTTCGCCTTGATGGCCAGCGCCTGCAGGCCCCCGTTGCTGAGCTTCTGCTTGGCCTCTGCCATCTCGGTGGCGGTGGCGTAGGGCCCGAGGCGGACGCGGTAGACGGTCCGGCCGTTCGCGGTGCCTTCCTCGACCCGCGCCTGCAGGCCGAGCAGGGCGATCCGGGCCTTGGTCGCCTCGGCGTCGGCGGGCGTGCTGAACGCGCCCGCCTGCAGGATGTAGCGCGAGCCGTCGGCCACGGACGCGGCCCGGGTCTCCGGGCGCTGTGCCGGGGCGGCCGGGGCCGGGGCCGGCGCGGTTTCCGGCAGCGGCGCCGGATCGGCGGCGTCCGGGTGCGCGGCCGCGGCCGCGCGCGCCTGCGCGTTGCGGCGCTGGCGCTCGGCCTCCTCGCGCGCCAGCGCGGCGAGCTGGGCGTCGGTCATCGCCACTTCCTGCTCGGGGAGCATGGTGTAGAAGTCGTAGTCGGTCGGCGCCGGTGCCGCGGCGGCAGGCTCCGGTTGCGCCGCGCGCGATGCAGGCGGCGGCGGCAGGTCCTCGTCGATCGCGCTGACCACCGGCTGCGCGTCGGGGTTCGGCTGCGGGCGGAAGAACGGCGCATCGCCGCCGCTCTTGAAGTACCGCGGCAGCACCAGCATCGCCAGCAGGGTCAGCAGCACGCCGAGTACCAGCCACGCCCAGCCGGGCAGCCCGCCGGAATTGCCGCCGTTGCGCCGAGCCTGCGATCTGCCACGCCTTGCCGCCATCACATCCTCTCCGGGGCGCTCACGCCCAAAAGTCCCAATCCATTGGCCAGCACCTGCCGCACCGCCAGGGCCAGCGCCAGCCGGGCGTCGCGCTGGTCCCTGTCGTCCACCAGGAACTGGTGGTCGTTGTAATACGTCTGGAACGACTGCGCCAGCTCGAGCAGGTAAGCGGCGATCAGGTGCGGTTCAAGCGACGTGCCGGCGGCAGCCACGATTTCCGGGTAGCGGGAGATGTCGATCAGCAGGTCGCGCAGCGCCTGGTCGCCGAGGTCCGGCTCCTGCGACAGGCCGTTCTCGAGGTCGAACTCCAGGCCGCGTTCGGCGAGCTGCCGCATCAGGCCGCAGATGCGCGCGTGCGACAGCTGCACGTAGTACACCGGGTTGTCGAGCGACTGGCTGCGAGCCAGGTCGATGTCGAACACCAGCTGCGAGTCGGGCTTGCGCGCGACCAGGAACCAGCGCGTGGCGTCGCGCCCGACCTCGTCGATCAGGTCGCGCAGGGTCACGTAGCTGCCGGCGCGCTTGGAGAGCTTCACCTCCTGGCCGCCACGCATCACCGTGACCATCTGGTGCAGCACGTACTCCGGGTAGTCCTTCGGGATGCCGCGGCCCAGCGCCTGCAGGCCGGCCTTCACCCGCGCCAGCGAGCCGTGGTGGTCTGCGCCCAGCTCGGTGATCGCGCGCTCGTAGCCGCGCTCCCACTTCGACAGGTGGTAGGCCACGTCCGGCACGAAGTAGGTGTACGTGCCGTCGGACTTGCGCATCACGCGGTCCTTGTCGTCACCGAAGTCGGTGGTGCGCAGCCACAGCGCGCCGTCCTTCTCGTAGGTGTAGCCGTTGGCGGTGAGCTGGCGCACGGTCTCCTCGACCTTGCCGTCGGTGTACAGCGAGGACTCGAGGAAGTACACGTCGAAGGACACGCCGAAGGCCTCGAGGTCGGCGTTCTGCTCGCGCCGCAGGTAGGCCACGGCGAAGCGGCGGATCGCGTCGAGGTCCCCGACGTCGCCCTTGCCGGTGATGGTCTGGCCCTCGATCTCGACCGCTTCGCCGCGCAGGTAGGCGTCGGCCACGTCCTGGATGTAGTCGCCGTTGTAGGCCTCGGCGGGCCAGCCCTCGTCGCCCGGCTTCAGTCCCTTCGCGCGCGCCTGCACCGAGCGCGCGAGGTTCTCGATCTGGACGCCGGCGTCGTTGTAGTAGAACTCGCGGCGCACGTTCCAGCCGTTGGCCTCGAGCACGCGCGCGATGCAGTCGCCGATCGCGCCGGCGCGGCCGTGGCCGACGTGCAGCGGGCCGGTCGGGTTGGCCGAGACGTATTCCACGCCGGCGGTGCGGCCGCCGCCGCTGCCGTTGCGGCCGTACGCGGCGCCCTGCCCGTGCACGGCGCGCAGCTGCCGCAGCCAGGCGGCGGGCGTGAGCCGGAAGTTCAGGAAGCCCGGCCCGGCGATCTCGACCGAGGCGATGTCGTCGTTCGCCGGCAGCGCGCCGGCCAGCTGCTGCGCCAGCGCGCGTGGGTTGGTGCGCGCGGGTTTGGCCAGCAGCATCGCGGCGTTGGTGGAAAAGTCGCCGTGCGCGCGGTCCTTCGGACGTTCGACGACGAAGTCCGGCGTGGCGAGGTCCGCGGGCAGGGTGCCTGCCTCGCGCAGGGCGGCGATGGCCCGGTCGATCAGGTCTCGGAGCTGGGATTTCACTGGGAGCGTCCCGGACGCGAAGAACCCCACATTATAGCGGTGGCCGACCGGACCTATTGCGGCTCGCACAGCGCCTCAACCACTGCGCGGACCGCGGGCAACTGCCCCCGCCGATGGGTGGTCAGCACCGTGGTGGTGACGGTGCCGGCGTGCCACCCGGGGAGCACCTGGACGAGCCGTCCATCCGCGAGCGCCGTGCGAAGCATCCAGCGTGGCATGGCCACGATGCCGAGTCCCGCGGTCGCGGCCCCAAGCAGCACGGTCGATTCGTCGGCGAAGAACCTGGGCCGAGGCCGGACTTCCACGGTGCCCCCGCCGGCATGGGCAAGCACCCAGGCCGGGACATCCGGGTTGACCAGCAGCCCGTCGTGCCGCGCCAGATCCTCGGGTGCCTCCGGCATGCCGTGCCGTTCCAGGTAGCCCGGTGCGGCCGCCAGCCAGACCGGGTCTTCATTCATGCGCCGGGCCACCAGCCCGGAGTCGGGCAGGGGCGCGAAGTGGCTGCGGATGGCGATGTCGAAACCATCCCTGACCAGATCCACCACCCGGTCGCTGACGTGCAGCCAGACCTGCAGCCGCGGATAGCGTTGCGCCAGCGCCGGTAGCAGGTGCGACAGCCGCTCCTGCGCGACCGGCACCGAGGCGGTGATCCGGACAAGGCCGGCAGGCTCCGCCCGCCGGCGCAGAACCGCCTCCTCGGCCGCTTCGACCTCGATCATCGCGGCGCGGGCGTGGTCGAAGACCTCGCGTCCGGCGTCGGTCAGTGCGAAGCGACGCGAGTTGCGCACCAGCAACTGCACGCCGAGCCGCGCTTCCAGCGCCGCCACCCGTTTGCTGACGGTGGTCTTGGGGCAGCCCAGCCTGCGTCCTGCGGCGGTGAAGCCGCCGGCTTCCACGGCGTGCACGAAGTAGGACCAGTCATCCAGGCGACCAGACACGGCAATGTTTCCAAAACGTGGACGACTGGTATCCGTATAGCCGTCTTCTCCTGGAAAGTCCACGAAATAACGATAGGGATCCTTGACCCCCCAAGCCTGTCCCAAGGAGGAGATCCCGATGTCGACCCCGATCCTGCTCACCGGCTATCCGCTCGGCAGTTCGCTGGGACTCGTTGCCGCGTTCGAATGGCTGGGCCAGCCCTACCGCCTGGCACGCGTGGAGATGCCGGCGGAGATGACCACCGAGGAGTACGGTCGCGTGAACGGTCGCCGCGAAACGCCCGTGCTGATCCGCGAGGACGGCAGTGTGCTGACCGAGACCCTGGCGATCGCACGCTGGATCGAGCACCGCGACCACGCGCGCCGCGTCAGCTTCGCCCCCGGCAGCCGCGAGAGTGAACGGATGTGGCAGTTGATGGCGTTCCTCAACAGCGGCTTCACCGGCGCGTTCACGCCCTACTGGGTCGCGATGGAGGCACAGGGCATGCCGGAGGATGCGCGTGCGTTCCTGCGCGAACAGGGCAGGCAGGCCGTGGTCGAGCGCCATGGAAAGCTCGAGGCGATGCTCGACGACAGCCCGTACCTGATGGGCGACAGGCCGACCCTTGCCGACGCGGTATTCGTGGGCGTGGCGCGCTGGGCCGAGTTCCACGGCGCCATCGACCCGGAACGCTATCCGCGGATCCGCGCCCTGCGACGCCGGCTGGAGCATACCGATCCGGCGGTGCGCTTCGCGCAGGCGGTCGAGGACGGCGCGCCGCTTCCCGCCGGCCACGCCATGGTCCGGATGATCCCGTTGGCCGAGGCACTGGCGGAAGCGCGCCCCGGAGCCTGAGCCCTGCACCATCCCCCCTCCAGGCCTTCCCCCGCAAGGGGGCGCGGCGGGCGGGGACCGTGCGCGTGGGAGAGGGCGGTCAGACCCACCCGCGCGCGGCCAGCGACACCGGCGGGCCGTCGCCGACCACGAAGTGGTCGAGCAGGCGGATGTCCACCAGCGACAGCGACTGCTTCAGTCGCGCGGTCACCGCGCGATCGGCGGCGCTGGGCTCCGGGTTCCCGCTGGGGTGGTTGTGGCCGACGATCACCGCCGCGGCGTTGTGGGCCAGGGCGCGCCGCACCACCTCGCGCGGGTGCACCTCGGCGCCGTCCACGGTGCCGCGGAACAGTTCCTCGAACGCGATCGCGCGGTGGCGGGTGTCGAGGAACAGCACCGCGAACACCTCGTTCGGGTGGGCGCGCAGGCGTTGCGCGAAGTAGCGGCCGGCGCTGGCCGGGTCGGTCAGCGCCTCGCCGCGTTCCAGCCCCGCGGCCAGGTAGCGGTTGCACAGCTCCAGCGCGGCGGCCAGCCGGCTGGCGCGCGCCGGGCCGATGCCGGGCAGGCGCGCCAGTTCCGCGGGTGCCATCTCCAGCAGCCGGCGCAGCGGCCCGTGCTCCGCCAGCAGGCGGCGCGCGGTGGCGACGGCGTCCATCCCGCGCAGGCCCGAGCCGAGGAAGATGGCCAGCAGCTCGGCGTCCGAGAGCGCGGAGGCGCCGCGCAGCACCAGCTTCTCGCGGGGGCGTTCATGCAAGGGCCATTCGCGGATGTGCATGGCGGTCCGGGGAAGGGATGTCTGCATGCCCGCATTCCAGCGCGCCCGGCCCGGGCGCGCCGCCGGGACCCGCCGCGCCATCGGGTAAGCTGTTGCCCGAATGGCGGGTCGGACTCCACCTACAAGCGGTACGGCGCGGCGCCTGGAAGGGCGGCGCATCCTGCTGTGCGTGTGCGGTGGCATCGCCGCGTACAAGGCGGCCGACCTGGTGCGCCGCCTGCGTGATGCCGGCGCCGGGGTGCGGGTGGCGATGACCGAGAACGCGCAGCGCTTCGTCGGCGCGCAGACCTTCCAGGCGCTGTCGGGGCAGCCGGTGCGCACCTCGCTGTGGGACCCGGCCGCCGAGGCGGCGATGGGCCACATCGAGCTGGCGCGCTGGGCCGACCGGATCGTGGTCGCCCCGGCCACCGCCAACATGCTGGCCAAGCTGGCGCACGGCTTCGCCGACGACCTGGTCAGCACGCTGTGCCTGGCGACGACCGCGCCGCTGACCCTGTGCCCGGCGATGAACCACCGCATGTGGCTGCACCCGGCCACGCAGGCCAACGTCGCGCTGCTGCGCGAGCGCGGTGCGCAGATCATCGGCCCGGAGGACGGGCCCCTGGCCGAAGGCGAATCGGGACCCGGCCGCCTCGCCGAGCCGGCTGACATCGTGGCGGCGCTGCCGGGATGAGCGCGATGCTGGCCGGCAGGCGCGTGGTGGTCAGCGCGGGTCCGACCTACGAGGACATCGACCCCGTGCGCTTCCTTGGCAACCGCAGCAGCGGACGCATGGGCTTCGCGGTCGCGCAGGCCGCGCGCGAGGCGGGCGCCGAGGTGGTGCTGGTCGCGGGGCCCGTGCACCTGCCCACGCCCGAAGGCATCCAGCGCGTGGACGTGCGTTCGGCCGCGCAGATGTACGACGCGGTGCTCGGCGCGCTGCCGGCGGACGTGTACATCGGTGCCGCCGCGGTGGCCGACTTCACCCCGCGCGAGGTGTCCGGGCACAAGATCAAGAAGACGCCCGGCAGCGACACCCTGGTGCTGGAGCTGGTGCGCACGCGCGACGTGCTCGCGGCGGTGGCCTCGCACCCGCGGCGCCCGGCGGTGGTGGTGGGCTTCGCCGCCGAGACGCACGACGTCGAGCGCTACGCGCGCGGCAAGCTCGAGGCGAAGAAGGTGGACATGGTCGCGGCCAACCGCGTCGGCGTCGCCGGCAGCGGCTTCGAGAGCGAGGACAACATGCTGGACGTGTACTGGCACGGCGGCGGGCGCCGCCTTGGCCCGGGGCCGAAGACCGGAATCGCGCGGCAGCTGGTCGCGCTCGTCGCGGAGAGGCTGCGCGCATGAAGCACGTCCTGCAGGTGAAGGTGCTCGACCCGCGCTTCGGCGCGCAGTGGCCGTTGCCCGCCTACGCCACCGGGGGCAGCGCCGGCATGGACCTGCGCGCCGCGCTGGAGGCGCCGCTGGAACTGCAGCCGGGCGATACCGCGCTGGTGCCGTCCGGGCTGGCGATCCACATCGCCGATCCCGGGCTGTGCGCGGTGGTGCTGCCGCGGTCCGGGCTGGGCCACCGCCACGGCATCGTGCTGGGCAATGGCACCGGCCTGATCGACTCCGACTACCAGGGTCCGCTCATGATCAGCGTCTGGAACCGCGGCCGCGAGGCGTTCCGGATCGAGCCGGGCGACCGGATCGCCCAGCTGGTCCTGCTCCCGGTCGTGCAGGCCACGTTGCAGGTCGTGGATACTTTCGGGGAGAGCGCGCGCGGCGAGGGTGGCTTCGGCCACACCGGCGTGCGCTGACAAGGGGATGACAGACATGTCCGGAAACGAACCGCACAAGGTGCGCCAGCACGCGGCACGGCTGCGCCCGCTGCTGCCCTTCATCGCGGCGTTGATGGCGCTGTTCGCGGTCTGGCTGGCGTGGAACGGCTGGAAGCAGATGCAGGACAGCGTGCGGCGCGACAGTGTCACGTCCACGCGCGACGCCATGGTCCAGATCGCCAGCTCCATGCTCGGGGGCGAGACCAAGCGGCTCGAGCAGCGGCTGCAGTCCGAAGAGGTGCAGGCCGCGCTCGCCGCCGGCGACCTGGACGCGGCCGGCAAGGCGCTGGCCGCGGACTGGCCGCAGCTGGAACATGCCGAGATCCTGCCGGCGGACCTTGACGCGGCCTACCGCGGACTGCCGCAATCCGGATACGGCCGGCTGGCGGTGCTGGAAGCCGCGCTGGTCGACGACAAGCCCGCGGTCGCGGTGATCCGCGACGGCAACGGCGAGGCGATCGGCATCGCCGCGCCGGCCAGGCATGGCGACGCCCTCGCGGGCGTGGCCTACGCCCGCATGCCGCTGGACTGGCTCACGGCGCAGCTCGCCGACCTGCCGATGGACGGGAGCACCTACGTGGCCGTGCGCCAGGGCGCCTACACCGTGCTCGAGCGCGGCGACACGGAACAGGCCGAGGCCGCGGAACGCATGGCCGTGGCCGTGCCCGGCACCATGCTGCGCGTGGCCGCCGCCGTGCCGCATGTCGGCCGGCCGCCGTTCGGCCTGTCCGGCATCCCGCTGTTCGTGGTCACGGGGCTGCTCCTGCTGCTGGCCTACCTCGTCTGGCGCTGGCTGCCCACGCGTCTGGTGCACGAGGCGGGCGCGGCGGACGAAGGCCCGGCGCTGACCCTGGAGGAAGCGCTGGGCGCCGCGCCGCAGGAGGCGCAGCCGGATGCCGCGCAGGAGGCCGTGGCCGCGAAGGCCCGCGAGGCCGACGCGCGCCCGGCGCCGGTGCCGATCGACCGCGGCATCTTCCGCGCCTACGACATCCGCGGCATCGTCGGGCAGACGCTCGACGCCGGCGTGGCCGAACTCATCGGCCTGGCCATCGGCTCGCTGATGCGCGAGCAGGACCTGACCGACATCGTGGTCGGCCGCGACGGCCGCCTGTCCGGCCCGGACCTCGTCGCCGGCCTCGTCCAGGGCCTGCGCAAGGCCGGGCGCAACGTCATCGACATCGGCATGGTGCCCACGCCGGTGACCTATTTCGGCGCCTACCACCTGCGCACCGGCTGCTGCATCTCGGTCACCGGCAGCCACAACCCGCCGGACTACAACGGCTTCAAGATCATGGTCGGCGGCGAGACGCTCTCGGGCGAGGCCATCGCCGACCTGCACCGGTGCATCGCCGAGGACCGCCTGTACGTGGCGCCGGCGCCCGGCGGGCTCGACCAGCGCGACATCTCCGATGACTACGTCAGGCGCATCGCCGACGACGTCCAGCTCGCGCGCCCGCTCAAGGTGGTGGTGGACGCCGGCAACGGCGTGGCCGGCGAGATCGGCCCGCGCGTGCTCGAGGCCATCGGCGCCGACGTGGTGCCGCTGTTCTGCGAGATCGACGGCACCTTCCCCAACCACCATCCCGACCCGAGCGAGCCGCACAACCTCGCCGACCTGATCGACACCGTGCAGCGCTTCGACGCCGACCTGGGCGTCGCCTTCGACGGCGATGGCGACCGCCTCGGCGTGGTCACGAAGGACGGCCAGAACATCTTCCCCGACCGCCTGCTCATGCTGTTCGCGGCCGACGTGCTCGACCGCAACCCGGGCGCGGTGATCCTGTACGACGTCAAGTCCACCGGCCGCCTCGCCGGCCACATCCTGCGCCACGGCGGCAGCCCGCTGATGTGGAAGACCGGCCACTCGCTGATCAAGGCCAAGATGCGCGAGGTCGAGGCCGAGCTGGCCGGCGAGATGAGCGGCCACTTCTTCTTCGCCGAGCGCTGGTACGGCTTCGACGACGGCATCTACGCCGCCGCGCGCCTGCTCGAGATCCTCTCGCTCGACGCCAGGGAGCCCAGCGAGGTGCTCAACGCCCTGCCGGCCGGCGTGTCCACGCCGGAGATCAAGGTGCAGGCGCCGGGCGGCGACCCGCACGGCTTCGTCGAGCGCTTCCGCGCGCACGCCAGCTTCGAGGGCGCGCGCCTGTCCACCATCGACGGCCTGCGCGTGGACTGGAACGACGGCTGGGGCCTGGTGCGCGCGTCCAACACCACGCCGGTGCTGGTGCTGCGCTTCGACGCCGACAACGAGGAGGCGCTGGCCCGCATCCAGGCGGAGTTCCGCGCGCAGCTGCTCTCGCTCGAGCCGGAGCTGCAGCTGCCGTTCTGAGCGCGCGGCCACCCGCCCCGCGACCGGCCTTGCCGTTGCACGCGGCAGGCCCGGTCGCAGGTCCGCTATCATCACCGGCCGGAGCCGTGGAAGTGGTGATGGCGATGCAACGTTCGCAGGCTTCCCTCCGTGGATTCCGCCACTGGTGCGTCCTGCTGGCGTGCCTGCTGGCCATGGTGCCCGCACATGCCGTGGAGCCCCGGATCGTGACCGAGGACGTCACGCGCTTCTACAGGCTTTACGATGCGCACCACGGCCGGCTGACCGCGGAACTGCTCGAGAAGGAATACCTGGCGCAGGGCAGCCCGGGACTCCGGGAGTTCGTGCAGCTGCGGAGCGTGACCGCGGACAGGATCGCCGGGCGCATGCGCGAGCAGCCCGGGCTGTACGAGGACGCGCGCCGTTGCCTCGACGTGCTGCCGGCCGCGAAACGGCGGCTGTCGGACGCACTGGCGAAGCTGTCGGCGATGTATCCGGCGGCGGCGTATCCGCCGGTGACCATCGTGATCGGGCGCGGGCGCCCGGTCGGCATCGTGACGCCATCCGGCGCGACGATCGGGCTGGAGGCGCTGTGCGCCGCCGACTTCATGCATCCCGACCTCGAGGACCGGTTCGTGTACGTGATCGCGCACGAGTACGTGCATACCCAGCAGGTGGCCGCGCGCGACATGCCGGAACCGGGGGATCCACGGGCGACGCTGCTGCGCCGCGCGCTGATGGAAGGGGCGGCGGAATTCGTCGCGGAACTGGTGGCCGGTGGCGTGGGCAACTGGCGCCATGCCGGATGGACGCGTGGACGCGAGCTGGAGATCGAGACCGCCTTCGCGCAGGACATGCATGGCACCGACCTGTCGAAATGGACCGACAACTACCGGGAAGGGTCTGACGAGCCGTATGACCTCGGGTACTGGGTCGGCTACCGCATCGTCAAGGCGTACTACCGGAAGGCGGAGGACAAGCGGAAGGCGCTGGCGCGCATCCTGGAGATGGACGACCCGGAGGCCTTCCTTGCCGAAAGCGGCTGGTACCCGGGGATCGTCCTGGACTGAATCCGCGCGCGGCGGCAGTCAAGGCGGGACGGCCCGGAGGGCGGATGAAAGCCGTTCGCGGGTATCCGTCCCGCCGGCCGGGAGCATGATCACCAGTCGCAGGCTGGCGAGGCGCTCGTCGGCAAGGTCGAAACCGCATTGCTCGAAAGCAAGTTCGCCCAGTTCCGGGTGGCGGAGGATCTTCGGGCCGTCGCGCCAGCCGCGGACTTCCGGCTCGGTCCACCAGTGCGCGAATTCGGGGCTTTCCCGCAGGAGGACGGAGACCAGTTCGTCGAACCACGGTTCGCCACGATGGCGGGCGTAGTCGTTGCGGAACGCGGCGACCAGCCCCCTGGCATGGTCCTCCCACCCGGGAATCATGTCGCGCAACGGGCCCAACAGACCCATGTGGAGGCAATTGCGTTCGATGCCGTCGCGTGCGGCGAAGTCGCCGAACACGAGGCTGGCCGCTTCGTTCCACGCAAGGACATCCCAGCGCCTGCCGTGGATGTATGCGGGGCAGGGCAGGAGTTCATCCAGGACGTGCTGCAACCGTGCGCTGATGGCCGGTGTGCCCCGGGCAGGGGGATGACTGGCCGGAGCGTGCCCTGAAAGCAGCAGGAGATACTGCACCTCGGCAGGTTCCAGGCGCAGCGCATGCCCGATCTGCAGCAGCGTCTGTGCCGACGCCCGGATGTTCCGCGCCTGTTCCAGCCAGCGGTACCACTCCACCGAGATCCCCGCGAGCTGGGCCACCTCCTCGCGCCGAAGCCCGGGTGTCCGGCGGCGGGGCCCCCGGGGCAGCCCGACATCCTCGGGACGCAGCCGCATCCGCCGGTCCCTGAGGAAGCGGGCCAGTTCCTGCCGGCGGTCCGCGCGTGACATCGCGTTGTTCCCGATGGGGGAAGTGCTCATCCCCTGACAGGCAATGCCTTACTCCATCCTGCGCACGAGTGTATCTCTCCCGGCGCGAACGACCGGGAGGAATGCGATGGAGACCGTGGCGGCGGTGGACAGGATGGCAGGGGTGGGCATGGCGAACCCGTGGCGCGGGTTGGCCGTCATCCTTTCGGCGGCCTTCATGACCATTCTTGACGTCTTCATCGTTGTCGTCGCGGCGCCGGCGATCCGCGCGGATCTCGGGACGGGCGCGGCGGACATCCAGCTCGTCCTGGCCGCTTACAACCTGGCCTTCGGGCTCACCCTGGTCACCGGCGGGAGGCTCGGCGACCTGCACGGGCGCAGGAGGATCTTCCGGGCAGGCCTCCTGCTGTTCACGGCAAGCTCGCTCGCCGCGAGCCTTGCCGCGGGGCCCCGGGTGCTGATCGCGGCCAGGGCCGTGCAGGGGCTTGCCGCGGGGCTGCTCATGCCGCAGGTCTTCTCGATCATCCAGGTGGGATTCGACGACGAGGCGCGCGGCCGGGCATTCGGCGCGTTCGCATTCGTCTCGGGTGTCGCGGCCACCGGTGCGCAGCTCGCGGGAGGCGCATTGCTGGCACTGGACCTGTTCGGGCTCGGCTGGCGGGCGGTGTTCCTGGTCAACGTGCCCGTCGGTCTGGCGGCGCTCGTCGCGTCGAGCCGTTGGGTTCCCGAGAGCCGGGCGCCTGCCGGCCATCGGCAACCGCTGGATCCTGCCGGCGTCCTGCTGTTGACCGGCGCGCTTGCCCTGCTCGTCGCGCCGTTGACCTTCGGCGCGGAACGGGGCTGGCCCGCATGGACCTGGGCTTGCATCGCCGGCTCCCCGGTGGCGTTGTGGGCCTTCTTCCGCTGGCAGCGCATGCGGGCGCAACGGGGGTTGGCGCCCCTGATCGCGCCGACACTCTTCGGCAAGGCCGGATTCGTCCGCGGCAACCTGATGGCGCTGGCCTTCTACGGCAACAATGCTGCGCTCTTCCTTGCCCTGCCGTTGCTCGTCCAGGAAGGATTCGGGCGCTCCGCACTTGCCTCCGGGCTCCTGTTCGCTCCGCTCGCACTCGGATTCTCGGTGACCGCGGCATGCGCGGGCCATCTCGTCGCGCGGCACGGGTCGCGGCTGGTCCTGCTGGGGAGCCTGCTGCTGCTGCTCGGATATGCCGTGCTGGCCGCAGCGGTCGCGTTGCCTGCTCCGGACGACGACCTGCGCCGGCTGCTGCCGGGCGTCCTGCTGGCGGGGATCGGCATGGGCTTCGTGCAACCCGGCATCAACTACATGAGCGTGCAGGACGTGGACGGACATGAGGTCGGTTCCGCCTCGGGACTGCTCAACACCAGCTTCGAGCTTGGTTACGCGCTGGGCACGATCGGCGCCGGGATCGTGTTCCTTCAGCCGCTCGCCGCGGGCACGCCGCATCCCGGGGCGCTCCATGCGGCATTCGGGCGCACGCTCCTGCTCGCCTCGATCCTGGTCCTGGTGGTCGCCCTGCTCGCCCGAAAGGCGACGGGCGACGCGCCAACCGCGGACGCACGCCAGAACTGAACGGGCTGCGGGGGCCAGCCGGGCCGGGCGCAATTCGCGCTATGGACGCCGGGTATGAGCAGGCAGGACCGGTCAAGGCGATGCTGCTGCAGGGCAGCCTCCAGGCGCCGCGCATGCCACGGGATGAATCTGGATGGCCCCGACATTCGCACCAAAGATCCTGATTGCGCGGATGCCAGGAACAACGGTGTTCGCGTGGTGCCCAGGCCCGGATGGGGTGGAGACGATAACCCTGTCACGCTGCGGCAAGTTTTCAAGCGAGTCTGTTGCCAGTCCTGACGATCACGGGACGCGGGCTCACGCGTTGCCAAGGCGGAAATTCGGCGGGCCGGGAGTCGGGGTCAAGACTTGAGGCGGACATCGATGTCCTGCCGCGCGATCTTCGGTTGTGCCCCACGCCTGGTGGCGGTGCGCTTCGCGCCGGACGCGCAGGTCCGTTCTCTGGATGGTGGCGCCGAGCTGGCCGGCGGGGGTTGGCGGAGCGCCGGCCGGCAACGTGAGAGGCCGGGGTTCGTCCCGCTTGCACAGCCTGCCGGTTGGTGCCGGTTGCTATTCGAGTTCCACCTCGATCCCGTGTGCCGAAAGCACGGCGGCGAACTGCCGGCGGCGCATGTTGAACATCGCCCAGCCGTGGCCCAGGCGTTCTTCGTCCTGCTCGTCCCTCGCGCAGCGTTCGCGCCATGCGTCCATCGGGGGCGCGGGGATGCGGGCGCGGCCTGCCGCGTAGCGCACTTCCGGTTCGGGTGGGCTGTCGAGCGCGGCCTCGGCGCCGGGCGCGAGCAGGGCGGTCTCGATCACCGGCCACAGCGGGCCGAGCCCGGTGTGCTCGTACTGCAGAGCGGTCATCGCGGCGAGGTCGTGCACGGTCATCGCGCGGGCGTGCTCGATGCGGGCGGCGAAGGCCTCCTGCGCGAGCAGGGCGGTGTCGGCCTGGACCATGCCGCGGTCGAGCAGGACGGCTTCGAAGGCATCCGCCACCGTGGCCACGAGGTCCGCTTCGCCGATCAGCGCCCAGGGCAGCACCCGCAGCGGGCCGCCGTGCAGGGCGGGGTCGCACTGGAGCGGCCGGGGCAGCTGGCCGCGGGCGTCGGCGCCGAAGGCGATGATCCGTGGCCCGCCGCCGCCGCGCGGGGCGCGGGCATGCAGTTCGGACAGGCGGCGGTGCAGGGGCCAGCCGGGGCGCAGGGCTTCGGCGGGGTCGAAGTGGGCGGCGGCCAGGCAGAAGTCCAGCCCTGCCGCCTCGGGCACCAGGGCCGCGAGGTCGCGCGCCAGCAGGGTGGCCAGGTGGCCGGCCCGGGCCTGGGCGAGCGCAGCGGTGCCGGGCGCCGTGCCCGGGGCGAGTTCCAGTGCCAGCACGCCGATGGCCTGCGTGCCGCGCGGTTGGTCTGTCTTCATGGAAGTGCGCGCGGTTGCGTTAAACTTTTGCAAATTATGCCCGCACCGCGCCGCGGGCCCGCGCAAACGAGGTGCTCCCGATGCTCAAAGGTCGTCCCGTCGCCGTACTGGGCGGTGTCCGCATTCCGTTCTGCCGCCAGAACACGGCCTACGCGGACGTCGGCAACCTCGGGATGTCGGTGCGCACGCTGGGGGCGCTGGTCGAGAAGTTCGGCCTGCACGGCAGGCAGCTCGGCGAGGTGGCGATGGGCGCGGTCATCAAGCACTCGTCGGACTGGAACCTCGCCCGCGAGGCGGCGCTGTCGTCCGGCCTGTCGCCGCTGACGCCCGGCATCACCCTGCAGCGCGCCTGCGGCACCTCGCTGGATGCGATCAACCTGATCGCGACCAGGATCGCCACCGGCCAGATCGAGTCCGGCATCGGCGGCGGTTCGGACACCACCTCCGACGTGCCGATCGTGTACGGCAAATCGCTGCGCCGCCGCCTGCTGGCCGCGAACGCCGCGAAGACCCTGAAGGACCGGATCGCCGCGTTCAAGGGCTTCCGCCTGCGCGAGCTCAAGCCCGAGTTCCCGGGCGTGGCCGAACCGCGCACCGGCAAGTCCATGGGCCAGCACTGCGAGGACATGGCCAAGGAGTGGAACATCTCCCGCCAGGAGCAGGACGAGCTGGCGGTCGCCTCGCACCACAAGCTGGCCGCGGCCTACGAGCGCGGCTTCTTCGAGGACCTGGTGGTGCCGTTCCGCGGTGTGACCCGCGACAACATCCTGCGCCCGGACACCTCGGTGGAGAAGCTGGCCACGCTCAAGCCCGCGTTCGACAGGACGTCCGGCCGCGGCACGCTGACCGCCGGCAACTCCACGCCGCTGACCGACGGCGCCGCCGCCTGCCTGCTGGCGAGCGACGAGTGGGCCGCCGCGAACGGCTACGAGGTGCTGTGCCATATCCGTGACGTGCACGTGGCCGCGGTGGACTTCGTCCACGGCGAGGGCCTGCTGATGGCGCCGACCGTGGCCGTGGCCGAGATGCTGGCGCGCAACGGCCTGACCCTGCAGGACTTCGACATCTACGAGATCCACGAAGCCTTCGCCGCACAGGTGCTGTGCACGCTGCGGGCGTGGGAGAGCGAGGAGTACTGCCGCAACCGGCTCGGCCTCGACGCCCCGCTGGGCCGCATCGACCCGGAAAAGATCAACCCGGTCGGTTCCTCGCTGGCCGCCGGCCACCCGTTCGCCGCCACCGGCGCGCGCATCGTCGCCACCGCCGCCAAGCAGCTGAAGGAGCGGGGCGGCGGCCGCGTGCTGGTCTCGATCTGCACCGCCGGCGGCATGGGCGTGGCGGCGATCCTCGAGCGCTGATTTCCGGTTGCCCGTGGCAGGCAGCCGGGCGCGCGTACCGCGTCCGGCCGGCCTGGTGCCACCCGGTCCCCTCCGCCGCACCGGCCCGTCCCGGCAGGATCGAGGCTCCTTTCCAGCCTGCCCCAGGAACGGGGGCGCCCTTGCGCGCCTGCCGGGGTGGGGATGGGCCGTTTGCGCGGCATCGCCGCGCGGCACAGCCGAACGCCTGCCGCGCCGCGGATTTCAGCCGAAGACCGCGACCAGCGCGGCCGCGGCGGTCATCGCCGCCAGTCCGGTGGCGACGCGCAGGCCGAACGCGGCGCCGCCGCTGGCGAAGGCGACCACCGACTTGGCCGCCGAGCTGGCCGCCAGCAGGCCGACCACCGCCCACTGCGCGTGGCGCGCGTCGATGGTGCCATCGCGGAACAGGGTGGCGACGGTGGCGGCGGCGGCCTGCAGTTCCGCCAGCGCGGTCAGGAACGTGGTCGCCAGCGCGGCGTTGGGGCCGAGCCAGTGCGCGGCCAGGTGCGAGACGAACAGCACGCCCGCGATCAGCGCGGCGAAGCCGAGTGCCTGGCCGATGCGGAACATGCGCGCCCCGGACGCGGGCGGCGGCGCGTCGGTGCGCTCGCCGCGGTGGAAGCCGAGCGTGGCGCCGGCGACGAGCACGGCGCCGGCCGCCAGCAGTTCCTGCCAGGTCCCGCGCAGCATGTCCGGCGCGATCGCCAGCAGGATCGGCACGAACAGGCTGACCGAGGCGAGGTTGGCGAGCATGGTCGCGCCGATCGCCGGGGAGAGCAGTTGCGGCTGTTCCTTCGCCCGCTGGCCGAAGCCGGCGGTGGCGGCGGTCGAGGACACGTAGCCGGCGAAGAAACCCGACACCAGCAGGCCCCAGCGCGTGCCGCTCACGCGCAGCGCGACGTGGCCCAGCGCGCCGACCGCCATCACCAGCACCACCAGCTTCCACACCGTGGCCAGGTTGATCGCGCCGTGGGGGCCGATGGGCTCGTCCGGCAGCAGCGGCAGCACGATCAGGGCGCCGGCGAGCAGGATCAGGCCGTCGGTGATCTCGCGGTCGCTGACCAGTTCGCGGCTGAAGCGGTGCAGCTTGGGCTTGGCGTAGATCAGGATCGCGACCAACACCGCGAGCGCGCCGGCCAGCCCGGGCGAGCGCATCGCGGTGCCGCCGATCAGGCAGGAGCACAGCAGCGCCAGCTCCGAGGTGATGCCGGTGTCGATGGTGCTGGTGTGCCGGTAGCTGAGCGCGGCGAACAGGCCGGCCAGCAGCAGCATCGCCACGAACGCGGGCATGCCCAGCCACAGCGCGAGCGCGCCGCCCAGCGCGGCCAGCGTGTGCGAGCGCAGGCCGGCGGCGATGGCCGGGTCGGTGTGCTTGCGACGCTCGTAGAGCAGGCCGATCAGCAGGCCCGCGCCGAGCGCGGAGGTCAAGGAAATCAGCGGAAGGGCGTCGATTCCGGGCATCGGCGGACTATGCCATGCGGGGGGTCATTCCTGCAGCGCGGCGGCCAGCAGCGAACGCGGCCGCGCATCGGTGGCGGTACGCACGTCGGCAAAGCCGGCTTGGCGCGCCTGCGCCGCCAGCCGGGCGCTGGCCGCCAGCACCCGCGCGCCCAGCAGGACAGCCTTCGCGTCCGCCGGCAGGGCATCGAGCACGTGGCGCAGCGCCTCGCCGCTGCTCAGCGCCAGCCATGGCCGGCCGCGCAGCGCGCGCAGGGCGGCGACGGCGCGCGGCGACGGCGCCACCGGCACCCGCTCGTACACGTCGGCGCGCAGCACCGTGGCACCGCGCCCGGCCAGGGTGGCTGCGATCACCCCGCGCCCGCCCGGCGCGGTCACCAGCCCGATCCGCCTGCCGCGCACGTCGGCAAGCGGAGGCAGGGCCAGCACGCCCTCGCTGTCCATGCGCGCCGGCGCCACCACGTCCGCGATCCCGGCGTGGCGCAACGCGCGCGCGGTGCCTTCGCCGACGGCGATCCACGGCTGGCCGCGTCCCGGGCGCAGCCGGCGCAGCGCCGCCGCGGCGCGCACCGCGTTGGGGCTGGTGAAGACCACCGCGTCGGCGTCCAGCGCCTCGTCCAGCCGCCGGCGCGTGCCGGCATCGCCGCGGGCTTCGATCCGCCACGGCGACAGCGCCAGCAGCTTCGCGCCGTGCGCGGCCGCAGCGCGGCGCAGGGCATCGTGCCCGCCGACGGGACGCAGCGAGATGACGTAGCATCCGCGCAACGGCGGCGTGGTACGGTGCGGTGCCATGCCTCCAGCTTGGTGGCTCGCGACCGCGGCGGCAAGCCCGGGCGGGCGGATGGACGGGAAAAAAGAACCGATGGCGGAAACGGAAGCGCTGCGCGCGCTGGAAGCGCACTACAGGGCGATGCCGCCGGTGGCGGCGATGCGGATCTCGATCGCGGGCTACGACGGCGGACGCCTGCGCCTGCACGCGCCGCTGCCGCTGCACGTCAACGACAAGGGCTGCGCCTTCGGCGGCAGCCTGGTCTCGCTGATGACCCTGGCCGCGTGGGGACTGGTGACGCTGAAGGTGGGCGAGGCGGGGCTGGACGCCGACGTGTACGTGGCCGACAGCGAGGTCCGCTACCTCGCCCCGCTGTTCGCGGACATCGAGGCCGAGGCCACCCTGGCCGAGGATGCCTCGTGGGAGGAATTCATCGCCGCGCTGCGCGGGCGCGGGCGGGCGCGGACCACGCTGGTCGCCCGGGTGCCGCTGCCCGACGGCCGCACCGCGACCACGGCCAGGGCCCGGTTCGTGGCCATCCTCCGCGACGCGGAAAAGCCGGTGGCGGGCTGAACCCGCCGGGGGGCACGGGCGGGCTTGGGCATAATGCCCGTGATGACGCCGATCCAACCGACCCTGTTCGACGACGATCCCGCCGGGCCCGGCGAGCCGGACAAGCCGGCCCCGAAGGCCGGGAAGGGCCACCCCGGGGCGCCAGCCGGTGCCACGGCTTCCGGGATGCCGGATGCTCCGGATGCGCCCGCGGATGCCGCCGCCACTGCGGCCGGCGCGGCGGATGCCGCCACGCCCGCCGGGACGGCCGGCGCCCCGGCCGCGCCCGGGGAGGGGGCTGCCTCGACGGAGGATGCCGTTGACGTCCTGCCCGCCGCGGGTGGGGACGAGGCGGCCGGAGCCCCGGCGGGGGACGCCGGGGGGGCCGTGCGACTGGCCGCGCCGCGCCGCGAGCCGCGCGGCCGCCGCCCGTGGTGGGCCCGGCTGCTGGGCGGACTGCTCAATCCCTGGATCTCGCTGCGGATCGAGCCGCAGTCGCCGCCGGAGCTGCTGGACGGCCGGCCGGTCTGCTACGTGCTCGAGGACTACGGCATGTCCAATGCCCTGATCCTCGAGCGGGCCTGCCGCGAGGCGGGCCTGCCCTCGCCGCTGCGGCCGCTGCCGGGAGACCCGCTCGGGCGCCGCCGCGCCTACGTCGCGCTCTCGCGCCGCCACGCCGGCAGCACCGCGCTCGCGCTGGCCACCGGCCAGGCGCCGCCGAAGAAGAAGACCCATTCCGAGTCGCTGGCACGCCTGCTCGACGCGCACCGCGCCGATCCGGCGCTCGACGTGCAGCTGGTGCCGGTGTCGATCTTCGTCGGCCGCTCGCCGGACAAGGCCAGCGGCTGGTTCAAGGTGCTGTTCTCGGAGAACTGGGCGATCGTCGGCCGCTTCCGCCGGGCGCTGGCGATCCTGCTCAACGGCCGCGACACCCTGGTGCGTTTCGCCGCGCCGGTGGACGTGCGCGGCATCCTCGAGGAGGGGCTGCCGCCCGAGCGCGCGATCCGCAAGCTGCAGCGCGTCCTGCGCACCCACTTCAACCGCATCCGCGAGGCGGTGATCGGCCCGGACCTGTCCACCCGGCGGCTGCTGATCGACAAGGTGCTGGCGGCGCCGCAGGTGAAGGAGGCCATCGCCGACCAGGCGCGGCGCGACAACTGCTCCCTGGAGGAGGCCTGGAAGAAGGCCCACGCGATGGCCTACGAGATCGCCGCCGACTACTCGCACCCGGTGGTGCGCTCGGCCTCGTTCCTGCTGACCTCGGTGTGGAACCGCATCTACCGCGGCGTGCTGGTCCACCACCTCGACCACCTCAAGTCGGTGGCGCCGGGCAACGAGATCGTCTACGTGCCCTGCCACCGCAGCCACATGGACTACCTGCTGCTGTCCTACCTGCTGTACACCGAGGGCATCGTGCCGCCGCACATCGTCGCCGGCATCAACCTCAACCTGCCGGTGGTCGGCTCGCTGCTGCGCAAGGGCGGCGCGTTCTTCATCCGCCGCTCGTTCCGCGGCTCGGCGCTGTACTCGGCGGTGCTGGCCGAGTACGTGGCGCAGCTGATCGCCGGCGGCTACTCCATCGAGTACTTCGTCGAGGGCGGGCGCTCGCGCACCGGCCGTCTGCTGCAGCCCAAGGGCGGCATGATCGCGATGACGGTGCGCGCGTTCCTGCGCCAGCCGACCCGCCCGGTGGTGTTCCAGCCGGTGTACATCGGCTACGAGAAGCTGATGGAGGGCAAGAGCTACCTCGACGAGCTCAGCGGCAAGCCCAAGGAGAAGGAGTCGATCTGGGTGCTGCTCGCCGGCATCCCGAAGGTGCTGCGCGAGAACTACGGCCAGGTGGTGGTGAACTTCGGCGAGCCGATCGCGCTCAACGACCTGCTCGCCGAGCACGCCGGCGAGTGGGACGGCCGGCCGCTGGCCGAGGACGAGAAGCCGGAATGGCTGTCGCGCACGGTGGACGCCGTCGCCCTGAAGATCCAGGAGAACATCAACCGCGCCGCCGACGTCAACCCGATCAACCTGCTGGCGCTGGCGCTGCTGTCCACGCCCAAGCACGCGATGGGCGAGAGCGACCTGCTGGAGCAGATCGCGCTGGCGAAGAAGCTGCTGGCCGAGGTGCCGTATTCCGACCGGGTGACGGTGACCCCGCACACGCCGGAGGAGATCGTGGCCCATGGCGAGGAGATCGGCGTGCTGCGCAGGGTGTCGCACCCGCTTGGCGACGTGCTCACCGTCGGCGACGAGGACGCGGTGCTGCTGAGCTATTTCCGCAACAACGTGCTGCACCTGTTCACCGCGTCGGCCTGGATCGCCTGCTGCTTCCAGAACAACCGGCGCATGTCGCGCGAGAGCCTGCGCCGGATCGGCCGTTCGGTGTACCCGTTCCTGCAGTCCGAGCTGTTCCTGCCGTGGGACGAGGACGGGTTTGCCGTGCGCATCGACCGCACCATCGACGTGTTCGTCCGCGAGGGCCTGCTGCAGCAGGTCAGCGACGAGGACGGCGGCATCCTCGCCCGCAACAGCGGCCAGTCCGACGAGGTGTTCCGGCTGCGCGCGCTGGGGCACCCGCTGCAGCAGGCGTTCGAGCGCTACTACATCGCGATCTCGGTGCTGGTCAAGAACGGCTCCGGCGTGCTCGGCGCGGCGGAGCTGGAGGGCCTGTGCCAGCTGGCGGCGCAGCGGCTGAGCCTGCTGTACGCGCCGGCGGCGCCGGAGTTCTTCGACAGGGCGCTGTTCCGCGGCTTCATCCAGAAGCTGCGCGAGCTGGGGCTGGTGCGGCTGGACGGGAACAGCAAGCTGGTGTTCGACGAGCGCCTGGACGCGGTGGCCAAGGACGCCAAGGTGATCCTCGGCCGCGAGCTGCGCCACACCATCGAGAAGATCAGCCCGGAGGCCGCGCGGCCCGCGCCGGACGCGCCGGCGGCCTGAGCCGCCGGACCGGCGGGGCGCCGCGCGGAACGCACCCGCGCGGCGCGGGCCCGGAAGCCGTAGTGGCCGGTGGTGCCGCAGGACTCCCGCGGCATTTCGATCCCGGGATCGTTCTTCGATTCGTTTCGTTCTCCGGGACGGGTGGCGCGGTGCCATGCCACCGTCACCGGTCCGGCGGACCCGGGAAGTCTTGCGTGATGCTTGAGGTTCCGGATACTCCGGTTCCAGGGGCTGACGGGGGGCGATCCGGACGATGGGCGAGGCGAAGCTGGCCGCGTTGCTGGAACCGCTGTACGCGGCAACCCTCGAGCCGGCCCGGCTGGAGGATTTCTGCCGGGCGATGTGCGCAGCCACCGGCAGCCACGTCGGCACGGTGCTGGTGCACGACAGCGGCCATCCCGATGGGCGCATCGGGCTGATGCTGGGCGCCGACCCGTCCATGGCCCGCGCGTACGAGGCGGAGTACGGGCGTGACAACCTCTGGGTCAACCGCACCCGCCACCTGATGCGTGCCGGTGCCGCGCTGGACAGCGACGACGCGGCCCCGCGCGGGGAGCTGCGGCGTTCGCGCTACTACAACGAGTTCCTGCGCCGGATCGACGTGGAGCAGTCGCTGGCGCTGTGCGCCCGGGCCGACGCCGAAGGCGTGGTGCTGATGACGCTCTCGCGCAGCGGGCGGCTGCCGCCGTTCCCGGACGATGTGCTCGCGCTGGTCCGCGCGGTGGCGCCGCACTGGGCGAACGCCTGGGCCATCCTCGACCGCCTCGGTTCCCTGCAGCGGCGCGTGGGCCAGCTGGAAGCGGCGATCGCGGCCAACCCCGTGGCGATGCTGGCGCTCGACGCCGGCGGCCGGGTCCTGCGCCGCAACGCCGCCGCCGAGGCGCTGCTGTCGGAAGGCGGGGTGCTGCGCCTTGCCGACGGCCGGCCGGACGCGGTGACCGATGGCGCCAGCCTGCGCCAGGCGGTCCAGGAGGCGACCGCGGGCATGGACGGGGATGCCTCGCGGCGGTGCGCCGGGGTCGTGGTGTTGCGTGACGCCGGCGGCCATGGCGCGCTCGTGGGCCGGATCCACCCGCTGCACGGCGGCGCCGTGGACGGCGTGGCCGCCCTGCTGTTCCTGCTGCCGGTGGGCGGGGACCGTCCCGGGCTCGCCGGGGCGCTGCGCGAACTGTTCGGACTGACCCGCGCGGAAGCCGCCTTCGCCGCCGGGCTGTATGCCGCCGGCGCCGTCGCCGCGGCGGCCGCGGCCTGCGGCATCACGGCGTCCACCGCCCAGGCGCGGCTCAAGGTGATCTACGACAAGACCGGCGCGCGCGGGCAGGCGGCGCTGATGCGGCTGCTGGCTGCCGTGGCCGCCGCCGGGGGCTGAGCCGCGGCGCAGGGTTCAGGCCGGCTCGTCGGGGATCAGCGACGACTCCAGCCGCGTGATCATGTCCTTGAGCTGGAGCTTGCGCTTCTTCAGGCGCTTGATCGCCAGTTCGTCCACGGTGACGTCGGATTGCAGCCTGGCGATCAACAGGTCCAGGTCGCGGTGCTCGACCCGCAGTTCGGCGAGCCGGCGTGAGGCATCTGCGGGGTCGATCGGCAGCATGGCCGCAGGTTACACGCAGCGGGGCGCGCCGTGGAATCAGCCGCGCGCGTCGTGCTCGAGGTGGTAGCGGACCGCCGTCTCCACCTCCTCCTTGGAGCCGAGGAACACCGGCACCCTCTGGTGTAGGCTCTCGGGCTGGATGTCGAGGATCCGGCGGCGGCCGTCGTACGCCGCGCCACCGGCCTGCTCGACCAGCATGGCCATCGGGTTGGCCTCGTACATCAGCCGCAGCTTGCCGGGCTTGGACGGGTCCTTGCGGTCCCACGGGTAGATGAAGATCCCGCCGCGGGTCAGGATCCGGTGCACGTCGGCCACCATGGACGCGACCCAGCGCATGTTGAAGTCCTTGCCGCGCGGGCCTTCCCTGCCGGCGAGCAGGTCGGCGACGTAGGCCTGCATCGGCGCCTCCCAGTGGCGCTGGTTGGACATGTTGATGGCGAATTCCTTCGTCTGCTCCGGGATCCGCACGTCGCGCCGGGTCAGCACGAACGAGCCCTGCTCGCGGTCCAGGGTGAAGACGTGGGTGCCGTGGCCGACGGTCAGCACCAGCAGCGTGCTCGGCCCGTAGATGCAGTAGCCCGCGGCGACCTGGTCGCGGCCCGGCTGCAGGAAGTGCTCGTCGCGCGGCTCGCCGGCGTCGTCCCGCGCGCGCAGCACCGAGAAGATGGTGCCGATGGAGACGTTGACGTCGATGTTGCTGCTGCCGTCGAGCGGGTCGAACAGCAGCAGGTAGTTGCCGCGCGGATAGGCGTCGGGGATCGGCTGGCAGTGCTCCATCTCCTCCGAGGCGCAGGCGGCGAGGTGGCCGCCCCAGGCGTTGGCCTCCAGCAGGATCTCGTTGGACAGCACGTCGAGCTTCTTCTGCGCCTCGCCCTGGACGTTGATGCTGCTGGCGCCGCTGCCGCTGACCGCGTCGCCGAGCACGTCGCTCAGGGCGCCCTTGCCGACGGCGACCGAGATGCGCTTGCAGGCGCGGGCGACGACCTCGATCAGCAGGCGCAGCTCCGCGTTGAGCTGGCCGGCGCGCTGGGCCTCGATCAGGAAACGGGTGAGGGAGGTTGCGGACACGGCGATGGACTCCGGAAGACTGGACGGGCGACGGCATGGAATTGTCGCCGCTTCGCGCGCAAACGGCAGCCCCGCGCGCGGCCGGCCACCGCGGGCGGGGGGCGGGCGGTAGAATTCGCGCATGAGCACCGTCCTTCCCCTGCCGGATCCCGTGCCGCGCAAGCCCGGCCGCCGCGCCGCGCGCGAGGCCGACAAGCTGGCCAAGCGCCTGCGCCACCTGGTGGGCCGCGCGATCGCGGACTACGGGATGATCGAGGACGGCGACCGGGTCATGGTCTGCCTGTCCGGCGGCAAGGACAGCTACACGATGCTGGATATCCTGCTGCAGCTGCAGAAGAAGGCGCCGGTGTCGTTCTCGATCGTCGCGGTCAACCTCGACCAGAAGCAGCCCGGCTTCCCGGAGCACGTGCTGCCGGAGTACCTGCGCTCGATCGGCGTGGACTTCCACATCATCGAGCAGGACACCTACTCGGTGGTCACCCGGGTGATCCCGGAAGGCAAGACCATGTGCTCTCTGTGCTCGCGGCTGCGCCGCGGCGCGCTGTACACCTGGGCGGCGGAGAACGGGATCACCAAGATCGCGCTCGGCCACCACCGCGACGACATGGTGGCGACGTTCTTCCTCAACCTGTTCTTCCACGCGAAGATCAGCGGCATGCCGCCGAAGCTGCTCAGCGACGACGGCCGGCACGTGGTGATCCGCCCGCTGGCCTACGTGCGCGAGGAGGACATCGCCGCCTACGCGGAAATGCGCGGCTTCCCGATCATCCCCTGCAACCTGTGCGGCTCGCAGGAGAACCTGCAGCGCAGGCAGGTGAGGCGGATGCTCGAGGCATGGGAGCGCGAGTTCCCAGGCCGCATCGAGAACATCGCCCGCGCGCTGGCCGACGTCCGGCCCTCGCAGCTGGCCGACCCGAAGCTGTTCGACTTCCTCTCGCTCGGCCGCCGTGGCGACGGCGCCATGCCGGACGCGCACACCTGGCTCGCCGGCACGCCGGCCGGGCAGCCCGACGACGGCGGCGGCCACTGACATGCGCAGCCGTGCCTGCCTCCTTCCCGGCACGTGCCGGGAGGCCGTCCATGTCCCGCTTCCTCCCGGCCACACCCCGCATGCGGCGGGAGGTGGCGGTCTGCCACCCCCGTCCGCGGGGGAGGGCTGGGGCGGGGGCAATCCGCCGCAGGCGGGATGGAACCGGATCACCGCGATGGCATGACCGCGTGCCATTCCCGTTCCCGACAGTCCGCATCTTCCCTTCCCCCGACCAGGTTTCCCGATGTTCTTCCGCAACCTCACGCTGTTCCGCTTCCCGACCTCGCTGGACTTCTCGCGGCTCGAGGAACTGCTCGCCGACCACCCGCTCAAGCCGGTCGGCCCGCTCGAGCTGTCCTCGCGCGGCTTCGTGCCGCCGTTCGGGCGCGACAGCGAGGTGCTGTCACACCGCGTCGGCAACGCGATCTGGGTCACCGTCGGCGGCGAGGACCGGCTGCTGCCGGCGGCCGTGGTCAACGACCAGCTGGCGAAGAAGCTCGCCGAGATGGAGGAGAAGGAAGGCCGCCGCCCGGGCGGGCGGATGCGCAGGCGGATCAGGGAGGAACTGGTGCACGAGCTGCTGCCGCGCGCCTTCGTCCGTCCCTCGCGCACCGACGCGCTGATCGACCTGGCGCACGGCGTGTGCGCGGTGGACACCTCGAGCCGCAAGGCCGGCGAGGCGGTGGTGTCGGAACTGCGCCACGCCATGGGCAGTTTCCCGGCGCTGCCGCTCAACGCCGAGGTCGCGCCGCGCGCGGTGATGACCGGTTGGCTCGCCGGCGACCCGCTCCCGGACGGCCTGTCGCTCGGCGAGGAATGCGAGCTGCGCGACCCGGTGGACCACGGCGCGGTGGTCAAGTGCCAGCGCCACGACCTGCGCAGCGACGAGATCATGCGCCACCTCGAGGCCGGCAAGCAGGCCACGCGGCTGGCGCTCACCCTCGACGACCACGTCTCGTTCGTGCTCGGCGAGGACCTGGTGGTGCGCAAGTTCAAGCTCCTCGACGGCGCGGTCGAGCACCTCGAGTCCACCGAGCGCGAGGACCTGCATGCCGAACTGGACGCGCGCTTCGCGCTGATGAGCGCGGAGTTCTCGCGCCTGTTCGCGGTGCTGGAGAAGGCGCTGAAGCTGTCGAAGGCGGAAGCCTGAGCGGCGGATGCGAGCCGCCGTCCACTAGAATCCCTCCATGCCGTCCCTGTTCCGACTGCTTCCCCCGCGACCGACGCCGAAGACGGACGGCCTGCAGCGCGACTCGATCCCGTTCGTGCTGTCCGATGGCCGCCGCATCGACGTGCTGCGCGTGCGCGATCCGCGCGCCAAGCGTCTGCGACTGACCGTGGGCGAGCGCGGCCCGCGGCTGACGTTGCCGCCGCGCGCGAGCCTGGCGTCCGGCGACCGCTTCCTGTCCCAGCACCGCGACTGGCTGACCGAGCAGGTCGCGCGCGTGCGCGACCGCGTCGAGCCGCTGGTCCGCGGCGAGAGCACCTCGCTGCTGCTGCGCGACCGCCAGGTGCCGCTGCGCTGGGCCGGGGGACGCTGCGCGCGTGCCTGGCGCGAGGGCGACACCGTCACCCTGCAACTGCCGCCCCGCGCCGGCGACGCCGCGGTCGGCCGCATCCTGCGCGACTTCTACGAGGCGGAAGCGCGCGCCGACATCGCCGCGTGGCTGCCGAAGTACCTGCCCGGCCTGCCGCACCCGCCCTCGCGCATCCGCCTGCGGGTGATGTCCTCGCAGTGGGGCTCGCTGGCGCCCGACGGCACGCTTACCCTGGACCTGGCGCTGGTGCTGGGCCGTCCCTCCGCGTTCGAGTATGTGCTGGTCCACGAGCTGTGCCACCTGATCCATCCCGACCATTCGCGCCGGTTCTGGCGGGAGGTGGAGGCACGCTGCCCCGACTGGCGCGAGGCACGCGACTACTTCCATGCCGAGGGCCGGCGGTTGAAGGCGGCGCTGCTGGCCCTGCTGGGCTGAGCCGGTGGCTGTCCGGCCGGCGCCGGGATTTGCGTAGCTGGATGACAGGAACAGTGCCGGAGGCCGGAAGGGCGGCTTCCGGCCCCCTGGTCCACGCATTTCCCGGAAGGTCGCCATGTCCAGCATGCCACGCGCCGTATCTGCCCGCTTGTTCCCCGTCCTCGCCGGCGGACTGCTTGCCTGCCTCCTGCTGCCCGGTTGCCAGCGCGCCGCCGACAGCATGACCGGGGCCGCGATGGAGGCCGCCACCGGAGGCAAGGTCAAGGTCGACCGCGACGGCGACAAGGTCGTGTTCAAGACCGCGGACGGGGAGATGGTGGTGCAGGGCGGGGACGCGCTGCCACTGCCGGAGGACTTCCCCGGGGACGTGTACCTGCCGGACGGCTACACCGTGAACAGCGTGATGGACCTGCAGGGCGTCAGCGTGGTCGGAATGCGCGCGCCGGGGAAGGTGACCGCGCTGTTCGCCGATGCGCGCAAACGGATGGCCGAGCAGGGCTGGAAGGAGACCGTGGCCATGCAGCACTCGGCCGACAGCGCGATGCTGGCCTTCGAGAAGGGCGCGGACGGCGACAGGCGCGAGGCGATGCTGAGCTTCGGCGAGGATGGCGACTCCGTGCAGGTGAGCGTGCAGCTGCGCAAGGAACGGCAGTGACGGCCCGCGCCGCGGCGCCGCTCAGCCCGCGGTGAAGAAATCGCCGATCGCCGCGGCGACCTCGGCGGGACGCTCCATGTGCAGGTGGTGGCCGCCGGGGATGACCACGAGGTCACCCCGGGGGAGCAGGGCCGCGCGGCGGCTGCGTTCCGGCTCGGGCAGGTAGGGCTGCGGCGGCGAGGCGTAGATCACCCGCACCGGGCACTCGATGCCGCGCACCAGCGCGTCCACCTGCTCCGCGGTCATCCGCGCCGGCGCCGGCACGGTCAGGCGCGGGTCGCTGCTCCAGACGTAGCCGCCTTCGACCGCCCGGGTGCCGCGTTCGACCAGCAGCCGCGCCGGGGCCTCGTCCAGCCCGCCGGCCTGCATCCGTGCCTGCACGCAGGCATCGAGGTCCGGGAACACGCGCAGGCGCTTGTGCCGGACCTGGCGCGAGGCGTGCAGCGCCTTGCGCATGCGCGGCACCAGCGCCTCCGGCGGTTCGGCGAGCGCGCCAAGGGCCTCGATCGCGACCAGCCGTTCGACCCGTTCCGGGCAGGCGGCCGCCAGCAGGCTGCCCAGGCCCGCGCCGCGCGAGTGGCCCAGGATCGAGAACCGCTCCCAGCCCAGCGCGTCGGCGATGTCGAGGATCTCCTGCAGCGCGCCGATGTACGTGTAGTCGGTGCCGGGCGGCAGGTGCGTGCTCCGACCGTGGCCGGGCAGGTCGGGCGCGACCAGGTCGAGCCCGGGCAGCAGCGGCGCCAGCGGCACGAAGCTGGCGGCGTTGTCCAGCCAGCCGTGCAGCGCCAGCACGCGGGGCATGCCGGGTTCGCCCCAGCGCAGCCCGCGGATCGTGCCGAGGGGAATCTCCAGTTCGAACTCGCGCATGGTCAGTGCAGGCGGTCCAGGTGCCGGGCGAGCAGCGACGCGAGCGCGTCGGCGTGCGCGGGCGAGGCGTTGAGGCAGGGGATGTAGCGCAGCGTGGCGCCGCCGGCCTCGCGGAACAGTCCGGCGTTCTGGATCGCGATTTCCTCCAGCGTCTCCAGGCAGTCGCAGGCGAAGCCGGGGCAGACCACGTCCACCTCGCGCACGCCTGCGGCGGCCAGTTCGCGCAGGGTGGCGTCGGTGGCAGGTTCCAGCCAGCGTTCGCGGCCGAAGCGCGACTGGAAGGTGACGCGCCACCGGTCCGGGGCCAGGCCCAGGGCACCGGCGATCAGCCCGGCGCTGAGCCGGCACTGCTCCTGGTACGGGTCGCCGGCGTCCACCAGCCGTTGCGGGATGCCGTGGAACGAGAACAGCAGCATCCCGCCGCGGCCGTGCGCCTGCCAGTGGCCGCGCACGGAGGCGGCGACCGCCTCGACCCAGGCGGGGTCGGACGCGTAGCTGTCGATGAGTTCGACCCGCATCGGCCCGGCTTCGCGCGCGCACAGGTCCGCGACCGAGGCGGTGGTGGTGGTGGAGTACTGCGGGTACAGCGGCAGCACCAGCACCCGGCCGGTGCCCGCGTCACGCAGTCCGCGCAGCACGTTTCCCAGCGCGGGCTCGCCGTAGCGCATCGCGTGCAGCACGCGCACGCCCGGCAGGCGCGCCTGGATGCCGGTGGCCAGGTCGCGGGTGTGGACCGCCAGCGGTGAACCGCCGTCGAGCCAGATCTGCGCGTACTTCCCGGCCACGCGGCGCGAGCGCAGGGGCAGGATCAGTCCATGCAGCAGCGGCCACCACAGCAGGCGCGGGATCTGGACCACGCGCGGGTCGCCGAGGAACTGGGAAAGGTAGCGGCGCACGGCCTCCGGCGTCGGGGCGTCCGGCGTGCCGAGGTTGACGACCACGACGGTGGCGTCGGCGGGGTGGGAAGAGCTGTCCATGCGCAATAGCATGACAGGCACGGCACGCGCGGGCGAATGGCGGCGAACTCATCGCCGATTCATGCCGCGGCGCATAGCCTGCGCCCATGACGCGGCGCGCCGGCGCGGCCGCCCATGGCACGACACCCCAAGGAGTCCCCCGATGTTCCTTCGCCGAACGAATCTCCTCCGCGCGGCCGCGCTGGCCGCCGCCCTTGCCGTGGCCGCGGGAAGCGCCCAGGCCGGCCCGCGCGAGGACGGGCGCGCGCGCAACGCGGTGCGCGTGCTGACCGAGATCCAGGCGATCCCGGAATCGGCCATCCCCGACAAGCTGCTCGACGAGGCCAGGGCGATCGTGGTGGTGCCCGACACGATCAAGCTCGCGCTCGGCCTGGGGGGGCGCCACGGCCAGGGCCTGATGTCGGTGAAGTCGCCCGACGGCACCTGGTCGAACCCGAGCTTCGTCCGGCTGACCGGCGGCAGCGTCGGTTTCCAGGCCGGCGTGCAGTCGGCCGACGTCGTGCTGGTGTTCCGCAACGACCGCAGCCTCGAATCGATCGTCAACGGCAAGATCACCCTCGGTGCCGACGCCGGCGTCGCCGCCGGTCCGGTCGGCCGCAACGCCAGCGCCGCCACCGATGGCCAGCTCAAGGCCGAGATCTGGTCGTGGTCGCGCGCGCGCGGCCTGTTCGCCGGCGTGGCGCTGGACGGCGCCGCGTTGACCATCGACGACAAGGCCAACGAGGCGGTCTACGGCCGCGGCGCGACGCCGCGGATGATCTTCGAGGGCCGCGCGCCGAAGGCGCCCTCCGGCGCGGTGGTCGACTTCCGCGACCGCCTCGAGGAGGCCACCGCGATCGCGCGCGCGGCACGCGGCTCGGCCGCCCGCGCCCCCGTCGCCCCGGGCCGGGACTCCGCGGCCGTGGCCCCCCGGCCGGCCCCGGCGGCGCAGGAGGCGCAGCCGACGCCGTTCCAGCCGGTCGAGGACGGCCCGGTGGTGGCCGAGCCGCTGCCGGACACGCCCTGATCCCCCCGTGACCATGCGCACCGTGCCTTTCCGCCGCGGTGCGCTATCCTGAGCGCCCTTCCTTTTCCGGCGGGTCTCGACGAAATGGGCAGTTTCAGCATCTGGCATTGGATCATCGTGCTGGTGGTCGTCCTGCTGGTGTTCGGCACCGGGCGCCTGCGCAACGCCGGACGGGACCTGGGCGAGGCGGTCAAGGGCTTCAAGAAGGGCCTGAGCGACGACGACAAGCCCCCCAGGGCGCTCGACGACCAGTCGGACAAGGCCGGCAACGACGCCAGCAGGACCCGCCAGGACGACAACGCCCCGCGCTGACGCGCGACGCATGTTCGACATCGGCTTTTCAGAACTGCTGGTGATCGCGGTGGTCGCCCTGGTCGTGCTCGGCCCGGAGCGGCTGCCGAAGGCGGCGCGCTTCGCCGGGCTGTGGGTGCGACGCGCGCGTGCCCAGTGGTACTCGGTGAAGGCGGAGCTGGAGCGCGAACTGGCCGCCGAGGAACTCAGGCGCAACCTGCAGGCGGCCAGGCGCGAAGTGGAGGAGGCCGGCCGCAGCATCGAGGCCGGCGCGCGCGACGTGGAGAAGCAGGTGCGCGAGGCCGAGGCGCAGGCGCGCCGCGAGGCCGAGGCCCTGCGCCGGGAGGTGGCGCCGGAAGCGGGCGCCACGCGCGACGGGGACGTTGGAGCCGGCCCGGCGCCGCGCCAGCCGGACCTGCTGGAGCAGGCCCCGGACGCAGGGCGCGGGACCGGCACGCACGACGGGACGGAAGGCGAAGATGGCCGCCAGCGCTGAAGACGACACCGGCGAGGCCACCCTGGTCGAACATCTGGTCGAGCTGCGCATGCGGCTGCTGCGCGCGCTGGCCGGGTTCGGCCTGGTGCTGCTCGCGCTGCTGCCGTTCGCCAACCGCCTGTACGGCTGGTTCGCCCGCCCGCTGCTGGAGAAGCTGCCCGAGGGCGCGCACCTGATCGCGGTGGAGGTGGCCTCGCCGTTCTTCGCGCCGCTGAAGCTGGCGTTCTTCGTCGCGCTGCTGCTGTCCACGCCGTGGCTGCTGTACCAGGCCTGGGCGTTCGTCGCGCCCGGCCTGTACCGGCGCGAGAAGAGGCTCGCGCTGCCGCTGCTGGTGTCCTCGGTGGTGCTGTTCTACGCCGGTTGCGCGTTCGCGTTCTTCGTCGTGCTGCCGGCGGTGTTCGCGTTCCTGACCCACATCACCCCGGCGGGCGTGGCGATGATGACCGACATCAACGCCTACCTGAACTTCGTGCTGGTGATCTTCCTGGCCTTCGGCATCAGCTTCGAGCTGCCGGTGGCGCTGGTGATCCTGGTGCTGCTCGGCTGGGTGACGCCGGAGCAGCTGCGCGAGTGGCGCGGCTACGCCATCGTCGGGGTGTTCATCGTGGCCGCGGTGATCACGCCGCCGGACGTGGTCTCGCAACTGATGCTGGCGATCCCGATGTGCCTGCTGTACGAGGCCGGGATCCTCGCCGCGCGCGCGCTGGCGCGCAGGCGTGGCCGTGACGAAGGAGCCGAAGGCAGGCAATGAAGCCCGCGGGCTTCGCGCGCCGCTACGCGGCCTGGTCGCTGGACGCGGCCCTGTGCGCGGCGGTCGCGACGCTGGCCTGCCTGCCCGCGGTGCGCGCCGGGATCGCGCGGGCGGACGACGCATTGCAGGCGGTGTCCGCGACGATGGCCGCGATCATGCTCGATGCGATGCGCGCGGACGCGCCGCTGCCGGCGCTGGCACGGATCCTGCCCGCGGACGATGCCTGGCGCGCGGGCGTGCGCGAGCTTGCGGCGGCCGTGTCCGCCGCGGTGTGGTCGCCGCTGCTGCTGGCCGTGCCGCTGGCGCTGGCATACCACGCGCTGTGCGAGGCCTCGCCGCTGCAGGGCACGCCCGGCAAGGGCCTGCTTGGCCTGCGCGTCACCGGCCTGGACGGCGGGCGGATCGGCCTGGCGCGTGCGTTGCTGCGCCAGCTGGCCGGCCTGCTGTCGTGGCTCACGCTCAACATCGGCCACCTGCTTGCGGCCACGCCGCCGCACCTCGCATTGCACGACCGTCTCGCGTCCACGCGCGTGCTGCAGCCTGAAGAAGACGCGCTTCCCGCATGGGCGAAGCTGTGGATCGCCGCGCAGGCGGTGGCCGCGGTCGCGGCGGCGGGATGGACGCTGGGAACGGCGAACGCCGCCCTGGGGGCGGCGCTCGACCGGCTGTTGCCCCCGCTGCCGTAAACGCGCGCGGATCAGGACCCGGCGCCAATTCCGGCCGTGACCGGCACGGTGGTGTCCGGTTCGCCGCAGGCGTCGCGCCACAGCTGGTACATCACGCCGCAGGTGATCGCGCACGCGGTGGCCATGAACGCGCAATACAGCACCATGCCAGGGACCACCGTGCTCCAGCCGCCGGCCGGTTCCGACAGCGGCACTGCCGCCAGCAACAGTGCAAGGCCCGTGGCGATCGCGGCGGCGAGGCCGACCACCAGCAGCACCGGCAGCGCCGGCAGGTTGCGCAAGGCGCCGGCCAGGCCATCCCCGATGGCGGCGGACACGCCGCGGCCGGCCAGCGCGATCTGGCCGATGCCGATGGACAGCACGGCAAAGCCGACGATGCTGCCGGCCAGCCACGCCAGCAGCAGGACGGTGCCGAAGCCGGCGACCAGGAGCAGCATCCGCGTCCCGCCATCCGCATCCGGCGGGAATGGCATGACCTGCGCGACCAGCGCCAGCGGGACGGACAGGGCCAGCAGGCCGACCGGCACCGCGGCCATGATGGCCGCCACCAGCAGGGTGAAGGCGATCACGCGCAGCGGGGCGCGCATGTCACCGAAGCCGGCGAACACGCCGGCGGGCGATGCCCGGCGGCCGTTGGCCACGGCGTGGACCAGGCGGAGGTAGCCGACCGTCAGGCAGGCCGTGACCAGCAGGGCCGGTGCGACGAGCAGCAGGCAGGCGGCGAAGGAGGCCGCGGCGTCCGCAACGGGGCCGGGAACGAGCAATTCCGGACCGGCGCCGGCCAGCAGCATGGACGCGGATGCGCCGAGCGGCAGCAGCGCGGCGCCGCCCAGGACCACCTTCGGGTGGCCGGCGGCAAGCCTCGCGGCACGTCCAATCCAATGCCAGCCGGCGCTGGCGTCCACGCGTTTGGTCGACATCCCTGTTCCCCGGGTCGTCCCTGCCCCGTGCCCGGCGTTCGGCGGGCGGTGGATATCGTACCGCAGGCCGCAAACGACGGACGCCGCCCGGAGGGGCGGCGTCCGTCCGGCTGCCGGGCCGGTTCCCGGCGGCGGTGGTTCAGAGCGCGATGCTGTCGTCGGGCGTGGCCGGCACCGCGGTGGCGGAATCGCCGCAGATGTCGCGCCACAGGTGGTACATCACCCCGAACGCGATCACGATGGCGGCCAGCAGGATGGCGAAATACAGCGGCACGCCGAGGACGACCAGGATCCATTCGCCGATCAGCTTCGACAGCAGCATCAGCAGCATCGCCAGCAGCATCAGCGCCAGGCCCGCGGCGATCGTGGCGGCGATGCCGACCACCAGCAGAACCAGCAGCGCCGGCAGGTTGCGGAAGGCGCCGGACAGGCCGTCGCCGATGGCGGCGAACACGCCGCGGCCGGCGAGCGCGATCTGGCCGGTGCCGATGGCCTGCACGGCGTAGGTCACGAGCGCGACCAGCCAGATCAGCAGCAGGCCGGCGCCGAACCCGGAGGGCAGCGCAGGCAGCTGCTGCGCGTCACCGTCCGCCGGTGGCAGTTGCAGGCCCTGCATGTAGAACTTCGCCATGTCCGGCATGAGCACGGACAACAGGCCGAGGATCAGCGCGTTCTGCACGATCGCCAGCAACAGGATGAAGGCGATCGCGCGCAGCGAGGTGCGCATGTCGCCGAAGCCGGCGAACACGCCGGTGGCCGACGCCGGCTGCCCGTTCTCGACGGCGTGGATCAGGCGCAGGTAGCCGACCATCAGGCAGGCCATCACCAGCAGGATCGGCAGGGTGACCAGCAGGCTGGCGGCGAAGGAAGGCGCATCGTCCGGCCCCGTGCCCGGGATGAGCAGGGTCACGGCCGTGGCGAACACGAGTGCGACCACGATCACCACCGCCAGCATCAGCGCCGCACCGCCGAAGACCGCCTTCGGGTTGCTGCCGCCGAGGTTCACCGCCCGCAGGATCCAATGCCAGCCGGCGCTGGCGCCCACGCTTTTCGTCGTCATGTCTCTCCCCCGGGATTTCCATGCCGCGGCGACCGCCGGGCTGCGGCCATCCTACCGCACGCCGGCGGCGACGGAACGGGCGATGCGCACGAACCGGCGCAGCACCCGGCGCGCGTGGGGCGCCGCGGAGACCGAGGCCGCCAGCGCCCGCGGGCAGGTGCCCTCGCGCGCCAGCGCCCCGGCGCGGGCGCGGATGTAGCCGCGCATGTGCACGGTGCCGAACTCGGGGTGGAACTGCACGCCCCAGACGTGGTCCTTCCAGCGGAAGGCGTGGTGCGGGTCGTGGTCATTGCGGGCGAGCACGGTGGCGCCTTGCGGCAGCCTCAGCACGCTCTGCAGGTGCGTGGTCTGCGCCGGGAAGCGCTCCGGCAGGCCGGAAAACAGCGGGTCGCGCGCTGCCTCCGGCGTCGGCTCGATCCAGGCCGTGCCCATTTCGCGGCCGCGCGGGTTGTCGCCGACCTCGCCGCCGAGCGCGTGCGCGAGCAGCTGGTGGCCGTAGCAGATGCCGAACAGCGGCACGCCATGCCCGGCGGCCTCGCGCAGCCACTCCGCGCTGCGCTCGCTCCAGTCGTGGCGGTCGGTGACCATCGCCGCCGAGCCGGTGACCAGCACGCCGGCGAAACGGCGCGGGTCCGGCGTCGGCGACGCGGACCTCGTGCGCCGCCAGCCCGGCGGCGACGCGGATCCAGTGCGGGAAGCCGCCGTGGCGGCGCATCGGTGCCACCGGGCGGCCGGTCTCGATGATCAGGAAGGGCGCGCGCATGCCGCGGATTGTGGCAGCGCCTGCGCGCCGTGCAATCGTGTCCTCACTCCGGCGGCGGCAGCACCGACAGGACTTCCTCGACCGTGGTCAGGCCCTGCGCGACCTTCTCCGCGCCGGCCATGCGCAGCGTGCGCAGGCCCTCCCCGACCGCGGCGCGGGTGAAGGCGGCCAGGTCCATCTCCGGCCGGATCATCGCCCGCAGGCGCGGCGAGACCGGCATCAGTTCGTACAGGCCGACGCGGCCGAAATAGCCGGTGTTGCGGCACTCCAGGCAGCCGACCGGGCCGAAGGCGCCGGCCGGCGGCGGCACCGCGGGGTCGGGCACCAGCGCGCGCCAGACGTGCCCGGGCACCGGGCGCGGCACCTTGCAGTGCGGGCACAGCGTGCGCACCAGGCGCTGGGCGAGCACGCCGTTGAGCGTGGAGGCGATCAGGTAGTGCGGCAGGCCGAGGTCGAGCAGGCGGGTGACCGCCGAGGGCGCGTCGTTGGTGTGCAGCGTGGACAGCACCAGGTGGCCGGTGAGCGCGGCCTGCACCGCCATCTGCGCGGTGTCCAGGTCGCGGATCTCGCCGATCATGATGATGTCCGGGTCCTGGCGCAGCAGGGTGCGCACGCCCTGGGCGAAGCCGAGGTCGATCGCGTGGTGCACCTGCATCTGGTTGAGCTCGGGCGCGATCATCTCGATCGGGTCCTCGATGGTGCACACGTTCACGTCCGGCGTCGCCAGCCGCTTCAGCGTCGAATAGAGCGTGGTGGTCTTGCCCGAGCCGGTGGGGCCTGTGACCAGCACGATCCCGTGCGGGCGGCTGGTCAGCTCGTGCCAGGTGACGGCCTCGCGCGGATCGAAGCCCAGCTGCTCGACCGGCTTGAACGCGGTGTCCGGGTCGAAGATGCGCATCACGACCTTCTCGCCGAACGCGGTGGGCATGGTGGACAGGCGCATCTCGACCTCGCGCCCGCCGGGCGAGCGCGTCTTGATCCGGCCGTCCTGCGGCCGCCGCCGCTCGGCCAGGTCCATCCGCCCGAGCACCTTGATCCGCGACACCACCGCGGTCATCACCGGCGGCGGCATCTCGAAGACCTTGTGCAGCACGCCATCGATGCGGAAGCGCACGCGGCCCGCCTCGCGCCGCGGCTCCAGGTGGATGTCGGAGGCGCGCTGCTCGTAGGCGTACTGCAGCAGCCAGTCGACGATGTTGACGATGTGGTGGTCGTCGGCGCCGACCTCGCCCATGCGCCCCAGCTCGACCAGCTGCTCGAAGCTCGGCGCCTGGGTGCCCTTCTCGCCGCCTTCCTGCGCCCCGCGCACCGAGCGGGTGACGCCGTAGAACTCCATCGTGTAGCGGTGCAGGTCGAGCGGGTTGGCGACCACCAGCTCGATTTCCTGGCGCAGCAGCCGCTGCACGTCGGCCATCCACTCGGTGGCCAGCGGCTCGCTGGTGGCGATGCGCACGCGCCCGGGCGTGACCTCCACCGGCAGGATCCGGTGGCGCCGCGCGTAGGCATGCGAGACCACGGAGGTGACCGCGGGCACGTCGATCCTGGTCGGGTCGATGCGCAGGTAGGGCAGGCCGCTGGCGCGGGCCAGCCACTCGGTCAGGGTTTCCAGCCCCAGCTCGGTGCCCGGCGTGCGCGCCGAGGGCAGCTTGTGGTTGGCCAGCAGCACCAGCGGGTGCACGGCGTCGAGGCCGCGCACGTGGGCCGCGCTCATGCGCGCCCGCTCGGCGTCGGCCGGGGCGAGCATGCCGTCGGCGACCAGCGCGGCCAGCACCGGCTCCAGCGCCAGCCGGCCGGGCGGGAGCGCGGGGCGGGGCCGGGGCGTCGGCAGCGGCTCGTTCACATCGGTCCTTGCGCTCCGGACAGGGGCTCGGGGGGTGCGCCGCTATACTAGCGCGCCCGCCGAAAGCCCCGGAAAACGAGACCTCCCGATGACCGGACCGACCTTCCAGGAACTGATCCAGCGCCTCAACGACTACTGGGGCAGGCAGGGCTGCGTGCTGATCCAGCCGCTGGACCTCGAGGTCGGCGCCGGCACCTTCCATCCGGCCACCTTCCTGCGCGCGCTCGGCCCCGAGCCGTGGAACGCAGCCTACGTGCAGCCCTCGCGCCGCCCCACCGACGGCCGCTATGGCGAGAACCCCAACCGCCTGCAGCACTACTACCAGTACCAGGTGGTGATGAAGCCGAGCCCCGACAACATCGTCGAGCTGTACTTCGGCTCGCTGAAGGAACTGGGCATCGACCCGCAGGTGCACGACCTGCGCCTGGTCGAGGACAACTGGGAGTCGCCCACGCTCGGCGCCTGGGGGCTGGGCTGGGAGGTGTGGCTCAACGGCATGGAGATCACCCAGTTCACCTACTTCCAGCAGGCCGGCGGCCTCGAGTGCAGGCCGGTGCTCGGGGAGATCACCTACGGCCTCGAGCGCCTGTGCATGTACCTGCAGAACTGCGACAACGTCTACGACCTCGTCTGGACCGAAGGCCCGCAGGGCGTGGTCACCTACGGCGACGTGTACCTGCAGAACGAGCGCGAGCAGAGCGCGTACAACTTCGAGCACGCCAATGTCGAGGTGCTGTTCCGCCGCTTCGACGAGTGCGAGGCCGAGGCGATGAAGCTGGTGGAGCTGGGCCTGCCGCTCCCGGCGTACGACCAGGTGTGCAAGGCCAGCCACACCTTCAACCTGCTGGACGCGCGCCGCGCGATCAGTGTCACCGAGCGCCAGCGCTACATCCTGCGCGTGCGCAGGCTGGCGCAGGCGGTGGCGCAGTCGTACTACGAGCAGCGCGGGAAGCTCGGCTTCCCCGGCCTGAAGAAGACGCCGCCGAAGGCGGCCTGACGTTCCTTCCCCCGCTTGCGGGGGAAGGTGCCCGAAGGGCGGAAGGGGGCGGGCCGCCCCCACCCGAGCCCTCCCCGCGGTCGGGGGAGGGGAGACAACACAAGGTTTCCTGCGAATGAGCGAACAACTTCCCCTGCTGATCGAACTGGGCACCGAGGAATTGCCGGTCAAGGCCCTGCCCGGGCTGGCGCAGGCGTTCTTCGATGGCGTGCTGGCCGCGCTCGGGAAGCGTGGCATCGCGGTCGAGCGCGGCGGGGCGAAGCCGCTGTACACGCCGCGCCGGCTGGCGGTGCTGCTGCCGGGCGTGGCCGTGCGCCAGCCGGAGCAGCGCAGCGAGGTGCCCGGCCCGTACCTCAACATCGCGCTGGACGCCGACGGCCGGCCGACGAAGGCGCTGGAGGGGTTCGCCGCCAAGGCCGGCGTGGACTGGACGCGGCTGGAACGCACTACCGACGCCAGGGGCGAGCGCTTCGTCCACCGCTCGGTGAAGCCGGGCGCCGCCACCGCCGAACTGCTGCCGGAGATCGTGCGCGAGGCCGTGGCCGCCATGCCGATCCCCAAGCCGATGCGCTGGGGCGACCATGACCACGCCTTCGCGCGCCCGGTGCTGTGGCTGGTCATGCTGCTCGGCCGCGACGTGGTCGAGGGCGAGGTGTTCGGCGTGCGCGCCGACCGCATGAGCCGCGGCCACCGTTTCCTGCACGGGCAGCCGGTGTGGCTCTCCACGCCGGACGACTACGTCGATTCGCTGCGCGGCGCGAAGGTGCTGGTGGACCCGGACGAGCGCCGCCGGCGCATCGTCGACGAAGTCAACGCCGCCGCGTCGGCCGCGGGCGGCAGCGCGCGCATCGACCCGGACAACCTCGAGCAGGTCAACTGCCTGGTCGAATGGCCGAAGGCGGTGCTGTGCGCGTTCGAGGCCGAATACCTCGCGGTGCCGCAGGAGGCGCTGGTGGCCACGATGGAGGCCAACCAGAAGTTCTTCCCGGTGCTGGACGAGGCCGGCCGCCTGACCTCGCGCTTCGTCGGCATCGCCAACATCGACCCGAAGGACGACGGCGAGATCCGCAAGGGCTACGAGCGCGTGATCCGGCCGCGCTTCGCCGATGCCCGCTTCTTCTACGAGGAGGACCTCCGGCAGGGCCTCGTGGCGATGGGCGAGGGCCTCGCGGACGTGACCTACCAGGCGAAGCTGGGCACGCTGGCCGACAAGGTCGCGCGCGTGGCCGCTCTGGCCCAGGCCATCGCCGCGCAGGCCGGCGTGGATCCGGCGCTGGCGCGGCGCGCGGCCGAACTGTCCAAGAACGACCTGCAGAGCCGCCTGGTCAACGAGTTCCCGGAATTGCAGGGCATCGCCGGCCGCTACTATGCGCGCGCGGCGGGCGAGCCGGAGGAGGTGGCGGTCGCGATCGACGAGGCCTACATGCCGCGCTTCGCCGGCGACGGCATCGCCGCCTCGCCCGTGGGCAAGGTGCTGGCCATCGCCGAGCGCCTGGACACCCTCGCCGGCGGCTTCGCCGCGGGCCTCAAGCCCACCGGCAACAAGGACCCGTTCGCGCTGCGCCGCGCCGCGCTGGGGCTGGCGCGTACGGTGATCGAGTCCGGACTGGACCTGGGCCTGCCGGACCTGCTGTCGCAGGCCTGGCGAGCGGCGCTTTCCGCCTGCGCCGTTGCAGCAGAGAAAGCGCTTGCAGAGGCCAAGAGCGACAAAGAGGCCGTTGCGGCGAGGAAGACACTGGAGGACGCGGTTGCATTGCGCGATGGCGATTCCACCCCGGCCGTTGGCGAGCTTTACGACTTCATCCTCGACCGCCTGCGCGGCTACTACGCCGACAGGGGCGTGCCGGCCACGCACTTCAACGCCGTGGCCGCGCTGAAGCCGGCCTCGCTGTACGACTTCGACCGCCGCCTCGATGCCATCGGCACCTTCGCCCGGCTGCCGGAAGCCGAGGCGCTGGCCGCGGCCAACAAGCGCATCCTCAACATCCTGAAGAAGGCCGGAGGCGACATCCCGGACGCCGAGGACCCGGCGCTGCTGAAGGAGCCGGCCGAGGCCGCCCTGGCCGAGGCGGTGGAGGCGGCGCGGGCCGACACCGCTGCAGCACTGCAGCGGCGCGACTACGTGTCGGTGCTGACCCGGCTGGCGGCGCTGCGCCCGCAGGTGGATGCCTTCTTCGACGCGGTGATGGTCAACGCCGAGGACCCGGACCTGCGCCGCAACCGCCTGGCCCTGCTGCGCCGCCTGGCCGACCGCCTGGGCAGCGTCGCCGCGATCGAGCACCTCTCGGCCTGAGCCGCGGCGCGAGGGGCGGCCTTCTCCTCCCGGCCCTTCCCGCTTGCGGGGGAGGGGGTTTCTCCGTTGCCCGCCCCCGGGTGTGGGGCAACCATCTCCGCCGCGTGCGCCACCGGATTCCTCCCCCGGGGGCGGTGGGAGCCGGGAGGGGGCGGCAACACCCGCGCGGAGTGATCCGCCGTCACGACGCAGTTGCCCCACCCCGATCCTCCCCCGCATCGCGGGGGAGGGCGCCGTGGATGCGCGGGTCGCAACGGCGCGCGGACCCTGTATCGTTTGCACGGGGATCCGTTCAACGTTTTTTGACCCTGCTTGGGTATCCTGCGCCAATGCGCACCCGTGGCCTTCCGATCGCCGCCGCCGTGCTCCTGCTGTCCACGGCCGGGACGGCGGGCGCGGTGGTCGTGGGCAAGGTCGAGATCGTCGGCCTCGACGAGGAGATGACCGAGAACGTGCGCGTCTCGCTGTCGCTGGCGGACGCGATCGGCAAGGACGTGAACTGGCGCCGGCTCAGCTACATGCTGCGCGAGGCCGAGGCCGAGACCCGCGAGGCGCTGGAGCCGTTCGGGTTCTACTCGCCGACGATCGTGGTCGAGCGCCGGCGTGGCGATGGCCCGGCCGTGGTGGTGGGGGAGGAGCGCGCCGCGGCGCCCGGGGACGGCGACGGGGATGCGCCCGCCGCCCGCCGCGGCGATGGCGGGGGCGAGCTGAAGGTCACCATCCGGGTCGATCCCGGCAAGCCGGTGCGCGTGCGCAACGCCGACATCGCGATCATCGGCGAGGGCAGCCGCGACCGCTACCTGCAGCAGGACCTGGACGATTTCCTGCCCGGCCCGGGCTCGATCTTCAACCATGCCGACTACGAGGCCAGCAAGACCCGCATCAGCCGCCGCCTGACCGAGCGCGGCTACTTCGACGCCGACTTCGTCTCGCACCGGGTGGAGGTGACCCGCGCCGACTACGCCGCCGACATCGACCTGGTCTGGGACAGCGGCAGGCGCTACGACATGGGCCCGACCCGGATCGAACAGACCCGGCAGATCATCCGCCCGGACATCCTCGGGCGGCTGGTGTACTGGGAAGAGGGCGACTACTACCACCAGGGCCGACTCGACCGCCTGCGCACCTCGCTGACGCGGCTGGACTACTTCGGCTCGATCGACATCGAGCCCAGGCGCGACGAGGCGGTCACCATGCCCGACGGCAGCCGGCGCATCCCGGTCGAGGTCACGCTGACGCCTGCAAAGCGCAGCATCTACACCGCCGGCGTGAGCTACGGCACCGACAGCGGCGCGGGTATCCGCATGGGCGTGGAGCGCCGCTACGTGAACAGCCGCGGGCACAAGGCGCTGGCGCACCTGGACTACGCGCAGAAGCGCAAGACGCTCACCCTGCAGTACCGCATCCCGGCATTCGCCTGGCGCGACGGCTGGTACACCATCAGCCTGCAGGCCTACGACGAGCAGACCGTCTACATCGACACCCGGCGGCTGGAACTGGTGGGCAGCCGCAATGGACAGTACAACGACCAGCTGAACCTGGTGGCCTCGCTGCACGCGCTCCGCGAACGCTGGGCCTACGTGCCCGAGGACAACGGGGCCACGCCGGAACAGCCGCAGTACCGCTACGCCAGCTTCACCTTCCCCTCGATCCGCGCCGAATACATGGACGTGGACGACCGCGTCTTCCCGCGCGACGGCTACGCCGGCTCGCTCACCCTGCGCGGTGGCGTCGGGGGCGCAGGCTCGGAGGCGCATTTCGTGCAGGCGCATCTCCGTGCCTCCTGGTTCATGGGCATCGGCGAGGACAGCCGCCTGATCGTGCGCGGCGAGGCCGGCTACACCTTCACCAACGAGCTGGTGGACATGCCGCCGAGCCTGCGCTTCTACGCCGGCGGCGACCGCAGCATCCGCGGCTACGAGTGGCGCGAGGTCGGGCCGCGGGTGCAGACCGGCGGCGGCACCTATTCCGTGGGTGCGAAGAACGTGCTGACCGCGAGCGTCGAGTACGAGCGCTACTTCCTCGGCGACTGGGGCGCGGCGGTGTTCGTGGACACCGGCAGCGCGTTCGACGGCCGCCGCCCCGACTGGCATACCGGCGTCGGCGCCGGCGTGCGCTGGAAGTCCCCGGTGGGGCCGTTGCGGCTCGACATCGCGCGCGGCCTGGACGATCCGGACTCGCCGTTCACGGTGGGCCTGAGCATCGGCATGGAGTTCTGACATGGCATCCGGACTGCGCCAGCGGCCCGACGACATCAGCCCCGGGGAGCGCGAGGCGCGCATCGCGGAACTGCGCGAGCGCCGTCGCCGGCGGATGCGCGTGCTTGCCATCCGCAGCGCATTGGCGACTGTGGCGCTGGCGCTGCTGGTCGCGGTGTTCCTGTACTGGCTGCTGGCCACGTTCGGCGGCCGCGACTTCCTGCTCGCGCGGATCGTCGCGCTGCTGCCGGAAGGCACCGAACTGTCCTGGTCGAAGGCGGAAGGCCCGGTGTCCGGCCCGCTGGTGATGCACGACGTGCGCTACGTGCAGCGCGGCTGTCCCGACGTGGACGGCAAGCCGGTCCCCTACGGCCGCTGCGGGCGGCCGACGGTGCTGGCGTTCACCGCGCGGCGGATCCTGCTCGTCCCCGAGATCACACCGCTCATCGGCCGCCGCCTGCGCCTGGACGCGATGGAGGTGGAAGGCGCCACGCTCGACCTGCCGGTGTCGGACGAACCGTTCGAGCTGCCGCGCTGGCCGGAGTCGCTGCCCGACATCGCATTGCCGATCGCGCTGGAGGCGGACGACATCCGCGTCGACGGCCTGCGCATCACGCGTGCGGGCGAACCCGTGATCGACATCGCCAGCGTGCGCGGCGGCTTCGATGCCCGCGACGGCCGGGTGCACGTGGAGAACCTGGCCGTCGCCAGCGACCGCGGCACCTTCCGCGTGCACGGCGACTACGCCCCGCGCGACGGCTACCGCATCGACCTGGCCATCAGCGCGCTGATGCCCGCGCCTCCCGGGCGGACGCGGCCGCGGCTGGGCCTCGTCGCGCGCGGCAATGCCGATTCACTGGACGTGGCGCTGGCGGGGCATGCCCCCGCGCCGGTGCGCGCGAGCCTGGTCCTGCGCGGCGGCCGCGAGTCGCCGCGCTGGACGCTGGATGCGTCTTCCGACGAGCTCGATCCCGGGCTGCTCGCGGGCAGCGGCGAACCAGGCACGCCGCTGGCGTTCTCGCTGCACGTGGATGGCGCCGGCGGCGCGATGGAGGCGCGCGGCGAACTGCGCCAGGGCGGCCTGCACGCGGTCCTGCAGCCGTCGAGGCTGCGGCTGGAGGACCAGATGCTCGAGGTCGAACGGCTGGTTGTGGATGCCTTTGGCGGGCGCGTGGCCGCCAGGGGACGCGGCGACTTCACCGACCCGGCCGACGCCCGCTTCCGCTTCGCGATCAACGCGCGCGGGCTGTCGTTCGCCGGCGGCGACGGGGCTTCGCCGGCGATCGGCGTGGACGCCGACTTCGGCATCGCCGGACGCACCGCGGCATGGGCCGCGATCGGAAAGGCCACGCTTTCGCGCGACGGCCAGCAGGCCACGGTGGATTTCGACGGGCGCGGCGACGAGGGCCGGATGGTGCTCAGCCGCGCGCACGTGGAGATGCCGACCGGCACGCTCGATGCCACCGGCAGCATCGGCTGGTCGCCGGCGCCGGGGTGGAACGTGGACGCGGTGCTGGCCGGGTTCGACCCGGGCTATTTCGCGCCGGGCTGGAACGGTGCGGTGCGCGGCAAGGTCGCCACCAGCGGCCGCACGCGCGAGGACGGCGGGCTCGACATCGAGGTGGATGCGCCGGAACTCGGTGGCACGCTGCGCGGGCGCCCGCTCGGCGGGCGCGCCTCCCTGACGGTGCACGGCCCGGCGAAGGGCGGCACGCGCACCGACTACGCCGGCGAGGTGGCGCTCACACTCGGCGGCAGCCGCCTCGACGCGAAGGGCGCGGCCACCGACCGGGTCGAACTGGACGCGCGCTTTTCGCCGCTCGAGCTGTCCGACCTGCTGCCCGACGGCGCCGGCACCCTGCGCGGTACGCTGGCGCTGCGCGGCGCGCGCAACGCGCCGGACGTGGATGCGGACCTGTCCGGCAGCGGCCTGCGCTGGTCCGGCTACCGCGCCGACGCGCTGCACGTGCAGGGCCGCCTGCCGTGGCGCGCCGGCAATGGCGCGCTCACGCTCGAGGCCCGGGGCGTGGAGGCGGGCCTCGCGCTCGACGCGCTGCGCGTGGACGCGCGCGGCGCGGTGGAACGCCTGCAGCTCGAGGCCAGCGCGCGCAGCGAAGGCCTCGGCACGCTGGCGCTGCGCGGCAGCGCCAACCGCGCAGCGGCCGGCTGGCAGGGCGAGGTGGAAGGCCTGCGCCTTGCGATCCGGCAGAAGCAGGCCTGGCGGCTGGAGGCGCCGGCGCGCTTCACGCAGTCTGGCAGCCGTTTCACGCTCACGCGCAGCTGCCTGGTCGCCGAGGGCGGCAGCGACGGCCTGTGCGTCGCCGCCGACTGGCCGCGCGAGGGCGTGTCGGTGGACGGCCGCGGCCTGCCGCTGTCGCTGCTCGCGCCGTACCTGCCGGAGCGCGAGGGCGGGCGCCGCTGGGCGCTGCATGGCACGGTGGACCTGGAAGGGCAGCTGCGTCCGGCGGGCAACGCGTGGCAGGGCCATTTCACGCTCGACTCGGCCGAGGGCGGCATGCGCAACAGCGAGCGCTCCCGCCGCGACGTGATCGGCTACCGCGACCTGCACCTGCAGGCGCAATTCGCCCGGAACCGCATCAACGCCACCCTCGGCGCGCATTTCAACGGCGACGGCCGCATCGACGCGCGCTTCGCCACCGGCTGGGATGCGTACTCGCCGCTCGACGGCGAGATCGCGGCGAACACCGGCGACCTGACCTGGGTGGAGCTGTTCTCGCCGGACATCGTCGAGCCCGGCGGCCGCCTTGATGGCCGCATCACCCTGGGCGGCACGCGCTCGCAGCCACTGCTGGGCGGGCACGCGCGGGTGACGGACTTCTCCACCGAACTGCCATCGCTGGCGCTGCTGCTCGAGGAAGGCGACATCGCGCTCGAGGCGCAGCCGGACGGCAGCGGCCGCATCACCGGCGTGGTGCGTTCCGGGGAGGGCCACCTGTGGGTCAACGGCTCGCTCGACTGGCACGGCGAGGACACGCCGCTGGTGCTGCGGTTGCATGGCCAGGACGTGCTGCTGTCGGACACCCGTGACCTGCACCTGGTCGCCAACCCGGACGTCACCGTGCGCTATGCCGCGCGCGCGCCGCTGCAGGTGGCCGGCACGGTGACCGTGACCCGCGCGATGATGGACCTGGAGCGCCTCGACCAGGGCGTGTCCACGTCGCCGGACGTGGTCGTGCTCGACCCGGTGGACCCGCAGCGCGGCGGCCCGACGCGGCTGATGCTCGACCTGACCCTGGCGATGGGCGACGACGTGCGCCTGCGCGGCTTCGGCCTCGACGGCACGCTCGGCGGCCAGCTGCGCGTGCGCGCCACGCCGGGGCGCGAGATGCTCGCACAGGGACGGCTGGAGGTCGGCGGCAAGTACAGGGCCTACGGCCAGGAACTCCGGATCGAGCGCGGCAACCTCGTGTTCAACAACCAGCCGGTGTCCGACCCGCTGCTCGACATCCGCGCGACCCGCCGGATCGAGGCCGAGGGCATCACCGCCGGCATCGACGTCACCGGCCGTGCCTCGTCGCTGACCGCGACGGTGTGGACGGACCCGGCCAGCGACAGCTCGCAGGCACTGGCCTACCTGGCGCTCGGGCGCCCGGTGTCCAACCTGTCGGCCGAGCAGGGGCGCGAGCTCGACGCGGCCGCCGCGGCGCTGGCCGCGGGCGGCAGCATGCTCGCAGGCCAGCTGGGCAGCAGCCTCGGCCTGGACGACGCGGGCGTGATGCACTCGCGCGCGCTGGGCGGCAGCGTGCTCGGCATCGGCAAGCAGATCTCGCCGCGGCTCTACGTCAGCTTCGGCGTCTCGCTGCTCGGCACCGGGCAGGTGATCGCGCTGAAGTACCTGCTGCGCAAGGGCTTCGACGTCGAGATCGAGACGAGCACGCTGGAAAGCCGCGGCTCGATCAACTGGCGCCACGAAAGCGATTGAAAGTCGCGCCGGGACGGGAATCGTGCGAAGCTGGCTGCGGCGCGGCGGTTCCCGCGTTGTCGCACTGGAAGACGGGCGGAGATTGCCGATGGGCCGTGACGGCCGCTGGTGGACCGTGTTGCGCAGCCTGCTGGCGCTGGTGCTGGCGATCGCCGCCATCCCCGCCGTCAACCTGGCCGGCGCGTGGCTGTCGGACCGGTTGCTCGGCCTGCCGCCCGGCGGCGACCTCCGCCTGGCCGTGGACCTGTTCTGGGTGTTCATGGCCGGCGTGACCGGCACCTGGCTGATGGTACGCACCGCGGCGGTGGCCAAGGGGGCGCACGCCTGCGCGCTGTTCGCGGTCTACCTCGCCGCGGACCTGCACGGCGCCTTCACCATGGCCGGCGAGTACCCGTGGTGGTTCGTGACCGGTTTCATCGGCCTGCTGCCGCTGCAGGTGTGGCTCGGCTGGCGGCTGGGGCGCCTCTGAGGAACAGCATGCGGGAAAAGGGGCGCCGAAGCGCCCCTTTTCCGTTGCCCTGCTCAGAGCAGGTATTTCTTCCAGAATTCCACGCGGGACCAGAAGATGAAGTCGCTGTTCTCGCGTTTGTGGAAGCCGTGGCCTTCGTTGTGTGCCAGCACGTGCCAGGCCTCGCCTCCGCGCGCACGGACCGCTGCGACGATCTGCTCGGCTTCCGTCGGTGGCACGCGCGGATCGTTGCCACCGGTGGCAACCATCAGCGGGATGCGGATGTGCTCGACGTTGCGGAGCGGGGAGATCTCGCCGAGTTTGGCGCGCTGGACCGGGTCGCGCTCGTCGCCGTATTCCACCCGGCGCAGGTCGCGGCGGTAGGCCTGGGTGTTTTCCAGGAAAGTGACGAAGTCCGAGATCGCCACCGCGCAGGAGGCCGCGCGCAGGCGTTCGCTGTAGTGCACCGCCGAGGCATAGCACATGTAGCCACCGTATGAGAAGCCGTACACGGCGAACCTTTCCGGATCGAGCCCCGGGTCACGATCGAGCACGTCGAGGAACGCGCCGATGTCGCGCACCGAGTCCTCGCGCTTCCACGGCCCGTTGTCCAGGTCCAGGAACCGCTTGCCGTAGCCGGATGAACCGCGCACGTTGGGCAGGAAGATGGCGATGCCCAGCTCGTTGACCAGGTAGTTGTCGGCTCCCAGGAACCCGGGGCGGCTCTGGCCCTCGGGACCGCCATGGATGTCGAGGATCAGTGGGCGGCGTCCCGGGAATTTTTCCGGGTCGGGCCGGTACAGGAAGCCGGACATCCGTTCGCCGTCGAAGCTTTCGATCTCGATCAGTTCGGGTTCACGGTTGCGCGACAGGTCCAGTCCGCCCGCCTCGCTCTCGGTCCAGCGCCGCACCTGCAGGGTGTCCGGGTCGATCGAGAAGGCGTCACCCGAGACCTTGGCCGAGGACAGGCTCAGGCCGATCTCGCCCCAAGGGGCGATCTGCACCAGATCGCCGAAGCTCCAGTGCAGGACGCCGTCGGGCAGGCCCTCGACGTTGCGTACCTGACCGGTTCCCGGGTCGAGCACGCGTACGCGGGAGAAACCGGCCTCGTTGACCGCGTAAACCACGAAGCGCTCGTCGGGGGCGACCGCGTAGTCGGTTACGTCCCAGCGTGATTCGGGGCTGACCGGCGTGAAGCGGCCGTTGCGCGGATCGAGCTTGCCAAGGCGCACAAAGTCCGAATCGCGGTTCGACAGCGCCCAGAGGGTGCCATCGGCGGCATAGCGCACTTTCGCGTACGAGACGCGCTGCTTTGGATCCGTCAACGTTTTCATCCGGCCGCTGGCAAGGTCGACCTCGGTTACGACCGCGTGGTTGATCGAGATCCGGTTGACCGCAATGGCCTTGCGCCCGTCAGGCGAGAAGTCGCTGATGTTCCAGCCTCCGCCGGTGACCTTGGACACCAGGCGCTCCGTCGATGGATCACGCGGGTCCATCACGTACAGGTCTGCATCGGCGCCGTTGCGCCGTGTCGACATGTAGCCGATATAGCGGCCGTCACGGCTCCAGCTGCCGAACCAGTTGCGGCTCTTGCCGTCGGTCAGCAGGTGCAGGCGGCCGTCCTCGAGCCGGTAGAGCTGGTAGAACTCGTCGCCGCCCTGGTCCTTCTGGACCACCAGCGTGGCGTCGGCCGGCGAGTACGTCGCGAACGGGACGGGTTCGTCCTCGAAACTGATCTGCCGGCGCGCGGAACCGGGTGTGGCCACGCGGAACAGCTGGTCGGTGGTCCCAAAGCGGGTCTTGACCAGCATCGCACGGGTGGCCGGATCCCAGCCCAGGAACTGGGCGCTGCGCGCCTCGAGGTAGGGCCGCGTAGCGGCTGCCGTCTCGTCCGGTATCGTCGGGACGCCATCCGCCGTCACCGAGGCCGGCACGGCGACGGCTGCATATGCGGCCGCCGCCGCCGACATCAGTGCGAGGACGAAGATGTTGCGTGCAGTCTTCTTCATGGTTTCCTCGGATGATGGCGGGAAAAGGTCAGAACCTGGCGCGCACGCCGGCGGTGTAGTAGCGACCCATCACGTCGTAATACGGCGAGAAAGTGGACGCGATTGGCGACTCCTTGTTGGCCACGTTGTTGACCGCGCCGTACAGTTCCAGGTTCGCCCCGATGCGCCAGCTGGCTCCGATGTCGAAGTAGATGTAGTTGCCGATCGCGTTGTTGACGATCGCCTGGTTGCGGTCGTACATGCCGGCAGACAGGTAGCGGGCGCGGACGTTGGCCGAGAACACGTCGCTGTTGAAGGACACACTGCTGATCGCACGCCACTTCGGCACGCCCAGGTTGAAGGCGTAACCCTGCGATTCGACGTACTCGATCTTCTTGATGCCGTCGTCAGTGGTCAGGCTGTTGACCCAGGTGGCAAGTGTGCGGGTGACCAGGTTGCCGGACAGGCCGAACAGCGTGACCGGGCGACGGTAGGAGACCTCGAAATCGATGCCGTCGGTCTTGTACTCGGACAGGTTGGTATAGGTGGATACGATGCGGACGATGTTGCCGGCAGAATCGCGCTCCACGCGCGCGCACATCGCCTGGTTGCCGGCCGCGCAGCGGCTCAGGATGTCCTGCAGGCCGATGGTCGTGATCACGTCCTTGATCTGGATGTCGAAGTAGTCGATAGACAGGTCCAGGCCCTCGACCGAACGCGGCGACCAGGTAACGCCGAAGGTCAGCGTGTCCGCGGTCTCGGGCACCAGGTCCGGATTGCCACCGCCGTTGGACAGGGCATAGACCGTCTGCCCCGTCTGTGGGTCGAGCACGTAGCTCCAGCCAGTGGTGCTGGTGGTGAACAGCTCAGACAGGTTCGCTGAGCGGATGTCGCGCGAACGCGCGATGCGGCCGCGGAATCCGTCGAAGAACTCGTTGGTCGCGCCGAGCTTCCACGACCAGATCGAACCGGTGGTGGAGTAGTCGGACACGCGTGCGGCGGCGTTGATCGCGAAGTCGTTAAGGACAGGCCGGTCTTTGGCGATCGGTAACAGCACCTCGCCGAACATCTCCTTGACCGTGAAGCTGCCCTTCATCGGGTTGAAGCTGAAGGAGCGGAACGCCTTGGCCGCGTCGAGCTCGCCGACGCGCTGGTCGATCGCCTCGCGGCGCGCCTCGACGCCGAACGCGACGGAAGCCGCGCCGGCCGGCATCTGGAATGGCTCGCCGCGCAGGCTGGCGCCAAACACGTCGAGGGTGACCTTGGATCGCTGGCTCGGAGTGCCGGTGACGTAGTCGATCGCAGCCTGCGAGGGTGCGCCTTCTCCGAACAGGTTGATCGGCACGCAGCCTGAGTTGGGGTTGGTCAGGGTAACGCGGCACACCGGCTGGCCGGTGGCGGGATCGATCACAGAATCCACCGCCTGCGCCCACTCCTGGGCGAGGATGAACCCCGGGGTGTCGAAGTTCTGCTCGGCCTCGCCATGCGAGTAGTAGGCGCTCCAGCGCCAGTCGTCGCCGGTGTAGCCGTCGAACGCCACCGTCGCCTGGGTGGTCTTGCGCTCGAAGTCGATGTGCGGGTAGTTGATGTCGTTGTTGAAGCGGCCCATTACCAGCGTGGTCGCGCCGGCGGTCTGCATCTCGTCGCGGACCTGCTGGGGCAGGAACGCGTTGTCGATGCTGACGGTCAGGTTGCCACGGTTGTGATCGCCGAACCAGATGTAGTAGTTGTACATGCGCGAGTGGCGTACGTCGGCGGTCATCCGCACATCGTCGTTGAGGTCCCATTGCACGCTGGCCATGGTCGAGTAGCGCTTCTGCGGCGCGCTCAGCGGGCTGAAGTCGTCGTTGGACGGACCTTCGCCGCCGCTCATCAGGGCGCCGACCACCTGGCCGTACTGGAACGGACGCAGGCTGCCGTCGGGATTGAATACCTGGCCCGCGAGGCTGAAGCCGCTGATTGACTGGCCGTTGGCGTCGCGCGCACCGATGATCAGGCCGCCGATCGCGGCGTCGGAGAAGCCGACGTCCGGCATCAGGGTGGGCTGGCCGTTGATGTTCAGGGTGGACCAGCGCCCGGCGCGGGGGCGCGAACTGCGCGGGACGATGCCGTCGTTGTCGAGGAACTCGCCGCCCAGCACCAGGTGTCCGCGACCGTCGGCAAAGTCGGTGCCCCACGCGGCCTCGAAGCGCTTCTCGTCGCCGTCATCGTAGGCCGAGCGGCCGGCCTGCGCACCGAACTTCAGGCCAGTGAATTCGCGGTCCATGGAGATGTTGACCACGCCGCCGACCGCGCCGGAACCCCACGCCGCCGAAGCGCCGCCGGTGACGACGTCCACGTACTTCACCAGCACAGAGGGAATGGTGTTGAGGTCGTTGTCGCTGGAGACGCGGCGGCCGTCGAGCAGGACCAGGGTGCGGCTGATGCCGAGGCCGCGCAGGTCGACCGGTGCATTGCCTGCGCCAGTGTTGGAGCCGGTAGTCTGCGGCGAGCTGGTGGCACGGAACTGCGGCAGGTCATTGAGCGCGGCGCCGATGTTGGTGCGGGTCTCCAGGCGCAGTTCCTCGGAGCTGACCGGCAGGATAGGCGTCGGCGAGACGAAGTCCGGGCGGTCGATGCGCGAGGCCGAGACTCGGACCGAGCCGAGGGTCGCGATCCTGCCGTCGTCCTGGGTTTCTTCGGAGGAACCGGTGGCGGGGGAGGCTTCCTGGGCCAGCGCGGGGAGGGCGGTGCCGGAGGCGAGGCCAAACAGGGCCGTGGCCAGGGCGACCGACAGGGGGGATGGGGCGTGGCGGAACGGAACGCGGTGGGTGCGGCTATTCATCAGGGCGGTCTCGGGCAAATGGGGGTCTGAAAGGGCTTCCCTGCATCACACAGGCCGTCAGGAGGCCATCCATTAGCCCAATCTTAACCACATCACGACAACATTTTCTAATCAGGACTTTTTTGTCCTAACAAAATGACGCGACGCACAACATCCGCGGGGCGGCCCGCTGCGCTCGGGGTGGATCGGATTCTGTGCGGAGCTGCCCTTCATTCCTGCCGGGGGCGCCCTTCCCCGCGCTTGCAGGAAGGCCAGGTTTTCGCGGGCATGGGCCATCGGCCCGGTGCGGCGCCTGGAACGGCCGGGCTGGGGAAACGAATGCTGTCGCGCGGGCTTGGTTTGCTGCGAAGATTGTTCTCAACCAGACCTTCCTTCCGAACCGGGGAGGAGGGGCTGATAACGGGAAAAGGGATTGAACTCCGTCCCCGGGTGATGGGAGAAGGTGTTTTTCTCCTTCTCCGCCCGCTGGTGGGTGGGGCAGTAGCCCCCTGTTGCAGTGATCAGTGCCGGCGCGGGACCGCCGCCAGCAGCGCCCACAGGCCGCCGATGCCGGCGATCCAGGACGACAGCGGGATGCGCAGGAACGACGGGCCGCCGGCTTCCAGTGCGTACAGCACCGCGGCCACGATCAGCAGGCCGACGCCGAGGATCGCGGCGACGATCCGCCGCTGCATCGCGTCGAGCGCCTGGGCGATGCGCGCCACGTCGTCCGAGCGCATCCGCAGTTCGTGGCGGCCCTGCACCTGCTGTTCCAGCCAGGCGTGCAGCAGCTGCGGCATCTCCGGCGCACGGGTGACCAGCTCCGGCATCCGGCGGCGGAACTCGCGTGCCAGCCGCCTCGGGCTGTAGCGTTCGGCGAGGATCCGCTCCAGCACCGGGCGCGCCACCGCCCAGATGTCGATCTGCGGGTCGAGCAGCCGGCCGATGCCCTCGATCGTGAGCAGGGTCTTCTGCATCAGGATCAACTGCGGCTGGATGGTCAGCTCGTACTTCCGCGCGGTGCGGAACAGCTTGCCCAGCACCTCGCCGAGCGAGATCTCGGACAGCGGCCGGGTGAAGTACGGCTCGCACACCGCGCGCGCGGCGGCCTCCAGTTCCTCGATGCGGATGTGCGAGGGCATCCAGCCCGCCTGCACGTGCAGTTCGGCGATCCTGCGGTAGTCGCGGTTGAAGATCGCCATGAAGTTCTCGGCGAGGTAGTACTGGTCCTCGGGCGAAAGCTGGCCCATGATCCCGAAGTCGAGCGCGATGAAGCGCGGGTCTTCCTTCCGTCCGGGATCGACCCAGATGTTCCCGGCGTGCGCGTCGGCGTGGAAGAAGTTGTCGCGGAACACCTGGGTGTAGAACACCCGCACGCCCTTGGCCGCGAGCGCCTTGCGGTCGATGCCGGCGGCATCCAGCGCGGCGATGTCGTCGCTGTTGATCCCGTGCACGCGCTCGAGCGTGAGCACGCGCTGGGAGGTGTGGGTCCAGATCGGCTCGGGCACGTACAGGTCGGGCGAGCCGAGCCAGTTGCGGCGCAGCACCGAGGCGTTGGCGCCCTCGCGCTGCAGGTCGAGCTCGGCGGCGAGCGTGTTCTCGATCTCGGCGACGATGTCGCGGGGGCGGATCTTGTCGGCGTTCGGGTGGGTGCGCTCGACCAGCGTGGCCAGAGACTTCAGCAACGCGACGTCCCCGGCGATCTGCCGCTCGACGCCCGGGCGCAGCACCTTCACAACGACCTCGCGCGGTGGCGCATCGCCGCGCGGGTGCAGTGTGGCCGCGTGCACCTGCGCGATCGAGGCCGAGGCCAGCGGCTCCGTGTCGAACGAGGCGAACAGCGTGCCGATGTCCGCGCCCAGTTCCTGCTCGACGATCGCGCGTGCGGTGTCGCCGTCGAACGGCGCCACCTTGTCCTGCAGCAGCGAAAGCTCGTCGGCGACATCCGGCGGCAGCAGGTCACGGCGGGTGGAGAGGATCTGCCCGAACTTGACGAAGATCGGACCCAGCTCCTGGAGCGCCAGGCGCAGGCGCGCGCCGCGCGGCAGCCGTGCGACCTCGCGCGAGGCGCGCGGCACGAACGGCCGCATCAGCTTCAGCCAGCGCTCGGCGGGCGTGCCGTCGAGCAGGTCGTCGAGCCTGTAGCGCAGCAGCACGCGGCCGATGCGCAGGACGCGCCTCAGCGAGCTCATGCCGTGTGCCCGCCTGCCGTGGAAGCCAGCCGCGCCACGCGCGCGGCGAGCCGCTCGACGTCGTCGCGCAGGTCGTCCACGTCGTCGTGGAAGGCGTCCAGCTCGTCGCGGCCGACCACGTCGCGCGATTCCTCGACCAGGTACTCGGCGGTCTGGCGCGCGAGGCGGCCGCCGAGTTCGCGCGCGCCACGCAGCGCGCCGGCGAAGGCGTTGGCGACCTGCACGCCGACCACGTCGCCGAACGCCTCGGTGAACGGCTTGTGCCAGTCGGGGTCGAAGCGTTCGGCGATGCGCTGCAGCTGCCGGGCCAGTTCGGCATCGCCCGACACGCGCACCCTGCCGACCGGCACGGCGTCGTCGCGGCGCAGGAACGGCAGCTGCGAGAGCATGCCGATCAGCGTGCTGCGCACGGCCAGGTCCGGCTCGCGCGAGGAATCCGCGGGCCCGACCACGAGGCGCCCGCCGTCCACCCGCAGCTGCAGTGCCAACGGCGGCGCCTCCAGCGTCAGCTCGATGCGGCGGCCGTCGAGGCGGGCCACCGCGTCGCGGGTATCGGGATCGAGCGCGAGCACCCGGTTGAGGGCGCTTTCGAGCACGCGGCCGGCGATCGGCTTGAGTGCGTCGAACGGGGAAGGCGTCGGGGTGGCCATTGCCGCATTGTAGCCGCAGCGGGCCGCGGCAAGGCCGTGGGAAGGCCCGCCGGGGGCGGGCCTTCCGGCCCACTCCCGGGGTCAGGCCCGGCGGCCGCGCAGCATCGAGACCGCGGCCAGGACCAGGAACACGACGAACAGGATCCAGGCGATGTTGGTCGCCGCGCCGGCGATGCCGGAGAAGCCCAGCACCGCGGCGATGAGCGCGATGACGAAGAAGGTGACGGCGTATCCGAGCATGGGAAATCTCCGTGGCATTGTCAGGATGGGTGCTGCCACGGCAGCCTGGGCCACCGGCGGTCGTCGCGCGGTGACGGTGGCGTGGTTACGGCGTGAAGGAACGTGGCTTCAGCCGCGTTGCAGCCACCACGCGCGCAGCTGTTCCAGGCCTTCGGCGATGGAAACCCTCGGTACATAGCCGAAGTCGCGCCTGGCCGGCTCCATCGAATACCAGTGCGTGGTGCTCAGCTGTTCGGCGAGGAAGCGCGTCATCGGCGGTTCGCCGCCAAGCCGCAGCAGCGGCCAGAGCACCTCGCACGCCGCGCCGATGGCGTAGGCCACGCCGAACGGGATCGAGCCGTCCACGCGCGGCGCGCCGGCCGCTTCCAGCAGCGCGTTGACGATCTCGCGCGTCGGCTTCGGCTCGCCGTTGCTGATGAAGTAGGCGCGTCCCGCGCAGGCCGCGCCCGGGGCGAGGTGGTCGAAGGCGTCGAAGTGGGCCTGCGCGGCGTTGTCGATGTAGGTGGTGTCGATCAGGTTGTGGCCGCCGCCGACGAAGCGCAGGCGCCCGGCCTTCGCGCGCTCGACCAGCCGCGGCAGGATCTGGCGGTCGCCCGGGCCCCAGATCAGCCGCGGGCGCAGGGCGACGGTGGCTAGGTCCGGGCCGTTCGCGGCCAGCACCATCTTCTCCGCGACCTGCTTGGTGCTGGCGTAGGGCGCCTTGAGGTCCTCGCCATAGGGCACGGTGTCGGCGGTGCCGCCCTCGACCGGATGCGTCCTGCGGTGGGTGACGCTGGGCGTGGAGGTATAGACCAGCCGGCCGATGCCGTGCGCGCGGCAGGCCTCGACCACGTTCCGCGTGCCGACCACGTTGGCCTGGTAATAGCTTTCGTAGCTGCCCCACGCGCCGGCCCTGGCCGCGTTGTGGAACACTGCGTCCATGCCGCGGGCGGCGGCCAGCACCGCGTCGCGGTCGGCCAGGTCGCCGCGCACCTGGCGCACGCCCAGCGCGTCGAGTTCCGGATAGTGGCCGCGGTTGAAGCTGGTGACCTCATGCCCGCGCTCGGCCAGCCCGCGGCACAGCGCCTGGCCGAGGAAACCACCGCCGCCGGTGACCAGGATTTTCATTGCCGCTCCTCCAGCCGCGAGGCGGCCCACGCCGCAAGCTTCTCGCGGCCGATCTTGGCGTTGTGCCGGATGTCCACCGGGAAGCCGGGGTGGAACAGGAAGGTGTCGATGCGTGCGGTGTGCGGGAAGCGCGCGCCGATGTCGCGCAGCCCGCGCTCGATGCGCGCGTGTTCGGCACGGGCGATGCCGGGGTGCGTCTCCACGCACAGCACCGGCCGCTGCGCGCCTTTCGCGCCCACGCCGACCAGCGCGGTGCGGCGCACGTCCGGGTGGGTGTTGAACACCGGCTCGACCTGCTCGGTGTACAGCGGTCCATCGGCGGTCTCGACCCGTTGCGACTTGCGCCCGCAGAACCACAGCCGGCCCTCGTCGTCGATCCAGCCGACGTCGCCCATGCGGTGGACGATGCGTTCCGTGCCATCCGGCAGGCGCTCGCGGATCTTGGCCAGCGCGGTCTGCCCGTCACGGTTGTAGTAGGCGTCGGTGGCGGTCGGGCCGGCCACGGTGATCTCGCCGATCCCGCCCGGGGCGACCAGCAGGTCGTCCGACCACGCGGGGATGGGCCCGTCGCTGATCCGGATGATGCGCACCTCGTTCGGCGGCACCGGGCGGCCGACGCAGGTGCCGGCGCCCTGCTCGGTGCGCTCGCGCAGCGACAGCAGCTCGCGGCCCTCGATCACCGCCACCGGCAGGCATTCGGTGGCGCCGTAGGGCGTCCAGAACTGCGCATCGTCCGGCAGCAGTTCCAGCATCCGCGCCACCACCTCCGGCGGCACCGGCGCGCCGGCCGACGTCACGCGCTTCAGGGTCGGCAGCGGCTCGCCATGCGCGGCCAGCACGCGCATCAGCGCGGGCGAGCCGAACAGCTGGTCGGCGCCGAAGCGGGCGATCGCCGCATGCAGCTTGCGCGGGTCGGCTCCGGCCGGACGCGTGGGGTCCATGTCGGGGATGACCGAGGTCAGGCCCAGCGCGGGGTCGAACAGCGCGAACGGCGGGAAGGTCGGGAAATCCACGCCGCCCGGCGCGATGCCGAAGGCCGTGCACAGCATGTCGACCTGCGCCACGAAGTGGCGGTGGCGGTAGACCACGCCCTTGGGCACGCCGGTGCTGCCGCTGGTGAACAGGATCGCGGCCACGTCGTCCGGGCAGGTCCGCGCCAGCTGCGGCCCGGCGCCCGCGCCGTCGCGTTCCACCTGCGCCAGGGTGGCGTCGGCCAGGAACGGGAAGCGGCCGGTGGTGATCCGCGTCATCGCGGATTTCGCCCAGCCCAGCAGCGTGCGCGCGAAGTGCGCCAGCGGGATGCCGATGAAGGCATGCGGCTCGGCCTCGTCCAGGCACTGCTTCAGCGCGCGCCTGTCGATGCCCGGGTCCACCAGCACCGGCACCGCGCCGGCCTTGAACAGCGCGAACATCAGCAGGAAGAACTCCGGCGTCGGCCGCACCATCACCACCACGCGCGTGCCGCGCACGATGCGGCGCAGGGCCAGCCCGGCGGCGATCGCGTCGCTGCGCGCATCGAGCTCGCCATAGGTCAGGGTGGTGCGGTAACTGCCGTCGTGTCCCGGGCAGCGCATGGCGATGCGGTCGGGTGCTTCCGCGGCCAGCCGGGGGAGGGCCGCGGCGATGTTGCAGGCGTCGGTCATGCCGGGAATTATCGCCGCCCCCGGCCCCCCTTGCGCCGGTTCCGGGGGCTGCGGAAAAATCGCGCCCTCCCCGGCTTCCGCCGCGCAAGGCCCGGCATCCATGCACCCCTGCCTCACCTGTGGCGCGTGCTGCACCCAGTACCGCGTCGCCTTCCACTGGATGGAATCGGACGAGTTCACCGAAGGCGGGGTCCCGGCAGGGCTGACCGAGAAGCTGGACGCGCACCGGCTGTGCATGCGGGGCACCTATGCCCCGCCGATCCGCTGCGTGGCGCTGGATGCCGACATCGGCCGCTACTCGCGCTGCACCATCCACCCGCGCCGCCCGTCCGTCTGCCGGGAGGTGGATGCGTCCTGGGAATTCGGCGCGCCCAGCCCGCAGTGCGACAAGGCCCGCCAGGCTTACGGCCTGCCGGTGCTGACGCCGGACGACTGGCGCTGGCGCGAGGCCGACAACGACGACCACCCGGACGACAGCGGCAACAGCCCCTCGCCGCCGGCGGTGCCGCCGGTCGCGGCCTGAGCCGCACGCGCATCCGGTTCCCCCGATCCCGGGGACCGCGTACCCGCGGTTCGGACCGTGCAGGTGTTCCTGCCCCTCACCCCTCCCCCGCAAGCGGGGGAGGAAGACAGACACTTTCCCCGCGAACGGCGGAAGGCCGGGAGGGCGCGATCCCCACACGGCGCCATCGGCCTGCGCCGGTCCGGGCGGACCGGGTGGGGCAATCCGCGCGGCGACACCGGCCCATCCGTGCCGGCGCTGCCGCCCGCCGCTAGATCACCGGGTGCCGGTCGAGGAACCCGCGGATCGCCGGCACCAGCACCTCGTGCTTGTCTTCCAGCACGTAGTGCGCGGCGTCCTCGAACGCCATCACCTCGGCCTGCGGCAGGTCCGCGCGGAAGCGGTCCAGGAAATGGTGGTCGAACACGAAGTCCTTCAGGCCCCAGCCGATGAAGGCGGGCCGGTTGGCGAAGGACGGCAGCGCGCGGCCCACGGCGTCCAGCAGCGGCCAGGCGCGGTCGCCCGACCCGAGCGGGATGTCCTGGATGAAGCGGATGACGGCCAGGCGGTTGCGCCAGCTGTCGTAGGGCGCCACGTAGGCGCGGCGCACGTCCCGCGGCATCGGCCGCGCCACGCCGATCCGCGCCGCGCCCTCGGCGAAGGCATTGGCGCCGCGGATCAGCACCTCGCCCAGGAAATAGTCGCGGCCAAGGCTGAGCTGCCAGGGCATGGTCTTGGCCGCCGGCATCGGGAACGCGGCGGTGTTGAGGATCACCAGGCGCTTCACGCGGGACGGGTGCCCCAGCGCCCAGGAAAAGCCGATCAGGCCGCCCCAGTCGTGCACTGCCAGCGTCACCGGCCCGGTGATGCCGATACCCTCCAGCAGCGTGGACAGGTCGTCCACCCGCGAGCGCAGGGTGTAGTCGTAGCGCGGCGTGGCGATGGGCCGGTCGTCCGGCTTGTCGGACAGCCCCATGCCGATGTGGTCGGGCACGATGCAGCGCCAGCGGTCACGCAGGCCGTGGACGAGGTGGCGCCAGTAGTAGCTCCACGACGGGTTGCCGTGCAGCATCACCACCACCTCGCCATCGCGAGGACCCTCGTCCAGGTAATGCATCCGGATGCCCGGGCGTACCTCGAGATGGTGGCTGGTGAAGTCGTAACCGGGGAAGGACACGGCAGGGGCGTTGCAGGACAGGGCACCGCATTGTAGCCGCCGCGCCCCGCGCCCGGCCGCGGCGGCCGGCCGGGCCTGCTCGTTCTCCATTTGCACGGCATTGTCGCGCGGGCCATCCGAATGCCCGTACACGGCACCGGACCGGACGGGTTGGGGGCAATCCTCGCGCCAACACCAATGGCCAACAATGGTATTCCCCATCCCAGCTTTCCCCCGCAAGCGCGGGAAGGAGCCCATCACTCCACTGCCTGTGGAAAATGACGGGGTGGGCAACGCCCGTTGCGATGCCGCATCGGGCAGCCGGGGTGTCCGCGCGCCATCGGGCGTCACACATCCCGTGGCCGGGGCTGTGCAGTCCGCATGACGGGCGTCCTTGCAACCATCCGTCGCGGACCCGCATCGTACCGGTCTCGATCGGATTGGAAGGGGAAAGAAGGTGTCGCGCATGATCCGGAACAAACGTTTGGGGCTGGCGCTGCGTGCCTGGTGCCTGGTGGCAGCCCTGCTGGCATGTCCCTTGCTGCCCGCGTGCCATCCGGCCCCACGCGCCGACGCGGTGCTGCTGGGGCGGGTGTTCGATGCCCGCACCGGGACGGTGATCGGGCAAGGCGCGGTGGTGGTGGCCGGCGGCCGGATCCGTTGTGCCGGCAAGAAGGCCGATTGCCGCTGGTCCGCGGATACGCCGGTGCGCGACCACGGCGACCGCCTGCTGCTGCCCGGCCTGATCGACCTGCACGTGCATGCCCGGCCGCACTACATCGGCGCGTTCGTGCCTTCGGGCGTGACCACGGTGCGCGACGCCAACAACACTTTGGACACGGTTGCGCAGCTGCGCGCACAACCGGGTGCACCGCGCATCGTGGCCACCGGACCGTTGCTCGATGGCGAGCGCAGCGTGCTCGCCACGGAGCCGTCGCTACTGGGCAGCGCTCCGCTGGAAACCCTGATGCCGGTGACGGTGCGGGACGAGGCCGAGGCCCGGGCGGCCGTGGAAGCGCTGGCGGTGGCGGGCGTGGACTGGATCAAACTCTACGAACAGCTGCCGCCGGAAGCGTTTGTGGCGGCGGTGCAGGCTGCCAGAGGGCTCGGCATCCCGGTCATGGCCGACCTGGGCGTGGCGCTGACGCGTGGCCTGGATACGGCGCAGGTGGACGCGATGCAGGCCGCAGATGCCGGGATCTCGACGCTCGAGCACCTGGGCGGGCTGGCGCTGGCCTACAGGCGGATGGGCGGCGATCCGTTTGCCGAAACGCTCGACGAAGAACTGCTGGATGCGCTGACCGACCGGCTGGCCGCGACCGGCGTATCCGTGGTGCCCACCGCCGCCAATGCCTTCCAGTTCGCACGTCCGGGAGCCCTCACGACCGATGGCCTGCCCGGCGCGGACCGGCTGGTGCCTTTCTTCCAGGGGCATTGGCAGCAGCTGGCGGGCATCCTCGGCAGCGAGTCGGTGAAGCGACGAAGCGCGACCGACCTGCGCCTGTTGCAGGCGACCTTGCCGCGGCTGCTCGCGCGCAACGTACGCATCGGCGCCGGGTCCGACCTGCCCGCGGCACCGTGGATGCTGCCGGGCGCGGCGCTGCACCAGGAACTGCAGGCCCTCGTCGGGCTCGGGATGACACCCGCTCAGGCGCTGAAGGCGGCGACTTCGGATGCGGCCGACATCCTCGGCCGTCCCGACCTCGGCCGTCTCGAGGCAGGCGCGCGTGCCGACATCGTGGTCGTCGAAGGCGACCCGCTCGCGGATATCACCCGCACGCGGAACGTGGTGGAGGTCTGGTTCGACGGCAGGCCGGTGGCACTGGTCGAAGCCTGGGATGCCGTGGGCGCGGCAATGGCCCAGGCCGGGGGCGGAAACTGAGCCGGTGGATCGCGCGGGCGTTTACCATGCGCGCAGCAACACGGAAGCCATGCCCATGACCGCGACTCCTCCCGGCCTCGACGACGCACAGATCGAACGCCTGTCCGAACTGCTCGAACGGCGCGCGGTCCCGTTCCGCGGCTTCAACATCGAGGCGCTCGACGGCTTCCTGTCGGCGATCGCGGTCTCGCCCGTGGACGTCCCGGCGGAGGAATGGATGCCGGTGGTCTGGGGCGGCCGGGAACCGCGCTGGGACGGCGAGGAGGAGCGCGGCCAGGTCCATGGCCTGCTCGCCGCGCACCTGGCCATGTGCATCGCGCGCGCGCGCCACGAGGGCGGGGAGCTGCCCGAGCAGCTCGCCCCGCTGATGTGGCTGCCTTCGGAGGAGGACGACGGGCTGGACGGGGACGAGCCCGAGGTCGGCCGCGACTGGGCGCTCGGCTTCTTCGAGGGCGTGGCCCTGCGCGGGGACGGGTGGGACCGCTGGCTCGACCGGCACGAATGGATCGGCGGGATCCTCGACGACCTCGAACTGCTCGCCAGCGACGGGGCATCCGGCGACGACCCCGACGCTTCACCCGGCTACCGCGAGCGGCTGGAGATCGTCCTGGAGATCCCCGGCATGCTCGCCGACCTGTACCGGAACCGGCCGCCGCGGCATTGAGCCCGCGAGTTTCGTTGTGTTGGCTGCGTGTCAAAGGTTGCGCCTGCTGTTCTGTGGCGGATTACCGTTCTGCGCACAGCGGCCGTCCGATCTCTGGACAATGGGGGCGCGCCACGGCGCAGACGATACGCAACCTTTTGATTTTATTTGGGTGTTTTGATTCAGGCACGGTCTCGGGATCTGAGATATGCTGCAGGGCAGCCCTGCGATGCGCGAACGCTCAAGTTCCACTTGGGATGGCCCGGTGAACCCGGCTAGCGCACGCGGGGCTGTTTGTTTCTGCGTTTGGCGAATTCCGGCCTGTGTTGCGCATCCTTGGGCACGAACAGCCAATGGCGATAAGGATCTTTCCACAGGTTGGCCATGTCTCCGCGCCGTGACGTGGGCCTGCCGATGTTGAAGTTCGGATAGATCTGCTGGATGCGCTTGAGGATATGCCTGTACACGCGCTCCTTGGCGATAGTGCGCTTGGCGCGCCTGTGGCTGCCTTCCGGCTTTTCCTTGTGCTTGTCATTCAGCCTGAACTGCATTGCACCAAGCACAACATCCACGCATTGCAACAGGATGTGGCGTTTCGAGTCGACTTCGGCGATGTCACTGGCATCGATGTCGATGCCGCTCTTCCGGAATTCCGGTGACCTGTCCAAAGCGGCCAGATAGGCTTTGAATCGTGCCCGCTTTTCCCTTGTGTCCGGCAGCGTATCGAACATGAGCCGGACGGCCGTCCTGCAACCGGGCATGCCTGCGTAACGCAATCCGAACGCGTGCTTGATGAAGTGGTAGTAAAGGATGAAGAACGCGTCCTCGCCCTGCTCGGGGCTCAACCGTCGAGGCGCGAAGCAATTCTGCGTAAACATGATTCTCAGCTTTATGCCGCCTTCGGCCACGATGTCGAACAGCTCATCCATCAGGGCAATGTATTTGTCCGCGTAGGCGGTCGAGATCTTCTGCCATTTCACCTCGTGGTTCAGGTGCAGCTCTTCGCACTTCCTCTTCAGCCGCGCCTCTATTCCAGCCTGCTGCCTCCCGTCCACAAGCAGGCCACCATAGAAATTGGCGAAGTGTTTTCCGGAAATGTCGGATTCGTCGCAATAGACGACGAGCGTCCGGCGCATCTCCTTGGGATGTTTTCCCTGTATCACACCATTGGGCATCCGCCGGCCTGTCCCCTGGCTTGACCAGCCTCCGTGCGACTCCAGTGTACGCCACCAATACAGCAGCGCCAGGCTGGAACAGATCGGGATGTGTGACGTGGCGCAGGGTGGCGGCTACGGCTTCAGCGGCACGATCCCGCTGCGCGTCATCCTCGCCGCGAGGCCGGTGGACAGGTCCACCACCAGTGCCTCGCCGCGCAGCTCCTCCCGCGAGGTCACCCAGTTACCGCCTGGCGCCTCGTGGAGCATGACCAGCCGCGACAGGCGCTCGCGTTCTTCCGGCCTGACGGACCCGTGGGCATCGCTCCGGACCGGCGCGACGAAGTACCGGTGCCAGTCGCACACGATGTCTTCCTGCCAGCCGATGAAAGCGGCGGTGGTGCGCCACTGCCGCGGCTCGAACACCCGGCGCTCCAGTTCCGCGGCAAGCCGGCGCATCGCGCGCACGCCCGGCGTGGACGGCGGCAGCCGGTGGCCGGGCCATGCCGGCAAGCCGGCCGCGCGCTCGATCGCGTCGATCGCGGCGGCCGGTTCCTCGCGGAGCAGGTCCAGCAGGCTGCCGTGGTTGCCGCCGGGCACGTGCCAACTGCCCGGCTGCGGGCCGCCGAGGTGGAAGTCCACCCGCAGCTCGCGCCCGCCACCGCGCGGCCGCAGGCGCAATTCGATCAGGCCCCTGGGCGAAACCCCCGGATGCACCTGCAGCGGCACGAAGTCGAAGGCGATGTGCCGGCGCCGCACGATCTCGGTCATCGCGCGCCATGCCAGCGCGGAGACGAAGGTGACGCGGAAATCCCCGAGGTCGGTCAGAAACCTGTCCATGCGGTCATACGGCCTCGTAGAGGCCGTCCTGTTCACGGGCGCGGCCGAGGGCGACGAGCATCTCCAGCAGCTGCGGCAGGCGTTTCTTCCACGGGCCGCGGGCGGTGAAGTGGCCGGCAATGTCGTCCGCCGACAGCGGGCGCACGCTGGCGGAGAGCACCTCTGCCACCGCGCGCACCTGTTCCACCGTGTCCTTCGGCCAGGGCCTGGGTTTGGCGGCTGGCGCGGGCGCGTCTGTGTCCGGCCCGCCATCGTCGTCGCGCTCCACGCCTTCCAACGCCGCCTGCTCCTGCGCCTGGCCACGTCCCTCCGGGTTCTGGAACTCCGGGCGCAGCCAGCGCACGATGCCGCGCGCCTCCTCGGCGGCGCGCTCGGCATTGAGCGCGACCAGCCGATCCAGCACCGCCTCCTCGAACGCGCGCTTCGCATCCTCCCGGCTTTGGCCTTCGGCCGGCGACTCGTTGCCATGCGCCACGCGCAGCAGCGGCAGCAGGTCGGACCACCCATAGGCTTCGAGCACGGCGGCGTCGAGGTCGTCGTGCAGCTGGCGCAGCACCGAGACCAGGCCCTGTTCGTGGATGGTGCGCTCCTTCGCGCTCAGCGGCTCGCCCGCGCGCAGCTTCTCCAGCACGTTGTACATCCCGGTCAGAGTCAGGCCGGGATGCGCGGCCTGCTGGCGCTTGCGGTGGGCGTCTAGTTCCTCGACCAAACGCCGGATGTCCGCGCCTTCAACAGTCTCAATGTCGGGAAAAGGAAAGTTACTAAAGCACTGTGTATTGTTGTATCGAGGGCGATTCTCTAGGGTTCCGCTGGTTGCTAACGTCCAGGTTATGTGCACCACACTGGATAGAACGCCAGCAAAGAAAGCATCTTCGATGGCGATAGCCATCAATGATCCGTCAGGCAACGTATCCGGCCAAGGCAGGAAAACGAATGTCCTGAACTTGGACACCTCAGAGGTTGCCAGGTAGCGGTTCAGTCCTTTAAGGGCCTTGCGGAGCCCCGGGCGCGGCTCGCCGAACACCCACCACCGCTCCCGGTGACTGGCGCGTGCAACCTGATCGCGGAACGGCTTCACATCGTGAACGAGCTTCTGGTAAAGGCGTGGGTGTTGTTTTCTCGCCTCGTCTTCTTCCATTCCGAAAAAGTCGATCACCCACTCCGGAACGCGGCGTGCTGTGACATCGCGACCGGTCCAGTATTCTCTGAGAACAGGGCGATCCTCCTTATCCTGTGCCATATATGTGGCTTCATCCAGACGGAAGCCACTGCCGACGAGCTTCACACCCTGGAAGCAGATGCCCCTATTTGCAATGAGCGGGCGTGCGCTGTTGATGTTTGCTCCGACCCGAAGATTTGACTGGATCTGTCCACGTTGAGTCGCAAGCTGGATACTGAACTCACCATGTTCCATCGCGTCTTCCATGACCACGGTCTGGAGAATCCCAGTAGCCACCTCCCTCGTCGCGACCGTCATGGCAATGCGTACTGCGGCACCATCCGATCCATCCACCCACGGGTGATCGGGAATCGCAAACGCCAAGAATAGTGCCCCCTTTTTGTCTGAAAGATGAGGCTGAACAACCCGCTGATTGAACGTCTGCCGGATCGAGTTGGTCGTGATGAATCCGAACCGTTCCAGCGCACCCTGCCGGGTCAGCTGCGCGGCGTAGTGCCACCAGTACATGACAAAATCCGAGGTTTCCGGTACTTCCGGCCATGCGCTGCGCAGGGCTTCCACGTAGCCGTCACCCAGCGCAAGGCGCATGCGCTTGTTGCCGATGAACGGCGGGTTGCCCACCACGAAGTCCGCCTTCGGCCAGGCCGCCTTGCGCGGGTTGACGTAACGCTCCACCGGCTTGCACGCGGTCTCGTCGGGCACCGGCTCGCCGGTGACGGGCGAGGGTTTCATGGTCTCGCCGTCCCAGCGCGTGACCGGGCGGCCGTGTTCGTCGGTGACCAGCTCGACCCCGTCGTAGGCCAGCACCGCGTCGCGGCACTCGATGTTGCGGAAGTCGCGCACCACAGGCTGCGGCGGGTTCACGTCGCCGCGGGTGCGGAAGTGCCACTGCAGGTAGCCGATCCACAGCACCACCTCGGCGATGGCCGCAGCGCGCGGGTTCAGCTCGATGCCCAGCAGGTTGTGCGGGTCCACCGTCTCGCCGCCCAGGGCGTCGGCGCGGGCCCCGCCCAGCGCCAGCCCGGCCTGGCGGTAGCCGAGCTCGTCCAGCGCATTGAGCACCTCGCCCTCCAGGCGCTTGAGGTGCTCCAGCGTGACGTACAGGAAGTTGCCGGAGCCGCAGGCCGGGTCCAGCACGCGCACGCTGCACAGGCGATGGTGGAAGCGCAGCAGTTCCTGCACCGCCTCGTCGGCCTTGCCCTCGCCCGCCAGCGTGCCCGCGGCGGCCTGCGCCAGGCCCCATTCCTGCCGCAGCGGCTCGATCACGGTGGGCAGGACCAGGCGCTCGACGTAGGCACGCGGGGTGTAGTGGGCGCCAAGCTTGTGGCGTTCCTTCGGGTCCAGCGCGCGCTCGAGCAGGGTGCCGAAGATGGCAGGCTCGACGTGGCGCCAGTCGGCCTTCGCAGCCTCGACCAGCAGGTCGATCTGGTCACGGTCCAGTGGCAGGGTGTCAGGGTCCTTGAACAGCTTGCCGTTGAACCGCAGCACGTCGTTGGCCAGGACCGCGGAGAAGCCGCCGCTGTCCATGTCGCGCCACAGCTGGGCGAGCATGCGCATGGCCACGTCGGGTCGCTCGCGGTGCTTGGCCAGCAGCTCGCGGAAGGCATCCGGCGGCAGCAGGCGCACGTCCTCGGCGAACATGGTGAACAGGCAGCGCATCAGGAACTGCGCCACCCGTTCCGGGGCGTGGCCGGCCTGTTCGAGGCTGCGCGCCAGGCGAGCCAGGCGATCGGCGATGTCGCGGGTGACGCGCGCGGACTCGCGGCTGGGGTCCAGCGACATCGGGTCGAGCCAGACCCGGCGCAGGCGCTCGCGGACTTCTTCCCTGCGCAGGTCCTCCAGCGCGATGCGGTGGCTGCGCGGGTCCGGGAAGGGCACATAGGTGCCGCCGGAGCGGCTGAATTCCGAATACAGCTCGATGCGGTGGCCCACGTCCACCACGACCACGAACGGCGGCCGGCCCTCGCCAGCCGGCAGGGCGCGTGCATAGGCCTCGGCCTGGCTGCGCGCGCGCAGCAGGGCATCGTCGAAGCCCTTGTGGCCGGCGCCCTGGCGCAGCTTCTTGGACTCGAGCACGAAGGCGCCGCGGCGGTACAGGTCGATGCGGCCGGCGCTGGTGCTGCCGTCGCCATGCACGAAGGTGATGGGTCGCTCGAACATGTAGTCCTGTTCGGGCGTGGGGTGCGGGCGCGGCACCCCCAGCAGCTCGCACAGGTCGATCAGGAAGCTCTGCGAGGTGGACAGTTCGCTGGCGGTGACGCCATGCCACTTGGCGATGAAGGCGTCGACGGCGGTCTGGTCGCGGGCTTCGTTCACTACGTCCGTGCTCCTTGCCTGTTCTTGCTTCTTCGCAGTCGCCGGGATCACGCGGGCCGTGTGCGGCGGCCTGGCGCCCTGGGCGCGGGACTAGATGTCCGCGCCCTCCGGCACCTCGGGGTCGTCATCGTCGCCGAGCGGCGTGCCGCGGTCCAGCGCGCGTCGGTAGAGCTCCGCCATGGCCGCGTCATCCACGCCGAAGTAGATGGGCGGCACGACGCCGAACGTTTCCCAGTAACGCTGGCACAGGCGGTCGAAGGCCTCGTCGTCAGCCGGGTCCGGGCATGCGGGTGTCATGTGTTCCTCCTGCGGATGCGTGATCCCCGGCCGGGATTGTCACGTCAAAACCTGGCCCCGAGGCAATGCCTGTGCAGAAGGAGGCGGGCATGGGCGGGGTCGTGGTCCGGCGTGTCAAACCCGCGTTCCGTTTCCATGTCCTGGCGGACAGGTTCATCCGGCCGGGTTTTGATGCATGTGCCGGGTCCGGGCGGCTTCCCCGGTCACAGTGCCGGGCACGGCTCCCCGGAAGCGTCGTGAAGGCGCCCCCTCCCGGCCTCCCCCCGCAAGCGGGGGGAGGGGCGGGTTGCGCAAGCGGGGGAGAGGTGATTGAGCCCCCTCCCCGCAACGAGGGGGGAAAGCATGGGTCCGGGGGGGTAGTTTCGGGTTCCGGAAAGAACAAGGGGCCGGACATGCCGGCCCCTCGCGCACCCGGGGTGTCGCTGGCGGGCTTACCAGACGACCTCGGCCATCGAGCAGTTCAGGCCGGAGCCGATGCCGAGCAGGGCGACGCGGCTGCCCTTCTTCAGGCGGCCCATCTCGCGCAGCTTGCTCAGCACGGTCGGCACGGACGCCGGGCCGATGTTGCCGTGCTCGCCGAAGATGGTCATGACCTTCTTCGGGTCGATGCCGAAGGCCTTGATGAAGGCTCTCGTGTGCGCCTTGCTGACCTGGTGGATGACGAACTCGTCCAGCTCCTCCACCGCCCAGCCCAGCGCCTGCTTCGCGGCGGCGAAGGTGCTCTGGGCGAGCTTGAGGCCCTCGATCAGCAGCATGCGGGTGTCGGTGACCATGCGGTCGATGTTGCCGCGGCAGAGGTTGTTCCACTGCGTCGCGGCGCGGGTGACGCCGCCGCGGTAGCGCGGGGCGCCCGGCACCAGTTCGGCGCGGGCCAGCACCATGGCGGCGGCGCCGCTGCCGAGGGTGAGGGTGGCCAGCTCGTTGCGGAACTGTTCCTCGGTGACGTCCGGCGCGGTCATGCGCTCGAGCGTCCTGTCGTAGGCCAGGTCGGCGGTCTCGCCGTCCACCACGAGCGCGTACTCGATCTCGCCGCGCTCGATCATGCGGCTGGCGATGTCCATGCCGTTGAGGAACGCCAGGCAGGCGTTGGCCACGTCGAAGCTCTGGCAGGTGACCGGCAGGCCGAGGTTGCCGGCGACGATGCTGGCGGTGGACGGCTCGAGGTAGTCGCGGCTGACCGAGGTGTTGACCAGCAGGCCCACCTTGTCCGGGTCGATGCCGGCGTCGGCCAGCGCCTTCACGCCGGCGAGGGTGGCGGCGTCGGAGGCCTGCACCTCCCCGTCCCACAGGCGCCGGGCATGGATGCCGGCGATGTCCTTGAGCACGTCGGCGCGGATGCCGAGCCGGTCGAGGGTCGGCCGCAGCCGGGCGTTGATCTCGTCCGTGGTCAGGCGACGCGGGGCGTCCACGTGGGCAAGCCCGGCGATGGCGACGTGTTGGAACAGCATGGGCGGTCGGGGGGGATGGATGCGGGATCGCATAGGGTACCGGCTTGCGGCCCCCGCCGCATGTGTTCTTTGGGCGCGCCCGGTGGAATGGACCGTCACGCCAGGGGGCGCCGCCGGGGCGGGCGCCCGGGGTGGCCCGGCCGGGGCCGGGCGGGCCGGTGTCAGTGCCCGCAGCGCCAGGCGGCGAAGAGCTGGCGGCCCTCCACCGGCTCGGACAGCGGGGAGATGGTGTCGGCCTGCAGGCCGGGGGCCTCGTTGCGGGCGAGGGTTTCGAGTTCGTCACGGACGCGCAGGGGGTTGCGCTCGATGAAGGCGATGCCGTGCTTGACCTGGACCTCGACTTCGCCGCGCTTCTCGCAGCCGGCGGGGGCGGTCGCGGACACCTTCACCCGCTCCGCGCCCGGGGCCAGGTGCACCCAGGTGCAGGCGGACAGCAGCGGAAGCAGCAGGATGGCGGACAGCAGGGGGAGGGTCGGACGCATGGGCGGTGTGGCCTCCTTGGATGAAGCGATGCCCGCCAGTGTGGCGGGCATCGCGAGGGATGGACAACCGGTTGGATGCCGGGCGGCGCGGCGCCGTTCATGCGCCTGCCGCCCGGGGACGCCGGCGTTCAGCGCTGGACCGGCTTGCCGTCGGCGTCGAGCACCTGCACCGGGCCAAGGCCGAGTTCGCGCACCGGGGCCTCGATCTGCCCTAGGTCGCCGACCACCACCCAGACCAGGCGGTCCGGGTCGAGGGTGGCGGCGGCCTGCCGGACCTGCTCCACGTCCAGCGACTCGATCATCGCCTTGCGCTGGAAGACCCAGTCGTCCGGGCGGTCGAAGCGGACGATGCCGCTGATGGCATTGAGCACGGCGCGGCCGGTCTCGTAGGCGCCCGGCAGGCTGCGGATCTCGGTGGCCTTGATCTTGTCCACTTCCGCCCCGGTCGGCGGCGCCTTGCCGGTGGCGTACTGGCGGATCTCGCGGTCGAGTTCCTTCAGCGCGTCGGCGGTGCGGTCGATCTGCACCGGTGCGAACGCGATCCATGGCCGCGGCCCGCTGGCGGCGGAGGTGAAGCTGTAGGCGCCATAGGCCCAATGCTTGTCCTCGCGCAGGTTCATGTTCAGGCGCGAGGAGAACTCGCCGCCGAGCACCGAGTTGGCGAAGTCGAAGCGGACCGCGTCGGGGTCCCGGGTCGAGGGCACGACCTGGCCGACGAGGATGGTGGCCTGGATCGCGCCGGGCTGGTCGATCAGGAAGACCTGCGCCTTCTCCGGGCGCCGCACCTCGGGCACGCCGGCGGCGGACGGCGCGGGGGCGGCGGCCTTCCAGTCGCCGAAGTGCTTCTCCAGCAGCGGCACGATCTCGTCCAGGGTGGTGTCGCCGACCACGATCAGGGTGGCGCCGTCCGGGCGGATCCACTGGCGGTGGAACTCCACCAGGTCGTCGCGGGTGAGCGAGGCGATGGATTCCTCGGTGCCGGTGCCGCTGAACGGGATGGCATACGGATGGCCTTCGCCGTACAGCAGCGGCGGCAGAACGCGCAGGGCCACGGCGCTCGGGTTCGCCTTCTCCTGGGCGATGCCGGAGATCCAGGTGGCGCGCACGCGCTCGATCTCCTTCTCGTCGAAGCGCGGGCGGCGGAGCATGTCGGCGAACAGCGCCAGCGATTCGTCGAGGTTCTCCTTCAGCGCCGACAGGCTGGCGGCGGCATGGTCCAGAGACGCGCCGGCGGACAGGCTCGCACCCAGCGATTCGGCGCGGTTGGCGAAGGCGATCGCGTCGAGGTCGCCCGCGCCCTCGTCGAGCATGCCGAGGGTGAAGCTGGCGGTGCCCAGTTTGCGGCCCTTGTCGGCGACGTAGCCGGCGCCCTTGAACTCGTAGCTCAACTGCACCACCGGCACCGAGTCGCGGCGCGCCAGGATCACCGTGGTGCCGTTGCCCAGGGTGGCCCGTTCCAGCTTCGGGAATTTCAGGTCAGGGAAGCTGTCGGGCATGGGCACGCCCTTGCTGCGGTCCACGTCCGTGGCCACGGCGTGGAGCTTCGGGTCCGGGGCGGGCAGGTCGAACGGCTCGGGCGTGACCGACGGTTCCTCCGGCAGCACGGTGCGCTCGCCCGGCAGCACCACCAGGGTGTGCGAGCCTTCGCCGAGCCACGTGTTGCCCGCCTTGCGCACGTCCCCGGGCGTGGCCTTCCCGATCACCGCCAGGCCGTCGCGGAAGCAGCCGGGGTTGCCGGTGTACACCGTGCACTCGGCCAGGACGTCGGCCTTGCCGCCGAACCCGCCGATGCGCTCGATACCGCGCACGAAACCGGCCTTGAACACGGCCCTGGCCTGTTCGAGCTCCTGCGGCGAGGGACCTTCGGCCAGCAGTTTGCGCAGCTCTTCCTCGATGATGGCCTCGACCTTCTCCACCTCGACGCCCGGCTTGACGTCGGCGGTGATGTAGAACGTTGAGGCCAGCTCGAACGGCTGGACGAAGGCGCTGACGCGGTCGGCCAGCTTCTCCTCGAACACCAGGCGGCGGTCGAGCCGCGAGCTCTTGCTGCCGCCGAGCACGCGCGCCAGCAGCTGCAGCCGCTCGACGTCGTCGTCGCCGTAGCGGGCCACGCTCCAGGCGCGGTAGAAGCGCGCCTGCGGGACCTTGTCGGTCATGGTCGAGCGCGTGGTCTCGCGCTTGACCGGGCCGGCCTGCACGCGCGGCATGGCCGGGCCGGGCGGGATGTCGCCGAAGTACTTCGCGACCTTTTCCTTCGCGGTGGCCACGTCGATGTCGCCGGCCAGCACCAGCACCGCGTTGTTCGGGCCGTACCAGGCGCGGAACCACTGGTG
>CALLKI010000008.1 GCA_938008415.1 uncultured Luteimonas sp. | reverse complement strand
GCCACGTGGCCACGCCACCCGGCCACGCGGTGCTGGAGGACGCGCGCGGCCGCGAGCTGGCGCGGGTGGCGGTGCCGGCGATGGAGGCGCCGCTGGACCTGCGGCCACGCACCACCACCGTCTCGCTGCCGCTGGGCGGGCGCAAGGCCGAGGGCCTGTACGTCCGGGTCGGCCTTGAAGGCGACGCCGAGGAAGTGACCCGGCTCAACAACCGCCGCGCCGTGCGCTGAGCGGCGCGACCTTGGTGCACGCGAAAGGGCCGGACCTCGTCCGGCCCTTTCCTTTTCCGGTCATGCGATGCCGCGGACCGGTCTCCGGCGGTTTACAGCGGCAGCGCCTGGCGCAACGCGACCATGGCGATCGCCGCCGCCAGCCATGCCACCACGCGCCGGGCCAGGCCGCTGTCCCCCGGCGGGCGTGCGAAGCCGACCACGAAGGCATGCGCCGGCAGCGCGATCACCAGCAGGAAGGCGGCGATCCAGTACAGCGTGTCGTCGCCCAGCCGCGGCCACAGCCAGGGCATGACCACGCCGGTGAACATTCCGGCGAGCGCGGCGGTCAACGGTGTCGGTGCGATCTTCATGCAGTGCTGCCCTCCCCGAGGCGCCACCGAGTCTAGCGCGGCGGCCGGCGCGCCTCACGGGATCAGCTGGCGGCGCAGCGCCGGCACCTGCCGCGCCAGTTCGTCGGCGACGATCGCGGCGAAGAAGGCCGCGCCTTCGTCGCCCAGGTGCGTGTAGTCGAACGCCAGCTTCGGCGTGCCCATCGGTTCGACGGCGGCGTTGTCCTGCGCGGCCGGGATGACCGGTGCCGGACCGGCGGCGGCCGGGGGCGCACCGATCGTGGTGCCGGCCTGCGCGGCGGCGACCTGCTCCGGCAACGGCCGTGCCTGGGCGAAGCGCATCGCCTGCACCGGACCCATGCCCCGCACCGCCGCGGTGCTGCGCGCGTGCAGGTCCACCAGCGGCACGTCCAGTTCCCGGGCGACGCGGCGGATGGATTCCGCCCACGGCGCGAGGTCGTCGAGCAGCTCGCCATCCTTGAACTGGCGCCGGGTCAGCGGCGTCAGCAGCACCGGCACCGCGCCGGCCGCACGCACTTCCTCCACGTAGCGGCGCAGGTTGTCGGGGAACTCGCGCTCCAGGTCGGTGGAGCGCCCCGGCTTGCCCGGCTGGTCGTTGTGGCCGAACTGGATCAGCACGTACACGGCCTGGTACGGGCCCGGGCGCATCTCGTGCAGGGCGATGTCCCAGGAACCTTCGGCGCGGTAGTTGTAGGTGCTGCGGCCGCCACGGGCCAGGTTCACGCAGGCCAGGAACGAGGTGACGTGGTCGGCGCAGAACGCCGGGCCCCAGCCGCCCTGCACCGCGGTGGTCGAATCGCCGACCAGCACGATCTTGCTGGCGCGCACCGGCGTCACCGGCGGGCGGGCGCTGATCGACGGGTCGACCGCGGAGTGCACGCTCCCGGCGGCCAGGAGCAGGGCGAGCATAGCAGCGGGCGGGAGCAGGCGCGGGGGTCCGGGGTTCATGGCGGGTCGTCGTTGGGTGCGCGAAGGCGAAGGAGGTGAATGGCTGGCCATCGGTGTCATGCAGGCAGGACAGGCGATTGCACCACTTCGCACTGTAGCGGTGAGCGGGCGCCTGGCCTTGCTGCGGCGCAAGATGGCCGCAACGGCGGCGGTCTGCTAGCTTGCCTTGACCATCGGTGTCATCGCGCATGGCACCCCATCCCCGCGAACCGAAACCGAAGGACTGCCATGGCCCTGCGCCGCTTCCGCGCCCTCGCCCTCGCCCTGTCCACGCTGCTGCTGCCGCTGGCGGCCGCCGCCACCGAGCCGCCCGCCAGCCCGTGGAAGCGCGGCATCGAGAACCAGCGCCAGGCCGACCTGGGTGACGGCACCTTCCTCAACCCGGTGCTGCCCGGCGA
>CALLKI010000007.1 GCA_938008415.1 uncultured Luteimonas sp. | reverse complement strand
GGCTGGTTCTCGCCCTGGCGCTTCTCGTTCTGGACCACGCCGCGCTGCTCGTCCAGCACCTTCTGGTCGATCGCGCCCAGCAGGTGGCCCATGCGGTCGGACTCCATCCACAGCGCCAGGTCGAGCGCGGTGGTCGGCACGTTCTGGAAGTAGTTGGTGCGGTCGAGCCAGGTGGTGCCGTTCATGTTGGTGGCGCCGACCAGCTCGAACGGCTCGAAGTACTCGCCTCGGTAGTTCTCCGAACCGTTGAACATCAGGTGCTCGAACAGGTGCGCGAAGCCGCTGCGCCCGGGCGGTTCGTCCTTGCTGCCGACGTGGTACCAGATGTTGACCGCCACGATCGGCGCCTTGCGGTCGGTATGCACGATCACGCGCAGGCCGTTGGGCAGGGTGAACTCCTCGTACGGGATGTCCACCTCTCCGCCGCCGGCGGGGGCGGCGGGGGCGGGCAGGGCGGCGAAGCCGGTGCCGAGGGCAAGGCCGAGCGTCGCGGACAGCAGGGCCTTGCGCGCGGACTTGCGGAACAGGTTCGACATGGGCACATCCTTTGCTGTTCAGGTGGGCGGCATGGTAACGGCACCCGGTCCGGGAGGCACGACCCGGAAGTCCCGGGCCGGCCGTGACGCGCCCTGGATGCGGACCGGAGGTAGAGTGACGCCATGAGCATCCGCCACGCCCTCGTCACCGGGGCCAGCCGCGGCCTCGGGCTGGAGTTCACCCGCCAGCTGCTGGCCTCGGGCTGGCACGTGGTCGCGGCCTGCCGCCGGCCCGGCCGCGCCACCGCGCTCAACGGCCTGGCCGGCGCGCATCCCGGCCGGCTGCACGTGCTGCCGCTGGACGTCGCGGTGCCGGCCTCCCACGCCGAACTGGCCCGTGAGCTGCCCCTGGTACTGGGGGAAGCCGGCCGGATCTCGCTGCTCGTCAACAACGCGGGCGTGCTGCATCCGGGCGAACGGTTCGGGAGCCTGACGGCCGCCAATTTCGAGGACAGCTTCCGCACCAACGCGCTCGGCCCCCTGCTGCTGACCCAGGCGCTGGCGCCATGGCTGGCGGACGGGGCCAAAGTGGCTAATCTGTCCTCGTCGCTGGGCTCGATCGCCTCGACCCGGCGCTTCGGCACGCCCAGCTACTGCATGAGCAAGGCCGCCCTCAACATGGCCACCGTGCTGCTGGCGCATGTGCTGGCCGCGCGCGGCATGATCGTGGTGGCGCTCGACCCCGGCTGGGTCCGCACCGACATGGGGGGCGAGGGCGCCGAGGTCGAACCGCGCGATGCCGTGGCCGGCATCCTGCGCGTGGTCGACGGGCTCGGCGCGGGTGACAGCGGCCGCTTCCTCGACTGGCGCGGCGAGGCGATCGACTGGTGAACCCTGCCGCGGGCGCGGTTCTTCCCGCCGCACGACACGAACTGCGGACGCATCCGGCGCCGTCGGCCCGCGGCGCCGGACTCCGCCGCGTGGAGATTCCTATCGACCGGGACGCGGGCATTTGCCAGTCCACTGCACAAACTTGATCAATCTTTCGCGCCGGACCAGGTGCTAACTTTCGACCGTCAGCCATTCCCGCGGGGTGATCGATGGGGCGCAACGCCGGCACGCTGTACGCGCTGGGGGCGATCGGCCTGGGTGCCACCGGCCTCGCTTTCGGGGATTTCGCGCGCCAGTGGCAGCCGGTGCCTGCGGATGTCCCTGCAAGGCTCCTGTTGGCGCATGCCAGCGCCGTGCTGCTGGCCGCCGCCGGCCTTTCGATCCTGCTCAGGAGGTATGCGGTGCCGGGAGCGTGGACGCTCTCGGCGTTCTATGCGGCCTGGGTGGTCGTGCTGCATGCACCGATCATGCTCGCGACGCCGTTCGACATCCTGCCGTGGCTTGGTCTCGCCGAAATACTGGCGCTGGCTTGCGCCGGGGGGATGCTCGCGCTGTCGGTTGGCGGGAGGGACCGCCTGCGCTTGCGTCGAGCCATCCGGATCGTATTCGGAGCCTGTCCGCTGGTTTTCGGAATGAGCCATTTCGCCTACCCCGAGTTTACCGCCGGCATGGTTCCCGCCTGGATGCCTTGGCGAACCTTCTGGGCATACGCGACGGGATTCGGTCATGTCGCCGCAGGCGCTGCAATCATGACCGGCATGGTCGCCCGCCCGGCTTCCACGGCGTTGGCCGCGATGATGGGTTCGTTTGTCGTGCTGGTGCACGTTCCGCGCGTCGTGGGCAACCCGGGCAGCCATCACGAATGGACGATGCTGTTCATGGCCACGTCGCTGACGGGTGCCGCCTGGATCATCGCCGACAGCTTCCGGCGGAAACCGGCGCACGAACAGTTGAATCGCCCCGGCTTCTGTAGACACCCCGAAGCCTCAAATTGATTGCCGCTTTTCGAACTCTACCGGAGGCAGGCC
>CALLKI010000006.1 GCA_938008415.1 uncultured Luteimonas sp. | reverse complement strand
CACGGTGTCCAGGCGCGGGTCGCCGGCCAGGTCGTGCAGGCCGGTCTTTTCGCACAGCGCGCGCCAGAAATGCGGCGTGTTGGCCGAGATGTACAGGTAGCCATCGCGCGTGGGATGCAGTCCGGTGACGCCGCCCGAGCGCATGTCGCGGCCGATGTCGTGGCCCTCGCCCTCGGCCCAGATCATGCGCGCCGACTGCATGGTCAGCGCCGCGCGCAGCAGCGATACGCCGACGTACTGGCCCTCGCCGCTGCGCTCGCGCTCGTACAGCGCCGAGGCCACGCCGGCGGCGAGCAGGGCCGCGGCATAGTAGTCCACGACCGAGCCGTAGATCAGTTCCGGCGGGCCGCCGCGCTTGCCCTGCATCACGCACATGCCGGTCATGGTCTGCAGGACCTGGTCGTAGCCGGCCTTGTCCTTCATCGGCCCGGTCTCGCCGTAGCCGGTCACCGCGCAGTACACCAGCCGCGGGTTGATGCGCGCCAGGGTGGGATGGTCGATGCCGAGCCGCTCGGGCACGCCGGGCCGAAAGTTGTGCACCAGCACGTCGGCCTCGCGCACCAGCCGGTACAGCACCGCGCGGTCGGACGGCTGCTTGAGGTTGAGCACCACGCCCCGCTTGCTGCGGTTGACACCGAGGAACGCGCGGCTCTCGGCCGCCAGCGTGGAGGGATAGTTGCGCAGGTTGTCGCCGTCGGGCGGCTCCACCTTGACCACGTCGGCACCCTGGTCGGCCAGCAGCGTGCAGCCGTAGGGCCCGGCGATGTAGGCGCTCAGGTCCAACACCCGTACCCCGGACAGCGGTCCGCCCTGCTTCCGGTACGGATTGTCGAAAACGGAACCGGTCACCGCGTTCTCCTGTCGTGTTCGCTTCCCTTCGGTGGCGGACCAGTGTTGTCCCGGCCCGGCCGGCCTTCCACTTCGTCCGCCTATTTTCTGAACCCACAGAATCTTGCCGTTCGACGGCCTGCCCCCTCAGATCTCGCCGCAATCGCACTCGCCATGGCCATGCGGCGACGGCGGCAGGCCGAGCCAGGTCAGCCGCCAGATCCGGTCACGCCGTCCGCCCACCGCGTAGTACGGCTCGAAGTCGATCGGCGCCCGGTCCGGCAGGCACAGGCGCAACCGCACCGGCCCGTCCCCGTCGCGCAGTTCCCCGATCGCCGATTCGGCGTCCTGCTCCGGCAGGCGCACCACCTCGGAAGTCTTGTAGCCATCGATCAACCCGGTGGCGTAGACCAGCGGCCCGCGGGTGATGGCGGCCCATTCGTACTCGAGCACCTGCTGGCGCACGGGCGAGCCGTCCGGTGCGAACGATTCCTGCACGTTGCGGTAGGCACGCCGGTGCACCCTCGGGCGCATCGGCAGCTGCAGCAGCACCCGGTCGCCCGGCCGCCATTCGCGTTCGATGTCGGCGTAGCGCCCGGGTTCGGCCGGCACCGCGGCGCCGTCGACGGTGACGCGCGCCCCTCCGGCCCAGGCGGGGATGCGCACGCGCAGCCGGAAACGCGCGGGCCGCGAGGGCGAGACCTCGATCACGACCCCGCCGTCGAACGGGTAGCCGGTCCGCTGGCGCAGCTCCACCGTGCCGCCGTCCGGCAGCGCCAGCGTCGCCGTGCCCGGACCCGGCAGGTTCACCGCCACGCCCTGCGCGTCGCAGGTATATGCCACCAGCGCCAGCTCCTCCAGCGCCATGGCGCCGCTCGACTTGCAGCAGCGCCAGTAGTTGGTGTGGATGCGGCGGCCGTTGGCGAACGAGTAGTAGCACCAGTTCTCGCCGTCGGGCGCCTGCGCGCCGAGCAGGTCGTTCCAGGCGGCGCGCTCGATCTCCTCGGCATGGCCCGGGTCGCCGGTGATCTCCAGCAGCACGCGGTTGAGCTGGATCCAGGCCAGGGTCGAACAGGTCTCGACGTAGGCGGTCGGGTCGAACACGAACGGCGGGTTGAACACCTCGCGCGAGCGGTGTCCGACCCCGCCGAACGGGCCACCGCCGAGCCCGGTGTGGTGGTCGCGGATCGCGCGCCACTGCGCCAGCACCGCGCGCAGCAGCGGCTCGCGCCCGGTGGCGCGGTACAGCCGCGCCAGCCCGACCAGGTTCCAGCACAGCTGGTAGGCCTTGCCGGTGGCGATCTCCGACGGGTCCGCGCCGGCCAGCATCCGCTGCAGCAGCGCCAGCCGGGGCTCGGCATCCGCCTGCTCGAGGATGCGCTCGGCCAGCGCCAGGTAGCGTGCCTCGCCGGTGGCCTCGTACAGCATGACCGCCGGGGCCAGCAGCACCGTCGCCGACAGGCCGTGGTGGTTGCCGGTGGTGGTGATGTCGATGCCCTGTTCGCCGAAGGTGCGCCAGCACAGGTCGCCGATGCGGCATGCCGCCTCGAGGTGGCGCGCGTGCCCGAACAGGCGGTGGACCTCGAGCAGGCCGAGCAGCAGGTAGCTGTGGATCCACACGTCCCAGGTGCGCAGCGCCGGCTCGCCATTCCAGCTCTCCGGCTTCGGCGGCTGCGGCACCATGAACCGGCGCGACGGCGCATAGGTGCCGAGGTAGCCGTCGGGCTGCTGCAGCGACACCAGCCGGTCGGCGACCGCGACCACCCTCTCCGCCAGCGCCGCGTCGCCGTCGCGCGCCGCCGCGCGCGCCGCGGCCACCAGCCACTTGCCGGCGTGCTCGCCGTACCAGTCGCCCGCCTCGTTGTGGTCGCGGTGCGCGGGCGCGAACAGCGCGATCGCCGGGCTGTCCGGCCCGGTGATGAAACGCGACAGCCGTCCCGTGCGGTTGGCCCGCAGGGCCTCGCCCAGGGGGCCCGACAGCTGGATGCCCGAAAGCTTCATGGATGCAGGTACCTCGCCAAAGCGTGGATCTCGGCCGGAGTCAGTCCCGCCGCCTGGGCGCGCATCGCACCGTGGGACAGCGCCCGCACGATGCGTGCACGCGGGTAGGACGCGACGACCCGCCGCGGCGGGATGTTGCCGACGGGGTGCTCATGGCAGGCGGCACAGCGCGTGGCATACAACGCGGCCGCATCCACCACGGTGATCTCGTTTTCCGCCGCCGCCGGAACCTCCGCGGACTGCGCCGCGCCCGCGCCACGCACATGCGCATCCGCCAGCGCCGGTAGCGGCGTCTGCCCGCCTTGCGCATCGCCGGTCGCGGCGAAGGCCTGGATGCGGTCGGTGCCGATGAACACCATGCCCCGCGCGAACGCCGGCGCGTTGTATTTGCCGCTGGTGTGCAGCTGCCCGGGTGCGCTGCGCCACAGCAGCTCGAGCGTGAGCGCGTCGAACGCATACAGCACCGGCCGCGGGGCGTCATCGCCCGACAGCAGCGCCGAGCGCGGCGCGTTCTCGTCCAGCACCCAGACCACGGCATCGCGGCCGCCGCGGCTGGTGACCACGGCCGGCCCCGGGTTGCGCAGCACCACCTCGCGCTGGCGCGCAGCGACGCGCAGCCAGGGCTTGCCCCGTTCGTCCTCGATCACAAGCCGCACCAGCGAGGGTGGCACGGCCCTGGCGCTGCCCTCGGCCTCGCGCGTGCTGCCGGTCATGAACACATGGGCGCGGCCCTCCGTGTCCCGGAAGAACGCGGGCACCGAGCGCGAGCGCGCCACGTCCATCGCGCCGTCCTCGTCCGAATACGGGCCGAATACGTTGAGCGGGCCGCGCGTGCCGAACTGCGGTTGCGATTCAGGCGGCAGCAGCGAGCCGTCGTGGTCGGGCGGCGTGTCGCACGGTGGGCGCATGTCGAGCCGGCCGGGCAGCCGCCCGCGGTCGAGCAGGCAGGCGTTGCCCTGCTTGCCGCCGACCACCATCAGCGCGCGCGGCCCGGGCACCAGCATGGCGCCGCCTGAGCGCAGGTCGATGTCCATCGTCGCCGTGCGGCAGTGGTTGAACGGCGTGTAGGTGCCGCGCAGCACGAAACCCGCTTCCAGGTCGTCCTCGAGGCGCAGCACCGACTGGGTCCAGTCGTGCGGCTGCGGCTTGTAGCCATCGAAGCCACTGCCGGTGACCACGAAGACGCTGCCGTCGTCGTCCACCGCCGGCCCGCCCGACCCCCAGATGCCGCCGCTGCCGCGATGCGGCATGGCCGAGCTGGCGAACGCGCTGTGCACGCGCGCGGCCTGCGTGTCCACCGACACGATCCATCCGGTCTCGGTCTCGCCAAAGCCCACGTACAGCCGCGAACCGTCGGGGCTGAGGTTGAGCGCGGCGCGCTGCACGCGGAAATCGTGTTTGCGCCGCGGCGGCACCCGCTCCGGGCCGGCGTTGCAGTTGACCGCGTTGAGCGTCTCCTCGTCCAGCCGCACCGGCCAGCCCTCGAGCACGCGGCCGTTGCGCAGGTCGAGCGCATAGGCCTGCCAGCGCTGCCGCGGGTCGCAATGCGTGACGTAGAGCCGCGCACGCGCCACGTCCACCACCGGCGTGGACAGGATCCCGGTGGGCACGCCGTCCAGCGGCGCCGGCTGCAGGTGGCAGGGCTCGCCGGCGCGGTTGCGGTCGAAGCCGAAGGTGCGGCCCACGCGCACGATGTTGTCGATCCAGGCCTTGAGCTGGGCCGGCATGCCGAAGTTGTACATGGGCACGCCGATCACGACGAGGTCGCTGGCCACCAGCTCGTCCACCAGCGCGTCGCTCTCGGCCAGCACCTCGTGCATCCACGGCTCGCGCCGCTGCGGCGGGGTGAAGGCGGCGTGGATCCAGCGGCCGCTGACCGGCGCCGGCGGGGCCTGGCCGACGTCCCGGTAGACCACGCGGTCGCCCGGGCGGGCGGCAAGCCAGCGGTCGATGAACCGGGCCGTGAGCCGGCGCGTGTGCGAGCCGTGCCGCTGCCGGTCGGAGCGCCCCGGACGGGCACTGGAATCGAGATGCAGTAAGCTGAGCATGGTTCACCTGTCCTGGAACGTGCCGGGATCGCCCGGCGCACGGCACCAGATTTGGACAGGCCCGCCCTCACTTCAAACGGTCTTTTCTCAGCGCACACATGAATTTGATTCATGGATAAGCGCCGCCTGCCACCGCTGGCCGCCCTGCGCGCCTTCGAAGCGGCGGCGCGCCGGCTGAGCTTCCGGGCCGCGGCCGGGGAACTGTCGCTGACCCCGACCGCGATCAGCCACCAGATCCGGCACCTGGAGGAGTGGCTGGGGCTGGCCCTGTTCGAGCGCCTGCCGCGCCGGGTGCGGCTGACCCCGGCGGGCGAACGGCTGTTCCCGGCGGTACGCGACGGCTTCGACGGCATCGCCCGCGCCGTGGCCGCGCTGCGCGCCGGGCGCGACCACCCCGCGGTCACGCTGAGCACCACCCGCGGGTTCGCCGCGCGCTGGCTGCTGCCGCGCCTGCCGGCA
>CALLKI010000005.1 GCA_938008415.1 uncultured Luteimonas sp. | reverse complement strand
CCGCCGTGGAACTGGGCCACGATGTACAGGGCCAGCGCCCAGCGCATGCCGTAGAAGGCGAAGCGCTCCCAGAACTCGGTCATGAACAGCATCCACAGCGGACGCGGATGCCCGAGGACCTGCGCGAACTCCGGGGTGGAAGCGCCGCCTGCGGGCTTCTCCATGCCGGGGCCGGCGGGTTCGACGGTGTTGGCGGAACTCATGCGATGAAACCCCCTGCCTGGTACTGGCTGACACTGGCCGCCCGGCGGGTGCCGGGCGGGACGCGCGAGGATGGCCCGCGGCCGGGCCCGGCGTCAAACCCGGAGCCCCGCATGCTGCAACGCAACAAGGCTCAGCCGGCCTGGCCGATGCGGGTCCGCACGTCGAACAGTTCGGGGAAGAAGTACAGCTCCAGCGCCTGCTTCAGGAACCCGACCCCGCTCGAGCCGCCGGTGCCGCGCTTGTAGCCGATCAGACGCATCACCGAGCGCATGTGCCGGAAGCGCCAAAGCTGGAACTGGGTCTCCACGTCCACGAGGTCCTCGCACAGCGAGTACTCGCGCCAGAAACGCGTGGTGTCCCCGTAGATCCCCTCGAACACGGTCACCAGCTCCTGGTCGCGCACGTGCGGCTGCGACCAGTCGCGCTGCAGATGGCGCTGCGGCACCGCGTGCCCCCAGCGCGCCAGGTACATCAGGAACTCGTCGTACAGGCCGGGCGATTCGAGCGTCTCGCGCAGCCGCGCCTGCCCGTCCGGGTCGTGGGCGAACACCTTCAGCATCGCCGCGTTCTTGTTGCCAAGCAGGAACTCGACGGTGCGGTACTGCAGCGACTGGAAGCCGGATGCGGGCCCGAGCACGTCGCGGAATTCCATGTATTCCGACGGCGTCAGCGTCTCGAGCACCGACCACTGCTCGGTGAGCTGGCGGAACACCTGCTTGCAGCGTGCCAGCACCTTGCGGCACTGCCAGACCCGGTCCTGGCGCAGGAAGGCGATCGCCGCGCGCAGCTCGTGGATGACCAGCTTCAGCCACAGCTCCGAGACCTGGTGCTGGATGATGAACAGCATCTCGTCGTGGTGCGGCGGGTCGGACAGCGGGGATTGCGCCGACAAGAGGAGGTCGAGCCTGAGATAGCCGCCATAAGTCATTCTCCCGTCGAGATCGACGTGGATGCCTTCCTCGAGCGGGCGTTCGTTCTTCTCGATGCTCATGGGCACAGGGTACCCCATCGTTGCCGCAGGGCGACATGCGGCCGTCATGCCGGCGGTGCAAAATCCGCACCGCTGGCCTGGGCATGGCCAACCAGGGGATCAAGAGGGGGAAAGACCGCAGATGAACAACCGTTCGGTTCGCCGGCTGTTGCCGGCCATCGTCCTGTTCCTCGGCCTGGGCGCCGGTCCGGCGCAATCCCAGGTCGTCATCAGCCAGGTGTACGGCGGCGGCGGCAACAGCGGCGCGCCCTACACCAACGACTACGTCGAACTCTTCAACCGCGGCAGCCTGCCGGTCCCGCTCGCCGGGCTGTCGGTGCAGTACACCAGTGCCACCGGCACCGGCAACTTCGGTGCCAACCCGGGCCAGATCGTGGTCCTGCCGGACGCCACGCTCGATCCCGGCCAGTACTTCCTCGTGTCGCTGGCCGGCGGCACGAACGGCTCGCCCCTCCCCGCCCCGGACGCCACCGGCACCATCAACATGGCTGCCGGTGCCAGCAAGGTCGCGCTGGTCAATTCGACCACCGGCCTCGGCTGCAACGGCGGCAGCACCCCCTGCACACCCGAACAGCTGGCGCTGATCGTCGACCTGGTCGGATCCGGCAACGCCAACTTCCACGAAGGCCCGGGTTCCGCCCCGGCCCCGTCGAACACGCTGGCGCTTTTCCGCAAGGACGGTGGCTGCACCGACACCGACAACAACCAGGCCGACTTCGAGCTCGCGCCGCCGCTGCCGCGCAACAGCGCCACGCCACCCGCGCCATGCGCCGGAGGCGGCGTCGCGTTCCTGCGCATCGGCGACACCAGCGCGGCCGAAGGTGACAGCGGCACGACCACCACGTTCTTCTTCACCATCAGTCTGAGCCAGCCCGCCGGCGAGGGCGGCGTAAGCGTGGACTGGGCCACCGCAGACGGCACCGCGACCACCGCCGACGGCGACTACATCGCCGCGTCCGGTACCGCGCACATCGCCGGGGGCGCCACCTCGGTCACGATCGGGGTGCAGGTGGTCGGCGACGACAGGAACGAGCCCGACGAGACCTTCCTGGTCCTGCTGTCCAACCCGGTGGGCGCCGAAATCGCCGATGGCGAGGGCGTCGGCACCATCCTCAACGACGACATCGACACCGTCCCGATCTCCGCGATCCAGGGCAGCGGCCAGGTCTCGCCGTACAACGGCATGACCGTGGCCACGCGCGGCATCGTCACCGCGCGCAAGAACAACGGCTTCTTCATCCAGACGCCGGATGGCGAGGATGACGGCGATCCCGCCACCTCCGAGGGCCTGTTCGTGTTCACCAGCAGCGCGCCACCTGCCTCCGCCGAGGTCGGCACGCTGGTGCTGGTGCAGGGCACGGTGAGCGAATACGTCCCGGCGGCCGACCCGTACCAGCTGCCGCTCACCGAGCTGGTCTCGCCCGTGGTCACGCCGCTGTCCGGTGGGCACCCGCTGCCGGCGCCGGTCGAGCTGACCGCGGACATGCCCAACCCGCACGACGGCCTCGACCAGCTCGAGCACCTCGAGGGCATGCGCGTCACCATCCCGGCCGCGGTGGTGGTCGCGCCCACCGGCGGCAACGTCAACGAGGCCAGCGCCACGGCCACCAGCAACGGCCGCTTCGCGGTGGTCGTCACCGGCAACGCGCGCCCGTTCCGCGAGCCGGGCATCCAGGTGCCCAACCCGGATCCCCTGGGCAGCACCGCCCCGGACATCCCGCGCTGGGACGCCAATCCCGAGCTGATCCCGGTCAACAGCAACACCATCGGCGCGCCCACCGCCGACCTGGCCGCGGGATGCGTCATCACGGACGGCAGCCTCACCGGCCCGCTCGACTACACCTTCCGCCGCTACACGGTCTATCCGGAAGGCCCGCTGACGGCCGACTGCAGCGGGGCGGCTCCGCGCCCGGCGGCGCTGCCTGGCCCGGACCACGTGACCTTCGCCACCTACAACCTCGAACGCTTCTTCGACGACACCAACGACCCGGCGATCAGCGAACCCGTGCTGACGCCGGCCGCGTTCGAGCGCAGGCTGGCCAAGGCCTCGCTCGCGGTCCGCGCCTACCTGCACATGCCCGACATCCTCAGCCTGGCCGAGGTCGAGAACCTGGCGACACTGCAGACCCTCGCCAGCCGCATCAACGCCGACGCGGTGGCCGCAGGCCAGCCCGATCCCGGCTACGTGGCCTATCTCGAGGAAGGCCTGGACGTGGGCGGCATCGACGTCGGCTTCCTGGTGAAGACCGCCGAGGTCGCGCCGGGCGTGCCGCGCGTCGAGGTGCTGTCGGTGACCCAGGTCGGCGCCGACGCGGTGCTGCACAACCCCGACGGCAGCACCAGCCTGCTCAACGACCGGCCGCCGCTGGTGCTCGACGCCGTGGTGCACTTCGCGGATGGGCGCCAGTTCCCGGTGACCACGATCGCGGTGCACCAGCGCTCGCTCAACGACATCGAGAGCGACGAAAGCGGCAGCAACGGCTGGCTCACGGTCGGCCAGCGCGTGCGCGCCAAGCGCCAGGCCCAGGCCGACTACCTCGCCGACCTGGTCAACGGCATGCAGGCCGCCGATCCCGATCGCCGGATCGTGGTGATGGGCGACTTCAACGCCTTCGAGTTCAACGACGGCTACGTCGATGTGATGGGCACCGTCACCGGCATCCCCTCGCCCGACGGCGAGACCGCGGTGGACGGCGACGGCATCGACCGGGTCGACCCGGACCTGCTCAACGCCACCCTGCTGGCGGACCCGCAGGAGCGCTACTCGTTCGTGTACGACTACCAGGCGCAGACGCTCGACCACGTGCTGGTCAACGAGGCCCTGCTCTCCTCGCCGATGGTGACCGGCCTGGAACTGAGCCACGCGCGCATCAACGCCGACTTCCCCGAGGTCATGCGCAACGACGCCGGCACGCCCTCGCGCCTGTCCGACCACGACCCGACCATGCTGCTCGTGCGGCTGGCCGCGCTCGCGTTCGCCAACCTCTCGGTGGAGGTCGAGGCGCTGGAAAGCAGCGTCATCGCCGGCAACGCCATGGAGTTCGGCGCCGTCGTCGCCAACGCCGGCCCGGATGCCGCCGTGTTCCCGGGCGTGGGCTTCGTGTTCGACGCGGAGCTGCCCGACCTGGCGGTCGCCGCGCCTGCCGGCTGGAGCTGCGACGCGCCGGATTTCGATGCCGGCAACACCGTCGTGTCCTGCAACGCGGACGGGCTCGCGGCAGGCGCCGAGGCGGTCTTCGCACTCTCCGCCACCGCACCGGAGGCACGCATCGGCGGCACGGTGACGCTGGCCGCCGCCACGACCTCGCAGACCGAGGACCCGGACGAATCCGGCAACGAGGCCTCGGTCTCGGTCGAGGTGGTCGAGGATCCGGCCTCCCCGGTGCCCGGTCTGGTCAATGGCGAGGCGGTGCCGGGCCTGTCGGGTGGCGCCGGCGACGTGACCGTCTACCGCATCGAGGTGCCCGCCGGCGCGGGCAACCTGCGCATCAACAGCTACGGCGGCAGCGGCGACGTGTCGCTGCATGCCGCGTACGGCAGGATCCCCGACGCGTCCGATTACGACGCGGTGTCGGCGCGCCCGGGCAACAACGAGACCATCGCCGTCGCGACGCCCCAGCCCGGCACGTGGTACATCACGCTGACCGGCGTGCGCGCGTTCTCCGGCGTCTCCCTGCGCGCGAGCTTCAACCCCTGACCGCGCGCCACACCGCAAGCCCGGAACCCCGGCCCCGCGCCGGGGTTCTTTTTCCGGCCGGCACCGCGGTTTTGACGCATTGCGCAACGGGACTTTAAGGTCACGCGGCTATCATTCACGTCCCTCGACGAACGGATCGAGCGATGACTGTTTCCGCGACCTTCGAAATCGAGTACCTGCAATACCTCGGCGAGGACGGCAGGCCGGTCGCCGGGCTGCCCGCGGCCTTCGCCGACCTGGAGGCACTGGTGCCGCTGTTCAGGCAGATGCTGTTCGTGCGCGTGTTCGACGGCAAGGCGATCGCACTGCAGCGCACCGGCAAGCTGGGCACCTACGCCAGCTGCCTTGGCCACGAGGCCACCCACGTCGGCATCGGCGCTTCGATGCGCCCCGAGGACGTGTTCGCGCCCAGCTACCGCGAGTACGGCGCGCAGCTGATGCGCGGCGTGCGCCCGCGCGAGATCCTGATGTACTGGGGTGGCGACGAGCGCGGCAACGACTTCAAGGACGCCCCCCGCCACGACCTGCCGTGGTGCGTGCCGATCGCCACCCAGTGCCTGCACGCCGCCGGCGCCGCGCTTGCGTTCAAGCTGCGCGGCGAGAAACGCGTCGCGGTGACCTGCTGCGGCGACGGCGGCTCGTCCAAGACCGACACCTACGCCGCGATCAACAGCGCCGGCGCGTACAGGCTGCCGTTCGTCCAGTGCATCATCAACAACGGCTGGGCGATCAGCGTGCCGCGCAGCGCGCAGACCGGCGCGCAGACGCTGGCACAGAAGGGCATCGCCGGCGGCCTGTACTGCCTGCAGGTGGACGGCAACGACCTGTTCGCCGTGCTCGAGGGCATGCGCCGGGCGATGGAGCGTGCGCGCAACGGCGAGGGTGGCAGCGTGATCGAGTTCATCACCTACCGCCTGCACGACCACACCACCGCCGACGACGCCCGCCGCTACCGCAGCGAGGAGGAAGTGAAGGCGGCATGGAAGCGCGAGCCGGTCGCCCGCCTGCGCACGTTCCTGGCCGGACGCGGCCTGTGGAGCGAGGCGCAGGAGAAGGAGTGGCTCGAGGAGTGCACCCGTCGCGTGGACGAGGAGATCAACGCCTACCTCGAGTTGCCGGTGCAGCCGGTCGAGGCGATGTTCGACTACCTGTACGCCGACATGCCGCCGGACATCCAGGAGCAGCGCGCGTACGCGCTGGCGCTGGAGGGCCGGGCATGAGCGCCGTGATGGAGAAGAAGACCGTGGCAAACGACGCGCAGGCCACCGGCACGTCCACGCCGGCGGCGATCACGCTGATCGAGGCGATCACCCAGGCGCTGGCCTGGGAGATGGCGCACGACGAGTCCGTGGTGGTGCTGGGCGAGGACGTGGGCGTGAACGGCGGCGTGTTCCGCGCCACCGCCGGCCTGCAGCAGCGCTTCGGGCCGCACCGCGTGCTCGACACCCCGCTGGACGAAACCACCATCGCCGGCCTGACCGTGGGCATGGCCCTGCAGGGCATGAAGCCGGTCGCCGAGGCCCAGTTCGACGGCTTCGTCTACCCGATGGTGGACCACATCGTCTGCCACGCCGCGCGCATGCGCTACCGCACCCGCGGCCGCCTGCACTGCCCGATGGTGCTGCGCGTGCCCTGGGGCGGCGGCATACGCGCGCCAGAGCACCACAGCGAGGCCAACGAGGCGATCTTCACCAATGTGCCCGGACTGCGCGTGGTGATGCCCTCCTCGCCGCAGCGCGCCTACGGCCTGCTGCTGGCCGCGATCCGCGACCCGGATCCGGTGATCTACATGGAACCCAAGCGCATCTACCGGCAGTACCGCGAGGTGGTGCCGGACGACGGCGAGGCGCTGCCTCTGGACGTGTGCTTCGTGCTGCGCGACGGCACCGACGTCACCCTGGTCACCTGGGGCGCCCAGGTCAAGGAGACGCTGGAGGCCGCCGACCGCCTCGCGCAGGAAGGCATCAGCGCCGAGGTGATCGACGTGGCCACGCTCAAGCCGCTGGATTTCGCGACCATCGCCGAGTCGGTGGCCAGGACGGGGCGCTGCGTGATCGTGCACGAGGCGCCGAAGACCGCCGGCTTCGGCGCGGAGATCGCGGCGCGGCTGGCCAGCGAGTCGATGTACGACCTGCTGGCGCCGGTCGAGCGCGTCACCGGCTACGACACCCACATCCCGCTGTTCCGGCTGGAGATGAAATACCTGCCGGGCGTGGACCGGATCGTCGCCGCCGCCAAACGCACGCTGCAGCACGGCTGACGCAATCGTGACGATGCGTGCCGGGGCGCCGCCCCGGCACCTGTTCCCCGGATTCGACGGCGGGCCGCGGCCCGCCCAGTTGGAAGCGACGACATGGGCGAAAAGAAGACCTTCCTGCTCCCTGACCTCGGCGAGGGCCTCCCGGACGCGACCATCGTGGAATGGTTCGTCCGCGAAGGCGACACCATCCGCCTCGACGAGCCGCTGGTCTCGATGGAGACCGCCAAGGCCGTGGTCGAGGTGCCTTCCCCGGTGTCCGGCAAGGTGCTGCGCCTGGCCGGCGGCCCGGGCGACGTGATCGCCACCGGATCAGTGTTGGCCGAGTTCGAGATCGATCCCTCGCTGCCGCAACGCGCGGAAGGCCAGGACACCGGCCACCACCACGCGCACGCGCCGGCCGGCACGCCCGCGCCCGCCGGGCAGCCGCAGCCTGCGCCCGCGCAACCGGCGCCGGCCGCCCGCGACAGCGGCACCGTGGTCGGCGCGGTGCAGACCTCCGACGCGGTGGTCAGCGAGCAGGCCGTGTCCGTCGGCGGCGTGAAGGCCGTGCCCGCGGTGCGCGCGATGGCGCGCAAGCTGAAGGTGGACATCACCCGCGTGCGCGGCACCGGCCCCGACGGCGTGGTGACCATGGCCGACGTCAAGCGCGCGGCCGCGGAAGGCTCCGCCCCGCTCGATGCAACCAGGCCCCCTCCCCCGCCTGCGGGGGAGGCCCGGGGCGGCGGCATTCCCCCCGCGCCTCAACGCGACCCCGGCCAGCGCACGCCGCTGTCGGCCTCCGGCCGGCCGATGCGTACCCAGCCGCCGACCGTGTCCGCGCTGGGACAACCCGAGCAGCTCAAGGGCGTGCGCCGGAACATGGCTCGGGTCATGGCCGAGTCGCACAGCAAGGTGGTGCCGACGACGATCACCGACGACGCCGACATCCACGCCTGGCTGCCTGGCAATGACGTGACCGTGCGCCTCGTGCGTGCGATCTGCGTCGCGGCCAAGGCGGTTCCCGCGCTCAACGCCTGGTTCGACGGCGAGAACCTGACCCGCACGCTGCACCCGCACGTGGACATCGGCGTGGCCGTCGACACCGAGGACGGACTGTTCGTGCCGGCGCTGCGCAACGCCGACATGCTCGACGCGCGCGGCATCCGCGAGGGCATCAACCGCCTGCGGGCCCAGGTCGAGGACCGCAGCATCGCGCCCTCGGAGCTGACCGGCTACACCATCATGCTGTCGAACTTCGGCATGTTCGCGGGCCGCTACGCCACCCCGGTGGTGGTGCCGCCATGCGTGGCGATCATCGGGGCCGGCCGCGCCCGCCACCAGATGATCCCGGTGGTCGGCGGCTTCGAATCGCACAAGGTCATCCCGCTGTCGCTGACCTTCGACCACCGCGCCTGCACCGGCGGCGAGGCCGCGCGCTTCCTGCGCGCCATGCTCGACGACCTGGCGCTGCCGCAGTGAGCCCGCGCCGTGGACGCCGGGCGGCACGCCCGGTTTCCACGGCGGTGAAGGGATCCCGGCCCAGCCTGGCCGGCGACGGCGCGGGTGGGCCCTCCGGTGGCACCTCACGCCGGGCGGACAAGCGCGGCACGGTGCCGCGCCCGTTGCGCCACTTGCGCTGGACGTGGATGGCAAGGCACCGTCCCGCCATCCCCGATCCCGAGGAACCCCCGATGCCGCACCACAGCCGCCTGAGCACCTTCGTGCTCGATTGCCAGGTCGACGACCTCGCCCCCACGTCGAATTCTGGAGCAGGGCACTGGGCAAGCGCGTGGCCGCCGTCGACGAGGACGGCGACGGCAGGTACGCGCGCCTGCACACGGAGCACGACGAGCCGGTCCTGCTGCTGCAGAAGGTCTCGCACCCCTCGCGCATCCACCTCGACATCGAGACCGACGACGTGGACGCCGAGGTCAGGCGGCTGGTCGCGCTGGGCGCGAGGGTGGTCGGGCGCGTCCATACCTGGTGCGTGATGGAAGCGCCCAGTGGCCACCGCTTCTGCGTGGTGCGCCAGCAGCGCGAGCCCTTCGGCCCGCACCTGAACCGCTGGGAAGACTGAGGCGCGGCTCAGCGGGCCGCGCGCGCGTCCTCGCTGCGCAGGCGCTCGGCGCGGAATTCCGAGTCCTCGTGCCACTGCGGCCACGCCGTGCCGCCGGCGATGCGCCGGCCCAGCGCGTACAGCACTTCCACGTCCTGCACCTGCCCGCTGATGTCCCAGTCCGGCGACCAGTTGTCGCACGGGCGGTGGTAGCAGTCGGCGAAGTAACGGTCGCGCAGCGCCTTGCCGCTGTCCACCCCGCCGTCCACGCGGTCGAGCCCGGCGCCGACGGTGATCGCCGGCACGCCGGCGCGCGCGAAGGCGAAGTGGTCGGCACGGTAGAAGAAGCCGGACTCGGGACTCGGGTCGGGCGAGTAATAGCGTCCCTGCGCCTCGATCGCCTCGCGCAGCATTTCTTCCAGCTCGACCCGGCCCTTGCCCCAGGAAGACAGGTCACGGGTCGGGCCGTCCGGGCTGAGCATCTCGATGTTGATCACCGCCGCGGTCTTCTCCAGCGGCACGACCGGGTGGGCCACGTAGTAGTTCGCGCCCTGCAGGCCCTTCTCCTCCGCGGTCAGCGCCATGAACAGCACGCTGCGCCGCGGCCTGGGCCCGGCGGCGAACACGCGCGCCAGCTCCAGCACCGCGGCCACGCCGGTGGCGTTGTCCACCGCGCCGTGGCGGATGGTGTCGCCGCTGGCGTCCGCCTCGCCCACGCCATAGGCGTCCCAGTGCGCGGAATAGATGACGGTCTCGTCCGGCGCCTGCGCGCCTTCAACGCGGCCGATCACGTTGTGCGTGACCACCTCGTCACGGACCACGGAGAAGGCGGCCGAGAGCGTGGCGTCGCCCAGCTGCACCGGGGTGAATCCCGGTGTCTGCGCGCGCTTCTTCTCCTGCTCGAAGTCCAGGCCGGCCCGGGCGAACAGCCACTCGGCCAGGGAACGCTGGATCCAGCCGCGCAGCGGCGTGTGCGCCTGCATCGCGTCCTCGCGCGGGATGTCGAACAGTGGCGACAGGCCGGAGCTGCGCACCGTGCCCCAGCCATAGGCGGCCGGCGCTGTCTCGTGCACGATCAGTGCGCCGGTCGCGCCACGGCGCGCCAGTTCCTCGTACTTGTAGGTCCAGCGGCCGTGGTAGGTCACGCCGCGGCCGTCGAAGGCGCCGGGTTCGGGCGCCTCGAAGTCCGGGTCGTTGATCAGCACCACCGCGACCTTGCCGCGCAGGTCCACGCCCTTGTAGTCGTCCCAGCCGCGCTCGGGCGCGCTGATGCCGTAGCCGACGAACACCAGCGGCGCGCGCTCGACCTCGATGCGTTCGACCGGCTGCAGGGTCTGCAGCACCAGGTCCTCGCCGTTGGCCAGTTCGCGCGTCTCCCCGTTGGCGTGCACGGCGGCGCGGACCTCGCCGTCGACCCGCGCGCGCACCAGCGGCACCGGCTGCAGCCAGCCGCCATCGGGACCGCCCGGCTGCACCCCGGCCTTGCGCAGCTCGTCCACGATGTAGGCGATGGTGCGTTCCTCGCCCGGCGTGGCCGGCGCCCGGCCCTCGAATCCGTCGGAAGCCAGCACCTGCACGTGGCGCATGAGCGCCTCGCCGTCGATGCCCCCGCCCGGGATGTCGCCGGCACTGGCCGGGACGCAGGCGGCGAACAGGAAAGCAAGGCAGGCAGTCGTCGGTCTCATGGCGTCATCCCGTCAACAGGTGATGCCGCCAGTCTAGCGGACGGGCGCGTGGACGCGCTCAGCGCCCGCGCACGAGGATCCAGTGGCGCAGGCCGAATGCAACACCCAGCGCGGCGAGGAACACGCCGTAGCCCACCGCCGTGGCCAGGACATGCGGCCACAGCCGGCCGAAGCCCGTGTCCGCGTTCGCCATCGCCCAGTGCACGCTCCACAGGAACAGGGCCACGGACACGGCGAGCGCGGCGATGTCGAAGGCCACGCGCGCTGCGCCGCGCGGCCGGCGCGGGAACAGCCAGTACAGCGTGCCGAGGATGCCGAACCACGGCAGGAACAGGATCAGGCTCAGGTTCAGTTCGACCAGCGGGTTCATGCTTCCTCCACGAGGCGCGACAGCGCCTCGACAATTTCCTCGACCGCCACGCCCTCGGCGAGGTGTCCGATCAGGGTTTCGCCCAGGTGCACGCCGACGTCCGCGACGTGGCGCAGTTCGGCGGCGCCACCCGACTTCAGCCGCGCGATGACCTGCCCGGCCTCGCGCGGCGAATCGAAGCCGACGCCCTGCAGCAGCAGGCGGTCGCCCTGCACCAGCTTGAAATGGAAGCGGCCGTCGGACTCGCGGTACTGCTTGAACACGGGCAGCGGGGGCCTGGCCGCGGCCCTGTCCTGCCGCTCCGCCTCCAGGGCCGTCTGCAGCGGGCGCAGGCCGACCGCGTGGCGGACCTTGCGCAGAAGCGGGATCGCGTACTTCTCGCGCAGCTTCGCCGCGCCCTCGCGCAGGCGCGCCTCGATCGCCGCCGGGTCGGCGATCAGGGCCTGGTAGCGTTCGCGCAGCGGCGCCAGCTCGCAGTCGATGCGCTCGAACACCGCCTGCTTGGCGTCACCCCAGGCGATGCCGCCGGCGAACGCGGCACGCATCTCCCCGGCCTCGGCCTCGCTGGCGAAGGCCTGGTAGAGCTGGAACAGGGCCGAACCTTCGGTGTCCTTCGGCTCGCCCGGCGCGCGCGAGTCGGTGACGATCGAGAACACCAGCCTGCGCAGCTCGGCCTGCGGCGCGAACAGCGGGATGGTGTTGCCGTAGCTCTTGCTCATCTTGCGGCCGTCGAGACCGGGCAGCGTGGCCACGTTCGCGTCGATCACCGCCTCCGGCAGCACGAAGTGCTCGCCGTAGATGTGGTTGAAGCGTTGCGCGAAGTCGCGTGCCATCTCGATGTGCTGGACCTGGTCGCGGCCCACCGGCACGCGGTCGGCATTGAAGACCAGGATGTCCGCGGCCATCAGCACCGGATACATGAACAGCCCCGCGGTCACGCCGGCATCGTCGTCCTCGCCCTCGGCGCGGTTCCTGTCGACCGCCGCCTTGTAGGCGTGGGCGCGGTTGAGGATGCCCTTGGCCGCGACGCAGGTCAGGTACCAGGTCAGCTCGGTGATCTCCGGGATGTCGCTCTGGCGGTAGAACCACACCCGGTCCGGGTCGAGCCCGCAGGCCAGCCAGGCGGCGGCGATCTCCAGCGTCGAACGCTGGGTGCGCGCCGGGTCCTGGGCCTTGATCAGGCTGTGCAGGTCGGCCAGGAAGTAGAAGCTCTCCGTCCCCGGCGCGCGCGATGCGGCGATCGCCGGGCGGATCGCGCCGACGTAGTTGCCGAGGTGCGGCGTGCCGGACGTGGTGATGCCGGTCAGGATGCGGACGGGGCGTTGCGACATTCGGTACGGGACAGCCGGTGAAAAGCGGGACGGCAGTTTAACCGCTGGGGCCCCTCCCCGCCTTCCCGCAACCCCGTTGCCCGCCCCGTTCGCATGACGGGTCCACACCGGAGGTTCCCGCATGTCCCGCGCCCCTGCCCTGCCTGCCACCCTGATCGCCCTGGCCGCCCCGCAACTCCCGGCCACGGTCCGGGCATCGCCCGTTCCCCTCGTCCGGATGGACGTGGTTGACCGGGACACCGGCCGGTGGCTGCCCGCGTACCGGCACCGCCACGGCGAATGGATCGCCGGCATCCCGGGGCACCGATATGCCATCCGCCTGGCCAACACCACCGGCGAACGGTTGCTGGTGGTGCTGTCCGTGGACGGCGTCAACGCCGTCACCGGGGAAACCGCGCACGCGTCGCGGGCAGGCTACGTGCTGGAGCCGTGGCAGACCGCCGGGATCACCGGCTGGCGCAAGTCGTACAGCGAGGTCGCGCAGTTCGTGTTCACCGCGCTGGCGGACAGCTGCGCCGCGCGCACCGGCCACCCGGACGACGTGGGCACCATCGGCATCGCGGTGTTCCGCGGGCAACGCCCCGTGCACCGGCCTGCACCCGTTGCGCCACCGGCCGCCCGCGCGCAAGTCCCGTCCGGGGCGGCGGGCCACGCGGGCGGGAGGAAGCGCCACGGGTCTTCCCCGACGGCGGCTTCGTGCCCGATCCGCCCGGCTGGCACCGGGACCGCCGTTGAAGGCTCCTGTGCGCAAAAAAAAACGGGCCGGCGTGTTGCCGGCCCGTTCCGTCCTGGTACGCGCGTCCCAGGGGATATCCAGCGCGCGGACCCGGGACGCTCAGTTGAGCGTCTTCTCGAAATCACGCACTTCCTGCTCCGCGCGCTCGCGCGCCCAGCCGTACTGCTCCTGCAGCTTCCCCGCGAGGTAGCGGCTGTCGCCCTCGGCAACGTCGAACACGTCGTCGGTCAGGTCGCCCCAGCGAGCCTGCGCCCTGCCCTTCAGCTGCTTCCACTTGCCGGCGATGATGTCTTTGTTCATTGCGGATCTCCCTTCTGTGGGTGGATTTCCGGCGTGGCAGGTGGATGCCCAGGCCGGAGGGCAGGTTCGCATACCGGACATGAGCCGGCGGTCAAGGAAACGTGATTCGCGTTTTCACCTGCATGACCGCGGTTCGCATGGCGATGCATGCGCAAACGCGGAAGGCCGGCTTGCGCCGGCCTTCCGGGACTGCCGGCGGCAGCCGCGATCAGCGCGGATCGGTGCCGCCCGTGCTCTCGGCGGCCTCCTCGACCTTGTCGCCGACCTTCTGGACGTCCTTGCCGACGCCCTTGACGGTGTTGCACGCGGACAGCGTGCCGATCGTGAACAGGGCGAGCAGCAGCAGTGCAATCGAACGCTTCATGGTGATCTCCTGGGAATCAGCCTGGTGGTTGGCCCGCGGCCGATCCGCGGACACCGTGCCATCAGGCCAGCCGGCGCGTGAAGGCCACGTGCCGGCACGCGCTTCCCGCGACACCCGGCGCACGAGCCGTTCAGTTTCGTGCGCGCGGCGTTCAATCGCGCATCAGCGTGGATTTGCCGAACAGGCTCTCCACCAGGTCCACCGCCAGCTTCGCGGTGGCATTGCGTTCGTCCTGCGCGGGATTGACCTCGACGATGTCGAGCGAGCCCATCCGTCCCGTGTCGGCGATCATCTCCATCACCAGCTGCGCCTCGCGGTAGTTGAGGCCACCGGGCACCGGCGTGCCCGTGCCGGGCGCGATCACCGGGTCGAGCATGTCCACGTCGAAGCTGACGTGGAGGTGGGTATCCCCGTCCACGCCATCGAGCACTTCCTCCATCACCCTGCGCATGCCGACCTCGTCGATGTAGCGCATGTCGAAGATGTGCAGGCCGTGCTCGTGGACCAGGCGCTTCTCGTCGGGATCGACCGAGCGGATGCCGATCTGGCGCACCTGGTCCGGAGAGATCGCGGGGGATCCCCCGCCAAGGCGGGTCAGCACGTCCGGGCCGATGCCGCACAGGCAGGCCACCGGCATGCCGTGCACGTTGCCGGACGGCGTGATCTCGCTGGTGTTGAAGTCGGCGTGCGCGTCCAGCCACAGCACGCGCAGCCTGCGCCCGTTGCGGCGGCAGTGTTCGGCGACGGCGGTGATCGAGCCGATGGCCAGGCTGTGGTCGCCGCCGAGCATGATCGGCATGCGGCCGGACTCGAGCGTCCTGCGGGTGACGTCATACACGGCGCGGTTCCAGGCCACCACCTCGTCGAGGTGGCGGTAGCCGTTGACCGGCGGCTGCATCGGATTGGGCGGACCGGAGACGTCGCCGACGTCGCGCGTGTCCACGCCGCGCGCCGCGATCGCCCCGACGATGCCGGCCACGCGCAGCGCTTCCGGCCCCATCGAGGCACCCCTGCATCCAGCGCCCACGTCCGTGGGCACGCCAAAGATCGAAACCGGCTGGTATTCCCGGCGCATCGGTTCCCTCCCGGAGGATGTGCCAAGAGCGAGGTGGTGCCGGCAGTCCGGCTCGAACGGACGACCTACCGCTTACAAGGCGGTTGCTCTACCAACTGAGCTATGCCGGCATGGCATGGCGGCCCCTGGGGCCGCTGGCGGGCATTCTACCCGCGCGCGCCCGTTCCGCGACCCCGTTCAACGCAGGCGGTCGCAGTCGAGGGCCTCGGCGCGCATGGCGCCGGATGCGCGTCGCGCGTCGTCCACGGCCGTGCCGGCGGCCAGCGCCACGTCCAGCCAGTACTGCGCCTCCCCGCCGATCGCGGACACGCGGACCTCGAATCCCGCCGCCTGCAGGCGCGCCGCATGGGACCGCGCCGCCGCCTCGGTGCTGAACCGCCCGAGCGCGATGCTGTTCGCCTCGTCGCCGCCGGTCATCACGTAGAGGTCGTGGAAGCCTGCCTGGCGCAGGCGCCCGGCCATCGCTTCCGCCGCGGCGCGGTCGGGCAGCGGGGGCATGGCCACGCGCCATCCGCGCGTCGCCTGCGCCGTTTCACGCAGCCGTGCGCGCGTGATCCAGGACGCCAGCGCCCCGCGCGCGGCACCCGCCGCCGCGCCGCTGGCGAACGGACCGAGCGATGCGCAGACCTCCGCTGGCGCGGCCGGTGTCGCCGTGGCGGCGGCGGACGCGTCGGCCGCGTCCTCCGCGGCGCCGTCATCTTCCTCACCTGCGGGCGCGGGCATTTCCTGCGGCATCACTTCGCCGGCGAGCTGCAGGCGGGCGACGCCCTGCGGCAACGCCACGTCCGGCGCGTCCGCGGGCGGGTCGTGCAATGCCCACCACAGCGCGGCGCCGAGGTTGAGTACCACCAGCAGGACGATCAGGGCCCTTGCGAACATGCGCGGATTCTAGCCGTCCTGCACCCTTGCCCAGCAGGCCAGGCCCTGCAGCACGAGCGCGGGTTCGATCCGCGCACGCGGCAACCAGGGCGCCAGTTCCTCCGCACCGCCGCCATGCAGCAGCAGCCCCGGAACCTGGCCGATCGCGGTGTCCGCCTCGCGCAGGCTGCGCTCCACCAGGCCCAGTGCGGCGCCGAGGCAGCCCGAGGCGAGCCCGTCGTGCGTGCCCGCGCCGAATTCACGGTACTGCCCGCCTTCCGCGGGCAGGTGCGGCACGCGCGCGTGCAGGGCTTCGCGCATGATCGCCGGTGACGGTGCGATGCGCCCGCCGTGGTGGCGGCCCGAAGCGTCGATGAGGTCCACGGTCAGCGCCGTGCCCACGCCGACCACCAGCCAGGCGCCGCCGATGGCATGCGCGCCGAGCAGTGCGAGGAAACGGTCCACGCCCAGGTCCTGCGGCCGGGCATAGGCGATGGTCACCCCGCCGCAATGCGCCAGGGTGGACACCAGGCGCACCCGCGCGCCGCGCGCGCGCAGTCCGGCCAGCAGTGCTTCACGCACCGGAGGCGCCGCCACGCTGGCCACGTACACGGTCGCGAGCCGTTCCGGCAGGCCCCGGCACCAGTCTTCCGGCAGCGTGCGCCCATCGTGGGCGACGGCCTGTGCCCCGCCCACCACGCCGTCCGCGCACGGTGCGAACTTCAGCCGCGAATTGCCCAGGTCGAACAGCCAGTCCATCAGCGCCCTCCCTCGCGCACGCTGACCTCGCCGGCGTGCACGGCACGCTCACCGTCGCCGAAGCGCACGCGCAGCGCGCCATCGCCCGCGATGCCCAGCGCCACACCGGCATGCACGCCGTCGTGCGCGTGCACCGCGACCTCGCGCCCGCGCAGCACGTCATGGCGCCCGTAGGCCTGCAGGAACGGTGCCAGCCCGTCGCGGTCGAACACGGCCAGCACCGGAAGCAGCCGCGCCAGTACCGCCGCGGCGACCGCGTTGCGCGGCGGCAGCATGCCCCCAAGTTCCGCGGCCAGGTCGGTCCAGGGCTGGTCGATGCCCCGCGCCACCGCGGCCGGCATGCGCACGTTCAGGCCGATGCCGATCACCGCCCGCACCGGGCCCGCATGTTCGCCACCCCCCTCGACCAGGATGCCGCCGAGCTTGCGCAGTCCGCCTGCGTCGGCGACCACGATGTCATTGGGCCACTTCAGGCGCACGCGCGTGGCCCCGAGCCCGTGCATGGCGTCGGCCACCGCGATGCCCGCGACCAGGCTCAGGCCGCCGAGCCGCGCCAGTCCCCCATCGAACCCGCGCGCCACCGACAGGTAGAGGTTGGCGGCCAGCGGCGACGCCCAGGGCCGGCCGCGCCGGCCGCGGCCCCCGGTCTGGCGCTCGGCCAGCAGCACCGTGGCACGTGGCGACGGCGGCACGCCCGCCAGTTCGGTGTTGGTCGAACCCACCGTCCAGCGCACGTCCAGCGCGGCGATCCGGTCGCGCGCTTCCGCCGGCAGGTGGGCCAGGATCTCCCCCGCGTCCAGCAGGTCCAGGGGCCCCGCGAGCGCATAGCCCCGGCCCGGCCGGGCCTCGATGTCCACCCCGGCGGCGCGCAGTGCCTCGACCCGCTTCCAGACCGCGGACCGGGTCAGGCCGGTCTCGCGTGCCAGCACGTCGCCCGACACCGGGCCGGCCAGCAGGCGCAGCAGCAGGTCTCGCTCGGAATGGGGATCCATCGGGAATCGGGTCCTGGGACGGTGGCGCCGCGGAATGCCGTGGCAGGCGCGGCATTATCCGTCACCGCGGCATGCTGCTCCGCAGCATCACCGTGGCGGTTTCCCGGGCCGGAGCCTGGACTGCAACCATCCCCGCCCCGGCTGCATCTCGGGGTATAGTGTCGAACTGGACTCCCCTGCGTCCGGCCCCAGGATCGCCGCCATGCCTGCCAAGCTCGCACTTGCCTTGCTGCTGTCCTGCATCGTCGTCCTGCCTGCCGCCGCGCGCGAGGCGCGAATGCTTTCGCCCGACAGCGGCGGCTGCCAAACCGAACACGAGGAAGCCACGGAAGACGAGACCGGGCGCGATGAGAAGCAGTCCGGTCCGCAGGCCATGAAGAGCCGCCCGCCGATGCGGCACAACGCGGACGGCGGCACGACCACGGTCCGTCCGCCGCGCTGGCACAGCTTCCTGCCGGGCATGTTCCGCTGAGGGACGCCCTCGTCCTTGCGCGTGCCAGGCCTGTTGCGCCGCCTGTTCCGGCGCGGTCCCGACGCCATCGATCCCGTGCTCTGGCGCGAGGTCCGCGCGCGCGTGCCGTGGGTCGCCGCGCTCGATGAAGCGCGCGACGCGCGGCTGCAGGCGCTGGCGCTGAAGTTCCTGCGCGACAAGGCCATCACCCCGTTGGAACCGCTGGAACTGGACGAGGTGCAGCGCGCGATGCTGGCCGCGCTGTGCTGCCTGCCGCTGCTGGAATTCGGCGCCGAAGGCCTGCACGGCTGGTCGCAGCTGATCGTCTATCCCGGCGCGTTCCGCGCGCACCGCTCGCACATGGACTCCGCGGGCGTGCTCCACGAATGGGAGGACGAACTGGCCGGAGAAGCCTGGGAATACGGCCCGCTGGTCCTGTCCTGGGCCGATGTCGAGGCCGACCTCGCCGAACCCGATGCCGGCTTCTGCGTGGCCGTGCACGAGATGGCCCACAAGCTCGATGTGCTCGACGGCGTGCTCGACGGCACGCCCGCGCTGCCGCGCGCATGGCAGCGCGCGTGGGCACGCGATTTCCAGCAGGCCTACGACCGCCTCGTGGAAGACCTGGACGCCGGCCGCGGGACCGCGATCGATCCCTACGCGGCGGAGGCGCCCGAGGAATTCTTCGCCGTGTGCAGCGAGTACCACTTCAGCGACCCGGCCACGCTGCGCGCGGAGATGCCGGCGGTGGCCGCGCACCTGGAGCGCTTCTACGGGCCGCCGCCATTCGCGCCGGCCCGGTGAGGCCGGCTACAGGCCCGGCGGCAAGACCACCCTGAAGCTTGCGCCGCCGAATTCCTTCGAACGGCCGACCTGCAGCTCGCCCCGGTAGCTGTGCACGATGTCCTGCACGATCGACAGGCCGATGCCGTGGCCCTGCACGCGCTCGTCGCCACGCACGCCACGCTGCAGCACCAGGGCGATGCGCTCATCGGGGATACCCGGCCCGTCGTCCTCGACCTCGAGCACCAGGCCGGGGCGCCGGTTGGGCTGGGTCTCGCCGGGCTGCGCGGTCAGCAGCACCCGCGACTTCGCCCACTTGAACGCGTTTTCCAGCAGGTTGCCCAGCAGCTCCTGCAAATCGCCGGGCTCGCCGTGGAAGCGGGCCTCCGGCGAGATCTCGAATTCGCACAGCACGCCCTTGACCGCGTAGATCTTCTCCAGACCGCGCACGATCTGCTCCGCGTACGGCTCGATCTCCACCGGCGCGGCGAACAGCTTGTGGCCGCTGGCCGCGGCGCGCCCGAGCTGGTAGCTGACCAGGTCGTTCATGCGCTGCAGTTGCGTGGCCAGTTCCTCGCGCAGCTCCTGCTCGCTGGCGCCGGAATCCAGCCGCGCGCGCAGCACCGCCAGGGGCGTCTTCAGGCTGTGCGCCAGGTCGGCCACGGTGTTGCGCTGGCGCTCGAGGTTCTCGCGCTCGCTCTCGATCAGCGCGTTGATGCTCTCGGTCAGCGGCAGCAGCTCGCGCGGGTGCGACTCGCCCATGCGGCTGGCCTGGCCGCGCTGCACGCGCTTCAGTTCGGCCACCACGTGGCGCAGCGGCCACAGGCTCCAGCGCAGCACCAGCACCTGCAGCAGCAGCAGGATCAGGCCGGCGATGCCCAGGTAGCCCCACAGCGCGGCACGGAACACGCGCACCTGCTTGGGCACGACGCCCGCGTCCTCGAGCACGTAGATGGTGTAGGGGATCTCCTCGTCGCCGGGCGCGACGCCCTCGGCGGCGACGAAGCCGATGCCGTAGCGGTAGACCTCGCCGGGCGTGCCATCGGAACGGATCATCGGCAGTGGGCCGTCGAAGCGTTCCGCGCCGCCCTCGAGCATCTCCCCCTCCGGCAGTTGCGGGCCGTTGGCCGAGTGCGATTGCCAGGCGGTGCGGCCGGGCAGCACGACCTCCGCATACAGCCCGCTGCCGGGCTGGTCGAAGCGGCTGTCGGGCGGGATCTCGGGCGGGTAGATGTCGCCGTTGCGCAGGAACTCGATCTGCCCCGCGTAGGCGTAGACGTAGTTGCGCAGGCGCTCGCGCTGGCCGTCGCTGGCCACGTCGAGGAACGCCCGGTCCAGGGCGTAGCCCGCCAGGGCCAGGAAGCCCACCAGGAACAGGCTGGCCGCCATCAGCTGCCGTGCCTGCAGCGAGCGCGGCCGCCATGGCGGGATGCGTTGCGCGCTCATCCGGTCATGCTCCCGTGCCGTCCGGCCCGCTCACCCGCACGCCCGTGGCGCGGAAGCGGATGCCACCGCGCCACGATAACCGATGCGGGAAACGCCGGGAATCAGTTCTCGCCGTTGTTGCGCGGGATCGCGAAGCGGTAGCCGCGCCCCCGCACGGTCTCGATCGGCTTGAGCGTGCCTTCCGGGTCGAGCTTCTTGCGCAGGCGCCCGATGAAGACCTCGAGCACGTTGGAATCGCGGTCGAAGTCCTGCTGGTAGATGTGCTCGGTCAGGTCGGCCTTCGAGACCAGTTCGCCGGCGTGCATCATCAGGTACTCGAGCACCTTGTACTCGTAGCTGGTCAGGTCGACGTTCCTGCCATGGACGCTGACCGTCTGCGCTGCAAGGTCGAGGGTGACCGGGCCGCACTCGAGCACCGGCTTGCTCCAGCCGGCGGCACGCCGCACCAGGGCGTTGATCCGCGCGAGCAGCTCCTCGACGTGGAACGGCTTGACCAGGTAGTCATCGGCGCCCTGCTTCAGGCCCTCCACCTTGTCCTGCCAGCTCGAGCGCGCGGTCAGGATCAGGATCGGGAACTGCTTGCCCTCGTCGCGCAGGGCCTTGATCAGCTCCATGCCGGACATCTTCGGCAGGCCCAGGTCGATGATGGCGACGTCGAACGGCACCTCCCGGCCCATGTACAGGCCTTCCTCGCCGTCCTGGGCGGCATCGACCGCGAACCCTTCGCGCTTCAGCCGCGCGGCAAGGGTCTCGCGCAGGGGCGCTTCGTCTTCGACGAGCAGGATACGCATGGATGGACTCCGTTCTCTGGATGCGGCCAGTGTGGCCAGCCAATCCTGAACAGAATGCCCATTCAGTCGTCACCGCCGCGTGGATTCCGGCGGCCCTGGGGCACCGGCTCGCGCCGCTGCGGGTCGTCCACGTACACCCGGACCCGGCCGCGGGAATCCATGGCCTTGATCCGGTTGACGTCGCGGCCGTCGGACTGCATCCGCTCGGCGCTCAGCACCCGGCCGCCACGGGACCGCTCGAAGCGGCGCACCGAGTCGGCCAGCGACTCCTGGCCGCGCTGCTGCCGTTCCATCCGTCCGAAGTCCGGCCCCTGGCGGCGCGCCTGCTGGGTCTGGCCGGCGCGGCCCTGCTGGTCCTGCGCCGCCACCGGCGCCGCCATGCCCGCCCCCAGCACGGCCAGCGTGCAGAGCGTCAGCAGGAAACGGCGGGGGAATCGGGCGGCCATGGGCTCGGGGAATGCGATGCGGGCATGACTTGTGACAGGGGGAGCATTCTCGAAACCCGGGGGTGAATCACCCCTTAACTTTTCATTCACTTCAACTGCCGATCGGTTCCGGTTCAGAACCGCGCGGCCGATGGAGCCGATCACGCCGCCATCCGGCGCCCGGCGCCGGCAGCGGCCAGCGCCTCCTCGACCAGCGCCCAGCCGGCGCCGGGCCGGTGCGCGCCCTCGCTGAGCACCTTGCGGAAGGCGCGCCCCCCCGGCTGGCCGTGGTACAGGCCAAGCAGGTGCCGGGCGATGTGCTTGAGCGCGACCCCGCGCGCCAGCTGCTCCTCCACATACGGGCGCAGCGCGCGCAGCAGGTCATCGCGCGGGCGGGGCTCGGCGCCGGTCAGCGCCGCGTCGATCCGGTGCAGCAGGTACGGGTCGTAGTAGGCCGCGCGGCCGAGCATCACCCCGTCCACGTGGCCGAGCTGCCGCTCCACCTCCTCCAGCGAGGCGATCCCGCCGTTGACCACCACCTGCAGGTCCGGGCGCTCGCGCCTGAGCCTCCAGGCCCACTCGTAGCGCAGCGGCGGCACCTCGCGATTCTCCTTCGGCGACAGGCCCTTGAGCCAGGCGTTGCGGGCGTGCACCACGAACAGCCGGCAGCCGGCGGCGGCCACGGCCTCGATGAAGCCCAGGAAGCGCTCCCACTCGTGGTCGTCGTCCACGCCCAGCCGGCACTTCACGGTCACCGGCACGTGCGCGGGCACCGCCGCGATCATCGCCGCCACCGCGTCGGCCACCAGCTGCGGCTCGCGCATCAGGCAGGCGCCGAAGCGCCCCGCCTGCACCCGGTCGGAGGGGCAGCCGCAGTTGAGGTTGATCTCGTCGAACCCGTGCCCGGCGCCGATCCGCGCCGCCTGCGCCAGCAGCTCCGGCTCGCAGCCGCCCAGCTGCAGCGCCACCGGGTGCTCGACCGGGTCCATCGCCAGCAGCCGGCCGCGGTCGCCGTGGATCACGGCGTTGGCGTGCACCATCTCGCTGTACAGCCGCGCCGAGGGCGCAACGATCCGGTGGAACACGCGGCAGTGCGTGTCCGTCCAGTCCATCATCGGCGCCACGCACAGCCGGATCGCGGCTGCGTCGACGGGCCTGCAGGTGGTGGCTGGGGTCGCGGCGGTCATGCGTCCGGTCACCGGGCAAAGGCTTCATTCTCGCCCGCGCCGCGCGGCGGGTCCAACCCCCCGCGGGCGGGCACTGCCGCGGATTCAGGCCCCGGCCATCAGGCGCAGGACCTGGCCCAGCCAGTAGGCGATCACCGTGCCGGTGGCGTAGCCGACCGTGCCCAGCAGCACGCCGACCGGCGCCAGCGAGGGGTGGAACGCGGCCGCGACCACCGGTGCCGAGGCGGCGGCGCCGATGTTGCCCTGCGAGCCGATGGCGAAATAGAACAGCGGCGCGCGCACCAGTCTGGCCGCGCCCCACAG
>CALLKI010000004.1 GCA_938008415.1 uncultured Luteimonas sp. | reverse complement strand
CTGCTGGGTGGTGTTCTGCAGTTCGAGCAGCCAGCCTTCCTTGCCCGCGGCCCTGGCGGCCTCGGCGGCGGCGGCGATGGTGCCTTCGTCCAGGCCCTCGAGCCGCGCGCGGTCGGTGACCAGGACGCCTGCGGCATTGGTGGCGGCCAGCAGCTTCGCGCCGAAGGCGGCGGTCAGCGAGGATTCCTCGGCGTTGAGCTTGCGCAGCTCGGCCTTGTCGGCATCGGACAGCAGCGCGCCGGCGCGCACGAACTGCCGGTAGCGGTGCTCGACCAGGGTCTTCTGCTCCCCGGTCAGGCCGAGCGCATCGCGCTGGTCATGGATGGATTTGACCCGCTCGAACAGCTTCGGGTCGAGGAAGATGGTGTCCATGTGCTCGGCCAGCTTCGGCGCGAGCGCTTCCTCGGCGGCCTGCAGGGTCGCGTTGGTGTGCGCCGAGGTCATGGCATCGAACACCAGCATGGCGCGCGACAGCAGCGCGCCGGCCCGCTCCATCGCCTCGATGGTGTTGGCGAAGGTCGGCGGCTCGGGGTTGTCCGCGATCGCGCGGATCTCGGCCAGGTGCTGGCGCATGCCTTCCTCGATCGCCGGCTGGTAGTCGGCGTCGCGGATGCGGTCGAACGGCGGCGCCTGGAACGGCAGCGTGCTTGCGGACAGCAGCGGGTTCCCGCCCTCGGCGGGCACGGCGGGGATGTTGTCGGACATGGTGTTGTCGTTGGCGGGACGCTCGCCGCAGGCGGTGAGGGCCAGGGCGATCGCCGACGAAAGTAGCAGCTTGCGCAGCATGCAGGGCTCCGGAAGGAAAACGGACGGCCCGCGGTCCTGCGGGCCGTTCCCCAGCATGGCCGTTCCGGCGGGCAGGCAGGAGTGCAGGAGGTCCCGGTCGGCGCGGCGGCCGCCTGGCCGTTCAGGCGGCGGTCGGCACGGTGCCTTCTACCTTCTAATCGGCGTCGGCGGGACGGTCCACGCCCGGCGTGAACCAGAAGGGGATGCGGTAGCGGCGCTCGCGCATGGCGCCCTTGTCGCCGCCGCCAGGGTTCCAGGCCAGGCGCAGTTCGTGGCGGCCCGGCGCCAGGCCGGCGAGGTCCACGTAGCCGATCAGCCCGCGCAGGCCGAGGTCGCGGCGCTCGGCGGGGACGAAGCCGTCCAGGGGCACGGGCTTGCCGTCGAGCGTGACGCTCCACATGCGCGACAGGCATTCGAGCGCGCGCGCGGTGGCGGCATCGCCAGAAGCCTGGTTGCGGCCGCCGGGGAGCGCGGGGCAGCGCTTCCGCGCCAGCGGGTTGTCCAAGTCCGGCCGGTGCGGGATGAACAGCCGCACGTGGGTCGAGGCGACCTGGTCGGACGGGATCATCGGGTAGCGCAGCAGCACGTCGCGGTGCGTGCGCATCGACTCGTAGTGGGCGCTCTCCAGTCCGTGTCCCACCGCTTCGCCGGTCACGACCTCGTAGCTGTGGAACAGCGCGAATGCCTGCGAGTTGACCACCTGCACGCCGCCGAACACCATGGCGAGCATGATCACCAGCACGTACACCACCATGAAGCCGCGGCTGGGCAGGTTGCTCTGCAGGGTGAGCTGCACCGGCATGATCAGCCGCTGCGGCATGAGCACGCCGTAGACGCGCAGCGCGCCGTGCGCGAGGCGCGACAGCCACGGTGATTCCTTCCCCTGGCGCCTGCGGCGCAGGTAGAGCTGCTCTCCGAGCCATGACAGCAGGGAGCCGAGCACGAACAGGGAGTAGCAGGCGAGCAGGATCCGCATGGCCATGCGGTCGCCGACGCCCAGCAGGTGGCTCGTGGCGGACGAGAGCAGGATCATCGCCACCGCGAGCACGCCGACCCAGACAAGGGTCAGCGCCATCAGGACCGCCATGGCGAACAGCATCGAGGCGACGCGGTCGGCGCGGTCGATGGTGCCGTCGAGGCTGCCGATGCGCGCGCGGTAGTAGTCCTGCGTGAGCTCGCCGGTCATCGGGATCCGGTTCCAGCGGATGCCATCGGGGAAGGTCGCCTTCAGGCCGATCAGCGCGATCCAGTAGGCGCGCACGGCCAGGTGGATGAGGAAGGCGAACGCGAGCGAGTAGGACAGCCCCGAGCAGACCTGGAAACCGAAGCGCAGGGCCTGGGTGAGCATGCCCTCGACATGGACCTCGCTGGCGGCCCAGGCGTCGAAGACGTGCCCGGGCGCCGACAGCAGGGCGAAGGCCAGCAGGCCGGAGACGAGCAGTTCCAGTTCGTCGGTGCGTTCGCGCAGGCGCTCGAAGGCGATGCGGGCGCCTGGCGTGCTGCCGGCGGTCACCGCAGGATTTCTTTGCTCGGCCATGCGCTTCCTCCCACTCCCGAACGGGTGGCAGGGCGCAGTCTATCGGCCCGGCGGCGCGCCTGCAGGCGCCGCCGGGCGGCGGCTCATGCGGCTTCGGCTTCCTCGAGGACGCGCCGGTCCTCGCCGTCTCCGCCGGCCTTCGCCACCGCGTCGCCCGCCTGGCCGCAGACGCCGCGCCAGGCGGCGAGCAGGTTGGGGCAGTGCTCGCTCATGTAGTCGATCTCGAGGTTCAGCCGTTCGAGCAGGAAATCGATGAAGGCGCGCACCTTGGGCGACTGGCCGTGTCCGCGCGGGAACACCGCGTTGAACTCGTATTCGGGGCCGACCCAGCCGGCGAGCACGCGCTTCACCTTGCCCCATTCGACGGCCTGCTTGACCATCACGTCGGCGCCGACGAGCAGACCTTCCCCGCACAGCAGCGCGCCCTTCAGCGCGGCCGGGTCGTTGGCGACCAGCACCGGGTTGATCGGGAACTGGCGCGGGCCGTTGCCGTCGTCCAGCGTCCAGGCGTAGCCGTTGCCGTGGCGATGCTTGTGCATGGCGAGCGTGCGGTGGTACTGCAGCTCGTCCGGGTGCAGCGGTTCGCCGTGGCGCTCGATGTAGGAGGTGGCCGCGAACACCTGGGTGCGGATGGTGCCGAGCCTGCGCGCGACCAGGCTGGAATCCGGCAGCGGGCCGAGCCGCAGCGCGACGTCGATCTCGGTGGCGATCAGGTCCACCGGCTCGTTGGTCAGCAGCATGTCCACGCGCACTTCGGGATGGCGTGCGTGGAACTCGCCCAGCAGCGGCGCGATCTTGTCGATGCCGATCGAGTAGGGCGCGGTGAAGCGCAGCCAGCCGCGCGGGCCGGCCTGCAGCTGGCTGACCGCGCTCTCGGCCTCGATCAGGTCGCGGGCGATGCGTTGCGAATGCTCGTAGTACACGTTGCCGGCCTCGGTCAGGCCGAGCTTGCGTGTGGTGCGATGGAGCAGCTTCGTGCCGAGGCGTTCCTCGAGTTCCTGCACCTTGCGGCTGACGGTGGTCTTGGGCAGCCGCAACGAGCGGGCCGCGGCGGTGAAGCTTCCGTGCTCGACCACCTTGACGAAGATAAGGGTGTCGTTGAGGTCCGGCATGGGGGAGTTCCTCCACGGGAGACGTTTGGCCCGTGTGCGGAACAATTATTCCCTTGATTCCGGACTAATCAAGTACGAGTTTGGCGCATATCGTAGGCGGCACCCCACGAATGGAGCGCCGCCATGCGAGCTTCCCGCCGCCACAGCCTGTCGTATGCGAGCTTCGTCCTGCTGCTGGCCGCCGATGCCGTGGCGGCGCTCGCTTTGCTTGTCGATCAATGGGTTATGCCGGGCGGCCTGTGGTCCTGGCTGCTGGCCGCGGTGCTGGCCATCCCGCTGCTGCCGGTTTTGCTGAAGTTGGCCGATCGCCTGTTCGAGCTTGCACGCAGGGCGGGGAATATCCCGAATCCGGGAGGGACTTTCCCGTGGGCGGGATAATCAGGGGCGGGACGACCCCTTCCGCCGTGCTGGTGCTGGGCGCGGCCGGCGAGATCGGCCGCGGCGTGGTGCGGGCAGCGGTGGACGCCGGCCATCCGGTGGTGGCCGTGGATGCCGACCGGCGTGCCCTTGCCGCGCTGCGCGCCGGGTGCCCGGACGCGCGCCTGGCCACGGTGTCCGCCGCCATCGCCAGCGATGGCGACGCCGCGCGTCTGGCCGCGCGGCTGCGGGCCATGGGCATCAGGCTGCAGGGTGTGGTGGCGAGCCTGGTCGGCACGCACCGCTGCGGGCGCCTGATCGACCAGCCCGCCGAGGTGCTGCGCGAGACGCTCGACCGCGACCTGATGCCGCACCTGTTCGCGGCGCGGCACCTGTTCCCGCTGCTGCCGCACGATGGCCGGCACGGCTACGTGCTGGTCGGCGGTCCCGGCGGCGAGCACCCGTGGGCCGGCTATGGCCACTGCTCCATCGTCGCCGCGGCGCTGCGGATGATGGCGCGCGTGCTGCGCGACGAGGCGGGAAGGCATGGCCTGCGCGTGCAGTTGCTGCCGCTCGACGCACCGCTGCGCAGCGATGGCGCGGAACGGCCCGACGGCGCCTCGCCCAGGGCCATCGCCATGGGGACGCGCGCGCTGGCGATGCTCGGGCTGCCGCGTACCGCCGGAGGCGGGACACCCGTTTCCATTACCCCGGGCGTCATTGAGGACGTTCCGGGGCAGGCCGCATCGTTGCCGCAGGGCGAGGCGATCGTCGCCGGGCGCGAGGCGGTCCTGCCCGCGCGCGACCTGCGCGATGCGCGCGCGCTGCTGCGCTCCCTGGTCCCCACCCCCCACGTTCCCTGGAACCCGCAACCATGAACACCCCCATCCGTGTTTCCACGCCCATGACGCGTCGTGCCAGGCCGGTGCTCGCCGCGCTGGCCGCCATGCTGGTCGCGGCGTGCGGCAGCCATGCCTCGCAGGGCGGGGGCGAAGCCGCGCCGCCGCAGGTCAGCGTCGCCACCGTGCTCAGCGAGCAGGTACGGCGGTGGGACGGCTACACCGGCCGCGTGTCCGCGATCGAAACCGTGGAGCTGCGCCCGCGCGTGAGCGGCTACGTCCAGCGCGTCGCCTACACCGAGGGCCAGGAGGTCAGGAAGGGCGACCTGCTGTTCGTGATCGACCCGCGTCCGTACCGTGCCGCGTTGCAGCAGGCGCAGGCCGGGCTCGAACGTGCCCGCAGCGAAGCCCGGCACGCCCGCGCGCAGGGCGAACGCGCGAAGGCGCTGCTCGAGGCGCGCGCGATCTCGCGCGAGGAATTCGAGGCGCGCACGTCCGCCGCAGCGCAGGCCGACGCCGCGGTGCGCGCCGCCGAGGCGGCGGTCGCCGCGGCGCGCCTGGACCTGCAGTTCACCGAGGTGCGCTCGCCGATCGACGGCCGCGCAGGGCGGGCGATGGTCACCGTGGGCAACCTCGCGCAGGCCGATGCGACCGTGCTGACCACGGTGGTCTCGCAGGCCCCGGTGCACGTGTACTTCGATGCCGACGAGCGCAGCTGGCTGCGTTACGTGCAACAGGCTCGCGACGGCGAGCGCGGCGGGATCGGCAACGCCGTGCGCGTCGGGCTGGCAGGCGACGATGGCTACCCGTACGAGGGTGTGGTCGATTTCGTGGACAACCGCGTCGACCCGGCCACCGGCACCATCCGGGTCCGGGCCGTGCTGCGCAACCAGGAGCGCGTGTTCACGCCAGGCCTGTTCGCGCGCGTGCAGCTCGAGGGCGGCGGCGAGTTCGCCGCGCTTCTGGTGGACGAGAAGGCCGTGCTCACCGACCAGGACCGCAAGTACGTCTACGTGCTGGGCGAGGACAACACCGCGCAGCGCCGCGACGTCGTGCTGGGCCCCGTGATCGACGGCCTGCGCGTCGTGGAAAGCGGGCTCGCGCCGGGCGACAAGGTGATCGTCAGCGGCCTGCAGCGCGTGTTCATGCCCGGCATGCCGGTGACGCCGCAGATGGTGGCGATGCGTGACAGGACGAAACCGGGGACGCGCGTGGCCAGCAGCGTCGCCGGTGCCCGCTGACCAGGAAACGGACCGGCCACGACGCCATATCCCTCCCCCCACCGGCCGGCGGCTGACCGGAGCTTCCCTGTTCCCCTCGGCGCCGGGAAGCCGCTGGGCCGGACCTTCCCGCGATCCCGCACGGTGCGGGCAGGCAGGGTCTTGCCGCACGCAAGGAATACCGCCATGGATTTTTCGAAATTCTTCATCGACCGGCCGATCTTCGCGGCGGTACTGTCGATCGTGATCTTCGCCGCCGGCCTGATCGCGATCCCGCTGCTGCCGGTCAGCGAGTACCCGGAAGTGGTGCCACCGTCGGTGGTGGTACGCACGGTGTACCCGGGCGCCAACCCGAAGGTGATCGCCGAGACGGTGGCCACGCCGCTGGAGGAGGCGATCAACGGCGTCGAGGACGTGATGTACTTCAAGTCCGTCGCCGGCTCGGACGGCGTGCTGCAGATCACCGTGACCTTCCGCCCCGGCACGGATCCGGATGACGCCACGGTGCGGGTGCAGAACCGGGTGTCGCAGGCGCAGGCGCGGCTGCCGGAGGACGTGCGCAGGCAGGGCATCAGCGTGCAGAAGCAGTCACCTGTGTTCCTGATGGTCGTGCACCTGATCTCGAAGGACGGCCGCCACGACACGCTGTACCTGCGCAACTACGCGCGCCTGCACGTCAAGGACGAGCTGTCGCGCATCCCCGGCGTGGGCGACGCGCAG
>CALLKI010000003.1 GCA_938008415.1 uncultured Luteimonas sp. | reverse complement strand
TGTGGCGCCCCGGCTACGAGGTGCTGGAGCTGGACGAGCCGCTCGAGCTGTGGCTTGCGCACGAGCGCTTCGATGCCATCGCCGGGGTGCGTTCGTCGGCCCTGCTGTTCGCCAAGCAGCTCTACGGCACAGGCACGACCGTCGCCGCGTTCGGCTGGGACCGGGTGCGCTTCAAGTCCAACGGCGAGCGACGCGACATGGCCGCGGCGTTCCGGGCCGCCGGCGTGCTGGTCCACTGAACGGAACAGGCACAATCGCGGACCACCGACCTCCTCTGCCGATCCATGCAAGCATTTCCCACCGGTGCCTCCGGAGCCATCGGCCGGGCCGCCCGGCGACGCTGCGGCCACCCGCGTCCCGCGCCCGGGCGCGCCCCGGCGTCTTGCTGCGAGCACATGCCATGAAGTGGGCGGTTCTGGTCGGCAATGCCCCGGCGCGGCGGGACCTGTCTGACGACATCGACCGGGCGGACTTCGTCGCGCGCATCAACACCTGCGCCGCCTGGGGCGCCGAGTACGGCACGCGCACGGACCGGGTCTACCTGTGCAACACCGGCGGCGTCGCGCGGCGCTTCATCCGCTCCGAGGAGCTGCACCGCACGCTGGCCGCCTGCGGGGCGAAGGAAATCGTCTTCAGCTATCCGCCCGTGTCGCTGTGGCGCCAGCTGCACTGCCTGCTGCGCGGCAAGCGCGGCACCGGCGTGGACCGTTCGCGCGCCCTGGCCGCCGTGCTGGCCCGCCACGGCCTGACATGCCAGCCCATGCCGGCCCGTGTCTACGAGGAGGTACGGGCCTACGTGCGCGCGCGGCCGGGCTACCGTGAACTGGCCCGGGCCATGCCGCTGTGGGTGCCCAGCTCCGGGGGGATGGCCCTCGCGCACATGGTGCGCGACCCGCGCCTGGCCGAACACCGGATCGCCCTGGCAGGGTTCGGCTTCCAGGGCTGGAAAGGCCACCCCTGGTCCGCCGAGCGGGCCTACGCCGAACAGCTCGAACGGGAAGGCCGGCTGGTCTTCCTGGAGCGGTGACCCCGGCATCACGTCGTCTCATGAAGTCCTATTGCATCGTCAATGACACCACCCCGGACCTGCACGTCGGCAGCGACGCGGTGATGCGCACCATCCGCGAAGCCGCCCGGCGGCACGGCTACACCGAGGTGGCGAGTCACCCGGTCAGCACGGAGATCACCGGCCGGGACTACGAACGCCTGCTGGCGCGCGCCGACCTCGTCCTCATCAACGGTGAAGGCACGATGCACGGTGACAGCCGGGGGTGCAAGAACCTCGCGCACTTCGCGGCGGTCGCCAAGGAATGGGGCAAGCGCGTCGTGCTGCTCAACAGCTGCTACGACGCGAATTCGCAGGTGACGGCCAACCTGCTCGCCCGCTGCGACCTGCTGTGCTTCCGCGAGTCCCAGGCGCAACGGACCTTCGCGCGGCAGTGCCCGCAGGTGTCGACTCGGGTGGTCGGCGACCTCAGCCTGCAGTCGTTCCCCCGCATCGAACGCCCGGCCTCGGCCACGGACATCGTGATCACCGACTCGGTGCTGGAAGACGCCACCGCGGCACTCGTCGAGATCGGGCAACACTTCAACGCGCGCTACGCCTGCGTCAAGGAGTTCCGCTTCGGCTCGCGCAAGAACCTGCCGTTGCGCGCCGCTGCACGCGCCTTCGCGCGCAGCGTGGTCCGCCTGCAGCCCCGCCCCGGCCTGCTGCTCGACCTGGTGCGGCACCAGTCCCGTGCCACGTTCCACGACACCGTCCGCCGGGCCGGTGTCGTGATCACCGGACGCTTCCACGCCGTGATGTATTGCCTGCACAACCGCGTGCCCTTCCTCTACCGCGCGTCCAACACCGGCAAGATCGACTACGTGCTGGCCGATGCGGGCCTGGACATCGCCAGGCGCAAGGTCACCGGGCTGCCCGACGTGCTGCGGCTCGGCCTGCGCGCCCAGGACGTCGTCCAGGCCGCCGCCTACAGCCCCGAAGAGTCGGAGCGGCTCGACGACTACCTCCAGCAACAGCAGGACGCCGTCGCCGCGCTGTGGCGCGACGTGTTTGCCTGAGTCGCCGGACACGGAGCGGGTGGACCGATCCGTTCGAAAAAGATGAGAAACCCGTTTGCCCTGCACAAGAAAAACAGGCTGCTTTCGCACATCGGCTCGGTGCGGATGTTCCACCGCAACCTGACGTGCAACGACCCGCTGCTGGATCCCGCCGGGCCGGTGGTCTCGCTGACCACCTTCGGCCCGCGCATCCCCATCGTCTACAAGGCCATCGAATCGATCGGCCGCGGCCGCCTGCGGCCCTCGCGCCTGATCCTGTGGATCGACGAAGCCGAGCGGGACCTCGGCCTGCCGGTGAGCCTGCAGCGGCTCGCCAGGCGCGGGCTGGAGATCCGCTATTGCAGGAACTACGGGCCGCACAAGAAGTACTACCCTTACGTGCAGGGGCACGGCGGCTTCGACCGTCCGCTGGTCACCGCCGACGACGACGTCATCTACGCGAAGTACTGGCTGGCCGAGCTGATGCGGGCCTACGCGGCGCATCCGGACGTGATCAACTGCCTGCGCGCCAAGCGGATCCGCCTCACCGACACCGGCTTCGCGCCGTACGACGACTGGCCCGAATGCAGCAGCAGCCAGCCCAGCCACCTGCACTTCGCCACCGGCGTCTCCGGCGTGGTCCATCCCCCGGCGTTCCAGCAGGTGCTCAAGGAGGCGGGCGACGCCTTCGTCGACCTGTGCCCCTCGGCCGACGACATCTGGCTGCACGCGCAGGCGCTGCGCCACGGCTACCGCGTGCGCCAGGTCCGCGAACAGGCGGTGCATTTCGTGGAGATCCGCGGCACCCAGAAAAGTGCGCTGAACCGCCACAACGTCCAGGGCGGCGGCAACGACCGCCAGCTCGCAGCCACCTACCGCCCCGAAGACCTGCAGCGCCTGCGGCAGGAATCGTTGCAAGCCTCCCGCTAGACTGCACCCGTGTCCACGCTTCCCATCGTCTGCCTCGCACTGGGTGACTTCTACGGTCTGGGCGACCAGTACGTCAGCCGCATGTACGAGATGCTCGGCCGGCACTGCGACCGCCCGTTCCAGCTCTATTGCTACACCGACCGCGCGCGTCGGCTGCCGGCGGCCGTGGAGACCCGGGACTGCGCCGGCTGGAGCGAGCTGGACCGGCCCGGCATGCGGGCCACCACCCGCAAGCTCGGGCTGTTCAACCCGGCCTACCTGCCCTTCGAGGAGTTCCTCTACCTCGACCTCACGCTGGTGATCCGGAGCGCCATGCGGCCGCTGCTCGAGTTCGCCACGGGCAGCGACAAGGATCTGGTCATCGTCGACGACTGGCACCACGAGGGCTACAACTCCAGCGTGATGCGCATCCGGCCGCAGCCGCTGCGCTTCGTCTACGACGCCTTCGTCGCCGGAGAACGGTACCCGCAGAAGGTCCTGGGCGACCAGGAGTTCCTGCACGCCGTGATCGCCCGGCGGGGCGCACAGGCGCGCGTCGATCTGTTCCCGGCGGGACAGGTGATCAGCTACAAGCAGGCGGTGCGCACCGGCCGGCGCGATCCCGGGCTGGCGCGCCGGATGGTCGACGAGGCAGTGATCGTGAAGTTCCACGGCGAGCCCCGCATGCACGAGGCATTCGACCCCTTCCACCACTTCTGGCGCATACGCCTGCGCGACTGGGCCCACGGACGCTGGCGTTCGCCGGTACCCACCCGGGAACTCAAGCGCGAATGGCTGGGCGGCCCCGGCCGCCAGGCCTGACGCGGCGATCCGGCCGAGGGACAGGAAGCGGTGTTCCCTCGCGGGGGGAAAGAAGATGGACTCCTCCCTGGCAAGGGCCCAGCCGGCTCAGTCTCTCGCCGTTCTTCCGGACTGCTCCTGATGCACACACGGCCGCGTCACGACCACGCGCCGGGCCGCCCTCCTCGGGTCGGCAGCGGGGTACTGGAACCTGCGGGAACGGGCAGCTACGCCATCTCCACGGCACGTTCCGGCTCGGTGGTGGTCGCCCACGGCCACCCGGGGCCGGTGTAGCGGCGGAACGCAGCCCGCGCGACGGTCTCCGACAGTACCCCGTCCTCGACCAGCGGCCAGTACGCGGCGTCGCGCTCGCGCACCATCCGGGGCCAGTCGGGCTTGAACGTCACCGGGATGGAACGGTGCCCCAGGTGCGCCAGCACCGCGGTGCGATGCTTGCCCCCGCGCACGAAGAACCGGTATTCGCCCGCATCGTCCAGCATGAAGAAGCCGACGATGTGGCCGTAGACCTCCGGCAGGTACCCCATCCGGAGCACGCGCTGCTTCAGCGAGGCCAGCCGCTGGTATTCCACCTCCACCTTCCGGGGCTCGCCGGCCCGTAGTAGGACACCCCGTGCTCGGCACCCAGGCCGGCCTCACCGGGGGGTGGCCCCCGCCGGAGGCGGTGCAGCCACGGCAGCTCCCAACAGGGCACCTGCTCGTCCGCCGCCACCGTGGGCGACACGCCGTAGAACTCGCAGAACGAGCGCGGCTGCCGTTGGGCGTAATACGCCTGCAGCGCACTGGCCCCTTCGTCCAGGGCCCTGAGGAACGGATGCGAGACGGTGTCCGCGTAGCGCAGCGCCCCTGCATCACGAGGCGTTCGACCGGCACATGCAGGACCACCTTCTCGCCGTGGCGGCTCCACATGGCCCATCTCTCGACGTCCTCGCGCGAGGTGATCGGAGCATCGATGCTGTGTTCGCGGACCCTGGGGCTTCGCCACCGGCGCAACAACTTCTTCAATCCCGGCATGTCTGGTTCTGGTCGAAGCGGCGGCGCATTATAGGGAGCAGGCCGCCGGCACGATGCGCCGTTTTCGGTCAACATGTCACGACCATGACGCCATTCGAGCCCTACGTTCCCCTGTGCCCGTCCACCAGCCAGACCGTGCCGGTGCGCGGCCTGCGCTACCACGTCCGCCGCTGGGGCGACCCGGCCCTGGCCTGTGCCGAACGTCCGCCGCTGGTGATGCT
>CALLKI010000002.1 GCA_938008415.1 uncultured Luteimonas sp. | reverse complement strand
CCGGCCTTGACCAGGAACGAGTCGCCGTGGCCGTGGTAGCAGCCCTCGAACTTGACGATGCGCTGGCGGCCGGTGGCGCCGCGCGCCAGGCGGATCGCCGACAGCGTCGCCTCGGTGCCGGAGTTGACCATGCGCACCATCTCGCACGAAGGGACCAGCTTCGTGATTTCCTCGGCCATCAGCACCTCGGCCTCGCACGGCGCGCCGTAGGACAGGCCGTCGCGCACGGCGCGCTCGACCGCCTCGCGCACCGCCGGGTGGTTGTGGCCGACGATCATCGGCCCCCACGAGCCGACGTAGTCGATGTAGCGGTTGCCATCCACGTCGTACAGGTACGGGCCATCGGCGCGCTGCACGAAGAACGGCTCGCCGCCGACGGACTTGAAGGCGCGCACCGGCGAGTTGACGCCGCCGGGCAGCAGCCGGCGGGCGCGTTCGAACAGGGCGTGGGAGCGGTCGTGTTTCATCTCGTGGTGTCCTGGGAGGGGCGCCTGCCGGCGCATGGTTCGTGGTTGCGTGGTTGCGGCCGCGGGCCCGGCGTCAGCCGGCCGTGGCGAGCGCGGCGTGGAACGACCGGGCCGCGGCGGCGGGATCGGGCGCGTCGAACACGGCGCTGATCACCGCCACGAAGTCGGCGCCGGCGGCGGCCACGGCGCGGGCATTATCGGGAGTGATCCCGCCGATGGCCACGAGCTTGCGCCCGAAGCCCGTGGCCTCGCGCAGCAGCCGCGGCGTCGCCCGGCGCGCCCCCGGCTTGGTGGGCGAGGGGAAGAGCGCGCCGAACGCGAGGTAGTCGGCGCCCGCCTCGTGCGCCGCCCGGGCGCGGTCGAGGCTGTCGTAGCAGGAGGCGCCGAGGATCCGGCCCGGCAGGGCCCGCCTGGCCTCGGCCAGGTCGCCGTCGTCCGCGCCGAGGTGCGCGCCGTCGGCGCCGATCCCGGCCGCCAGCCGCCAGTCGTCGTTGACGACCAGCGGCACGCCGTGCGCCCGGCACAGGGCGAGCAGGCGCGAGGCCTGTTCGCGGCGCAGCGCGTCGCCGGCACGCTTGTTCCGGTACTGGAGCATCGCCGCGTGCCCGATCACCTGCGCCACGCGTGCCTCGAGGCGCGCCGTGTCCGGCTCGTCCGGCGTGATCAGGTACAGGCCCCCCGGGGGCAGGGGCAACGGTTGCTGGGAAGCGGGCATGGAGGTTTCCCGGAAACGCGGAAGGATGGGACAATGCGGGTTCCGCAACGTCCGCCACGATTATCCGATGAACGGGACCGCCCCCGCATACCGCACCTGGATGTGCGTCGTCTGCGGATTCATCTACGACGAGGCCAAGGGCCTGCCCGAGGAAGGCATCGCCCCGGGCACGCGGTGGGAAGACATCCCCGACACCTGGACGTGCCCGGACTGCGGCGCGACCAAGTCCGATTTCGAGATGGTGGAGATCGGCGCGCCCTGAGCCCGCCCCGGGCCTTCAGTGGATCCGGGCCCGGGCCAGCCCGGTCACGACCAGCCATTCGCGCACCTGGGCGGCATCCTCCGCGTCCGGGTGCCGCGCCAGGTACAGCGCCAGGTCCTCGCGCGCCGCGGCGAGATGCCCGACCTGCAGGTAACCGTGGCCGCGGTCGCGCAGCGCGCCGGCGTCGCCGGGGTCCAGCTTCAGCAGCCGGTCCGCACAGCGCGTCGCCCGCTCCCAGTCCCCGGCCTTGCAGTAGGCGCCGTGCAGGTTGCGCAGCACGCGCGCCAGGATCGCGCGGTGCGAGGCTGGCTGCAGGATGCGCAACAGGGTGTCGTCGTCCGGCTCGACGCCGTCCATGTGCACGCCCGCCCGGTGGCGCAGTTCGGCGGCGTCCAGCGGCCGCCCGCGGTTGAACGGGTCCATCACCAGCACGCCGTCCTCCACCGGCAGGCGCACCAGGAAGTGCCCGGGGAATGACACGCCTTCCAGCGGCACGCCCAGGCGCCTGGACACCTCCATCTGCACCAGCGCGAGCGAGATGGGATTGCCGAGCCTGCGCTCGAGCACTTCGTTGATGTAGCTGTTGCGCGGGTCGTCGTACTCGTCGCGGTTGCCGGCGTAACCCAGTTCCTCGAACAGGTGCCGGTTGATCGCCTGCATCTTCGACGCGGGATGTTCGAGGCCGTCCACCTGCGCGCGCAGGTGCGTGACGTGGGACTCGACGATCGCCTCGTACAGCGCGGGGTCGAGGCGCGAGTATTCGTCGCGCGCGACCAGCAGCGCGGCTTCGAACAGCGGCAGCGCGCCGTCCTCGCGGCCGGGGATCGAATCCCACGTGAGGGGCGGGGTTTCCATGGCGCCGGCACGCATGCGGATCAGCGCCCGCGACGGCCTTGCAGCGCAGGGGAAAGCTCCAGCTCGGCGCCATCCTGCAAGCCAAGGCGTGCGGCCTCGCCGGCATTGAGCTCCAGCACGTACAGCGCGGGCGCGCCGCTCGGGTACGCCGGGCAGGCGTTGCCCGCCGAGCAGGGCGGCACGTCGCGCTGCTGTGACACGAGCCTGCGAGAAGCGTCGAAGTACAGGATGTCGAGAGGGATCCGCGTGTTCTTCATCCAGTACGCCAGCGGTTCCTCGCGCGGATGGATGAAGAGCATGCCCGCGCGCTCCGGGAGCGAATCGCGGAACATCAGGCCCCGCGCGCGTGACGCTTCGTCGTCGGCAACCTCGACCGCGTAGCGCGTGCCGGCAATCTCCACCCAGTCGCCGCTCGCGCTGGCGCAGCCGGAGGAAATGGCCAGGATCGGGGCAAGCAACAGCAGGCGGAAGGATCGCATCGGCATCTTCATGTCATCGGGAAGCTGCCTGCACCTTCGTGCACGCGCCCGCCCGCGTCAAGCAACGCCACGATTGCGTGCCTGCGGCGTGGGGGGCTTTGCAAAATTTTCCGGAAAGTGCAGAATGCGCGCCCCGCAGCGGGAACGGCAGCGGCAACCGGCCGCACCGGCTCCCGGGCCCCTCCGGAAACGGCAACGCGGTGTTGACTGCTCCGGAATCCGGGCTAGAATGTGCGGCTCCCCCGGCTGAATGGCCAAGCGGCCCGAGGCCTGAGGGATTCGGAAACCCCCCGGCGACGGGGTGTTGACGAAACGAAGAAGCCGCCCCAGAATGTGCGGCTCCCTCCGGCGGAAAGGCCGAACGGCCTGAAGCCGAAGGAACCGGAAACCTCCCGGCAACGGGGTGTTGACGGAACGAAGAAAACGCCGCAGAATGTGCGGCTCCCTCCGGCGGAAATGCCGAGGGTCTGGAAGCGAGGCGCTGAGGCCCCTTCCGAGGATCTTTGACAGTGTGCGCAGGTGACTTGTGCGGGCGTCTGGCCGGTGGATGACTGTCCATCAAGCAGACGTTCGAAAGAGCAAGCAAGTCAATTCGATGCAGAAATGCAGCGAGTGATTCCAGAGCTCGGACGACGGCTGCACTCGAGAAATTTGGGCTTCGGCCCATAAGTTCTTAAGTGAAGAGTTTGATCCTGGCTCAGAGTGAACGCTGGCGGCAGGCCTAACACATGCAAGTCGAACGGCAGCGGG
>CALLKI010000001.1 GCA_938008415.1 uncultured Luteimonas sp. | reverse complement strand
GCGACTACCTGACCGACCTGTTCCCGATCCTGGAGCTGGGCACCAGCGCCAAGATGCTGTCGATCGTGCCGCTGATGGCCGGCGGCGGCCTGTTCGAGACCGGCGCCGGCGGCAGCGCGCCCAAGCACGTGCAGCAGTTCCTGGAGGAGAACTACCTGCGCTGGGACTCGCTGGGCGAGTTCCTGGCGCTGGCCGCCTCGTTCGAGCACCTGGCGAACCGCTGCGGCCACAGGGGCGCGGCGGTGCTCGCCAGGGCGCTGGACGTCGCCAACGGCCGCATCCTCGACGAGAACCGCAGCCCCGCGCGCAGGCTCGGCGGGCTGGACAACCGTGGCAGCCATTTCTACCTGGCGCTGTACTGGGCGCAGGCGCTGGCCGCGCAGGACGAGGACCCGGCGCTGAAGGCGCGGTTCGCGCCGCTGGCCAGGGCGCTGGCGGAGAACGAGGAGAAGATCGTGGCCGAGCTGGCGGCGGTGCAGGGCCGTCCGGTGGACATCGGCGGCTACTACCGCCCGGACATGGAGAAGGTCTCGGCGGCGATGCGGCCCAGCCGCACCTTCAACGACGCGTTGGCCGCGTTCACGTCCGCCTGACCGGCGGACGTGGCACGCTGGCATACCCGGACCAGGAGGACACCCATGCGCCCGATCCTGCTCGCCTGTTCGCTGATGCTGCTCGCACCGCTGGCCGCGCACGCCGGCTCGCCCCCGCCGCCCGCGCACCTGGCGGAACCGTCCGCCGAACTGCGCGCGGCGGTCGCCGGCCCGTGGCGCACGCCGGAGTTCGCGGCGCGCGACGTGTACCGCCACCCGGCGGAGACGCTGGCGTTCTTCGGCCTGCGCCCGGACCAGACCGTCGTCGAGATCACGCCCGGCGGCGGCTGGTACACCGAGATCCTGGCGCCGTTCCTGCGTGAGCACGGCAGGTACATCGCCGCGGTGGTGGACCCGATGGCGCTGCCCGAGGAACGCCGCGACTACTCCCGGCGCGCGAAGGAAAGCCTCGAGAAGAAGCTGGCCGCCTCGCCGGAGCTGTACGGCAGGGCGGAGGTCGTGGCCTACGACCCGGAGGCCCCGCGCTTCGGCGAGCCCGGTTCGGCGGACGTGGTGCTCACCTTCCGCAACGTGCACAACTGGCGGATGGCGGGCCAGGCCGAGGGCATGTTCCGCGGCTTCTACGAGGTGCTCAGGCCCGGCGGCGTGCTGGGCGTGGTCGAGCACCGGGCCAATGGCGACGTGCCGGAGGACGACCGCAGCGGCTACGTCGGCGAGGCGCAGGTCATCGCGCTTGCGGAAGCGGCCGGCTTCGTGCTCGACGGCAAGAGCGAGGTCAACGCCAACCCGCAGGACACGAAGGACCATCCGGACGGCGTGTGGATGCTGCCGCCGACCAACCGCCATGATCCCGCGGACGCGCAGCGCTACCGCGCGATCGGCGAGAGCGACCGGATGACGCTGCGCTTCGTGAAGCCGGCCAGCGAGTAGGCGCTGTCCTGGAACCGGATTGCGCCGTTCCCGTCCGGCCCCCGTCCCGGCCTTCCCGCGCGAGCGGGGGAAGGGGTTCCGGGCGCTTCCCGGCCATCCGGCCCGGGGCAGCGCGCCGGGCGATGCCAGCCGGCAGCCGCTTCCATGCTGATCGCGTTCAACAAGCCCTACGGCGTGCTCTGCCAGTTCACCGACCGCGGCGAGCCGCCGCGGCGCACGCTGGCGGAGTTCGGCCTGCCTGCGGGCGTGTATCCCGCGGGGCGCCTGGACCTGGATTCCGAGGGGCTGCTGCTGCTGACCGACGACGGCGTGCTGGCGCACCGCATCACCGACCCGCGCCACAAGCTGCCCAAGACCTACTGGGTGCAGGTGGAAGGCGTGCCGGACGACGCGCAGTTGTCGGCGCTGCGCAACGGCGTGATGCTCAACGACGGCCCCACGCGGCCGGCCCGGGTGCGCCGCATCCCGCCGCCGGCGCTGTGGCCGCGCGATCCGCCGGTGCGCTTCCGCAAGAGCGTGCCCGACAGCTGGATCGAGCTGCGCATCCGCGAGGGGCGCAACCGCCAGGTGCGGCGCATGACCGCGGCGGTGGGCCTGCCGACGCTGCGCCTGGTGCGCGTGGCGATCGGCAACTACCGGCTCGACGGGCTCGCGCCGGGACAGTGGCGCGTGCTCTGATTCCGTCTGCACGCCCCGTGCGTCACGCCCGTTCAGTTTCCTGTCGCGCCGTTCAGCTTCGCCCGCCCGGACCGCGGGCTATCTGCTACTTTTCCGGTCTTGCGCGCTGCAAACCCGGGCCGAAGGGGAAGGGGGATGACCGCCAGCATCGGACTGTCCGGCAGGATCCTCGTGGTCGACGACCAGGAATCGAACCTGCTCGTGGTCAGCGCGCTGCTCGCACGCCACGGCTACGAGGTGGCCACCGCCGCCAACGGCAACGAGGCGCTCGCGATCCTGCAGTCACAGCCGCCGGACCTGGTCCTGCTCGACATGCTCATGCCCGGCATGGACGGCTTCGAGCTGATGGCGGAGATCCGCCGGTCCGGCGCGCTGGCGCAGCTGCCCGTGGTGTTCCTGACCGTCGCCCACGACCGCGACCTGCTGGTGCGCGCGTTCGAGTCCGGCGCGGTGGACTACGTCACCAAGCCGTTCATGCCCGAGGAACTGCTGGCGCGGGTCGAGGCGCACCTCGGGCTCAAGCGCATGCGCGACCGCCTCGAGCGCCTCGCCCACGAGCGCGAGGAGCTGATGACACTGGTCGCCCATGACCTGAAGAACCCGCTGACCAGCATCCATTTCGCCAGCGAGATCCTGCTCGCGGGCACCCTGGACGAGGCGCGCAGGCAACGCTACCTGGAGATGATCCGCGACAGCACCGCGGATGCGTTCGACTACATCCGCCGCTACCTTGGCGCGCAGCAGGCCGACAGCGAGCGCCGGCGCGGCAGGGACGACGGCACGCGCCCGTCCGCGTGCCTGGGCGAGGTCTTCCGGTGGCTGCACAACCGCTACGCGCTGCAGCTCGAAGCGCGTGGCGCGCAGCTGCGCCTGCCCGTGCTCGACAACCCGCCACGGGTGGCCATCGAGGCGCTGGTGCTGCGCCAGGTCTGCGAGAACCTGATCGGCAACGCGCTCAAGTACGCGCCGGGCAGCGACGTGGACGTGTCGGTGGAACGCGCAGGCCCGGGCCTGCTGCAGCTTCGCTTCGCCGACCGCGGCCCGGGCATCCCGCCCTCGCGGCGCCCGGCGCTGTTCACGCCGTTCTTCCGCGCCGAAGGCGCGCGCGATGACGGCGTGTCGAGCGGGCTCGGCCTGGCGCTGGCGCGCCAGATCGTGGCCGGCTTCGGGGGCGGGCTCGATTACGAGGACCGCCCCGGCGGCGGCGCCTGTTTCGTGCTCACCCTGCCCGAAGCCGCGGACTGAGCGCGGCGTTCCGGTTCAACGCCCACGCGCCTGCACGCCCTGCCCCGCGAAACGGAGGAGGGACGGATCCCACGCAACACGCAATCAGAGGACGCAGGTCTCCCTCCCCCGCTTGCGGGGGGGGGGCAAGTCCCGCCGCAGTGCCCAATCCCCTGCAGGCCTGGCGCTTCGCGCCCAGCACGCAATCAGAGGACGCAGCTCTCCCTCCCCCGCTTGCGGGGGAGGGTCGGGGTGGGGGCAGGCATCGCCGAGTGCCCATCCCTGGAAGCCTGGTGCTTCGTGTCCGTCACGCAACGCGCGGTGTTCGCGTGCAGGCGGTTTTGCCCCCCTCCCAACCTCCCCCCGTGAACG